>JAZQZZ010000029.1:0-44291 GCA_045634305.1 Bacteroidaceae bacterium | reverse complement strand
AAGGCATTGGATCTTTTATAGAAGCAAAGTTAATTCTTTGATTATCAGTTTTTAACGACATCGTGCTAAATGTTTTATAACTTACTTTTCTTTTTACGCACAAAAGGTTAAGAACCCTTTTATCGGATTCTTAACCATTATACCCTTGTGCAGGGCGTGTGTGAGCTTACTTAATCTCAACCTCAGCACCAGACTCCTCGATAGTCTTCTTCAAAGACTCAGCCTCTGCCTTAGGAAGACCCTCCTTAAGTACGCTAGGAGCAGCGTCTACAAGGTCCTTAGCCTCCTTCAAACCAAGACCACAAGCCTCCTTAACAGCCTTTACAACTGCGAGCTTCTGAGCACCAGCGCTCTTCAAAACAACGTCGAACGCTGTCTTCTCCTCCTCAGCAGCAGCGCCGCCGGCAGCAGGAGCAGCAACAGCAACAGCTGCAGCAGCGGGTTCGATACCATATTCTTCTTTAAGGATTGTTGCAAGTTCGTTAACGTCTTTTACTGTAAGGTTAACCAATTCTTCTGCAAGAGCTTTCAAATCTGCCATATTCGTATAAATTTAAATTGTTTTTACTAATTGAATTTTGATTATTATCTTTCACCGAGTGTCTTAAGTACTCCGTGGATGGTATTACCACCTGATTGAAGAGCTGAAACAACATTCTTGATCGGTGACTGCAGCAATGCCACAACCTCAGCGATAAGTTCGTTCTTGCTCTTGATGTTGATAAGAGCCTCAAGCTGCTCTGCGCCAACATAGAAGCTTTCCTCAGCATATGCACCCTTGAGAGCAGGAATCTCACCCTTACCGGCAACATCCTTGATCAATTTTGCAGGTACATTAGCAGTATTGCAAAGCAAAAGAGCTGTTGTTCCTTTAAGGCAAGAGTAGAGAGGTGAGTAATCAACCTCGGCAGCCTCGAACGCCTTCTTGAGAAGAGTGTTCTTAACTACAAGCATCTTAACCTCCTGCTTATAGCATTTAGCACGCATTGCATTTGTTGCAGCTGCGTTCATTGCAGTTACATCTACCAAGTAGAAGTGTGCATATTCCTTAATAACGTCACCAATGTGAGCAATAGAATTAACTTTATCTTCCTTCTTCATAGTTCATCCGGGATTAGTCGATTGACTTAGGATCTATGCGAAGACCCTTGCTCATCGTTGTTGATAGGAATACACTCTTAACATATGTACCTTTCGCTGTTGAAGGTTTGAGCTTGTGGATTGTAGCCATAAACTCCTTAACGTTAGCGATGATAGCCTCAGGAGCGAATGACGCCTTACCGATAGAAGCGTGTACAATACCCGCCTTGTCTACCTTGAAGTCAATCTTACCCTGCTTCACCTCTTTAACAGCCTTTGGTATATCCATAGTAACGGTACCGCTCTTTGGGTTCGGCATCAATCCGCGAGGACCGAGAACACGACCGAGCGCACCTAATTTACCCATAATGGACGGCATTGTGATAATGATGTCGATATCCGTCCAACCACCTTTGATCTTCTCGATATATTCGTCAAGACCAACATAGTCAGCACCGGCCGCTTTTGCAGCTTCTTCCACATCGGGAGTACACAAGCAAAGAACGCGAACCTCCTTACCGGTACCACTTGGGAGAGAAACAACGCCTCTCACCATCTGGTTTGCCTTACGGGGGTCAACGCCAAGGCGTACATCGATATCCACTGATGCATCGAACTTTGTGAAAGTAATCTCCTTCAACAATTCGACAGCCTCTGTCAATGGATAGGATTTAGCTGTGTCAACTTTAGCGGCTGCTAACTTTTGATTTTTTGTCAGTTTACCCATTCTAGTCTAATTTTTTAATTGTTTCCGGGAAAAGTTCCACTTACACTGATACCCATACTTCTCGCTGTACCTGCAACCATCTTCATGGCAGCCTCTACAGTAAAGCAGTTCAAGTCGGGCATTTTCTCTTTCGCTATAGCCTCTACCTGCTCCCATGTGATGGTAGCAACCTTTTTACGGTTAGGCTCTGCAGATCCACCTTTAATCTTAGCTACTTCGAGCAGCTGGATTGCTACAGGAGGAGTCTTTACAACGAAGTCGAATGACTTGTCTGCATAGTAAGTAATGATAACAGGCAAAACTTTTCCGGCCTTATCCTGGGTTCTGGCATTAAACGCCTTGCAGAATTCCATGATATTGATACCCTTAGAACCCAACGCAGGGCCTACTGGGGGTGATGGATTTGCTGCGCCACCTTTAATCTGTAACTTGATAAGTCCAGCAATTTCTTTTGCCATTGTAAAAAAAATCTATAAAATTAACAACAATTGAGTGATGTGTGGAAGCCGCATCACTCTTTATCAACTTGCATGTAACCTAAATCTACAGGAGTCGAACGACCGAAGATCTTTACCATAACCTTCAAGGTCTTTCGAGCTGCATTTACCTCTTCAACAACACCTGTAAAACCCGAGAAAGGACCTGCATTCACCTTTACAACCTCGCCGACAGAGAATTCCAAGAGGCTCTCGTCTGTAGTCTCCTGCAACTCATCCACTGTACCCAGGATGCGGTTAATTTCGGCCTGACGGATTGGTGTAGGCTGCTCCATGCCACCCAAGAAACCAAGAACATTGGGTGTATTGCGCAGTGTAAAGGCGATATCGCCTACCAACTCCGCTTCAACAAGAACATAGCCTGAGAGATATGGTTTTTCCTTCACGATACGCTTACCGTTGCGCACCTGAACTACCTTTTCAGTAGGAATAAGAACTTGCGATACCTTATCGGTGAGGCCACGGAGTTTTATATCGGTCTCGATATACTCCTTGACTTTTGCCTCTTTACCGCTAACGGCACGCAAGACATACCATTTTTTATTGCTTTCAGCCATTTGGACTATAGTTTATGATGGATATACAATACGTGCAACCAACTCAAAGAGCTGATCCATACCAAACACAACCACAGCCAGTACCAATGACGATACAAACACAAGAATTGCTTGGCTCGAGAGTTGTTTTGCGGTCGGCCAAGTTGTCTTATGCACAAGCTCATTGTAAGATTCCTTACAATAGTTAACAAATTTAGTCAGCATAATCATTTATTTTATAGCACGGGAAGAGAGGCTCGAACTCCCGACACCTGGTTTTGGAGACCAGTGCTCTACCAACTGAGCTATTCCCGTAAGTAGCGGCTCCCGAAGGAGCCGGATTTTTATTTCATTGTGTGCTCGAATTATTCGATAACCTTAGTAATCTGACCAGCACCTACTGTGCGACCACCCTCACGGATAGCGAATGTCAGACCCTCGTTAAGAGCAACAGGATAGATCAAAGTTACAGTGATCTTCAAGTTGTCACCAGGCATTACCATCTCAACGTCTGCAGGAAGAGTAATCTCACCTGTACAGTCCATTGTACGGAGGTAGAACTGAGGACGATACTTGTTGCGGAATGAAGTGTGACGACCACCCTCTTCCTTCTTCAAGATATAAACCTGAGCCTCGAATACTGAGTAAGGCTTGATCTGACCTGGGTGGCAAAGTACCATACCACGCTTGATATCGTTCTTGTCAACACCACGGAGCAACAAACCAACGTTGTCACCAGCCTCACCCTGATCAAGAAGCTTGCGGAACATCTCAACACCTGTAACAACAGTCTTTCTGTTCTCACCAAGACCAAGGATCTCAACCTCATCACCTACCTTAACGATACCAGCCTCGATACGACCTGTAGCAACAGTACCACGACCAGTGATTGAGAATACGTCCTCAACAGGCATCAAGAAAGGCTTATCGATATCACGTGGAGGAAGTGGAATCCATGTATCACAAGCAGCCATAAGCTCCATTACCTTCTCCTCCCACTCTGCAACACCGTTCAAAGCACCAAGTGCAGAACCGCGGATGATAGGAGTGTTGTCGCCGTCGAACTCATAGAATGAAAGAAGCTCACGCATCTCCATCTCAACGAGCTCAAGCATCTCAGCGTCATCAACAACGTCACACTTGTTCAAGAATACAACAAGACGTGGAACGTTTACCTGACGAGCGAGGAGGATGTGCTCACGTGTCTGAGGCATAGGACCGTCAGTAGCAGCAGAAACGATGATAGCACCGTCCATCTGAGCAGCACCGGTAACCATGTTCTTCACGTAGTCGGCGTGACCTGGACAGTCAACGTGCGCATAGTGACGATTCTCTGTCTGATACTCAACGTGTGCAGTATTGATAGTAATACCACGCTCTTTCTCCTCAGGAGCGTTGTCGATCTGGTCGAAAGACTTCAACTCAGAAAGACCTCTCTTTGCCAATACAGTAGTAATAGCAGCGGTCAAAGTAGTCTTACCGTGGTCTACGTGACCGATTGTTCCAATATTTACGTGTGGTTTGGAACGCTCAAATTTTTCTTTTGCCATAGTTTTAAGCTTTAATTATAACAATATATTTACCAATATTTGTATCCTGTTTTACGTATTCCTCTTGACCTATCAAGACAAGAAAGCTCTCTTCCAGAGCTGTTACCGAGACTTGAACTCGGGACCTCTTCCTTACCAAGGAAGTGCTCTACCACTGAGCTATAACAGCGTTGAAAAAGAGCGGAAGACGGGGCTCAAACCCGCGACCCTCAGCTTGGAAGGCTAATGCTCTATCAACTGAGCTACTTCCGCAATACGTTTACATAAAGAATTTGCAAACAAACAAAGATAGCATCATTTAAAAAATCAAACTATCAAAGCCGGTTTGCATTCTCTTTTTCAACACATTTGTGGGCAAAGATGGATTCGAACCACCGAAGTCGAAAGACAGCAGATTTACAGTCTGCCCCATTTGGCCACTCTGGAATTTGCCCTAACCTTGTCACTATTTCAGAAAACGCATTTGCGACAACTTCATAACGAATTGCGCTTTCTTTTTTTTTGAGCCTCTTGTCGGATTCGAACCAACGACCCCGAGATTACAAATCACGTGCTCTGGCCAACTGAGCTAAAGAGGCGGTCATCATTTGTAGCGCTGTTACCGTTGTAAAGCGAGTGCAAAGGTATGGCTTTTTTTTTAACTACAAAACATTTTCCACTTTTTTTTTGCAAAAACAGCATTTTTTCCTCAAAAATCCACCCTAACTGACTGAAAAGCGATACAAGAAAGCAAAAAACACCATTTTCAAATCTGTCAATAAATAAAAAAAGAAATAACACATAGAAACATCATTTGTTCATAAATAAACATTCTACTACGAGAACCCCAATCCATTCATTGCGCTAAATTTTCATTATAATCCCGATGCCCGACAAAAAACGACAGGGAGATTTCACACGAAATCTCCCTGTCATGACATCACTGCATTTCACTCTTCCACCTCGAACTCGTCTTTTCCGACTCCGCACAAGGGGCAGACATAGTCTTCGGGGAGGCTCTCAAATGCAACTCCGGGCTCTATGCCCTGCTCGGGATCACCAATCTCCGGGTCATAAACCCACTGACATACTGTACAAATATACTTTTTCATAATTATCTTGATTTAAATATTAAACAAATCTTGCAAAACAAATGTTCGAGCCGGTCTATATCCTTTAAGACGCGCAGCATTTTGTTTCTGATGCAAATTTAACACATTTAATTATAAAACCGCGACAAGTTGTGTTAAATTATTTTAATATTGGAACGATTTTAATTTTTTAAATATTTATCTATTAGTGTACGCATGCCAAGGGAAGCCCCCATCTTGAGGAGTACAACATCGCGCCTTGTAACATTCACATCATTGGGATCTATCAGATATATAGGTACGCCGACAGGTACATAGTTCATGAGGCCTGCTGCAGGATAGACATTCAGCGAAGTACCTATGATGACAAAGGCATCTACACCGGCCAATGCAGCAACTGCATCACTCATACGAGGCACAGACTCTCCGAACCACACGATAAAGGGACGAAGTTGCGAACCGTCGGCGGCAAGGTCACCAATATTTATGTCTGACACGGGCGAAGGCAAGGTGCATACATAATCAAGATTCTGAGGATCGAACGAAGAACATGCTTTCATCAGTTCGCCGTGGAGATGAATGACATTGGTGGAGCCGGCACGCTCGTGCAAATCGTCTACATTTTGGGTAACGACTGTAACATCAAAATGTTCCTCAAGTGAAGCCACAAGTTTGTGACCTTCATTTGGCTCAACAGTAATGAGTTCACGACGGCGCTTGTTATAGAACTCCAACACAAGTGCTGGATTCTCGGCATATCCTTCGGGGGTCGCCACCTTTTCAACCGGGTAATTATCCCATAGACCGCCACCACCACGAAAAGTACCTAGTCCGCTCTCTACACTCATTCCGGCACCGGTAAGTATTACTATGCGTTTCATAATGGTATTTATATTATAATGAGTTGGGGATTCATCCGTAGCGAATAATAAAAAAGCAAACCGAAACACATGGTCCCGGTTTGCTTATGAAGTGATATCAATTATTCAGAAAGTTTACCTGTAGGGACGTCCTCGGGGTCAACAGGCTCAACAACCTCACCCGGAAGTGGCAGATACCAGTTAGCCTCGTTCATCATGCGACCATACAACTCTGCATCCAAATTATATTCCGGACTGCGGTATGTTACATCGTTCTCGTACGCACGACCGGCTACACGCTTCGCCAGGACTTCGTTGTCGCCCATAGCCTTTGCAAAACGGATAAGGTCACCGAAACGTGTTCCCTCCCATGCCAATTCAAGGGCAAGCTCATCAATGACGAGGTCGGCAATGTAATTCAATGAATCCTGATACGTAATAGGACGGAGAATAGTTTCTACCTTATTGTCAACTTCGGTGACACCCAAATAACGCGCAATACAGGTATCGGTCATTGCATAGTAGATGTTACGTTCACTGTCACCACTACCACGAGAGTGGATACCCTTATTATCACGGAAAGCCTCTGCTGCAAAGTTATATCTCAAAGAATCAGTACATGAGGCAAGATACTTTTTATACAAAGTATCCACCTTGATAACCTGGTCAAGCGTATCCTTGTGCTCAACGTATGTTGTATCGGTACGATACACCGGATTCTTAAGAATCTGGTAGTTCTCCTTTACACCCTCTTTGAGGACTGTCATAGCAAGTTCCATTGCACCCTCATAACCCTGACGCTCCAAGCCGACCATAGCCTCTGCAAAGCGGAGATATGCATGCTCCTTACGCTGGAGTATCACAAAGGTTGTTCTTATATTGGATGTATATTCAGACTCAAGACCAATATTACCATCCTCAAAGTTGAACTTGCCTATGATATTCTTGTATTCAGTCTGTGCGTCATCGTTTCCACGCTGTGAATAGGTAGTAGCTTTGATACGGAGGTCGCCGGGATACTCATAAAAATGGCTGTACTCAACAACATCCGGTGACTTTGGATCCTCACCTTCATAATAACGGTAAATCTGTCTCTTGGACAAAGACTGTATACCGGGCGACGCCACAACCTGAGCTGCACCGACCTCACCTGCAGGAGAGAATATATCCGCAAGGCCCGATGTTGTACCATGTAGGTCAGTATTGGCAAATGGTATGATAGTGAAGATATTGGCACTGTTGTTGTCAAAAGCCTTTGCGGCGAACAAGCCGATATAGCTGTTGTTCATATTCTTGCCGCCTTCTCCGCTATAACTTGCCTTGTGACCATAATCGACGTATTTCTTTGCAGTCTCGTTAGTGCCGGTACCTGCAATCTGCGCATGGAAGAAACGTGCTGCGTTCTTGTAATCGCCCTTCCACAAATAGAGTTCGCCCAAAAGCATTCTTATGGGAACAAAGAGACGCTTTGTCTCAACCTCAGTACCATTGTCGCCATAACCGAACTTAAGCACCTTACCATCCTTATCCCAAGCCGGCATCGGATATGCCGAAGGGTTCTCGTATGGGAGAATGTCAGCAATTAGTTTGTCAACAATCTCATCACGTGAGAGCATTGGTTTATTCAACACCTCCTCGGCTGCACTGTGTGTGAGGATAGGTTCGGTAAAATATGGAACATTATTGTAGTTGATGGCAAGCTGCAGATAAGTCCATGCACGGACACTCTTGACGGCAGCATACTCCGGCAACATCAACTTGACATTATTCTTCTCGAGTGTTGTATCAACACGTGCCAGGTAAATATTGCAGTTGTTGATGATTGAATAGTAGTCCTTGACATCAAGATATTTGTTGGTCTCAAGGTTAAACTCGGAACGGCTCAACTCCTGAACATCAAGAACAGCCTTGGCCTCATTGACTGTAATAAGGTCACCACGGAGTTCATTGATAAGAACCTGACGGTCAGCGACTCCCTGTACCGATTTAAGGATACCCAGAACCGAGAAAACGGAGTCATTGAGTGTCCAATCATCGAACTCATACTCCACACGGTTTGAATCAACATTCAACATATCATTGCAAGAACTGAAAAGGAAGGTTCCGCAAAGAAGGAATGTCATTGTATAAATAAGTCTCTTTTTCATTGTTATATCTTTTTTCTCACCCTAATCAATATTCTTTATCAAAGGTTGTCATCCATTAGAGATTAACCTTAACACCAAGATGGAAACTGCGTGTCTGTGGCATGAGGCCGGCATCGATACCCTGATACAACACATTGTTGTTAACAGAGAACTCGGGGTCAGCACCCTGATACTTGGTAAATGTGCAGAGGTTCTCGGCTGCACACCACACTGTCAGACCCTGCAACCAGTTTGCAACGACAGGAATGTCGTAGGTCAACTTGACTGTCTTGAGACGGAGGTATGAACCATCCTCAATCCAACGGTCAGAGAAACGCGAATTACCAACCGGGTCGCCATACGCAACAGCCGGGATATCAGTCAACTGACCATCAACAGTCCAACGGTTCAGCATGGCTGTTGTCTGATTATAGAACGATGAACCGCTCTCAAGTTGCTGACGATAATAGTTGTATACATCATTACCTACTGAATAGTTGAAGTTCACATCAAGTGAGAGGCCTTTGTATGAAAGGCGTGTAAAGAGGTTACCATAGATATCGGGATTTGGATTACCGATAATAGTCTTGTCACTTTCGTTGATGCAACCTTCGCCGGTGAGGTCGACAAACTTCATGTCACCCGCCTTGAAGTAGTTACGTGCACCTGTAGCATCGGTCTGGTAGAGTGCATATTCATCGGCTTTGGCCGAAGAGGCAATGACACCATCTGTCTTATAACCCCAGAACACCCCTACAGGCTGACCGACCATTGTAGCCACCTCTCCACCGTAAACAGCAATGGGGGCAAGTGTCTCATCAAGTGCTGTCACCTTGTTCTTGTAGTGACCCAAAGAAGCGCCGAGCTCCCATTGGAAATCCTTGTTGTTGATAAGTTTTGCATTAAGCTTAGCCTCGAGACCCATGTTGCTGAGTTCGCCGCCGTTTGCCCAATACTTGTCCATACCGGTAACAAACTGATACTGTTTCTGTACCAACAAGTCTTTTGTCTTTGATGCATACCAGTCGAGAGAGAGAGCAAGACGGTTCTCAAAGAGCATCGCGTCCAAACCTACATTGAAACGTGATGTTGTCTCCCATTTCACTCCATCGTTCTCAACATTACCAAGCTGCAAGCCCATGTACTGGTCATAGAACTTGACCGACTGCAAGTAGCTGCGAGCTGCAAGGTAGTCGATGGCATCGTTACCGGCCACATCAAAACCGGCACGGAGCTTGAGCATGTTGACTGGTCGTACATTGAACCAAGGTTCAGATGACACCAACCACGCAGCCTGTACCGATGGGAAGAAACCCCAAGAAACGCCACACATTCTGAGAGCACCTTCGGCCTTGTTACCAAAGCGTGAAGAGGCCTCGAGTGATGCAGCCAACTGCAGGAAATAGCGTGTCTTGTATGCGTAGTCGGCCGAAAGATACCATGCAATGTTTGTCCATACATTCTTGTCACCGTCACTGTCGAGGTGCTCAAGGTCGTTGTTTACATTGAACTTGGTATCACTACCCGAGTTAGCGCCACTGATGGCATTTGAGTCAAAGTTGAAGTTTGTGTAGCGGAAACCTCCGAACACATCAACATCATGTGCACCCATAACCTTGCTCCAAGCAACTCGTGTGTCGCTTGACAAAGCAGCCTCCTTACCAAAGAATGATGCAATGTAGTTACCAATCTTACCATTAAGCGAGCTTACATAGAAGTGATACTTGTTATTGTCGGCAGCTGTAGGATATGGCAGATAATATTTCTCACTCACGCGGTAAAGAGAATAGTTGAATGTCTCTGTAAAGGTGAAATCGCGGAACTTGTACTCAGGAGCGACAGTGATACCCATATTGGTATACTCAAGTTCGTTCTTGTGAGGATCTGAACCCTTTGTAAGAATTGTCATCGGGTTATACAATGAGTTGTTGGGGCGTGCAACACCTGCGGCCTGAGCAACATCGAAAGCAAAATCGTCGGCAACATCAAGAATCTCACTCAACTCACCGGTTGTAGCATAACGGTAAGGGCTGAGGAAAGGAGACTTTACAGCCGCTAAAGTACCGAGTGATGTCAAAGGGAAAGCTGTAGGATCCTCGCGCAGACCATCGTCCTGCAACTCGCGGGCTACTCGTGCATATGAGATGTCGACGCGGGTTGTGAAATTGTCGGCAAGAAGGATGTCTGAGTTCAAACGTATGTTAAGACGATTGAAATCGTTACCCTTGATAGGAGTATCACCCATAGTGTAACCGAAAGAGAAGTTGTACATGGCAACCTCGTCACCACCCTCTACGTTAACCTTGTAGTTCTGAGTCAATGCCTCACGGTACACAAGATCGGACCAGTCAGTCTGGTTGTGATACTTGTCATAGTATATGAAGCCGCTTACGAGTTTTCCGTTACTGTCGTACACAGGTCTGTCGGCACGCAGGAAAGGTATACTGCGGTTGGGGTTTACATCCATAGTACCTATCAGGTCATTGGCATACAAGCGGTAGTCATCACCCGAAAGCATGCTTGGCTGGTTAGGCTCAAGCGATACATTGGCAAAGATGTTTGCTGTAATACGGGTAGCCATGCTCTCACCACGTTTTGTATTGATAATGATGACACCGTTGGCGGCACGGGCACCATAGATGGCTGCACCATTCTTGAGAACCTTGATATCACGAATATCATTTACGTCAATTGCCGAAAGGATGTTGTTATACATACCCATGTGGATTGCCTCGTTACTCTCCTGCAAGTCCCAAATTACGCCGTCAACAACAACCAAAGGCTGTGTATTTGCGTTGAGAGAGTTGATACCACGGATGAACATAGCAGCACCGATAGCTGTTGTTCCCGAACGGTTGACAGTGCGCACATCAGCACCAATCTTATTCTGGATATCAGACTCAATTGTTTGGGCAGTAGAGATACCCTCATCAAAACCGCTTTCGGCAGTAATGACGATATCGCTGTCATAATTCTCCTGGAACTTGTCGGAGTATAGACGTATGTTGATGATGTCCTTTTTTCCAACAGGTTTCTGCACAAGCAGATAATCCGGAGTAGAGAAGGTAATAAGGGTGACATACGACGGGATGTTGAGTTTGTACTTACCTTCACCGTCGGTCATTGTAGTAACCCTCTTGTGTCCTGTTGCCTGAACGCGTACACCGGCCATAGGCTGGTTTGTCGCAGCATCGTAGACTGTACCTGTAATGGTACGCACATCAGCAACAGTGTTCTTTTTCTCGACCTTAACAGAATTGTCTGCTACTGTACCCTCGAGTGCCGTGTTGGACGCAAGGGCAGCCGATGGCATCAAAAACATCAATGCCACTGATAATTGCATTAATTGTCGCATATACATAGTTGATTTTCTTTTTTTCATCATACAAACTATTCTTCTGAATCGAGAACGGGGATAAGCATAATTTTGTCAATACGGATAGCCGGGTCATAATATATACCCTTATTCTTCTCGGCATTCGTTGGCATTATAGATGTTATCTCAAGTGTCACATTATAGTCCTTAGCGGCAGAACCATCATAGTTCTCGCAATATGTAGGCTTAATAACAGCCTTCTCACCATTGGTTGTCAAGAACAAAGTATCCATTTTGAATGGGTCTGTATACAATGGCTTGGTTCTGGGTGCTTCATAAAGTTTAATTGCAGCGCCTTTACCCGGAGCCTGATTCATTTTGACTGACAGTTTGTTCTTATACATCTTTTCTTTGTCCACAAACTCATTTGTAATATTCTTCGGAACAAAGATAATCGCAACGTGATACTTGGCAGAAAGCACCTTAGGAATAGTGAACTTTGCAGTGTTGGCAGCCGTCTCACGAGTATAGCTGAAGTATGCACCGCCCGAAACCTCAGCACCAAGAAGCATTGAGTCCTTATTGAGCTGGCTCTTATATGCAGTGAGCGCCTCAACCTCTTCAGGCACATTCTGACCAAAGTTCCACATAGCCTGGTTTTCACCCTCAAGGAAGATTGTATCATGCCACAGGTCTGTCTGCTTGTAAGGCATTTCATCAACTACCTTGAAAACGCCATTGGAAAGTTCCTTCTCAAATACGACACTCTCCTCAAGATCGGCCTTGGCAAAAAGTGCACGCTTGCCTCCACGGTATGCAGGCATCATAGAATCGGCACTCTCGACATGCTTCTGCTCGTTGACACTATATGTCATATACTTGAGGTTGTGAAGACGGGCATAGTATCTGCGCAGTGAGTCACGCTCAATCTTTGTAGCCTCAGACATGTTTGCAAATGAGAAATCGTAATTGTAGTGAGACTCTGCTTTCTTAACCATTGCCTCCCACAACTCATCGGTGGGAACATAGACAATGTATGTAGAATCCTCGGAGTTGATATTTCCGACACCACCCCATACATCAAGCCATTTGTTTGTTGTTGTAAAGACAGAGTCAATAAAAGTCTGCTCACCATTAACAATAGGGCCGGCAATACTCTGTCCTTCGTTGAACTCGGTAACATTGTATGAGTACAGATACTGAGCAACAGAGTCAATGCTCCAATTCTCACCCTTGGCAACCTTCATATACTCCCAAATACTATATTTGTACTCAGATGGAGAGACGATCTTATGCAGCAGACCATTCTTTACACGGATGTTAGTATTTTGTGGGTCCAAAGATATGCCCGAGAATGTGTAACCGGTTTTGTAATTACCTGCAAAAACAGCGTTCTTGTTATTAAGGAGCAACACGTTGTTGTCTTCGTCAAGTGTTCCATTGGCTGCAATAAGATGGTTTGCAATGTGCGCAGCGACAAACGAACGGAAAACAATGTCGCGGTTGCTGTTACCGGTTGAATCGGCAACAGTCTCGGCTATAATGGAATCCTTGTTGAATGTTCCATTCACCGGAGCCCAGACGGTGTATACCCTTGCCTGGTTGAACAAAGAATCGGCACACTGGGCACCACATGCATTGATAACTTCGACAAAGTCGGTCAAATCGGGGTCACCCACAATTACCTCATACAAAGTCTTGTCGGCAAACGGCGTTTCGGGTGTCACATTTATACCCTCCTCCCTGTCACGACAAGAAGTACCGGCAAGCATGAAGCCGAATAACATGGCCCCGGCAAGAATTTTATGTCTAAAAATCTTATTCATATTATGATTTGTTTTATTCTTTTGTTAAAGACCGCTCAAAACAACTGCTCATCCCCGGGTGCGGCCTTGCTTATTAAATCTTTTCCGTCAATTCATCTCCATATTAGAACCCTCTTTCTCTCCGTAGGCCGGATTCTGTTTCAGGTTCTTGTTATAACGCAACTCGTCAATATGTATCGGCATAAAAAGACCATCGATTGTGGACATCTTTGTCTTTACGACAGCTGCGCCACTACCTAGTTTATCGGCAACATACTTAATCTTATCAGTACTCTTTTCCTTGAGTGCGAGACGGACAAGATCATACCAACGTTTACCCTCATATGAGAGCTCGAGAAGGCGCTCCTTGCGTATAAGTTCCAATGATGCATCCTTACTCAAATAGTTATCGATCTTCAAAGGATGTACAATATCAGTTGAATCGATTCTTGAGCGTGTATTGATTGCATTTACGATATTGAATGCCTCACGATAATCGGCCTCGGCAGCTGTTGAACGGGCTACCATAGCCTCGGCCATCATAAGGAGGACATCGGTGCGACGATATACAATCCAGTTGGCATCCCACTCGTCCGACTTGCGGTAGCTTGTAGCCGGAGATGACTTTGAGGCATATTTCGCAATGCATGTACTAGACTCTGATGTATTCTGCTCATCGAACGACTTGAGGTTTGTAAACGAGTATGCACGAAGGTCATCCTCCTCATAATTGGACTTGACAAAACCCGGAGGGACAATAGCCATACCAGGGTTACCCTCGGTACCATAAACTCTGTAAACACCATTGAATGCGCCATTCTTGATATTGTCGCCCTGTACCTGCAACTCAAAGATTGACTCAGTAGAGTTCTTTGTGCCGAAGATTTCGTCATAAGCAGTACTCTTGTGGTTGGATTTCAGTTCTTTGACCTCACCGTAGTTAGGGATAAGATTGTATGCAAATTTCTCAAAAGGTTTACCCTTGTTCTCCTCTTCGAGCGCATAATCCATGTTGGCAATGATAGCTCTACAGTTATTCACGCATTCATCATAATATGAATCAACACCGGGTTTGTCATAATATGTAGCAAATGCGGCACGCCACAGATTCACGTCAGCCTTGATAGCCAATACTGCATTGCGGGTTATGCGTCCCAGGTTCTGCTGATCTGTCGAGAATGCACCGGACTTCATCACCATATTCTCTGCAAGATTAAGGTCACTCATAATCTGGTCAAGAGCTACAAGTGGTTCAACCTGCACATACTCCGGAATCTCGGCATCATTCTTTGCCGATTTCAACGCCAATGGAATGTTGCGGAATGTGCGGACAAGATAGAAATGACAGAGAGCACGCATTGCATACATCTCACCCATTACAACCTGCAAATCACCCTCAGAAAAATCAGGATCGGACTCGACAACCTTTTGAGCACCCTCAAGAACAAGGTTGGCATAGTTGATTGCCTCGTAGTAGATGCTCCAATTGCAAAAACTGTTCTCATCAATAATATTCGCCTCAACGATATTCTTGATATCAGAATTGTAACTTGCCGGATATGTCATATTCTCCGAACGCATCTCACCCCAGACAATCGCCTTTGTCACAGCATCATTGCTGAGCAATTTCAAATAGCTTGTCGCAAGCATACCGTTAACCTGGTCCTTTGTCTGCCAGAAGTTCTCTTCAACAACAACGTCGGCCGGAATGATTGTCAAATAATCGGTACAAGAACCCATCATGGCACCGAATGCGACCATCGCTGCGAGAACCGTTTTTCTATATATTTTAGATACTATCTTCATATTAGTAAACATTTAGAAACCGAGAGATAATGAAAGTGTATACGAACGTGGACGTGGTGTCTTTGTATTGTCGTATGCAATACCTTCGCCACCGTTTGCGACCTCAGGCTCAAGACCTGTATACTTTGTCCAGAACGCCACATTGTCGGCCGAAGCATAGAGATTCAAGGTCTTCATGCCAATCTTCTTCAACCATGCAGGTTCGAAAGAGTATGACAACTGCACATAAGAGAGACGTACGTAAGAGGCATCCTCGACATAACGGTCGCTACCCAAATAGTTGTAGGCAGATGAGCCTCCGTTGACGGCACGTGGAATCTCTGTGACGTCACCTTCCTTGCGCCAGCGCCAGTTAACGGCAACGCTCTGATTGTCGAATGATGACATGTTCTCGAACGCCATACGTGAACTGTTCACAACGTCAACATCCCAACGGTATGTAAACGATGTTCTCAAAGACCATTTCTTGTAACGGAATGTCAAACCGAAACCACCCTGTGCTGCAGGGTTTGAGTTACCAAGATAAACAATGTCAAGCTGGTTGATTGTACCATCGTGGTTGATATCCTCGTAGATGGCATCACCGCCTTTGAATTCGTAGTATGGTTTGCCTTCCTCGTTGTCGTAGAAGAGAACCAGTTTCTTTGGCTGGCCGTTTGCCTCATAAACGACATTACCTTCGGCATCACGTACAATAGGACATGTTCCGTTGCGTCCGGCCTCCTCCTCGGCAAGTGCCTTTTCCCAGTTCTTATAGCTGTAGCGATAAACTCCCTTATAACGGAAACCATAGATGGCACCGCTTGGGTTACCTATCTGTACACGAGGGAGATATTTGCTGTTCGCGGGCTGTTCATACTTGCCGTTCTTCTCCTCAAGATAAGCCTCTTCAAGTTCAAGAATCTCGTTGAAGTTATTACCTATATTAAAGTACATTGACATTGAGAAGTCCTTGGCCAACTTGACGTTGTTAAGGTTCATGTTAAGCTCCCAACCATAGTTTCTCACAGTACCTGAGTTCTTGTATGCAAGGCTCGAATAACCGGTTGTTGATGGCAGACGATAATTCGCAATGATATTATCATAAGTTGTACCATGATAGTAGTTGAATGCACCGGTGAGCAAGCCATCGAAGAAACCGAAGTCAGAACCTACGTTCCACTCACGCTTGTCCGAACGGCGAAGGTCGGTCAAGCGGATACCGTCCATCTGGAAACCGGCCATTCCCAAATAGCTGTACTGATAAGCAGAGTAGCTGTTGAATGTAACGTTTCTACCAGGAGCGTGACCGTCCATACCGAAACCTGGACGCAATGACAACATGCTCAAATAAGGTTTAGCCCAATCCATCCATGGCTCGTCGATGATATTCCAACGTGCCGAAATTGAAGGGAATGCAGCCCACTTTCTGTCATCACCCATGGCAGTGTTACCCTCACCACGGACAGCAAGACGCAAAGAGTACTTTGATTTGTATGAGTAGTGGGCATCATATACGAAACTGATGTTGCGGCTCTCCCACTTGCTTGTTCCGGAACCAGACAACTTAGCGCCAATTGTAGGACTGCTTATATTGCCGGTTGGAAGACCGACAGCCGTCGAGTTCTGTGAGTTACCGGAACTTGTCGACAACTCAAACTGGGCATTCATTGTCATATAGTGGTCACTGTTACCCAAATAAGGGGTAAAAATCATCTGGTGACGTGTAGTAAAACCAAGGCTCTTACTGTCATTGGACTCAGATTTATTCTTCTCGGTAGCGGTCCAATCGTCGGTTGAAAGAGCTGCGGGATTGAAGACACTACCCGAAGATGTTGAAGCATTAAGGTTCACCATACCACGGTACTTTAGCTGTGTCTCGTTGTCCTCGAGACCAAGCAGGTTGTACTCGAAAGTAATCTGTGGGTTGATGCTGTAGTTCTCAGTGTGATACTGTGCCAAATCACCGACAGCCACAGGGTTCTTGCGACCCTGCATTGAGCTCTGCAACTGGTTAGGACTTGGATACTTGAGCATAGCATAGTATGCATCGGTATTGTTGCCAAGTGAATCCTGCTCATAGATACTCTGGTTTGGCATCATGAGCAAAGAGTTATAGAGCAAGTCCATTGTATTACGACGCTGCTTTGTGTATGAGAAGGCGAAGTCGGCAATTACCTTGATACGAGCCGATACATAGTAGTCAAGAGCCAGACGTGAGCTGAAGCTGTTGAGGTTCTGACCAATCACCTGACCGGTCTCGTTTGAATAACCGCCGGAGATACGGAATGTAGCTTTCTCACCACCACCGCTGAGGTTGAGGTTATACTCGTTTCTGAAACCATGCTTAGAAACAGCATCAACCCAATCGGTGTTGTTGTTGAAGTTCTGATACTCGGGGAAAGTCTGGTCGTAGTTCAGCTCAGGGATATCAACACCCACCTGGTTCACATTGAAAAGAGCCTGCTTGATGAGCATGGTGTAGTCGTCACCATTGAGCAGATTATAACCATTAGGTGTCCACTTGTCCTTGAACTTATAAGTAAAGTTCACGCGGGTTGGACCACGCTTACCACGCTTTGTCTTGATTTTGATGACACCATTGGCACCACGTGAACCCCAAACAGCACATGAAGCAGCATCCTTCAACACCTCGATTTCGGCAATATCCTCAGTGTTGATCATGAGAAGCTCGGCAAAGCTCTCGTTTGTGGCATTCTCAAACTGGAATGTACCCTCGTCAACCTCGAAGATGTTATCGTCCACAACGATAAGCGGTGTGGCATCACCTTCAAGCATTGAATTACCACGAAGACGCATCTGTGTACCTGAACCAACGTCACCTGAGTTGAACACGACGTCAAGACCGGCAATCTGTCCCTGGAGAGCCTCGTCGACAGAAGCGAACGAAAGACCGTCCATCTCATCCATGCTGATCTTCTGTGTGGCGTGAGTCATCTCTCGCTCCAGAATGTCAAGACCACCCGAACGTGAACGTTGCTCGGCAACGATATCCACGGTCTCAAGCATGTTGTCCTCAACCATCTTTATGTTGAAGACAGTGCGGCTGCCAATTTCAACACGCTGGGTCTTGTAGCCCACATACGAAATCTCAAGAACGTTGCTTGTGTTCTTTACAACCATAGAGAAGTTACCCTCGAAGTCGGTCACACAAGCCTCAATGATACGATTACTGGGGTCGCGCTCGGTGACGTTCACCATAATCAGCGGACCTTCGGCATCACTTGTAATCGTACCCGAAATTCTCGCACCTTTTTGTGCAAATACGCTACTGCTTACAAAGCAGAAAAGCACGAGCAGAAATAAATGCTTTATTTTTATCATAGCTATTATGTTTTTTCTACATCACCAATCAGTTGTTCTCACCACCCTCTTCGGGAGTAGCCACGCCAACCTCGATTTCCTCCTTGACTGTACCGTCGTTGTTATACCTTATCATATATACATATCCATCCTTCTCGACGGTAGCATACTCATAAGATGTCACGACACCCTTGTTATTCTTTATCTCCTTGACGCCCAAGCCCTCGTCTGTAACAAGCACGTTCTGGCTATCCTTAACAATGAGTTTCTCACGTGTCAAATAAGCATCATATTCAGAATCACCTTCATCAAGGAGTCTCATCAAGTAACCGGCCTTGTGGATTTCCTGAACACCATCAGCATTGGCAATCTTGATGTTACCACGCTTTGCAACAAGGTAATAGTTTCTGCCATCAAGCTCAACATCACCTGTATTATCAACATACATAGTATCGACAACCACGCCATTCTTGGCAAAACGCTTGAAACGGCCATCATAGCCAAACATTGACTCATTAAGAAGAACACCGTCAATTGGCTGCAGAACTGTGTACGATGAAGAAGAGTAGTTGTTGAGTGCAGCCGAAGGACCTGTTCCTGCAGATGTGTATACATTGTCACGGCACATGATATTCCAATCCTTGTTCTCCTGACCTGTTGTAACAACACTTCTCACGTTACCCATTTCGTCCTCAATAGTGAATGTGTTGCCGCTTCTCTCAACCTGCAACTCATAGAAACGGTTTGTCTTCTCGTTGATAACGGCAGTTGTAAACTTCTTGCCGGGAACGTTTTCACCAGTTACAGGGTCAATTGTAGTAATAGGTGTATTATCTACATATATTGAGTTATCCTGGAAGTGGTACTTTGCAAAACTGATGATAGAATTCAACATCGCTGCTGCTTTAGCCTTGTTACCGGCCTCAACCTGCGCTGCAACCTGTTCCCAAGTCGGAAGACCAAGTTCATGCATCTCCTTGATTGATTCGTTTGAAGGTGCATATACAGTATAGTGGTAAATATTGAAGAACGGTATTGTATTCTTTGTATACGCCTTGGTATCACTTGTATTTGTATAGAAGATAGAATATCGCAAAGTTGAATCGGCCAAAGCCTTGGCATTCTTTATGTCGAACACATTCATCAACAAGCCGGTCTCTGTGTTTGAGGCATAGTCCTCACCGGGATAGCACAAGTTGAAGAATTCATAGAATTTTTCAAACTCAGAAGCCGACTGCAACTGCAAATTATCGAACACAGACCTTGTTGGAGGTGTAGGAACTGCAGAGTGAAGACTTCCCGGTGCATTCTCATCGCCAGGAACAGTGCAATATGTAACACCATTCTTCTGCACGCTCTTGCTTGATACAAGGATTGTTGTACCTCTTTCAAGCTGCTCACCACCATACATCTTTATATTCTCGGAGTCGCTTGCATCAATTTTGATTGTCGCATATCCCTTTGTCTGGTAGTACTTGACATCCGGCTGCAGACCGTTCTCGTCATTATGTACTATAATAAGGTACTCCATCAAATCGGTAAAGCGGTTTGCGGCAAAAGTTCCGATACCGCCGAATTGAGTACCGCTGACAGAATATTCCTGTTCGGTCAATGTATCCACAAGCTCAAAAGTTGTCGGGTTGAACTTGTATACGTCAGCCCAGAACTTCAACGCACCGTTTGCCTTTGGTTTCTTGGTATCGTAATGGAACGAGTACACTTTGGGAACAGCATTTGCCGACAATTCGCCATCGCTACCACGTGTAACTGTAAGTGGATCATAGTATACGAAATGGTTGTCATCTGGGATAATCAATGAATAGTTCGCATCCATTGCAAGCAAGTAGTAGTCGTAACGCAACTGACTGATTACATTACGCATCACACCCATATTGTCAAATACGAGAGTTGGAGCTGATACTGCCTGATATGCACCCGGACCGAATACGCTGTTCAATATATATATAACACCGTTGTTTGCAATAACGCATTCGTCCACATGATTTGCAGTAACATTCATCAACTCATTTGCATCGTCCGTAATCTTGTCGAACTTGCTCAATACAGTCTTAGAGAAAGAAGATTTCATCAAGTTGTTCAAGAATGGAGCAATATTCTTTTGCGGTACACTGTCAAGTGCCGACATCAGACTCTCAATATCATTCACCTCAACATTTGGAGCAAAACGTGCAATGAGGAAGTGACCGGCACTGTCGGGATTTGCAAAATATTCATACAAGACCTCGTCATTAGGAACAAACATTGCAGCCATATCCTCTGCCATTGAAGAAGATGCGCCAAGGTTGTTCTGTCCCGGGTCAAGATTAAGTCTCTCCTCGCTCGAAGGGTTGCTGTTCGCACTCACAAGCATTGGATGCTCTGTGTATGAATCTGTGAAATATTTCAACTTGAAGACACTGTCATTCGTCTTGTAGTACGCATTGAACTCTCTTGTAAGAGTTTCGTCAAACACGGGAACACAGAAACGATCGAGCAAGTGGCTGAAGATTCTGGTATCGGGGTGCTTGCGCAACTCATCGGCCATGTTTGATGGTGGCAAGAGAAGTTCATCCATGCGATAGATATAGCCGTTCTTACAGGTGATGGTCAATGTATCATCCGAGTAAGAGCCTGTATTCACATCACTTGAAACAATCTTGTTACCATAGATGAAAGCATCGCCATCTGCAAATGTCTTCTGCACCTCTCCTTTTTTGGTGAAAAGGAACTCGATATCCGAAGTCTTGATATTGTTCTTTCTCAAATAGTCACCAAGGAAATGTACCATCATGACTCTTGAGCCATCCATTGCCAAACGCACATTCTCTGTACGTGCATTGCCGCGAAGCACATCCCAATACTTGTTGTATGTAGGCCATGCCGCATGGTACTCCATAGAGTTTCCGTTAATGAGAGGAATTGAGTCAACAACCTTTGATGAAGACCAACGACGCAGACAGGTTCCCTCCTGATTTGTCTGGACGCCAGTACTTGAAAGCATATCAAGCAACATGGCATTGTCGAGCATTGAGCTGTAGAGGATTGTCTTCATCTGAGCCTTAGACATTTCGCCGACGCTTGTAATTCCCCAAACATTGTTGCCGCCATTAAAGAAACGCTCGAACGCAGCATCATCAGCTACAAAGAGAGTCTTGCTACCGGTATGTGCAAGAGACTCCTTTTCACCCAAGCTGTCGATTATGGCAACAAAGTTGGCATAAGTGTGGTTAGGTGTTCCCTCCTTGAGGAAATCATACACACTTGCTCCCAACCACTCGGGGTCACCCGGATCGTCGTAAGGATAATCATCAAGCCAATCCTTACACGACTGCAATGAACCACCGGCAAAAAGCATAAACATCGCCATGAGCGATGAGACGCCAAATTTAGTTAAACGGTGTTTGAACATAACTACAAAATTATTAATTATTATTTTTTGTTTTTTTTAAACATTTCACATCAGGGCATAATTACCCCATAGTTAACGTGCAAAAATAAGACTTTTAAATAAATTTTCGCACAAATCCATCTTTTTTTTCGGCCACGAAGATGTTTTTTAACGATAGAAAAAAGAGTTTCTCCTGTTTCAATGCAAAAAACGCAAAAAAACAGGAGAAAACTCGTTTTCGCTTTTTTAACAAATGTTTGTTAAAATACTATTAAAAATCAGGGGAATATTTAACATTTACAGCTTCGCCTTTTATCACTTCGACAAACTCATGAGGAGTTATGGGAACCGGCTCTACCATGAATTCCGGCACATTGTATGAGCGGTCAAAAAAGTCGTAGAACTCACTCTCGCACTGAGGCAACAGGAAGGCCTTTTCGCTTGTTCCATCATCGTTCATGTGTGCAATATACAGGCGACTGTAATTGGTATCATCGCGGCGGCTGGCAAAAAGAATCCATTTGCCTGTACTGCTCCATGAGTGATAACTCTCGGGGAAAGCGGAATTGGCAGCATCGAGCGGCCAATACCTACCTGTTGCAAGTTCAAGCACGTAAAGGTCGGCATCCTTATGCCATATGTGGAAACAGCCATATTCGGCCAATGCAAACAGCAGATATCGTCCACAGGGTGAAACACGTGGGAAAGTAGCACTCTTGCCAAGCGCAGAGGCCGCGAACACAGTATCCACAGCTCCGAACTCTCCTGTTACGGGATTCCAGGAACGGCGCAGGACATCATATTTTATATCCTTGTAATTGCGTATCATATTCTCGACATGTGGAATATCTGCACGCTTTGGGAAATAGGCCGAACAGTAATAAAGTGTCTCGCCATCGGGCGACCATGCAGGAAATACCTCAAGACAATCCGGATCGTTGGCGACATGTGATACAATCTCTCTCACCGGGTCATAGATAATAACATCACTTGCCTGATCCTGCACCTCTACCTTGTTTGGGTTCTTGGTATGGAAAATCTGTCCTGTATTGTTCACAGAATAGGCCACGACATCATATTTAGGATTAAAGAAAGGATACACACCTGCCGAAATGGTAGAATCGGTCTTAAGGTTCACTTTTTTGACTTTGCCCTCGTGAACAAAGACTGTTCCTCCAAGATATTGGCGCACATGGAACTGCATATTGTCGGTACGATAGTTCTTGTACGCATGACAATTGATGCATTGGCCATCTGGTTCCGAAGAAACCAGCTTATTGCTATATATTACATCTTCGTCGTAGTTAGTGAGGTCGCGTTGCGAAATGGTGAGTTTCTCATATGCCACGTACGAAGGCGGTATCAATCGGTACGATATATACCTGTCAATACTGTCGGGGGATACATTTATCGCGAACGGTTCATACATTTTCCACCCATCGGAAGCATCGGCATAGACCTCGACTTTTATCGCGCCTCCCTTTGCACTTTCCAGTAGCGAATTCCATTCATCGGCAGCAGGAGCGACCTCGCTTCCGCCATACACATATGATGTTTCACCGGCAGTAAGGCATGTTACATAATCAGCCGCCTCTTCTGTTACCCTGAAGACAAGAGGGGCAATATTACATGGAACAACAACATCGGTATAATCGGGGTATATTGCAGGTTTGGCATCAACCGTCGCATACTTGACCGGGACAAGCGGCGCCTTTTTGGAACAAGCCGCACAGAGAAGCAACAATGCCACGAAGATATATTCAGTCAATCTTTTCATAATAGATATCCAGACAAAAATCAATTGGTTTTTATATTACGCACAAAGAAATAGAAATAAAAATAGGAATCGCCGAAATCATCCTTGAAATAAGGAGCCATCTCCTCCTCACTTTCACCCTTATGACGCGAAACCAACTGCATGAATCGCTTCATCCTGTTGTCGGTGCTTACAGATATGAACTTTTCAATGAAAGCCTGCGGTACCTGAACGGTACGTCCCTTGTCCACATTGAGGAAAAGCAATACCGCCTCCTGATAATATCTTGGCAAAGAGTTGGCTTTAAGTTCGTTTACGTAATAATTCAAAAAGAGCCAAAAGGATTTTGCATCCTTGCGAGTAAGAGCTGAAACCATTGCCGCCTCCACATAAAAACGCGACATGTTATCGGTTGCATTTGTCAGGTTCTTTGTGAGATAAGCCTCGACATATGATTCATCAACATCAAGGAAATCGTTGTAACAAGTCATATTCAAGGGCATTGTAAATTCCCTGTTGCGGGCAATTTTTTCAGTATTATGCACATACTCCTCCATCTCACAAGCCCAATCGGCATAGAACCAGGTACGTTTAAGGATATCGATATACCTCTGCGCAAGCCTGTATTCACCCGACAACAACATTGAGCGAACAGCATGCTTCAGATACTCTATTCTCCATCCATACTCAACAGCATCCTCGACACACCAACGATAGCAGAAATTGAATTTACCATATTGGAAATAGGCCATCTTGCCGCCTGTCTGAGCCAGACGCACAGGTACAGATGCCTCAATATCGGCACTACCCTCGGGGAAAGAGAACATTTCGTTTCCTGAGCGTCCTAATTTCAAGAGAGCTATATTCCTGTTCATTACAATCTGTCGGGTGGGCTCCTCCACATTACGCGACAACTCGGCAACCGCATTCCAATCCTCGTTCCACATAGCTCTGTTCTGTTCGTTCTCCACGCGGAAGTTTTCATTGCCATACCAGAAAGTCCAACAGAAGGCTACAAGCAGCATAACAGCCACAAGCCAAACGGCACTTTTCACAACATTCGACTTGATCCCCGGGCAACATCCCGAGACGAGAGGCATGACTGCCAACACAACAAATGAGAGTAACAGAAGAATGAATGGAATCCAATTGGTAATCACATTGAACCACATTGACCTCTCCTGCATCTCAAGCGGGAATGGTTTAGGCGTATAACCGACCTCCTCCACCCTAAGTGCCGACGTTTGAGAATCGTTGAAAATTGCAGAGCGCGAACCGGCAAACGCACCATCTTCGATACCTGCTACAAACAGCGGTGCAAAGGCTCCGCTTGCACTTTCTTCCAGCACCATAAGATACACAAGACCAAAGAGTTCCGAATTATCACCCACACGCACACCATCCTCTTTCAACATCTTTATTAGCGAACAATGCACATTACCATCAGATGGCGAATCGGACAAATCAACTGCATATTCACAGGCTCCGGATTCATCGACAAGCATCTTGCGCCAGACAAGATATTTGCCATCAGCAGTCTTGAACGATGAAACATCCTTGTACTTACCATCCACAACACAGACAAAGTGGCCCGACTCGGGTATCTTCACCCCATTTTCCTTTGCCACGACAGAGATATCACCATCGCCAGCATTCAAATAATACTCGGCACCATCTTTCCCCACAAAGGTAAAGGTATACCTCTTTCCGTCGGACGGACGGTTTATCTCATTGCTTGTAAAAAGGTCGTCCTTCGCCGTATTGATGGCCTTTTGCGA
Organism: Bacteroidaceae bacterium; assembly: GCA_045634305.1. Lineage (GTDB taxonomy): Bacteria > Bacteroidota > Bacteroidia > Bacteroidales > Bacteroidaceae > HGM04593. The sequence continues at coordinate 18,693 of JAZQZZ010000029.1, read as the reverse complement.
GAAACTGCCGTCAATATTTATCCTGAACTTGGTCAACACCTTATTTACAGGATAACCCACACAGCCATTGATACCCTCTATGACAGAGACCTCCCTCTCTTTGTCATCATTGTCGGGGACATATTCGCTTTTCCACTGCGAAGATGGCACACCCACAGTGTATATATCATCTGAAGGGACGGTAACATAATGCCCGTAATGCATTCCGGGAGAAAGCCACACAAAGATTACCGACAAAAGCACCGTAGCAGACGAAACGGTAATCTTCGCAGCACCATGTCTGCCATGTATTGCCTCACACAAAGCATAAACAGCCACGACTACACCGGATACCAATGCATACACTCCAAGACAAGGATAGGCAAAATATATCCATGCTGCAATGACAAACGGTTTCAAGTATACATGCAGTCTCTTTATAGCCCACATTGCCAGAAGAGAGACAAGCACTCCTAACAGTGCGACATAATAGTAACCGGGAGTTTTGATATAGAATATCCAGTAGCCGAGCTGCGTATTTGACGCCAACAGAGCCACAACAGGCAACATAGCCAACAGACGGCGGCCGGGCGCAATGTCAAAGACCTTGCATGTAAGCCAATACACAAGCGCAAGAAGCGCAACATATATCGTAGCACCCAACACCGGATAATAGAAGAACTGTACAAACCAACTTGCAACATAATAGAGAATACCTGCAGGCATTGACATCAGTTCCTCATAAAAGAGGTCATCGTACAAAAAGACCGACAATTCATTCATACGGAACAACAGCGCCGATTCGCGGAACGCAAGCAGCACCCACACTATGGCAAAAAACAGCATTGCGAACAGATTGCCGCCAAAGAGAGAATGCAACCCGGCCATTCTTGATGTCAGGCGCCTCGGTGCTTTTACAGAATCCGACTCTATTTTAATCTTATCGTCCTTATGTACTTTTGTTTGCGTTGTCTTTCCCATTTTTATAGATTTTGTTAAGAAAAGAGTTTCCGTCTTGCCCTGTCGAGCAGATAATGGTCGAGCACCACCAGAGCTGCCATAGCCTCAACTACCGGCACTGCACGAGGCACGACGCAAGGGTCATGACGGCCATGCGACAGCAAAGTTGTCTCCGTTCCATCCTTTGCAACGGTAGGTTGCTCCATAAGCACTGTCGCCACAGGCTTGAATGCAACCCTGAAATATATGTCATTGCCATTTGAAATGCCACCTTGTATGCCACCGCTGTTGTTGGTGCGTGTTGCCACACCATCGCCACTATTATAAAAAATATCGTTCTGCTGCGAACCACGTCCCGCGGCAGCCGCAAAACCGGCCCCATAATCGAAGCCCTTGGCTGCATTAATGGAAAGCATTGCCGACGCAAGCGAAGCCGACAGTTTGCCATACAGAGGCTCTCCAAGCCCTACAGGAGCACCCTTTACAACACATGTCACCACTCCGCCAATGGTGTCGCCCGCACGTTTTACATCCAGAATCAACTGTTCCATTGCAGCAGCAGCCCCAGCATCGGGACAACGCACAGGATTCTTCTCGGCCACAGCCAAGTCATAGGCAGTATAATCAGCTGCAAGAGCTATCTCACCCACCTGCGACGTATAAGCCACCACATCAATGCCCAGCTGTTTCAATGCCAACTTTGCCAATGCGCCGGCACACACCCTCACGGCAGTTTCGCGCGCCGATGAACGCCCGCCGCCACGATGGTCCCGCACGCCATACTTACGGTCGTACACATAATCGGCATGCGATGGACGGAAAGCCTCGCGCAGATTGTCGTAATCGGCACTGCGGTTGTTATTGTTGACAATAGTAAAGGCTATAGGTGTGCCGGTAGAACGTCCTTCGAAGATTCCCGAAAGGAACTGTACCTCGTCGGCCTCGTTACGCGATGTGGTGATTGCACTCTGACCGGGACGGCGCCTTCTCATTTCGCAGCGCACGAACTCCTCGTCAATGAGCACACCTGCAGGGTAGCCATCGAGCACACCGCCGACAGCCACTCCATGCGACTCGCCAAACGTGGTAAGACGCAAAAGATTGCCGATACTATTCATCAGTATATAATTAATTAATGACAGCAACCACCCTCGCAACCACCGTCTCCGCCACAACTGCTGCCATTGCAGCCGCTGCAACCGCCACCACAACTACATGATGCCTTCAAAGAGTCATAGAATTTCTTGAGTTCCGCCTCTTTAGCAGGACGAGCTTCAACTACTGTACCCACGAACTGCAAATCGCAGCCTGCGAGCGGATGGTTGAAATCCATAACAACCTTCAATGGAGTAACCTCCTTGACAGTACCGAGAATTGGAGAACCATCGGCACGCATCATCTCAACAACATTCCCCTCGTAGATGTGGGCCGAGTCGAACTTACCGTCAATGGTAAACACCTCGCGGTCGAAATCCTGCACATGGTCCGGGTCGTACTCGCCATAAGCATCAGCAAAAGGAATTGTGAAGTCGAACTCATCGCCTTTCTTCAAATCCTTCAGATTCTCCTCAAAAGCATCGAGTGTATAACCGACACCTGTCAAGAAGGCAAAAGGTTGCTCGCGTGTTGTCTTTTCCACCTCTTCACACTCACCGTCACGATGTGACAAAAGAGTATATGCCACACGCAGATATTTGTTTGTATTTTCCATGATATGATTTTGGTTTATATAAATTTATACATGTTTGAATGGCAAAGATAGTCAAAAGAAGAGAGTCCGCAACATTAGAGCGGCAAAAAAGCTATCAGAAAGATAAAAAGGGCGGCACTTGCGACAGAGCAGAGTGAATATATTTCCAACAATACACAAACAGCCGATAAAATTTGGAAAACTATTATATTATCTTTAATATTGCAACGACAAGATCGTGTTATAGAATAATTATCAACACTTTACACACTCACATACTAAAACAACGGGGTTATGTCAAGACGTTCTATTATTTTGCTTATGGCCATTTTGGGCATGGTGCTGATGTTCCGCAACTGCGGCTGCAGCATCGGAAGAAGCGACAGAGGCAACAGGGAAAAGGCAAACTGGGAGAAATACACCTACCTTGTACACAAGTACAAACCTACATCGTCAAAGGATTGCGCCTTACATAAATCCGAGATAAAAATGGCCGGTGGCGAAAAGGGTTACGCCGGTTTCAACATTGACGACGAGGGAGCGTACGTAACATTCGACATCGAGGGGGAGTACAAAACTCTCACCTTTACCATGGCACATCACCACGAGTGCAATGACGAGGTAGGAATAGTCACTGTGCATGCCGACGGCAAAAAGATCCTTGACGAGAAAGTCAGAGGCTACGAACCGCCACGCACATATAGCCTTGACGTCTCGGATGTCAACGAGCTGAAGTTCATGGTTGCGGGTGGAGATGTAAACGTGATGGTAGCCGATGCTATCCTTTGGGAAAAAGGAGAAAAACCTGTCAATGTACGCCCCGAGATAAAATCAATCAAAGAACCTCTTGAGCTTGTCAAGGAGCTGTCACCATACTACATAAGCGATTGCATGAGCTTAATAACAGAGAGATCGGATGCACCGATCAGGCTCAACGGACAGAGATATGACTATGGTCTGCGAGGAAACATGACCATGGCGCTCATTGGCACATACGACGGCAAGGCCTATTTCAATCTCCACAAACAGTTTACGAAGTTGAGTTTCATAGTTGGTTGTCGTGATGACGTGAAAGAAGGAGCCGGCAGCGGATGGCTCACAGTGAAGGCTGATGACAAGATTATCGAAGAGATTGAAATTAAAGAGGGTGATATTGCAAGACAAGTTGTCCTTGATATCACCGGATGCGAAATGCTCTCTTTCCACACCCAACAGATTGAGGGCGAGTCGTACGCCGAGATTGCCCAAATCATGGTGTACCCGGAGAAAATGGCCAAGGAAGCCGGTGCTCCGGGTAGCCGCTTGGCAGCACCCAATCCACGTCTGAAGGATTTGCCCGACGCATGCAAACTCATCTCCAGCATCCCGCCCTATCAGGTCATTGGCAGAGTAGACAAACAGATTTACAATGGAACCTCAGACCACATAACCTTCTCAATGGGAGGCTACAGATTCAACGAGGGCATAATACTGTACCAGACCGCATCGTTCTTTGACGACAACCTGTCGGCCTGTGCCACATTCGACCTGGGAAACGAATTCGACTATATCACTTTCACCAGCGGCTATGTGGGCAAGAGTTGGAACATGAACGACGACCTGCTCATGGTCTTTGCCGATGACGAACTTATATATTCGGCACCTTTGATTGCAACATACCCCAACCAGCACCACACCGTGCCCATCAACAAGTGCAGGACTCTGCGCTTTGCCAACAGAGGCTGTGGCAGGCTTGACGTTGCTGCGTTCGGCGTAGGAGATATTGTCGCCTATAGAGGAAAGCCGGTGGAAAACGGCCTTTTTGTACATGAAAAGCCCGAATGCCCCTATGAGATAGACCTGATAGACCTTGGGCGACCATACATACATTATGTATCTACAAGTTCCGACGATAAAGAGAGTATAATACGTGACGGTTCTAGCAAGAAGGAGTATTTCGACCTGAACGGTGAACGCATATACAAAGGCATAGTGTTGCAAACCAGCACACACTTCTCACTTGACTTTGGAGTGCTTGGCGATGACAACGGTACCGATGCCGCTGCAGCAAGCATCATTGGTGCAGGTGCAGTAGGTGCATCCTTTGTCGCTACAGGAGCTGCAGTAGGAGGAGCAACCATTGGAACCACGGTGGCGCCGCTTGGAGCATTCCTAATGCTTGCTGCGGGAGGAGAAGCAGTGGAGAACTCTTTGGCTGCGTTCAACACCTATGGAAAATACAACTCTGTAACCTTCAAAGTGGGTTGCCTGCCAAAAGCCGGAGTGAAATCGGACGAACCGGAACACCTTATGATTGGAGCCGACCACAATGTCATGGCCGATATTGCATTGTACGAGACTATGGAACCACAGGAGTACACAGTGCCTATTGATGGTTGCGAACAACTTATATTCTGGTTGGCAAACACAAAGGGAACCTCGGCGCAATACCTGATTTATGACATTTCGGTAACTAAGAAAAAACTCCCACTCAACATTCCCGAAGGCTCGCATTACCCGATAAATGAAACGGAAAAATAAATCAGAAAACATACGATAAAAAGGAGCTTTTTGAGCATATTTACAGACAGCAGCAAAGTTGTTATAACAACAAATTCACTCAAACGAGGCAGCATCAAAAAGATGCTCCTCGTTTTATTTTGTGCCAATAATTATAAAATATTAATATAAATTCTTATCTTCGCGAAAAAGCACAATCACCAAAGAGTACAAGCATGAAAAAAATCCTCCCGACACTCATAATGACAATAACACTGACAGTCATGGGTTGCAGCACTACATGCAATAAAAACATGGAAAACGACTTCATAACGGCCGATACCACAGCTTTCGTAAAGAACGGAAAGCCTTATCACTATATAGGTACCAATATGTGGTATGCCTCGGTACTTGGTTCAGAGGGTGAGGGCGGCAACCGCGAGCGCCTTTGCCATGAACTTGACCAACTAAAAAGCATCGGCGTTACCAATTTGAGAATTTTGACAGGTCCCGATGCCGGCAGTGCACTTGCCAACCCGGCAAAGCCCTATCTGCAGACAGCACCCGGAGTACTCAACGACACCATTCTCCAAGGATTGGATTTTGTCATTGCCGAACTTGAAAAGCGCGACATGGATGCGGTCATTTACCTGAACAACGCATGGGACTGGAGCGGAGGCTATGGTTTCTATCTCAAAGAGTGCGGCTACGGCGACTCGCCCAACACAAATATCCCCGGCGGCTATAGCGAGTATGTCGACTACTGCGCCAACTTCTCACGTGAGCCAAAGGCCATTGAAATGTACTACGACTACATAAAAGCCATCGTTTCACGCAAGAACAGCATTACAGGCCGCCAGTACAAGGATGAGCCCGCAATCATGGCATGGCAACTATGCAATGAACCCCGCCCCTTCGCCAAAGAAAACAAAGAGGGTTTCGCAAAGTGGATTTCGGGAGCGGCAGCACTCATAAAGAGCATCGACCCCAATCACATGGTATCGACAGGTAGCGAAGGGAAGTATGGTTGCGAGGTAGACATGGAGTTGTGTGAACAGATTCATGCTGACAAGAACATCGACTACCTGACAATACACATATGGCCTGTAAACTGGGGATGGGCACCACGTTCCAACCCCGACAGCGGAATCGACAATGCATGCCTGGAGAGCGGTAAATATATTGCCGAACACATCGAGCTTGCACAAAAACTGAACAAGCCACTTGTCATTGAGGAATTCGGATATTCACGCAAAGACAACATTTCGGGGACAGAACCCACAACAGAAAGCCGCGACATATTCTACCGTTATATCTTTGAGCAGGTAAAGGACGGCATTGCACAAAGCACCCACATTGCGGGATGCAATTTCTGGGGCTGGGGTGGCAGCGGGCGCCCTCGCGACCTTGTATGGCAAGCCGGCGACGACTATCTGAGCGACCCGCCGCACGAGCCACAAGGCTGGTATTCGGTCTTTGACAGTGACACAACCACAATAAATATAATCAAGGAATACTCAAAAGCAATAACTAAAAAATAAAACTTATAACTATGTACAAGAAAGACAACCGCATTGTTGCCACACTCGACGCTGGTGGCACAAACTTCGTTTTCGGCGCCATGAAGGCCGGAGAGTTCATCATTGACCCGGTGTCGGTACCGGCGCAGTCACACGACCTTGACCTCTGCCTCCAGAACATGGTCAACGGTTTCCAACAGGTATTCGACAAACTTGACGAAAAGCCTGTTGCCATCAGTTTCGCATTCCCCGGCCCTGCCGACTACCCTAACGGCATCATCGGCGGCTACCTGCCCAATTTCCCGTCATTCCGCGACGGCGTAGCACTCGGTGCGTTTCTTGAGAGCAAGTTCGGTGTACCGGTGTTCATCAACAACGACGGTGACCTCTTTGCCTATGGCGAAGCTCTCTGCGGCATGTTGCCCGAAATAAACAACCGTCTAAAGGAACTTGGCTCAACAAAACAGTACAAGAACCTCATAGGTTACACCCTTGGCACAGGATTCGGCATTGGCGTAGTGATTGACAACAACCTTAACCGCGGTGACAACTCTTGCGTGGAGACATTCTGTCTGCGCCACAGAGACATGCCGGACGTGATTGTAGAAGACGGCGTTGCCATACGCGCCGTTTGCCGCGTGTATGGCGAGCAGAGCGGCAACCCCGACCACGGACTCACACCAAAGGATATATGTGAGATTGCCGACGGCACACGCCAGGGCGACCAGGCTGCCGCAAAGGAGGCGTTCGCATCACTCGGACGCGTTGCCGGTGCAGCCATCTCTACTGCAGTGACAATCATCGACGGCCTTGTGGTTATTGGCGGTGGCGTATCGGCTGCAAGCCGTTGGATTATGCCCGCACTGCTTGATGAGATGCGTTCAAAACTGCGCACCCTTGGCGGCGATGAGGTGAACCTTGTGCAGATGAAGGTCTATGACCTGGAAAATACCGATGAATTCGCGCTTTTTGCAAAGGGAGAGACCAAGAAAGTGAAGGTTTACGGCGAGGATAGATATGTGGATTACGACTGCCAGAAACGCATAGGCATTGCCATCTCGAAGCTTGGCGCAAGCAAAGCCGTATCAGTTGGCGCATACGCATTTGCACTCAGCGAACTTGATAAGAAACAGGCATAAGATTATGATTAAAAGATTATTTTCACTGCTGTTGCTGATTGCCCCGTTCACAGCAATGGCGCAGGAACCCGCCGATCTGGTAAATCCATTCATCGGAACAACCAATTTCGGCACAACCAACCCAGGTGCTGTCACACCAAACGGCATGATGTCGGTTGTACCGTTCAACGTAATGGGCTCGGACCTCAACGTCTTCGACAAGGACCAACGCTGGTGGTCGGCACCTTATGAATACAACAACAAGTTCTTCACCGGATATGCACATGTTGCACTGAGCGGCGTGGGATGCCCCGAAGCTTCATCGCTACTGGTCATGCCAACAAGCGGAGAACTTGACGTAAACTATTTCAGCTACGGCTCGGAATACACAAACGAAAAGGCTACGCCCGGATATTACAGCAATGAGCTTACGAAATATGGTGTCAAAACCGAGGTAACAGCCACGACACGTTCATCGTGCGAGCGCTACACATTCCCCTCAGGCAAGGGCAACATCATCCTGAACCTGGGACAGGGCTTGTCAAACGAGTGCGGCGCCATGGTACGCCGTGTGAGCAGCACCGAGGTAGAGGGATTCAAGTTGCTCGGAACATTCTGCTACACAACACAGGCTGTGTTCCCCGTATACTTTGTCATGCGTGTGTCAAAGACACCCTCAAGCGAAGGTGCATGGAAATTCCAGCCCGCGCTTACAGGTGTAGAGGCCGAATGGACCCCCGATGACGGCACATACAAGCTCTACGAGAACTATTACCGCGAGGTTGCCGGCGACAACATCGGCTATCGTTTCTGCTATGACAATCTTGCCGAAGGCGAGCAGATTACCGTGCAGATGGGCGTCTCTTTCGTATCGATTGAGAATGCCAGGGAGAACCTCAATGCCGAACAGCAGGGCAAGGATTTCGATGCAATCCATGCGCAGGCCGTTGAGCAATGGAACAACGACCTCGGACGTATTCGCATCGATGGCGGCACAAAGGAGCAGCAGACTATTTTCTACACTGCACTATACCACGCACTCATACACCCGAGCATTATCAATGATGTCAATGGCGAGTATCCCAAAATGGAGAACGGCGAGACAGGCAAGAGCAACCACACACGCTACACAGTGTTCTCACTTTGGGACACATACCGCAACCTTCACCAGTTGCTCACACTCGTCTACCCTGAGCGCCAGACAGATATGCTGCGTACAATGGTGGGAATGTACGAGGATTGGGGATGGTTGCCTCGATGGGAGCTCTTCGGACGCGAGACATTCACAATGGAGGGCGACCCTGCTGCCATTGTCATTGCCGACAGCTGGATTAAGGGCTTGCGCGACTTTGACATCGAGACAGCCTATGAGGCCATGCTCAAATCGGCAACCACCGAGGGAGCGAAGAACCCGATACGACGTGACATCGACCCATATATAAAGGATGGTTTTATCCCATTGTGGTACTTCTCGAGCGACCTCTCGGGCGACAACTCAGTGTCGCACGCATTGGAATACTGTTCGGCCGACTATGCCATCGCACAGCTGGCCGACTCACTTGGCGACAAGGCACGCGCAAAAGAGTTCCTCAAACGCTCACAGAGCTACCGCCGTTACTATTGCAAGGAACACGGCACACTGCGTCCGCTCACAAAAGAGGGTAAATTTCTGGGCGACTTTGACCCTTCCACAGGAAAGAACTTTGAGAACGTACCCGGTTTCCACGAGGCTTCGGCATGGTGCTACACATTTGCCGTTCCCCATGACCTTGCGGGACTCACAAAGCTCATGGGTGGAAAGAAGAACTTCATTAAGAGCCTGCAGGGGGTTTTTGACAACGGACATTACGACCCCGCAAACGAGCCCGACATTGTATACCCCTACCTGTTCAGCCGCATAAAGGGCGAGGAGTGGCGCACACAGAAAGAGGTAAAGAACATACTTGACAATCACTACAAGAATGCCCCCGACGGTATCCCCGGAAACGATGACACCGGTACAATGTCGGCATGGGCCGTGTTCTCAATGATGGGCATCTACCCCGACTGTCCAGGCGAACCGACATACACCATCACCACACCGGTGTTCGACAAGGTGCAGATAAACACGCCGACAAAGGAGATTACAATTGAGTGCGACCGCCCCACTGCCGATTGTCACTATATCGGCAACATAGAACTCAACGGCAAGCCAAGCGGTTACCGCATTACACACAAGCAGTTGACAGATAACGCGAACATAAAGTTAAAACTAAAGAAAGAGGCAAAATGAGATTCAAGAACAGCATAATGGCACTTGCGCTGCTATTGACAGCCTGTGCACAGCAGCCTGCAGAGGAGCAGGAGAGATTGACTGATTATGTGAACCCGCTCATCGGCAGCGGTGGCCACGGTCACGTATTCGTGGGCGCAAGCGTACCTTTCGGTATGGTACAATTAGGCCCCACAAGCATCAACGAGACATGGGATTGGTGCTCGGGCTACCACCAGGACGAGGCATCGGTAATAGGTTTCTCACATACTCATTTGAGCGGAACAGGTATCGGCGATCTTTTTGACGTCACAGTGATGCCGGTGACAGGTGATGTGACATATGAGCGTGGAGCCATTGACATACCCGGTAGCGGCCTATGGTCACTTGCCGAGCGCACAAAGGAAGTCGTAAAACCCGGTTACTACAGTGTACCGCTCATGCGCTACGGCATAAAGGCCGAAATGACAGCCACTGCACGCGTGGGATTGCACCGCTACACATTCCCCGAAAGCAAGGAAGCGGCCATTGTCTTTGACCTTGAGAACGGTGGTTGCTGGGACGAGAGCACCGAGACATTCATGCAGGCCGAGGGCAACAACCGCATCGTGGGCTACCGCTACTCAAAGGGATGGGCAAAGAACCAGCGCATCTACTTTGCTGCAGAATTTGCAAAGCCTTTCGACAGTTTTGAACTGAAGGGATATAAGGATATGTACGGCCGCGCATCATTCAGCACAACAGCCGGCGAGGAAGTCATGCTCAAGGTGGCAATCTCCCCCGTAAGCATAGACGGTGCCAAGCTCGCTCTTGAAAGCGAACTGCCGGGTTGGGACTTTGAGGCCGTACAGACAGCAGCTGTCGACGCATGGGAGAATGAACTTGCACGCATAAAGGCCGAAATCAAAGACGACGAGCAGAAGAAGATTTTCTACACTGCAATGTACCACGCAATGATAGCCCCAATGCTCTTCAGCGACGTAAACGGTGACTACCGCGGTGCCGATGACAAGGTATATAACAGCGACAAGCCACGTTATACCTGCTTCTCACTTTGGGACACCTACCGTGCAAAGCAACCACTCATGACAATCATCCACCCCGAAAAGGCCGGCGATTTCGTTGCAACGATGGTAGACATTTGCGACAAACAGGGTGATCTGCCCGTATGGCACCTGTGGGGCAATGAGACCGACTGCATGGTTGGCGACCCGGGCATACCTGTTGTTGCCGACGCCATTGTAAAGGATATCGAAGGCTTTGACCGCGAAGCAGCATTTGCAGCCATCAAGCAGACTGCAGCAGTTGAGGAGCGCGGCAAGGAGCACCGCCACAAGCACGGCTACATTCCTTGCGACATCTTCAGCGAGGCTGTTGCCTTTGACATGGAGTATGCCATTGCCGATGCAGCAGCAGCCAACGCAGCAAAAGCACTTGGCAAGCAGGCCGACTATGAACACTTCACAAAGGCAAGCCACAGCTATCGTACTTTCTTTGACAAGGAAACAGGTTTCATCCGCGGTGTCGATGTAAACGGCAAATTCCGCACACCGTTCAACCCCTACTTTGCAGCTCACCGCGCCAACGACTACTGTGAGGGCAACGCATGGCAGTACACATGGCTTGTGCCACATGACATCGACAACTATGCACAGATGTTCGGTAGTAAGGAGGCTTGCATTACACGCCTTGATTCGCTGTTCCTTGCTCCATCGACAGTTGACGGCGACGCATCGCCCGATATCTCGGGCATGATTGGCCAGTTTGCCCACGGCAACGAGCCAAGCCACCATATCCTTTACCTTTACACAATGCTTGGCGAGCCACAAAAGACCGCAGAGCGCGTACGTGAGGTGATGAACACACAATACCGCAACAACTTCGACGGCCTCTCAGGCAACGAGGATATGGGACAGATGTCAGCTTGGTACCTGATGTCGGCACTCGGATTCTACCAGGTTGAACCGGCAGGCGCACGCTACTGGTTCGGTTCACCAATTGTTGACCGCGCCGAGCTCACCGTCAAAGGCGGCAAGTTCATCATTGAGACTGTAAACAACAGTGCTACCAACATCTACATAAAGAGCATAACGCTCAACGGCAAGCCACACAACCTGCCTTACATTGAGCACAGCGACATTGCCGCAGGCGGCACACTAACAATAGAGATGAGCGACACACCAACGAAGTGGTGGTAAAAAAATCGAATTCACAAACACGGTAACCAAAAAAACCGTTTGCTGAACAAGCAATCCCCACTAGAGTAATTCTGGTAGGGATTGCTTGTTTTATTATGGAGTGAACCCCTCCTTTATATTTCGGGATTATCGGCATTCCAAACTCACTTTCTGTGAGCAGTGTGTCGAATATCTGCAAACGATATGTCTTGCTATTTACATTTGTCATTTTCCATATTATTTATTGGTTACAAATATATTATCGGATCTAACATTCAAGGTTGCTGAAATGACACAAAAAACAGATATCTCCGTAGCAACCAAAAGCCTCATCAATGTGTTTATTCTTTTGCTAAAGGTGAACATATATGGTTAGGTTTTCTTTTCTACTCCTTTTTACACTTGCTATCGCGGACAGCACAGTGGCGCAACAAAACGACAGGCAAGCAGACTACACCGCGCAAAGCGGGACATACATTGAAAAGCCGTTACCGTACGAGTGGAACGACGGCGAGTACTTCAATCAGACACTGCCAGTGGATGACGAGTGGTGGCGCAACTTCAACGACCCGGTGCTTGATTCTTTGATTTCCGTTGCATGCAACAGCAACTACTCGGTGCTTGCGGCAATGGAGAACATCAAGAAAGCACGTGCTGCATGGCGCAGTTCACAAGGCAACCTCATGCCCACTTTTGACCTTGGTATCGGTTGGCAACGTGCAAAGACAAGTGGCAACATTGCCTCGACAATGTACAACGAAGCATGGGAGGGGCAGTTCAGCACAGCAGTGTCAATGCAATGGCAGGCCGATGTATTCGGCACCATATACATGCGTTCCAAAGCACAGAAGCAGCTTTTCATGGCTACCGAGGAGGAGTACAATGCTGTTATGGTGTCACTCATTGCCAATGTAGCAACAACCTATTTCTCACTGCGTCAATCGCTTGCGCAGATGCAGGTACTGCGCTGGAATGCCGAATCGCAACACGAGGTTCTGAACATCACCATTGCACGTTACGACAGCGGCCTCGCCTCAAAGCTTGATGTATCGCAGGCACGCAGTGTCTACCAAAGCACACTTGCCCAGATACCCTCGATGCAAGCCAGCATAGATAGCTACCGCAATACAATGGCAGTACTGCTCGGCACGTTCCCCCAGGAACTTGACGGTTGGCTGCAGGAGGGGTATGCCCTACCCTCTTATGTTGCTCCCATTGGTGTGGGCATTCCGGCCGAGCTGCTGCGTCGCCGCCCCGACCTGCGTGCAGCAGAACGACAGGTAGAGGCCAATGCCGCACTGCTTGGAGCAACCAAGCGCGACTGGTTTCCACAACTGCTCATCAATGGTTCGATAGGTTTTCAGTCGGGAGAAATGAAAACCCTTTTCCGTTCCCGCAGCCTCACCTGGGAGATTGCCCCAACCATAAAATGGAACATCTTCGGCGGTAATGATAGAGTCAATACCACACGCGAGGCACGTGCCGCGCTCGATGCCAGCATACTCACTTTCAACGAGAAGATGCTTACCGCACTACAGGAGGTTGAGAGTGCAATGTCGCAGTACGTGAACTCAATAACACAGATTACCGCACTGCGCGAGGCCGTGAACCAGAACAGAGAGACACTTACCCTCTCCCTCGAGCTCTACAAGCAGGGGCTCACCCCGTTCCAGAACGTGCTCGATGCACAGCGCTCCCTGCTCACCTATCAAAACTATCTTGTACAGGCACTGGGCGGTTCGCTCATATACCTTGTGCAGCTCTACGAAGCCCTTGGCGGCGGATGGTAAAAATTCAAAAAAAAAACAAACAATATGAAAAGAGTGATATTTACAGCGGCAATGCTTGTCATTATAGCATGCCACAAGAAACCGGAACCTGTCACAGGCGGTGCAGCACTACCCATTGAGGTAGCCACACCTATTATAAAGGAGATAACCCTGACACGTGAATACCCCGGCTACCTGAAAGCCGATGCCACCATCCCCATTATGGGACGTGTGAACGGTACCATCATAAAACGCAACTTCACCGAGGGCAGCCGTGTAAAGAAGGGCGATTTGCTCTATGTAATTGAGCCTACACTCTACGACAATGCCGTATCTCAAGCCGAGGCAAGCCTGCAGACCGCCATTGCACAGCAGGAGTATGCCCGCAGCAACTACGAGCGCATGCAGGCCGCCATAAGCAGCAATGCCGTGAGCAAGATCGAACTGTTGCAGGCCAAAAGCAATGTTGAGAGCAGCAATGCCGCTGTAGACAATGCAAGGGCGGCGCTGAAGAGTGCCCGCACAAAACAGGGATACTGCTACATAACAGCCCCCGCCGACGGCAGCATAAGCCTCACGAAACAGCCCACCGGTGCATACATTGCAGGCGAAATGTCGCCCGTAGAACTGTGCCGGCTCTACAAGGACGACATAATGTATGCCTTCTTCAACATCCCCGACATACAGTGGTTCAGGAAGGCGCTTGCTACAAACGGTGGAATAGACCAGAGCAACATCACCTTCACACTTGGCGAAGGGAACATCATAGAGCGCACTGCCACCATTGACTATCTCTCACCCAATGTGGACACCGGTACCGGCACACTGCAGATACGCGCCGGACTGCCTAACAGTGACGGCTTGCTCAAGAGCGGCAGCTACATAAGCATAATCATGCCCTACGACAGGATAGAGAATGCCATGCTAATAAAAGATGCCTCTATAGGCACCGACCAGACAGGCAAGTTCATATACGTTATCAATGACAGCAACGAGGTCGAGTACCGCCGCATAGAGACAGGTAGCATAATTGACGACACCCTGCGCCTTGTCACCGCCGGCATTGAGCCCGGTGAACGATACGTTACAAAAGCCCTGCTCAAAGTGCGCAACGGAATGCCCATTACCCCGGTAATGGAGTAATCGCACATTTTGTCATCCCGACAGAGCGTAACGACGAGGAATCTTCTACAAAGCAAACAACACTCAAAGAAATTTCTCCTCCTTCATCAGTCGTCGAAATGACAAATTAGACTTCATCAAACAACTACAATTATGAAATTCTCCAAATTCTTCATTGAACGCCCCATCTTTGCAACTGTACTGTCGTTGCTGTTACTTGTTGCAGGTGGTGTATCCATTTTTGTATTGCCCATAGACCAATACCCAACCATTACGCCACCCACTGTACAGGTAACTGCTGTCTATCCCGGCGCCAATGCCGAAACCATTGCGCAGACTGTAGGCATACCCATCGAGCAACAGGTGAATGGTGTGGACGGCATGCTCTACATGAGTTCCACATCATCCTCATCGGGTACATACAGCCTCACCGTCACATTCGAGGTGGGCACGGACATTGACATGGCAACTGTACTGGTACAGAACCGCGTGAACATAGCACTAAACTCACTACCTGCCGAGGTTACACAGCAAGGCGTGACTGTGCAGAAACAGTCGACCAACATTGTCCTTTTCATTACCCTCACGGGCGACGAGAACTACGACCAGCTCTACCTATCGAACTATGCACAGCTGCAGCTTGTCGACCAACTCACCCGTACCCCGGGCGTGGGCGGTGTAGATATCATGGGTGCCGGCAAATACTCAATGCGTGTATGGTTGGACCCGGAGGCCATGCGCATACGCGGCATATCGGCAGCCGAGGTATACCAGGCCATCAGCAAGCAGAACCTTGCCGTGTCGGCGGGTTATGTGGGACAGACACTCGACTCCACCGCCGACAATGCGTTCCAGTACACCCTTAACGTACAGGGCCGCCTTAGCGATGCCAAGGAGTTTGCCGACATTGTAATACGCAACAACGGTACCGACATGCTGCGCCTTGGCGACATTGCCAGAATTGAGATTGGTAGCGAGACCTATTCGTCATCGTCAAAGCTGCGCGGCAAGCCAACCGCAGCCCTTGCCGTCTACCAATCACCGGGATCAAGTTCACTTGCTGTATCAAAGGCCGTCAGGGAGCGAATGGAGATGCTTGCGGAAGCATTCCCTCCCGAGGTACAGTACCAGATAGCGCTCGACACCACCGAGGTTGTGAGCAGTTCAATCAAGGAGGTGCTCTTTACCATCTTAGAGACCACTCTATTGGTGATTCTTGTAATCTTCCTCTTTTTGCAGAACTGGCGCGCAACGCTCATCCCCTGTCTCACCATCCCCGTGTCACTAATAGGCACATTTGCCGTGATGCTGCTTTTCGGGTTCACCATAAATACCCTGACACTGTTCGGTATAATACTTGCCATAGCCATAGTAGTCGACGATGCGATTGTGGTGGTGGAGAATGCCACCCGCATCATCGACGAAGAGGGATTGCCGCCACGTGAGGCAACCGAAAAGGCAATGGAAGAGATTAGCGGCCCCATCGTGGGTGTGGTGCTTGTAATGATGGCGGTGTTCATACCCACCACCATGATTGGCGGCATATCGGGAGAGCTCTATAAGCAGTTCGCGCTCACCATTGCCACAGCCACGCTGTTCAGCGGTTTCAACTCATTGACATTGAGCCCTGCACTCAGCGCTCTGCTCCTGCGCCCGACAAAGAACAGCAAAAAGGGATGGTTCTTCCGTTGGTTCAACAAGGGATACGACCTTTTGCAAAGGGTTTATGACCGCTTTGTATCGTTCCTTTTGCGCCGTGCATGGATAGCCGCAATAAGTTTTGCCGCCATGGTTGCAGTGGCAATATATCTGTTCAAGGAGCACCCCACCACCTTCATCCCCGATGAGGACGACGGTTATTTCATTGTCAGCGTGCAGTTGCCACCGGCAAGCTCGCTCTCGCGCACCGAAGCCGTTGCCGCCAAAGTGGAGAACATCATATCATCCTACCCCGAGGTCAAGACCAACATCAGCATCAGCGGTTTCAGCATAATGAACAGCGGCCGCCAAAGCAATGCAGCCAGTATCTTTGTGGTGCTAAAGGATTGGAGCGAACGAAAGAAGAAAGAGGAGTCGGCTGCCGCTATTGTAGAGCGGTTCAACAAACAGGCATACGTTGAAATAGAGGAAGCACAATGCTTTGCCTTTGTTCCACCGGCTATTCCCGGCATTGGCAATGTGGGTGGCCTGCAGATGCAGGTCGAGGACCGCAAGGCACTTGGAATGACCGAACTGCAGAAGGCCGTTGACGCCCTTACGCAGAACTATGGTACTGAAAGCGCCATAGCATCAATGAACAGTTCCTTCGAGGCAGACGTTCCGCAGTTCCGCATAAACATCGATCGTGACAAGGCCATTGCAATGGGATTGGATATAGGCAACGTCCTCTACACTCTCAGTTATTACATGGGGTCGCTATACGTCAACGACTTTGTTCTGCTGGGACGCATATGGCAGGTAAAAATGTCGGCAGGCGAGCGCAACCAGAAACTGATTGAGAACATAATGCAACTGAGCCTCGCAAACGACAAGGGCGAGATGGTTCCGTTCAGCAGTTTTGTTACCACCGACGAGGTGCTCGGCAGCGACCAACTCGTGCGCTACAACATGTACAACAGCGCTACCATCACGGCCAACACTGCTGCGGGCTACAGTTCGAGCCAAGTGATGGATGAGGTAGCGCAGCTGTTCAAGGCACAACTTGGCGATGAGTTCGGCTATGAATGGACAGGTGTGGCATTCCAAGAGGATGCTGCGGGACAGAATACTATAATAATTCTTGCACTCGCACTGCTTGTGGCATTCCTTGTACTTGCGGCGCAATACGAGAGCTGGACAAGCCCCATCGCCGCTATAATGGGTGTTCCGATTGCCCTCCTCGGTGCAATTCTGGGCTGTATAATTGCCGGAATTCCGGTGAGCATATATACAGAAATCGGTATTGTGCTGCTCATAGCCTTGAGTGCTAAGAACGGAATTCTCATTGTAGAGTTTGCACGTGACTTCAGGAAAGGCGGCAACGACATACGCCGCAGTGCGTCCGAGGCCGGACACGTGCGTCTGCGCCCCATCCTTATGACCTCACTTGCCTTTGTACTTGGCGTAATGCCGTTGCTGTTTGCTGACGGTGCAGGAGCAGGAGCACGCCTCTCGCTTGGTGCAGCCGTGGTGTTCGGCATGCTGCTCAACACCCTTGTCGCCACATTATACATCCCAAACTGGTACGAGTGGATGCAACGGCTCGAAGAAAGCGGAAAGCAGAAGGTTTAACACACGAAAGTTGTTTAACCGAGGTTTCGACAACATCGGCAGCAATAGGTCGCAGACAGCGCGGAGTTCAGTCGCGCCCTGCGGGTTGCAGAAAGACGATATTGTCAAAGCGCAAAACTTGTGCAAGCGAGTGGACGGAAATTTATTTACGTACGCAACTCGCGCAGCCAAGTTTCAAGCGCACGAAGTGCGGTTAAAACAAAAACAGGGTGGCAAATTGATCTGACCCCAAAAAGTTGGACGGATTAATAAAAGTATTATTGGTAAAGAGTTCGGTATTGCACCGGACTCTTTCCTTTTAGTCTCAGTTTAATTCTGTCATTATTGTAGTAATGGATATACTTCTTCAGTTCTTGTTT
>JAZQZZ010000028.1:0-10147 GCA_045634305.1 Bacteroidaceae bacterium | reverse complement strand
GATATCAAGGCATCAAACCCTTATTAAGGCGATTGATAGCGTTGGGGATCCACCTCTTCCCATCCCGAACAGAGAAGTTAAGCCCAACAGCGCCGATGGTACTGCAAAGATTTGTGGGAGAGTAGGTCATCGCCACTTTTTATGAAAAGGACATCTTCGGATGTCCTTTTTTTGTTATAAGGCCAAAAAGGCCCAAAAGGGCAAAAAGGCCTAAAAGGCAGAAGAACCAAAAAGGAAAGTTAAAGCAGAACCAACAAGCGATACAAGTCAATGCTGCTGGGAAATAACCTTTCGTCAGGCATTAGCCTGACGGTTGTGCCTTTTAGGCGTTTAGGGCCTTTTGGGCATTTAGGGCATTTTAGGCGTTTAGGCCTCCTTGCTAATATGTATGCGCCGGGTGTCTGCACTTTCAATTATTGTTCCCGCACGAAACAAAGAGCAATGCTATAGCAAGGAGAACGCCTAAAACAGGTAAAAAAGCCTTTTCATAGTCTGCTGGATTTTAATTGTTTGTTTAAGTTACCATTGCGTATGTATGAAGTTAAATTTAAACAAACAATCTCCTCCAGTAGACTATTATTCGACACAGCCAGGTATGAGATCAATATTTCTCGGTCCAGCTACGTTTGAGTTCCTCTGTTTTGCGGCCTACCTCTTCGCTGTGGTTGATGTCCCACTTGTGTCCGCAAACAGGGCAAGTATGTTCCGTTGTCCAATTATGTGTGGCAACAGTTGTCTTCACCAATCTTTGAGCATTTGACACCTCCGCTCCGCTATGACGTGCTCTAATGTTGCTGCTACCCATGCTCTCCCATCCGGTAGAGGTGCTGTAGCTCACACCCTCATCGGTCAAATTGGTCTGTTCGGCATCGCAATTGTGGCACATAGGGCAGCGGCTCGAGTACAATTCCGACAACACGCCGCTAATGATACCAATGAGCACCATTCCTCCAAAAAACAACATCAGAAGATAGCCGAATCCATTGAAGTTGGCATATGCCCAGTTGAACGCAATCCTTACCAGCGCCCACCACAGCACTACTGTCATAATGCTTACAGGCCAGTTTCCTGCTGTTTTAAAGAATTTGCGCACGAAAAACAGTGTCCAGGCAAGCAGAACGGCTGCAATGATGGCACCGACAATAATCAATCCCAGAACAAAGCGCCAGAAACCGCCGCCGTTATAGCTGAAATCTTCGGAGAGTTCTATCAATGGCAACAGGAATGTATACCAGAACATGAGTGTAATCATAATCCACACCGGAAACTGCAGCAGCTGTCCCACCCGTCGATTCGCATTCTTGTGATACTTTCCATAATACATACCGCACTCACGCACGCCCCATCCGGCATGTACAGCCAGAATAGCCGGTACCAGCGCAAACAGGAACAACAAAATCTTCTCCTGGAAAACCGGGTGATATTTGTACATCAACACAATTCCAAACAATCCCCATGCTGGCAATATCGTCAGGAAGTAGAGCACATAGTGTATCCAAGGCGTTTCAAAGTAACCGTCGTACGAGCGTATGTAATATACTATACCTGCCACCAGTGCCAATGCAACAGCCACAATCACAAAACCCCACCATCCCAGGCTCATGAGATTATTGCACATACGTGCCAGAGAATTAAGGAATGGAGCCAGAATAGAAGATTGGTTAATGGATACGCCGTCAGCATCCTCTTCATATGTCTCTTCGGTGATTACAGGTTCCAGTTCACGTGCGTTGAACTGCTCTACATAGTCGCCCATGAGATATTTACGTGCAACGTAACCGGTGTTACCCGCTTCCGATTCCACATACACCCACCCCTGGTCATATGTATCAAGGTTCACAATCTTCACTGTTGAACCTTCCAGGATTCTTTCAACCAAGGGATTATTCTTTCCGGGGCCCTGACGCATGTTCAAGTCCGTGCTCGGTGTGGCATACACATCCTTGTATCGGTACTGAGTTTCGGCCGATGAATTCGCCGGCACTGCAAAAAGCAGAAGCATAGCCACTAGTAAGTTTGTTAGTGTTTTCATGAAAATTATTTATAATGTTTTGTAAAGAATAGCATGTTTTTTAACGGTCACCCTTTGCGTGCCTTGAAATGCGCAGCAGCTGAAATTATCAGCGTCAACACACCGCCAAGCACATATGCCAACGTGCGGTTCTCCATCCCGCACATCATCGGGGATATGAATATATACGATGAACATACATATGTCATTATCAATGCCGGCAACATACCTATCAATGCCGGTTTCTTTTCACGGAACAGATATACCGTGATGCACCACAGTGTCAGCACTGCCAGCGTCTGGTTGCACCAGGCAAAGTAACTCCATATTGTCTGGAACGGCAAGGCAAATATGATGAAAAGCGCCGCGGCAAACAACGGCAACGACACCAGCACCCTTTTCAAAAGGCTCTTTTGCGAAATACCGAACATGTCCGACACAATGAGCCTTGCGCAGCGGAAAGCCGTGTCGCCCGAAGTGACGGCGCACCCCACCACACCCACAAGCACGCATGCCGCAACCACAGGGCCAAGCGTGGTTCCTGTTATCACATCCACCATCTTCGCCGCGCTGCCGCCATACTCGGCAATGGCGGCGTTAAGCCCCTTCACGCCACCCCAGAATGCCATGCCTATGGCAGCCCAGATGAGCGCAATCATGCTCTCGGCAATCATCGCACCATAGAATATGCCTCGTGCCTGGCTCTCATTTGTCATGCAGCGTGCCATCATGGGCGACTGCGTGGCATGGAACCCCGACAGCGCACCGCACGCAATGGTTGTGAACAACATTGGCACGATGGGGAATTTCTGCGGGTCGGCAATCAGGTTATCCAGCGATGTCAGCTCCGGGATAGGGTATACATCACTCTTTGTCAACAATATAAAAAGGATGCTAAGTGCCATCACAAGCAACGCGATGCCGAACAGTGGGTAGAAACGGCCAATAATCTTGTCAATGGGCAACAGTGTTGCAAGAATATAATATACAAGTATCACCGCCAGCACTGCAAGCAGCTCCCATGTCGTTGTGCCGAAAGCCGCCGTCTCCATCGCCGGCATTGAAATGTTCGATGCAATGAGCTCTGCCGGCTGCGACATGAACACCGCCCCCACAAGCACCATCAGCAGCAGCGAGAACACACGCATGAACACCTTTGTCCCGCCGCCAAGATATTTACCAATAATCTCGGGCAGGCTCAGGCCGTTGTTCTTCAGGGATATCACGCCCGCCACAAAATCGTGCATCGCCCCCATGAATATGCCTCCGAGCGTTATCCACAGGAAAGCCACCGGGCCATATGCCGCTCCAAGCAATGCACCGAATATGGGCCCCAGGCCCGCAATGTTCAGCAACTGTATCAGGAACACCTTCCAGCGCGGCAACGGCAGGTAATCGACACCGTCGTACATAGTCTTCGACGGCACTGGGTTTGCCGGGTCTATGCCGCAAGTCTTTTCAAGATACTTGCCATATGTAAAATATGAAATCACCAATGCCGCAAGGCAAATAAGGAATGTTATCATAGTAAATTTATTAAAACCAACATAGCACTTGACCCAAATACAATTAAATTCGCGAAACTGTCATCCTGAACCAATGTGAAGGATCTTATAACCGCGCAGAACAAAGATACTTCGCTATGCTCAGTATGACAAGGTACGTTGGGTCAACATCTATATTATTTATTAAACACCAAAATCTAAAAAATCACGAAATAAGAGATTCCTCACATACGGACAGTTCGTTATCTCTCATCAATTACCTCTTAAATTTTTATATTAAGATATGGTAAAAAAGACAAAATACACAAATTGACAGTACTGTTTATTATATTGGGCTCACGTTTTGTCAATCATTATCTTGTCTCCTTTTATTATAATCTTCTCCTCGTCACACAGCCCGCGCAACAGAGCCTTCATCTCCTCACGCGTAAGCCCCAGCGAGTCCAGTTCCTCCAGCGCATGCGGTGCACCGTCCTCCAGCAACTGCATTATCCCCTGCAGCGGTGGCTGCTGCTCCCCGGCTGCAGCACGCGCACGCTCGTCGGCACACACGTCGCAACATCCGCATGCACGCCCGTTCTTTTCGCCGAAATATTCAAGCAACATCATGCTGCGGCATTTGTCGTTTGTTGTCGCATACTTTATTATGGCATTCAGCCTGTCGCCGAAGATTGCCTTGCGCTCATCATATACGGCACGTTCAAAGCGCAACTCACTGCCCAGGACGCGATGCCGCGTAAAAGTTATTATCGGGCACTTCTTCGACGGGGCATACTGCACCAGGCGCTTGCTGTGCAGCGACACCAGAATCTCGTACATGCGGTGGCGCGACAGCTTTGTCACGCGCGACAGGTAACGCTCGTCAATGAACGCAAAGTCGTTGAACAGTCCGCTGTAGTTGCGCAGTATCGCATTTATCAGCAATTCATAATCGGCCGGCAGCCCCCTGAACCTGTAAAGCGCATCCTTCTCCACAATGAAACGCACGCGCGAGGCATACTCCATCTCCTCGACATATTCAATGTACCCCATCCTGGTCAGCAGTCGCAAGGCACTGTCGGTCTGCAGGGTAGGGCGGTGATACTTCTTGCAGAAATCGCTCAGGGAGAACTCGAATGTACAGTCCAGCCCGTCGCCCAATGCCATATTATAGTAATAGCATATCTCGTCATACACCTCGCGTATGAACTCTTGTGGCGGATAGTTGTCCGATAGGCGACGCGATACAATCTGCTTGTCAATGCGGCTGAATAGCGTTACGGCATACGCCTTCCCGCCATCGCGTCCGGCACGTCCCGCCTCCTGGAAGTAGGCCTCAATCGAGCTCGGCAGGTCAATGTGCACCACAAGACGCACGTCGGGCTTGTCAATGCCCATGCCAAAGGCATTTGTCGACACCATGACACGCGCCCGCCCTGTTTTCCATGCCTCCTCCTTTGCATCCTTGCTCTCGGGCGAGAGGCCTGCATGGTAGTATTCGGCCGTTATGCCGTTGGCTGTGAGGAATTCACAAACCTCTTTTGTCTTCTTGCGGTTGAGCGTGTACACAATGGCGCATCCCGGGACGCGCCCCAGTATATGCAGCAGTTCGGCAGCCTTGTTCTCGGTGTTGCGCACCACGTATGCAAGGTTCTTGCGCCCGAAACTCATGCGGTAGCAATTCTTCCTGCGGAAGTTCAGCTGCTGCTGTATGTCATCCACCACCTCGGGCGTGGCTGTTGCAGTGAGTGCCAGCAGCGGCACCGTTGGGAATATGTCGCGCAACTCGGCTATGCGCCTGTATGCCGGGCGGAAATCGTGCCCCCATTGCGAGATGCAGTGCGCCTCGTCAATCGTTATCAGCTGCACGTTCACGCGTCTAATCTTCTTCAGGAACAGCTCCGAGCCGATGCGCTCGGGCGAAATGTACAGGAATTTGTAATCACCGAAAATACAGTTCTCGAGCGCGGTAACCACCTCGCTTGTCTTCATACCTGTGTATATCGCCAGCGCCTTTATGCCGCGGCTGCGCAGGTTTGCCACCTGGTCCTTCATCAGCGCAATCAGCGGCGTCACCACAATGCACAATCCCTCGCCCGCCAGCGTGGGCACCTGGAATGTGATGCTCTTGCCTCCACCCGTAGGCATAAGACCGAGGGTATCCTCCCCTCGGCCTATGCTTTCGATTATATCGCGCTGTATGCCACGAAAATCGTCATATCCCCAATATGTCTTCAGGATTCCGCGATATTTCATCGCCTCTTTATCGTGTAACCTTTGTGTTGATGCTCTCAATCTGCAGCTGCACCTCGCCATGCTTGTAGGCATTCTCCTCGAGAGTGTAGCAGATATCGAACGACTGTTTCGACTTTATGTATTTTGCCTGTCGGCTCTGCCCGAACGCAATGCCGTTTAGAATTGTGTTCGACTTGTTGTCCACGAGCTCAAGCTTTATGTGCTCCTGGCGGCGTCCGACCACCTTGCTCGTTCCATAGTCGCACACGTTGCGTGTGCAGAAGAGCGGCTTGCTGTTCTCGGGGCCGTGCGGCGCAAACTTCTTCAGGTCGTTGAAGAAACGGCGCGTTATCTGCTGGAACTCAAGCTCGGCATCAATCTCAATCACCGGAGCCGTCTGCTCTGGCAGTATGTTGTCGGTTACAAAATCCTCGAAACGCTTTGCAAAAGCCTCAATGTTCTCCACCTTTAGCGAGAATCCCGCAGCGTATGTGTGCCCGCCGAAGTTGTCGAGCAGGTCGCGGCAACTCTCCATCGCCTTGTACACGTCGAAGCCTGTTACCGAACGTGCCGAACCTGTAGCCATCTCCCCGGTACATGTTATCACCACAGCCGGGCGGTGGTACACCTCGGTCAGTCGCGATGCCACAATGCCAATTACGCCACGGTGCCAGTCGGGGTTGAATATTACAATGGCACGTCGCTCGTCAAAGCTCTCGAGCCCCTCCACAATGCGGTTCGCCTCCTCGGTCATGCTCTTGTCCAGCTCCTTGCGCGCCTCGTTCATCTCATTTATCTGGTAGCTCATCTCCAGCGCAGCCCTCAGGTTGTTCTCAATGAGCAGGTCGACAGCCACCTTACCCTGCTGCACACGTCCCGAAGCGTTTATGCGTGGTCCAATCTTGAAGATAATGTCATTAATGTTTATCTCCTTGTCATTGAGCCCGCATACGTTTATAATCGCTTTCAGTCCCGTGCTTGGGCTGTGGTTCAGCTGCTTTATGCCATGGAAGGCCAGTATGCGGTTCTCTCCCATTATAGGCACCAGGTCCGATGCAATGCTCACCGCCACCAGGTCCAGCAAGGGATACAGCTGGTCGGCCGGTATCCCGTTGTCCATGGCAAACGCCTGCATGAACTTGAATCCCACGCCGCAGCCCGACAGGTGCGGGTAGGGGTAGGTCGAGCCCTCAAGCTTCGGGTTCAGTATTGCCACTGCACATGGCAACTGCTCATCGGGCACATGGTGGTCGCACACAATGAAATCAATGCCCAACGACTTGGCATATGCAATCTCCTCAATAGCCTTTATGCCGCAGTCCAACACAATTATCAGCTTCACATCCGTAGAGTGGGCATAATCGACACCACGTTTCGATATGCCATAACCATCCTCGTTGCGGTCGGGGATGTAATAGTCAATGTTTGACGAGAACTGTTGCAGAAACTTATATACCAAAGCCACGGCCGTTGTGCCGTCAACGTCATAATCGCCATACACCAGAATGCGCTCCTTTTTACCGAGCGCCTTGTTCAGGCGGGCTACAGCCACTTCCATGTCGTTCATCAGGAACGGATTGTGCAGGTGGCTCAGCTTTGGGCGGAAGAAGTTCCTCGCCTCGGCAACAGAATTGATACCCCGCTTCACCAGCAGCGAGCACAGCACCGGGCTAAGCTCCAGCTCGGCCGACAGCCTTGCAGCCACATTGCCCTGCTCCTGTGTCAGCGGTTCATATTTCCATTTCTGTACCATATATATTATTTTTATTTTTCCATTGCAAAGCGAGAGCTATCCTTTATAAACAACATCAACCACCGTTGCGTTCATCAACCCCTGAATATGTTGCCAAGCGCACGCCAAACCCTTTTAAAACCTTTTGGCAGGAACAAAAAAGCCCCATTCCGCGCAAGATAAATCTCTCAATCCGTAAAGATACGGAAAATCTGCCACAAAAAGACATTGATTGCGGAAAAAATCACCCAATACAGTGCCGAAAAAGACAAAAGCTCTCAAATTAACAAGTTTTAACAATTAAACGAGCGAGTTTACTTTTGTTATGGGTACTTTTGCACTACCAAAGCATATTATGCACAAATTATTAAACAAATATTTTATGAGAAAATTTACTCTATTTTTAATGTCATTGTTCCTCTCAGTAGGCGTAATGGCGCAGTTTGAGAGCGATAGAGAATATCGTATCAAAGAAAAATCAACTAACCAATATTTGACTGTTGGTGGTACATCTGAAAATAGTTATGGTGAAGTTTATGGCTCTAGTAAAAAAGAGGGTGATGCAGCAGCTGTTCAGATTTTTACTTTTATTGACGCAGGTGATGGGCAGTATAAACTGAAATCAAAAAGCGGCGAGTATATTTCTTATGGTACTGATAATGGTGTTGGTTGGAATGTCAATGCTGACACAGATGAAAGTAATGCTCATCTGTTGACTTTTGAAGAAGTTGGTGTCAATGAGTTTAAAATTAAGGCTTACAACCAGGCAAAAAATGCAATTAAATATTTCAAGTGGGAGTATGTTGGTGCTTCTAGTAAGTATCACCCGTTCAATGATGCTGACAATGGTGCGACATTCGTTGTAGAATATGATTGCTCTATAGTTTACCACTATTCATACAACGGAAAAGTGGTAAAGACTGTAAATAATATAGTTGCGTCGGGTAACGCATATCCAACATACGATTTGGGTCTTTATGCTGCAAGCTATGAGAATGTGCCTACCGGTATTGTGTCAAAAGATGAGGAGATTACTATCGTTGTAAAAATTGATGAATATCCTTTCGAGTTCTTTGAGGATTATGCAGCTGTAGAAGAGGCTAATGGTTGGTATAACCTCATCATGCACTCTAACTGGAATACCGGTGATGGGACATCGCGTTATAGAACATACGTTGGTGCCGGTGATAATACAAATCTTGCTTGGGGTACTAAACGTTCATTGACAAACCCAGAAGATGCTTACTATTGGGCTTTTGTTGGTAATCCAATCACTGGTTTTAGTGTTGTGAATAAAGCTACCGGCGCTACCCATGTGCTTTCATCTGATGGCTCTGCAAATCCGGTGATGCTTGAAACTGAAACTTTGGCTAATGGCTACAATACGACATGGCAAATTGCTGATAGAAAATATAACGTATCACAGGCAAATGACTTCATTCTTGAAGGTGCTTGGTTCTGCTTGAAGTACCCCAATTCAAACAACTACCTCAATGCTAATGCTAGCAATGGCAATGTTGGTTTCTGGAATGATAATGATAATGGTTCTGCAATCCTTGCAGTAAAGCCTTTGACAATTAACAAGGCTGCTGATGTTGCAACGTACTATAGCGACAACTACGTAATGATACCCTCCAATATGGGCGCAGAGGTTTACTATGCGAGTGGTATCAATGATGCCGGTTATATGGGACTTGAGCAGATAACAGGCGAGGTTATCCCTGCGCAGACTGGTGTAGTTGTAAAATATAACACAGAAGACAATGTGGTTTATGCTCCGGAGATTACATCAAAAGGTACAACAGTTGCTGTTTCAGGCAATTATTTGAAGGGTACTACCAAGAGAACTTTGATTAACAAGGATGCAAACAAGGCATACTATGCACTTGGCATGGTTGACGGTGAAGTCGGCTTCTATAATGCAGCTATTGGTTCTGGTGAGGATGTAGATGATACTCAGTTCTACAACGGTGCATTTAAGGCTTATCTTGAAATGCCTGCATCAAATAGCACGGCTGCATTCTACGGCTTTGACTGGGATGGCACAACAGGCATCAATGAGGTGAAAACTGAGAACGAGGTTAAGGCTATCTACGACCTCACAGGTCGCCGTGTTGAGGAGATTACAGCTCCCGGTATTTACATTGTAAATGGTAAGAAAACACTTGTAAAGTGATTTCTTGCTATCGGTGAGCTTTTTAGCGAATAGTCGCGGGCAGCGCAGATGTAAGTTGCGCCCCGCGGGTCGCTGATGAAAAAGCGAGCCAACTGGCAAAAAGGTGCTTGTTAAGTAAGAATTAATTTTAGACATAAGTACATAAGAACATAAGTCCTATGGCGCAAAACCGTAAGTAAAACAAATTTATGTAGACTGCATACAAACAGGTTTGCATGCAGTCGCATAAACTTTGTTTTAAAATGCACTCAGGTGCATTTGCAACAAGAATGTTGCTCAGGTTTCGCGATTATAATGTGAAGAGTCCTTTTAACTTCGTTGAATTCGCGTTGTTCTTTTGTCCTTTTGTTCTTCTGTCCAAAAAAAAGAAAGAGATCCCTCGTCGCTGCGCTCTGTCGGGATGACATTGTACGCGCAAGGGTATTCTTAAAATTAAAAAACGAATAAAATTATACAAGATATATGAAGAAGGCTTATGTATCACCTCTCATGGTAGAGGTAAACGTTGA
>JAZQZZ010000027.1:0-12978 GCA_045634305.1 Bacteroidaceae bacterium | reverse complement strand
ATCGTAGTTCTCGAGGAAGATGATCTTACCTACGAACTCAGGACGGCGTGAAACCTCGATAATCTTCTTGATCAAGCCCTGACCTGCACCATCGTGTGGGTGAGCCTTACCTGCGAAGAGGAACTGGATTGGACGCTCGGGGTTGTTGAGCAACTTAGCCAAACGGTCGAGGTCGGTGAAGAGAAGGTGAGCACGCTTGTAAGTAGCGAAACGGCGTGCGAAACCGATAACGAGTGCATCGGGGTTTATCTTCTTCACAACGTCAACGATGCGCATTGGGTCGCCCTGGTTCTTCAACCACTCCTCGCTGAACGCCTTCTTGATGTAGTCGATAAGCATCTTCTTGCGGGCAACACGTGTGTTCCAGATTGTCTCGTTAGAGATGTTCTCGATTGCGTGCCAGATGCTCTCGTTAGACTGGTCGTTGATGAAGCTTGGATCGAAGTTCTGCTTGTAGAGGTTATCCCACTCAGGTGCAACCCATGTCGGGTAGTGAACACCGTTGGTTACATAACCTACGTGGTTCTCAGATGGGAAGTAACCCTTCCAGATCTCGGCGAACATATCCTTTGATACCTTACCGTGGAGGCGGCTAACACCGTTGATCTCCTGGCAAGTGTTGCATGCGAATGTAGACATACAGAAACGCTCGTTCTTGTCACCGGCGTTGATGCGGCCAAGGTTCATCAAGTCGTCCCAAGTGATGTTGAGCTGGCTTGCATAACCTCTCATGTACTTGCCGAAGAGTGCCTCGTCGAAGTAGTCGTGACCAGCAGGTACAGGAGTGTGAACTGTGTAGAGTGAGCTTGAACGTACAATCTCAAGAGCCTCCTCGTATGTGTAACCGGTCTTGATGTACTGTGTCAGACGGTAGAGGTTGCAGAGTGCTGCGTGACCCTCGTTGCAGTGGTAGATCTCCTTCTTGATACCCATCTTCTCCAATGCAATCATACCACCGATACCAAGGAGAATCTCCTGCTTCAAGCGGTTTTCCCAGTCGCCACCATAGAGCTTGTGAGTGATTGGCTTGTCGAACTCGCTGTTCATGTCGAAATCGGTATCGAGCAAGTAAAGGGGCACACGACCTACATTTACTCTCCAAACGTTAGCATGTACATAGTAATCGATGTAAGGAACGTGGATTACAAGAGGTGTAACACCATCCTCCTCGTATACGCGCTCGATTGGGAGCTGGTTGAAGTTCTGTGCATCGTAGTTGGCAATCTGTGAGCCGTCCATTGAGAGTGACTGGCTGAAGTAACCGTAACGGTACAAGAAACCTACCGCACACATATCAACGTTTGAGTCAGAAGCCTCCTTCAAGTAGTCACCGGCAAGGATACCAAGACCACCAGAGTAGATCTTCAAAACGCTTGTCAAACCATACTCCATACAGAAGTAAGCTACTGAAGGACGCTCGGCATTTGGCTTAACATCCATGTAGCGACGGAAATCGGCATAAACATCGGCAAGCTTTGCAAGAATAGTCTTGTTCTTTGAAAGCTCATCGAGTTTCTCAACGCCCAACTTCTCCAACAAGAGAACAGGGTTACCGCCACAAGCCTTGAAAAGGTCGGCATCGAGCATCTTGAAGAGCTCTTTAGCCTCCTCGTTCCATACCCACCAAAGGTTACGTGACAATTCCTCGAGTGGCTTCAAAGACTCGGGAATATAAGATTTTACATTAACTGTTTTCCAACTAGGTTGGTTTGCGTTACTAATTGCAATCATATTATTTTTATTAAATGAATATTTCGTTTGTTATATCAAATTCAAGCTATCTTACCTTAATCGGATTCCTCACATACGTCAGGAATGACATCATCCGCAAAATAATGCGGAAAGCTGTCATCTCTAGCTGCTGGGAGAAATCTCAGAAGGATTTACTGTTTACTGTCGCGCCTTTGCAGCAACGAGAGCTACATTGTAAGCCTCGAGATAATTCTTTATAAAGTGCTTCCAAAGAGCCTTTTCGGCAATCTTGGCAACCTTTTTGCGGCAGTCATTGACCTCTTTCTCAGAAAGCTCCGCAAAGTTACAAATATTTTTTGTAATTACATCGGCTGCATCGAAATAGTTGCTGTCTGTACGTGAGATAACCTCTACTCCGTCAAGCAGTTCGCCTCGGCGGCCAAGCACCGAGTTCACCCAAAGACCAAAGCCTGCAAGGTTTGTGGTGATGGTTGGGATGTGGAATGCAGCGCTCTCGAGCGGAGTGTAGCCCCATGGCTCGTAGTAAGAAGGATAGACGCTCAGGTCGTTACCGATGAGTACATCGTAGTAGTCCTTGTTGAAGATACCGTCGTTACCCTTCAAATAGCAAGGAACATAGATAACCTTCACGCGGTTCTTGCCGCTGCGGTTGTCAATCTGCAAGCCACGTATACCGCGGGCAATTGCATCCTCGTAGAAGTTGTGGAGGTTGTGTGTGAGATATGGGTTTGGCAGTGGAGTGTCCCAAGCATCCTTGTCACTGGCAAGGCGCTTGATCAAATCCTCGCGTGCATCGCCCGACCATGCAGGAACATCAATGAAGGCAACAACGTCGCGGTTGAGGTTTTCGCAAGCATTCAGGCGCGCCATTGACTCAAGGAACATATCGATACCCTTGTTGCGCATCTCCATGCGGCCACCAATACCTATTATAATTGCATCGTCGGCAATGGTGTCGCCGGTGAGAGCTGCCGCCACGCGCAGACGTGCCTTGCGTGCTGCCTTTCTTTTTGCAGTGAAATCCTTGCCTACGGGAACGAAATCCTTCTCGAAACCGTTCTCAAGAATCACGTCACACTCACGGCCTACAAGCTGTTTGCACTCACGGGCTGTAATCTCGCTAACCGTAGTGAAGCAGTCAACATTCAGCGCAGTGTTCTTCTCGACCGACTGCTTTGACTGCACGTTGAGCTCCTCGGCCATCTGGTCACCGTTGTAACCATCGAAGTAGTCGTAGAGCGGTTTGCCATTTGAAGCAATTGAACGGCCGATGCTTGTTGCATGGGTTGTAAAGATTGTTCCAACTGCAGGCAAGTTTTTCTTGAGGTACAATGCTGCACCACCACTCTGCCATTCGTGAGCCTGAACAACCACATTGCTGCCGGCCTTTATGTTTGTATTATAGAAGCTTTCGATTACCTTGCCTACGGCATAACCGAAAATCATTGAATCGTCGTAGTCGCCATAGCCATGGAGTGAATCGACACCGAAGTCGTTCCAAAGTTCGCCGTAAATGGCATCCTTGTCGTCCATGTAGCCTGTGTAATCAACAAGCACCACCTTCGGACGGCCGGGAATCTCCCAGTGGCCGCAACGTACAGTGAGTTTATCGCTGTTAATCTTCTTACGCCAAGCATTCCACAGGCGCTTATCCTCGGTAAAAAGTGGATTTTCTTTATCCTTCCACAAGTCGGGACCAATGTAGATAGCATTCAATCCCTCAATTTCAGAAATGGTGCGGGCCTTTGTAGATACCACTGTATAGATGCCGCCCACCTTGTTACAGACCTCCCAGCTAATCTCGAAAAGATAATCGGGAAGCAATAATTCCTTCTTCATCGCTAATTAATAAATCTCAAAATTTATAAGAATTCCACACTTTTGGAACACCTTATTATATATACAAATGGAGAGAAAGTACCCCCTCTCTCAAAATGAAGTGCAAAATTACAAAATTATTTCCGAATAACCAAAGAATTAAAATAACTTAAAAAGGCAAAAATTACACAAAACAGCGACAAACAGTTAGCATATATTTGCCAAAGCAGGCAAATATAGCAAAGCAGATAGATTTCGGTAGACATAATAACAAAAGCAATCATCCCCGCACATGTCGTGTGGGGATGATTGCTTTAATTTGTACCCTACTCTTTTATTACACCAAGAATGTTGCAACAAGTGCAAGGATGGCGTAGAACTCGGGGAGAGCTGCGTAAATCATTGTATTTGTCTGCACGTCGTGACCCTGAGACATTGCAACGATACCGTTTGCACAAACCTGACCCTGACGGATTGCAGAGAAGAGACAAACGAGACCAACGCCAAGACCTACGCCAAACCACAACATACCAGTCTCGGCTGTTACCTTACCGAAGTGGAGCAACAGTGCCAAGAAACCGTAAAGACCCTGTGTAGCAGGAAGAGCCGAAAGAATCATGTAACCTGATGACTTTGAGCTGTCCTTCTTCAATGCGCCAACGGCTGCATTACCTGCGATTGTTGTACCGATACTACTACCAATACCTGCGAGTCCCAACATGAGACCCATTCCCAAATAACCTAATAAAAGTTCCATAATGTTTAGTTTTTAATATTTATAATTTTTTATTTCCACTTGTTAAGCACCTAGACCGGCGATTGAAAAGAGTTTTTTCGGGCGAAGCCCTCAACAACTCGTCTCACATACGTTCGAAATGACAATCACAACAGTCTTGAGGATGCAATATTTTATTCATTCTTGAACGGTTTGTATTCCTCGCCTTTGCCTTCGTAGCCTGCATTCTTGAAATACTCCACGAATGTAAGACGCAACGGGTGTACAAAGGCACTGAGGCACGACATTGCAATGTTGAGTGTGTGGCCTACAAGGATTATGAGACCGAAGCCGATCCAGCCAAACACAGCAGCGATACCTTCCTGACCCTCGACAACCATCATTGCAAGGCTGTTGAATGTTGCTCCAAGCATACCGCCTGCAAGGCCAAGGGCAAAGAGACGGATGTATGAAAGGATATCGCCAAGCAAGCCTGATGCCATATTATATGTATCCCACAAACCGGCACCGATATTCGCAAAGACATTGCGGCGCAGGTTATTGAGCAGATATATTCCCACTGCACCAAGACCACCAACGGCAATGAACACCCACTTTGAGATTCCCGCAGGTATCACACTCAGGAAAGTAAGTGTACCCACAATCACACCACCAACGACAACAAGCCACCAGCCCCACGCACTGAGCGACTCCTTGAAACCGAAGAAGACTGTGCTGTTGATAGCCTTCACTGTCATTGCTATCGATATGTGTACAATACCAATTCCAAGGGCAAGAATCATCTGCTTGTCATATGTTGAACCCATGAGTTCCACATCGCCGGCGATGATAAAGTCTCTGAGGCTTTGCGGTATACCGGTGAACTCCAACAGACTCATACCGAAGAATGTTCCGAGCAACGCACCCATAACTGTGGTAAAGATACCGAGTGTAATGACAAGGTTCATCATTCCGGCCATTTTCTTACCCATCTTTTTCTTCAGGAGGAAACCGAAAAGAATCATGAGCAGACCGTAACCGGCATCACCCATACAGAATGCGAAGAACAACGAGAAGAACGGCGCCACAATAGGTGTGGGGTCGAAATCGGTTCCGCTTGGCATACCGTACATCTTGGTGAGCACCTCGTACATACGGGTAAAGGCATTGTTCTTGAGTTTGACGGGGAAATTGTCGCCACGACGTGCTGCACGCAGTTCATAGAATGCACCGCTGTTATCGAGCATTGCCTTGAGAGAGTCAACAGATTCCTCGGGAACCCAACCTTCGAGCAGAACGAGCTTGTCGCCCGAAACCTTTTCGCCACCCAGCATAACCTTCGTAAACTCAATATCGCGTTTCTGCAGTTCCTGAGCCGCCTTGACGGTATTCAAACCGCTCTGTGCCAGACGTGCAAGTTCTTTTTCAAACTCCGCAATGCGTGCATTTACCGATGCAAGCTCGCCCTCAAGCGCTGTGAGTGAAGTTGTCGGCAACTTTGCAGGCTCGGCATCGACATCAACAGCAGTTCCTTGTGGAGTGATTGTCACAAAGTATTTGCGTGACTGTTTCTCGGCAACAAGGATTGCGTTGTAGTCGCTCTCCCACTCGCTCATGTAACTCTTTGCCGAAGTGACAAAGAAATTGAGTTCGTAACCGGCCTCGCGCAACTTCTCAACATTAGAGTAGTCGAAATTGCCCCAAGGTTCAAGGCTTGAAATATCCTTGTCGAGAACCTGCTGCAGCGTCCTGTGTTGTTCAACATCGGCAACAAGGGTTTCAACTTTGTCCATTATTGCAGCAGCAGATGAAACGTCGCCGGCAGGCTCAAGTGCCTCGGGAGTACAAGCCTCAAGACGTTTGACAATGCGTGCAAAACGGGCTGCAAGAGCCATCTTCTGCTCCATCTCAGGATTTTCCAAGCTACCGCTCTCGCGCTCCTGGATGTGGACTACACCCACCTCGCGAAGTTTCTCGAGGAATGCAGCATACTCCTTGTGATATACAAGAAGTGCAAGTTTTTTCATTTTCGTAATCATGCTGTCACCTCCTCTCTTTGCTCCAACAAGGACTTCAGAATCTTCTGTGAAGACTTTGACAGGTTCTCCTCATCTTCCATAAATCGTTTGATTTTTCTGATTGCATCCTGGTAGCCCGGAATCTGCACCTTTTCAAAGAGGTTCACCTTTTGAGTGGTCTTCTTACGTGCATGTTCAAGCAACACCAGCTTGCGGTTGAGCAATTCACGGCGTATTGCCGTCATTGCCATCTCCTTGAGCAGCTCGATACCATCGGCAAACCACTTTGGCGAATTGAAGAGGCTGTAGCGTCCGATGACAAAGCTGGCGTTCTCCAACACCGGCACCTTGACACCTGCTACCTTCTGCTGCCCTATCGACAGTTCGCCCGTGCGTACAAGCGAGGGGTCGAACTCGTTCCACAGCGCAAAGAGCGCGCGGTACTGCTCGAGCTGGACAGCATACTCCTCGTCATGCAATTCCATCTCGGCCTTGCACTTCTTCACCTCGATGCGAAGGGCGCTCTCCTTGCTCTTGATGATAGGGAGAGTCCTGACACGCATCTTCAGTTGCTTTTCGAGTTGCTGAAGTGATGTTTTATTATATTGAAATGCTATCATTTCCTATTTTCTCAATTTTTGTAACAATATAGATGTCAGTTATAATGTATCAATGTCATATCGAGCAAATGCGAGATATCTCATTATCCGTGTTGTAATAGATTCCTCGTCGCTACGCTCTGTCGGAATGACACTTACCACATCTATATCATTATCTTAGTGTTTCCAATATGTGTCGACAAATTCCTGACGGATGTTAACCTCCTCGGGCTTGAAGTAACGTGAGAACAGACCCCATGTAACATCGAGCATCTCGGTTGTGTTGAGGTTTACGTCGATAGCCAAAAGTTTGTCCGAGTACTCTTTTGCAAACGAGAGTGTACGCTTGTCGTAATCGGTGAGGTCGAAACCGTTCTCCATCTTTGTCTTTGCGTTTGCAGCATCGGCATAGAGACGCACGGCAGCATTCATCACCTGCGGGTGGTCCTTACGTGTCTTCTTGCCGGCAACAAGCTGCTTCAGACGTGAAAGTGAACGGAATGGGTCGACCACAACCTTACCGATATCACTGTCGCGGCGAAGGAACAACTGACCCTCGGTGATGTAACCGGTGTTATCGGGTACAGCATGTGTGATGTCGCCACCCGAGAGAGTTGTCACAGCAATGATGGTGATTGAACCGCCTGCGGGGAACTGCACTGCCTTCTCATAAATTTTCGCAAGGTCTGAATAGAGCGAACCCGGCATTGAGTCCTTTGAAGGAATCTGGTCCATACGGTTCGACACGATTGAGAGGGCATCGGCATACATTGTCATGTCGGTGAGCAGCACAAGCACCTTCTGGTTCTTCTCAACAGCGAAGTACTCGGCTGCTGTCAATGCCATATCGGGGATGAGCAGACGCTCAACGGCAGGGTCTTCGGTGGTGTTCATGAACGAGATGATGCGGTCGAGAGCACCTGCGTTTGTAAAGAGGTTCTTGAAGTAGAGGTAGTCATCGTTTGTCATACCCATACCGCCAAGGATAATCTTGTCGGTCTCGGCACGCATCGCCACGTTTGCCATAACCTGGTTGTATGGCTGGTCGGGGTCGGCAAAGAACGGAATCTTCTGACCTGTCACAAGGGTGTTGTTGAGGTCGATACCTGCAATACCGGTTGCTATGAGTTCCGATGGCTGCTTGCGACGGACAGGGTTCACCGATGGACCACCAATCTCGACCTCCTTGCCCTCGACTGCAGGACCGCCATCGATTGGGTCGCCATAGGCGTTAAAGAAACGGCCTGTAAGTTCGTCGCTCACCTTGAGTGATGGAGCCTTACCCAAGAAAACGACCTCGGCGTCGGTTGGAATACCGCCGGTTCCCTCGAACACCTGGAGTGTCACCTCGTCGCCCATAATCTTAACGACCTGAGCCAACTTGCCGTTAACGGTGGCAAGTTCGTCATAACCTACACCTGTTGCGTTGAGTGAACAGGTAGCCTTGGTTATGGAGTTGATTTTTGTATATATTTTTTTGAATGCTTCTGTAGCCATAATTCAATTTGTTAACGGTTAAGCCTGCTTTGTCGCAAGGTGCTGCATCAGTTCGGCATAATATGCGTTGTACTTTTCACTCTTGAAGACAGAATAGTTCATCTGCTTGCAGATGTTGATTGCTTTCTTGAAGAAATCGGTAACGTGCTGGAAGTTCTCGAATTCATACTCGTCGCGACAGATGTCGGTCACGAGTTTCAGAAGTTCCTGCTGACGCTCGAGCGGAGTAACGGCATCGACCTCGTCGAATGCATCCTGCTGCAGAATAACAAAGTCAATGAGCTCCGACTTCCAGAATGTCACGTGATAGTCAACAGGTACGCCGTCGTCACCAAGAATGTTGATCTGTTCGGCAATCTCCTTACCACGCTGCAGACGTGTCTTTGCCTCGTTCACCATTGACAACCAGCCATCACCAACAAGGCCGGTAATGTAGCTCTCGAACTCGGGATATTCTATATATTTTGAATATGAATCAATAGGGTTGACAGCCGGGTAACGTTTCTTGTCGGCACGTTCCTGCTCAAGAGCATAGAAACAGCGTGCCACCTTCTTTGTATTCTCGGTCACAGGCTCCTTGAGGTTACCACCGGCAGGTGATACAGTACCGATAAAGGTGATTGAACCGGCCTCACCGTTGTTCAGGTATACGAAACCTGCGCGGCTGTAGAAGTTGGCAATGATTGATGAGATATCCATTGGGAAGGCATCGGGACCGGGGAGCTCCTCCATACGGTTCGACATCTCGCGCAGAGCCTGTGCCCAACGTGATGTAGAGTCGGCCATCAACAGAACGCGCAGACCCATTGCACGGTAGTACTCGGCAATTGTCATTGCTGTGTATACCGAAGCCTCACGGGCTGCAACAGGCATGTTGGATGTGTTTGCAATGATAATTGTACGCTCCATAAGCTTGCGGCCTGTATGCGGGTCAATAAGTTCGGGGAACTCGGTGAAGATTTCCACAACCTCGTTGGCACGCTCACCGCAGGCAGCGATGATAACGATATCAGCCTCGGCCTGCTTTGAAATAGCATGCTGCAACACAGTCTTACCTGTACCGAAGGGACCGGGGATGAAGCCTGTACCACCCTCAACTATAGGGTTGAGAGTATCAATTGTACGCACACCTGTCTCAAGAAGTTTGAATGGACGTGGTTTCTCCTTGTAGTCGCTCATGGCAACACGCACGGGCCATTTCTGAATCATATTGAGAGTTTTCTCCTCGCCCTCGGCATTAGCAATCACAGCAATTGTATCTGTAATCTTGTAGTCGCCTTCGGCCGCAATTGACTTCACAGTCCATTTGCCCTCGATGCCGAAAGGTGCCATTATCTTTAGGTTCTGGTGGTTTTCCTCAACCTTACCGAGCCATGCAGCAGCCTCGACAACGTCGCCAACCTTTACGATTGGCTCGAAATGCCAGATTTTATCCTCATCGAGAGGGTTGGTGTAGTCACCACGCTTGAGGAAGACGCCTTCCATCTTGTCGAGGTCGTTCTGCAAACCATCGTAATTCTTTGACAACATACCCGGTGCGAGGGAAACCTCGAGCATGTGCCCGGTGAACTCTGCCTCCTCACCAATCTTCAAACGGCGTGTGCTCTCAAAAACCTGAACATACACCTTGGCGCCATTAACCTTGATGACCTCAGCCATCAGGCTGTCGCCGCCGGTCTTGATATAACAAATCTCGTTCTGCGCCACAGGGCCGTCAACAGCCAAGAGCACCATGTTTGCTATAACACCGGTTACTTTTCCTTTTGTAGCCATATCTATATTTAATTTGTTTTCCTTTTTTCCTTAAATCTCAAAGGAGAGTTTGTCCATTCCCGACTTCAACTCCGCAATCATCTCGTTGTAACGTTTCATACCCTTCTCGGCATCGAGCGCCTCCCAACGTTCAATGATGATAAGTTTCTGCAGGAAGACGAAAAGACGTTCAACCGTAAAGTAGTTGAATACAGAGTTGTCGTCGAGCCAACGCCAGCGTAACTCGTCGAGCTGATGTTCACGTTCCTGCAACTTACCGTTCTCGCTCAGGCGCTGCACAGCCTCAAAATAGTCCAGCATTCCCGAGAGTTCAAAGTCACGTGCCGCCGAGGTGCGCAACAATGAAGCGACCTCGTCATCGCCAATAACAACATCGGCAATGTTCATTCTATACTTGCGTGCAGTGAATGCAACGAGTATGTTGTTTACATTGCGGTTGAAAGCGAACCAACCGGCAACGAACTTATTTGAAACAGTTGTCGCATAGTCATAGTAATATGCACTCAACACATCGTTCCAAATGATATTCTCGTTGCTCTCGTTGGCAAAATAATAATCGAAAAAGCGGTACAGGTAGGATGGGACATTCTTCCTTGGAGCATCGCCATCCTTTGCCGAGGCAATGATATCCAACAAATCCTCCTTGCTGTAGCAACCGGCCTGCTCAATCTTTGCCTCCTCGCCATGCTTCAGAATATCAAGAATATTCGCATTGTCGATTGAGAGGAAAAGCAGGTCGACGCATTTTGCATCACGGGCAGTAAGTTCGGGATAGAGTTCGTCCCTGAAACGCTCCACCGTGAAAGCCGCCTTGCTGCCGTCAAATGCAACATCGGGCAAACCCGCTACCTGACAATAGTAGTTAGCCATTATAATCGGTATTGTAAATTAGAATAACAGTTCTACCATCTGTGGACGGAGGAATGACTTGAAGAAAGCCTCGAACTCGGCCTTACCGAAATTAACCTTATATGAGCCATCGGCAGGAGCAATTGAGAAAAGTGTCTTCAAACCATTAACTTGTTTGATCTCTACACCCTTGTCGAGCAAAGCCTTTGCATTCTTTGCAAAGTATGCTTTGAGCTCCTCAGCCTCGGCTGTTGAAATAACCAAAGCCTCGTCTGAGTTCCAGCGCTCTGCAATTTTCACGAGCATAGCCTTTACAGAATCGCCGGCAAGAGCCTCTTTTACGGCAGATTTCACAATTGTATCAGTTACAACAGTAGCAATCTCCGATTTCAATGCACCGACAGCCTGCGCACCATACAGCTTAATCTCGGAGCGGGTGTTCGCCTCAAGCTCCTCGGCCTTCTTTTTGGCAGCAGCGACAATAGCCTCGGCCTCGGCCTGAGCCTTCTTTACAATTTCGGCAGCATTTTCCTTTGCCTCGCACACAAGACGGTCAGCCTCGGCTTTACCTTTCTCCACGCCCTCGGCATAGATTTTTTCGGTCAATTCCTGAATCTTATTTTCCATATATATAAAGTTGTTTTATTTGTTATCACATTTGCAAAGTTAACCATAAAAATCGGATTGCGCTTTCCTTTTTTCAAACACTATTTTTTCCAATTTCACAGCATATTATAACATTTCACAAAGTTAGGGTTTTATATTTAATATTCATATCAATTCTTTAAAAGATTTTAAGAAAGGAATACAAATTCAGATAAACAAAATAAATATCGCATTGTCCTTTATCGAATGTAAGAAACAATGCGATATTCCGAATATGAATGTCAGTAATCACTTATTGACAAAGCCACGTTCAAGGTCCTGCGAAATGTTTATCATGAAGTCACCCATCCGCTCATAGGCATTCATTATATCCATATAATAGACCATTGTCTGGTAGTTGCCGGAGCCACTCTCCATCTCCTCTATCACGGCATCCCTGTAGTTGTTACGTAGAGTATTGAGGTGCTCTTCGGCATTGTAGGCATTTGCAATATCGACGAGCGTTCCCTTGTGGGCTGCCTCAAGATTTTCAATCATAACATCGTATGCCGCAAGCACTGCATCGGCCATCGTATTCAGGTTCTTGAGCGCAGCTGCATCAAAACTCTTTTTGTGTATATTTTTCCTTGAAAGTATGCGGCTGATTGTCTCGCCCGAATCACCCAAAGACTCAAGTTCGCCTACAATCTTGTACATCGCCTTGATTTTTAGCGAAGTACCTTCGCTCACTTCCTCGGCCGACACGCCATTTAGGAACGTTGCAATCTCGTACTCGATGCGGTCCGAGATTTCCTCATATTTCACCAGTTTTGCTCTCAACATCTCGAACTTGTCGGGATCGGTTTCTGCAACCGCATCCTTGGAATAAGTTGTACCGTTCCTTGATATCTGGGCAAAATGGATAATCTCATCAAATGCCTGTTCAACAGAGAGTTCGGGGGTTGCGAGAGGACCGGCCGAGATATACTTGAGCCTGTACTCCTCATGTTCCTTCTGCTTGGGGGCACGGATTATCCAGCAAACAGCTTTTGCCATCCAACCGGTAAACCATACAAGAATAAGTGTATT
Source organism: Bacteroidaceae bacterium (assembly GCA_045634305.1). Lineage (GTDB taxonomy): Bacteria > Bacteroidota > Bacteroidia > Bacteroidales > Bacteroidaceae > HGM04593. Next base: position 322 of record JAZQZZ010000027.1, on the reverse strand, counting down.
GATGGTATTGAACAAGGTGTGCAGCATTGAGAGTCCGTATAATGCAGCCGTACTTTCGGGTGTTACCGCCCCATTGTTCATCTCCGGCACTACAAACCCGTCGGCCGCAGGATTGGGCACTCCAAACAGTGTTTCAGTTATGTAACCCACCAGTTTCAAGAATGGTTTGAAGAGTATCAATGCCCAAACGACACCGAATACATTGAAGATTGTGTGGGACATTGCGGCACGTTTTGCCTGGGTATTACCCACAGACGCCGCAATGTTTGCCGTGATTGTGGTACCGATATTCTCACCAAGAACCATTGCACAGGCCATGTCG
>JAZQZZ010000026.1:0-67039 GCA_045634305.1 Bacteroidaceae bacterium | reverse complement strand
TTGGGGATCCACCTCTTCCCATCCCGAACAGAGAAGTTAAGCCCAACAGCGCCGATGGTACTGCAAAGATTTGTGGGAGAGTAGGTCATCGCCACTTTTTTCCGAGAGAACTTCAGTTATTATTGAGGTTCTCTCTTTTTTTCTTATAAGGCCCAAAAGGCCCAAAAAGGCCCAAAAGGGCGAAAAGGCCTAAAAGGCGAAAGGAGCTTTAGTTAATACTAAGGCTCCTTTTTTGTTGCCTGTAGGGGCGGGGTCTGCCCGCCCGACAGCGTTTGCAATGTATATTCAAAAGGCCAAAAGGGCGAAAAGGCCTAAAAGGCGAAAGGAACTTTAGTTAATACTAAAGCTCCTTTTTTTTGTTGTATATGCTGTCAATCCCTCTCATCAATTAGGGCCGCTGGTACTGCAAGTATCTAATCTAAAAGTTCTATTGGCACTTTACAGAAAAAGACGAGTCCCACCATGAACTCGTCTTTTTCTGTTATTATAAATTTGTAATTTAATCAAGCGACCAACGTTTGATGGCAAAATTAACAATATTATTTTTTCGTTCTTTTATGTGCTCTGTTTTCCACTCGATAACCTCGTTTTTCATATAATCAGCTATCTCCGCCTGTTGATTAAGGATTGGATTCTCTTTGTATGAGGCAAGTTTCTCTGCAAAAGCTTTGTTGCCGATAGAAGCATTGTGTGATCCTGAAATTAACATTAGGTTTCCAATGCAATTTAGACAATCCTCAACAAACACTTCGCTATAAGTTCCATTCTCCTGTACGTCATAACCATTGGCAATAGCCTCTCCTTCGGGCGGAGTTTGAGGTGAAATATGCTCGATTTGTTCATTTATCAACTCACAGGTACCAATCTTATATCCTTTGTTTTGTATTGACTCCTCATATTCCCAAAGGATGTATCTCAATATGTCGTTACCATACATATAACCATTTAACTGGTCTTTCATACGCTTGTTTGACCAATGCCATTCATTTTCAAAAACCTTTTTGACACAATCCATCAATGTATCTATATCACTGCTAAATGTTCGTATTGCATCACTTAGGCGGCTGCTGTAATCTGCACGACTATGCACTAACTTATCTCTAAACGACAACATTTCCAGCACCTTGTAAACATCATCCATCTTCTCATCATCAAAATATTTATATCCTTTGATGATGAACGGATATACATAAGCACCTGCACCTAATTTAAAAAGTTTTTGGCGATAATGAGATTTGCTATTTTGACATTTCTTGATTGCTTCAAAGGAGTCTTTAAGTTCCCGTGTGAAATCTATTATCCAGCGTGTCTTATTCTCTGACTCCTTTAGTTCATCTTTTATATCGTTTAAGTTTCTGTATCCAAATGCCTTATTCAAATATGCATTACAATGATATATCAAAATTGAGTCCTCGGTCATGCCGTTCAATTTCTTTATATCATTAATTAATCTATATATTTCCTTGAATGTATTAGAAAGTGCTTCAATATTCCCTTCTGTTTCATCTGACTCACTATAAACATACATTTGATACATAAAATAAGATTTCAACCTTTCCAGGTTTGTTAAATCTTTACCTCTGTTATTCTGCAATTCAAACATTAACGCAGCTTCCTTTTCGCCATCCAATTCGATGCGGGTTATATCAGTATGTTCTATGGTTTTGCAGATTTGCATCAACTCTTCTGTTTCTAATAAGCCTAATTCTCGTTCAAAGTAGCTGATTGCAGCGATTATTTGAGACTGAGAAGGACTATTGGGTGTATATGTGTCTCTACCTTCAGATACAACTGCACGGAAACAATCCCTATCATACTCTACAACTTCTAGTCGTAATTTCCCTTTTTTAATAATGTAATCTTCAACTAAATCTCCAACTAACTCTTTTATTTTTCCATCTTCATCTGGACGTTTGTTTAATACGTTTATCATAGCTCGCATAAACAAAATCAGAGTAGTTATTCGCTGTTGGCCATCAATAATGTCATATTTTGTATCCTGTTCGATTGTCTTAAGCAGAATACTTCCATACGAGTAATTATTATCATGGCGAGATGATTCCTGAATATCTTCTAAAAATGTTTTCCAATTCGATTTATCCCAGGCATATGCCCTTTGATATACAGGAATTTGAAACTGAATCTTACTGGAAAACAAGCCTCCAATAGTTTGTTGATTATACTTCATATGTCAGTCGTCATTTATTAAAGGTGTTATAAACAAAGATAACTTATTTTATTAATATAAACTATTGTTTGCTTTGTAATTCTCTCTCCTCTGAAGGATGCGAAGTCTTAAATAGATTTTTAGTATAAATAAATCCGCGCATAAGCCTGTTTTGACTTGTGCACGGACTATGCTAAATACTTGCCTCGCTGATGATGCGGTTGCGTTTTTTGGATGTGGAAATTACAACCTGTCGTTGGGGTAGTGGATGGTTATAGCATACCCAGATGAGTATGGCGGTGGTCATCACGCGGTCGTCGTTGTTGCCTTCAATAGCCCCCATCTCTTTGCCGTTTTCCTTGAATTCATAGAGGTCGAGTTCGTATGTTGTTTGTAAACATCTTTCAATGTAAAGCCCGTCGCGCAGTGCCTTGATGAGGAAGTTTATTACCATTGGTTTTGTTGAACTGTTGGTGTGGAAACCCCAACGTCGTGGGCGCCCTTGTTTTATCTCCAGTTGCGAGGTACGACAGTATAGGTTGCTGTATTTATCGGCAATCTCATTGAGTATGTACTCAAAATTGTTTCCCTCGGTTCCTTCGGTCTCAAGGGTGTTGGCTTCAATAACCAGCAGGGCATTGTTATAGGCGCGGGCAATTTCAACCGCTTTCCATGCGAGCTTGTCGTGCTCTATGTGTCCGTGCCAGCAGGCGACAATTTCGGGTACGCCACCCTCAAGCATAGCTATACGGTCGGCAACGAGAATGCAGGAATAGTCGGCTTTGTCGCTTGTGCCGCCAACGTCAACTGCAACTATGTAGCGGTCGCGCAGCGTGTCGTCTTTTTCCGGTTTTAGCCACACGCAAAGGGTGTTGACGTCGCTCCGTTCGCCTGGTGCCAGAGGCTCAAATACGGTTGCCGGTCTGCCGTTCTCTATTCCCTCTTTTATGTCGCCGATGAACGTGGGTGGCATGCAGTCGCGTCGTGCATTGTTTACATACGGTATGCGGAATACACGGCGTCCGCTGCTCTGGAATGCCTCGGTTGCAGTGGATGGAAACTCGGAGAATAGACGCCACTCGTCGGGCATCTCTCGGCGCTTGTCACGGTACCAGGCAATGGCTTCCAACGTTGCTCCAAGCTCAAAGAGATGGTACTCGTAATCATTGAAACTGTCAATGAGCGGTGCGTAATCCTCTTCCTTCAACTGTTTGCTATAGAGGTCTATAGTAAACCATGGTATAAAGACCGGTGTAAAGTTATTTCTATGTTCGGTAGCGTCAATCCATGTGCGGTGAAAGTAGTTGCCCACTCCTTTTGCGGTTGATTCTATAACTTTCATTGTGTATGGACCGGCTGCAATAGAACCGAAGATTGATTGCACAAGATCTTCAGGCTTCTTGCCTTGCGTTGCTTTCCATAGGCCTACCTCGGTTAGGTGTGCCATGCTGATATCCTCGCTTCGCAATGAGTCGGGCTTTTGCGCCGAGCCAAGTGAGTAGCGGCTGTTACTGTAACTGATGACACGTGTTTTCTGTGCGCCCTGATAGGGGGTGGTGGTGAGCTTCTTGCCGCCGCTTGCCCACTGCGGATAGCGGCTGATGACCTTGGCAAGCATGCCGGCAACGATGGATGACTGTTTTTCTATGTCGCCACAGATTACACTGTTCCAGTTCTGTTTGTGTACAAGCTGAATCCAAAGCATGTAAAGCTGTGTGAGCGTGCTGCCTCCCCATTGGCGTGCCTTACAAAGGATTATGTCAATGGGTTTATTCTGCAGACGCAGTGTCTCCATTGCCTTCAGATATATGCGCTGTGGGCGGTTGAGAATGAATGCTGTATCGCGCCCCTTGCCTTTGTCGCTGATGGTGGTCATTGTGCGCGCCCAATACTCAAAGTCGTGCCTTATGCGTAGAAGGCAGAACCGTAGCCACAACCTTATGATGTCGCGGTTACCGGCTATGGCGTTCTCTACATTGAGCAAATAACCCTCAGCGCCTAGTTCTTGCAGTTGCCTGACGAACTCTTCAGAGACCATGGTTGCGGGCAGATACATCTTTTCAATGGGGAAGCCTGTAATGCAGACTTCAACGCGTGGTACAGAAGTGGAGCCTTCGCCTGTAACTGGATTATAAACGGCCGAAATTTCTTTCAGCCGTCTCTTGTTCTCTATTATTATTTCCTCTTTTTTCATGACTGGGAAATACTTTTAAATTCCGGCAAGGTCTGTTGCACGGCGCCTTGTTCTTTTACTGTTGTACATTTGTGCAAACACTGTCATTACGTTGCTGTACAGGTTTGCACGGAGAGTTATATATGTCTGTGCCATATTGGGCCGGCGCACCAGCAACCATTGCATAATGGTTTCGTTTACAAGGAAGTCTGTTATTGCACGTTGCAGCGTCGGCAATAAATGGCTACGTTGCCCATTTTCTGTTTCGAACTCGAATATAATCTTCAGTTCCTCATCTTCCTCATCTTTATCGAATGTGTAGCTTATTGAAGGAAAGCGGAGCGCAACAGCAGTGACCAATGCGTTACATGCTGTGTGTATGAACATGTGGAGCAGGTCTTTATCGTCTTTGCAGCTTTGTATGGTGTCGGCATCCATGTCTTTTCGCTTTGCCGATTCTCCCATGTAGAAATTCCTTAAATCAATCTGCTGTTGCAGCTCGCTTTCCGGTATTGATATTATGTTTTTCATAGTGTGTCAATAATTTTCTTAAATTCAAATGCAAGGTTTTATGCGTTGCATGAGCAGCTGCTGTATTGTTACGGCATCGTTCTGCGTTTGCACAGCAATGATACTTGCCTCGTCGGGCTTTATGCTTGTGTACCAGCTCTGCAGTGTGTGGTTGGTAACGTAGCTTTCTATGGCTGTTTTCAATTTCTTACTGTTCTCTGCAGGGTAGTTGTAGGGTATTTTTATGCTGAACATGTAAGAATTGTCGGAATATTCAACGCTGCTTCCGGGGTGGTAGCGTTCAATGTAGCAGAACACGCTGTTGACACTTTTGTCTACAAATGGCTCTATCATCTTCTTGTCGTCGGCTGTAATGAGCATGCGCTCTCCAATGCCTGCGGGAACCCCCAACGACTCGCGGGCACGTACAATGTAGGCACTTGCTGCATATATGCGTTTGTACAGGTTCTCTTTTGTTATTGCGAATCTTGTTGTATTCATTTTCTCTTTCTCTTTTCTTTATGTTGCAAATGTAATGCGCTGTTACGACGACCAGGTTGCTGTTTTGACACTTTAGTGTGTGCGCAGTGTCCTGTATACAATGCCGCGGAAGGTGTCCTCGTCGAGGTAGAACGATGGCGCCGGCTCTTCAATAATCTGTTCAAGAATCACATATTTGTAGCGATTGCTCTCGTCCTTCATCCTCTGCATGTAGCGGCGATATATCTCCTTGTACATTGCCAGTTTGTTGCTGTTTATGAGTGGTAGCTTCTTTTTGCGAGCCAGCATTGAAATGAATCTTCGTGCATTCTCGAATGTCACATAAAATCGTGGCGCCTTCTTCTTTACTGCATGTTTGATGACCTCGTCCTGTGTTGCATACGGTTTTGTCTTTCTCACTTCTTTCAACGATTCAAAAAAACTGTTCAGTACATCCTGTTTGCGAATTTCGCGAACATTTCCATTCTTTCTGTTTTCCATTCTGCTTTTTTGAATACAAAAATATAGTCAAAAAAGACTAAAAAGGGTGCTGTTTTGACACTTTATTTATCAACAACTTCTTTTTCTTTCCTAAATGGTTTACTGTCATAGGTGTTGGCGATACATTATATATTTAAAAGGTGCATAATCTCTTCTTGATCTATTTTAGCAATAAATGTCATTTCAGCAACCTTGTCCGCGTGTTTCGGTTGTTCCTTTGCTGTTGAAAAACAAATTAACATATGGAACAGATTCTACAAAACAGAACGGGGGCTCAGCAGCCTGTAGAGCCCGCAACGGAGAATGGCATTACAAATGCAGTACCCGATGCAAATGCTGTTGCACAGAACGGCAAACAGGCTACTTTAGATGGCTTCAATGAGAAACTGAGTGCTTTTTTCGGCGGCAATTTCAGCCTCTATGACAAACTTTCACAGGATTTGCTCATGCGTCACCTTGAGATGAACCGCGAGCAGAACGAGCGTCTTGCCAAAATGCTTGAGCGTGATCCGCGCCTTGCACAGATGCTGGCTGACGTGATTGAGGGCAAGCGCGGAGCGCACAGTGCTGTTGCGCGTTACTTCGGACGCGGATTCATGTATGTCGACGAGGAGAGCCCTGAATTCGAGGAGATTATGCTTGCCGACGAGGAGCGCAAGAACGAGATGATGCGCCTGGCCAACGACCGACGCGAGTACGAGGAGAACCTTGAGGAGAGCATGCCGGTGATTGAGGCATTCTGCAAAGAAAGGGGGTACGACCCATCGGATTTCATGGACAATATCTGGGAAAAACTTGTATTCCCAATCATGGCAGGCAAATATACCGATGACGTGTGTACGGCTCTCGACCATGCCATCACATACGAGCAGGATGTCGAGGATGCCTTCGCTGCCGGTGACATAAAGGGACGCAATGCCAACATCATGCGCATGAAAGAGGACTTTGGCGACGGACTTCCAAAGGGTATGAGCAGCGTTGCTCCTGATGTGGAGCGTAAACGTCCTCGCAACTCGCTCATTGAGAAGGCACTCAATGCGTGAACAAATGTCAACAGATTGATGATTATTCTTTATTTATTAACTACAAACTATTTCATTTATGAAGAAAATTTTAAGTTTTGTAAGAGAGAATCCTCTCTTTGTGATTGTAGCTTTAGTGTCGCTGGTTCTCTGCGCATTTGAAAATGCCGAGGCTGGATTGATGCTTGCCGGCGTGTCGGTTGTTCCGGCTGGTTCGACCAAGGCGTCAAAAGGTATTGGGGGCTTGCCCACACAGGGCGTTGGCGAAGCGACAACAGTGTCAAATGCCAGTGAACTCTCGCCTGAACTCTTCGATGCCGATGTCGACAGCCAGATTATCAGCATCGCAAGTGATGAGAGTGTTATTGATACAATCAAACGCAGAATACGCCGTCAGGTTCGCGTGAACTCCTTCGAGGTCGACCATTATCTCATTGACGACAAGCGTTCAAAAGCATACACTAATGTTGTGTACAATGGTATCACGGCCACTCGTGCCGAGATTCCTTTCTCGACTACGGGGGAGAGAAAGATTTTTCAGGAGTATTACACAGCCATCTGTAAAGGCGTGAACGGTTACGACCCTACAGGACAGATTGAATTGCCCGGTGTCGATCTCATGCTCTTCTTCGTTGGCAAGAACAGCACCACCGAGGCGCCTATTGCTATGGCTGTCAATGGTCCCAAAGTTAACCCCAGTGATGACTATTGTGTAGTTCCTACAATCCCTGCCGGTACAGAGATTATCCTGTTGTCATCGGCAGCCTACGAGACACAGAAGTTCATTGCTCCGTCTACAATTGTACCGGTACCCGAGCGTATGTACTTGCAGAAGCAGCTCTGCAACAGCATTGTGAGTGATTATTTTGCAGCGCAGAAGAAACGTCTGCAGTTCAGTGAGTCACAGATTGCCGAGGCTGTGTTGCGCCAATTCCGTCTTGAGAGTTGCCGCACAGCATGGGTGGGACAGCCCGGTAAGTTCAAGGTTCAGGCAATGGACAATGCTATGGGCTATCAGTGGGATTACTTCTCAAAGGGTATCCGTTGGCAGTTCAAGCGTCAGTATGACCTCTCGTCAAAGATTACATTTGCCGATCTCATCAATCTCTCAATGGTGAAGTTCACAGGTTTCAATTGTACAAAACGTGCCATCTGGTTGCTTGGCAAGCAGTTGCTCAACGACATCCAGAAGATTGACCTTACACTTCACAAGAATATCAGCGTCACAGGCGACAAGGTGTTCGGTATCGAGTGTACAAAGATTCACACTGTCTTTGGCGATATCGACCTCATTCACGATCCTACACTCGATGCTCTTGGATATGCCCATTGTGGTGGCTTGATTGACGAGAATGGCCTTGTGCGCTACTACATGAAGAACGAGGATGCCAAGACCGAGAATGTCGATGGTGAGGAGGCAAAGCGCGAGGTTGTAATGACAATCGATTGTCTCTGTCTCAAGGGTTACTCCCATATTTGGGTGAACGGCTCGGCAGCCGAGAGCGATATTCCCGGTGCTTCGCGTGTTACAAGTGCTGCTGCGTTGCCCGAGGAACCAAACATCAATGATGTGGTGATTCTCAGCTCCGATGTAAGCCGCACCGTCGATGGGGAAAGCAAACTCTGGTTCGCAGCCGGTTCGGTAGTTACCTTCAACGGTGCTACCTGGGTGGAGTATACAGGTGAAATTCTTGTCTGATTCATTTTAATTCGCCGGCGGCGTCAGCCGCCGGCATCAAACAAAAACATTAAAAAGATTATGAGAAAACGTATTACATATGAGATACATGGCCAAATTGAGCGTAACAGCTATTTCAGAATCGGTAAGGCTTTGGTGAGGATTGATTTCACAGGCGGTGCGATAAATTCCACGGGCATTTATCCCGCGCAGTACACAACCGACAATCCGCTTTTCCAACGTGCGATTGAGAGCAGCGATGCCTTCCGTTGCGGTGAGATAAAGTGCGGTCGGGTAGAGGTGCTCGAGGATGAGAACAAGGCGGTTGCAACAGTATCGGAACCCGAAGCACTATTCGATGTGGCGGCCGATGTTACCAATCTGCAGCAGGCGCGTGCCTACCTGATGGCTGAACCCTACAATTGCCCTTTGTCGCAACTGCAGAATAAAATGGCTGTGAAGAGTGTGGCTATGGCCAATTCTGTCTCATTTCCCAACTGGCTGTGATGGAGTGCGCAGAGCTTTTGAAAAAGGTGAGACTGGTGATAAACGAGGCTGCGAGTGATGATAACGTGTCGCTGCTTTCGGTCGATACACGGCAACTTGATGAAAGCATAATGGAACTGCTGCCACGTGCCGTGTCATTTATCCAAAAGAACAAAGGTGCAGCAAACGGGCGTGTGAACACCAAGAGTGTACCTTCCGGCGATATTGAGGTAAATGCCGATGAGTCGGGCACAGGGCTGTTACTCCTGCCCGATGATTTTGTGCAGATAGTGTCGTTACAGCTTGCAGGATGGCGGTCGCCAGTGCATCATCTGTACTCGCACGACTCGCGCGAGGCCGCATGGCAGCAGAACGAGTATACACGTGCAGGCTGTTGTCGTCCGGTATGTATAGAGTCGTTCACCCCACAGGGCGAGCGTTGTGCAAAGCTCTTCCCGCTGCCCGACGGTGATTCCGCCAAACCCCTACATTTCATCTATGAGGCTGCGTTCAATACAGCCGATGGCCTTGTAGGGTATGACGGGTGTATGGTCGATGCAGTGGTGTATGAATGTGCCTCGTTGCTCTATACAATGTTCGAACGCTACGATGCGGCCAATGCGATGCTTTCGCAGGCGTTGGCTGCGTGTGGCTTGCAGAGAGTCAAACAACAGTAATTTTTTTGATTTATGGATGGCTTGAGAATTGTGGCTGCATCACTCATTGCAAATGTAATAGGGTTGATGTTCCCCATCTGGAACGATATCTTCGGGCTAGTCCTTCTTTTTACCGCCAATTTTGTGGTTGGCCTGCTTGCCGATGTGTGCAACCATCGCGACTGGAGTTTCAGGAAAGCATTCAGTTTCTTTCGTGATGCTGCAATATATTTTGCGATGGTTGCCTGCATCTACATGCTTGGGTACTTCCAGGGCGAGGAGAAGGCGGCAATGCATTGCGTGTCGTTTACAGTATATGTTGCAATATATTTCTACGGCACCAATATACTGCGCAATGCCCGTTTCATAACAAATGAAAAGAGCACCTTGTACAGTGTGCTCAATTTTCTATACTACGTCTTTAGCCTGAAGATGCTTGAACGCAGCGGTTGCCTTAAAGATTATATCGAGTATGAGAAAAATAAACGTATTTTGTCTTAGTGCGCTGCTGCTTGCTGTTGTAGCGTGCACCACAGTGGAAAAGGTAAGCGATGTACATCACTTCTCCCAAAGCAGCATTGCCGAGCATGTAAAGGTTGACAGCATAGTATTGCACGACAGCATCTTTATTCATGAACGCTGCGACACAGTCTTCTACACCAAATACCGCACCATATACAAAGAGAGGCTCAGGGTAGATACCGTGCTACGTTGCGACACACTGTTCCGTGACAGGGAAGTTGTTGTTGAGAAAGTGAAGGAAGTAAGGAACAGGTTGGATATGCTGTGGAGAGTGCCGCTTGCCATCCTGTTGCTTTTCCTGTTGTGGAAAGCCGGAGTGTTGCCTGCCGTGTGGAATTTTATTTTGAAAGGAGTAGAGTCATGCAAAAGAATTTTTCATTCAAAGGAATAAACAGATGTACCGACGTTGTACTTGCGCAGGATGGTGAATGCCTTGACATTGTCAATATGCGCATGTCTGAAGGAAGCCTGGTGCCTATGCCGCTGCCTGTAAAAGTGGCCGGCCTCAATGCCGATTATTCAGCTCTATATTGGCACGAGATTGCAGAATGTTACATTGGCATTACCGAAGTGGGTATGCTGCATTTCTATGACAAGGATTACAACCCCATCACATCGGGTGACTCAATGCTTGTCATTGAGGGGCTCGAAGGAGTGAAAGGGATTGAATTTCTTGGAAATGTCGCCTGTTGCCTTACCGGCCGGGGAATCCACTATCTGCTTTTTGAAAAAGGGAGATACCGTTCTTTGGGAACAAGACCCGAAATTCCCGATGTGAATATAAAAGTCGCGTCAAAAGTAGAGACACTGATAACGGAAGAGACGTATTATTCAATGACGACGACTGATGAATTGCAGGCAACCTGGAACTATAATGAGAAGGGTTACATTGAGGAGTGTGTGGCAGCGTTGAACAAAGACGGGCATTATATCGACAGGGCTCTTTTCAGGGTAGCATTGCGCCTGTACGACGGCAGTTACATAAACGTGTCGAACATCATTTATGTGAGCGACGAGACGTATGACGATGCTATTGGACGCGATGGAGACAACATGCTCTCCGAGGCTCTTGACGGAACAATGCCGTGCAAATACAAGGTGTGTGTGCGTGGTTTCAAACCGGAGTTCTCGTTTGATGTAGCAGCTTTGAAAGGGTGGAGGAACATTGTTGTCGGGGTGGATATATTCTCCACATTTTCGATCCCCGGGAAAAAGTGCGGACTCGGCGGTCGCACGCAGAAGTTCGAGTACTATTCCGGGAAAACGCTTGACACACTATGGGACAACATTGCATCGGCTTCGCTCTTTTACAAGGTTGCCGAGTACGATATTGATGGTAACAAGGTGTTCTGCCTCGATGACGTCTCGCCTGTAAATCTGGCGCTGCAGCAGGCGCTTGACACAGCTGTTCTTCCATCGTCACTGTCGGACTACGACGCGGGTTGCAGTTATGTCTATAACGGAAGGTTACACATAGCCTCTTTCCGTGAATATTTCTTCAACGGGTACAATGCATCGGCCTATCTTCCTGTTTCGGGTGGCAAGGGTAATGTTGATGCAATGGTTGTCCATGTAAAATTGAGGACCACGCAAGGCGATTTCGTGACCGGGAGATATTATGAGAGTCCATTGTTGGGGTACGATGGTTATGCACCGCAGCTTCCTGCAATGCTCTCGTACCCCGATTCACGTGCCTGCGAACTGCGTGTGTTCATGAAAATGGGTCAGACGGTGTATGCGAAAACATTTCCGCTAAAGCCCCACAGTTACCTGAATGTTGCCTATTACCTGCATAAATGGTATTTGCCATGCTCGGTGTCGGTGAGTGCCGTGTTTGCAAATGGCGGCAAACCAGCAGGTGCATTCCCGGCCGATATTGTGCTGCGCCTCTTTAACTATGAGAGCGGGATATACGAGATTGTCTATAGCGCTTCGCGCGACTGTTGGATGTATGACGGTGATATTTTCCCGCCCGAGGAATACCGCTCGCAACGCATCTTTGCAGTGCACAGAGATGCTGTTGATGGAGACAAACTCATATTTACCATCAAAAGGAACGGATTGACCGACTTTTCGTTCAGGGATATAAACTGTATTTGCGTAGACGAGACATGGGAGAAACTCGACGAACTGCCGCAGGCAAAGCCCAATCCCTGCGAGGAGAGACGCAATGTTATGAAGGTGTCAATGGCCGATAATCCTTTTGTCTTCCCGGCAAAGTGCACTTATACGCCATCGCAGAGCCGTATCATTGGTATCTCCGGTAATACGGTGGCGCTGTCACAGGGGCAGTTCGGGCAGTTCCCGCTCTATCTGTTCTGTGGTGATGGCATATGGGTAATGTCGGTCGATCCGTCGGGTAGTGTAGCCTATTTGAGCAGTAATCAGGTATCGCGCGACGTATGTGTGAATACCGGCTCGATATGTGGTATCGGCGGTGCTGTTGTCTTTGCAGGCCGAATGGGGATGATGCTTGTTGCCGGCAACAGCATAAAAAAGTTTTCCGGTGCAATGGATTCCAAAGTGCCGGCTCTTGTGGGTGTTCCTGATGATATATTCGGGAAAATATCCTCTTTGGTGTCGTTGCAAGGCAGTAGCGGCGGAGATGATTGGCAGGCTTTTTTTGCCGGTGCATTTGTCACTTATCTGCCGGCGCATGGCGAAGTGCTTATTGGCAATTCCAATCATGATAATTCTCTTGTATATTCGTTCACTTCGGCTGCCTGGACAAGGTTTAAAGGGCGTTTTCGCGACAAGGTCAAAGGAACTCCAAACCCATTGCTGCTTGCTGTGAAAGATGGCGTGACCAATGTGTATGCAATCCCCGATGCCGTCTCGGGCGACAACTGTGTGCTACTGTTTACAAGGCCGCAGATATGGGGTACAAAACTGCCCAAACGTATCATGCAGCTGTTATTGCACGCATATGTTGAACAGCCTTTTTTACCCGTGGATGGAATTCCGCTTTTAGGATGTTATCTGCTCGGAAGCAATGATGGAGTACACTTCAAACTCATTACCGGCAGTGAAAAGAGAAAGAAGGTACAGGATGTGCTTTTCCCTCTCTTCCCCACGCAGTCCTATAAGTATTTCCTTTTTGCCGTTATAGGTAATATGGGAAAAGGCAGTGTCATTACTGCAATTGAAGCGGATGTGAATGTTCCTTGGAAAAACAGGCTGAGGTAGAATTGATCACATAGCCCCAAAGCCAATTGGCTTTGGGGCTATGTGATATGAAGTATGATTATTTGATTGAATCAAGCAATTCCTTAATCTCTTCGGGCTTACAATCGGTAGATATCATCTCGTGCAGATTTTCAAGTTCCTTGTCTCCGCGTTCTATCAATATTTTGAGCAGCTGTTTTGCAATTTTTGTGTACTGCTCCCTTCTCGGTTGGCACTCTTCTTCTTCATCCTCATACTCAGGCTCGGGGTCGATTATTTTTTCTATCACACTCAATGCCTCTCTCCAAATATTTATCTCATTGTAACTGTATAGCAGATATTTCTTTGGTTTATAATAGAACATCTCCTCCATCCACGCCTCAATTTCATAATTGTCAACCTCTTCAGGCGTAGGTCTTACCCTCGAGTCCATGAGATATTCCGAGTAACTCCTCTTTACATTGAACTCTCTGCCAAGCCACGAGAGTGTCATCTTCTCCTTTTCTGCGGCAACAATTGTAACCTCCCCGAAATCTCCCATCTCAATCTTGTGACCGCTCTTCAATTGCTCCGATGTTATCCATTCGAAATGGCAAGCGTTAACCTTGTCATTCTTCTTGTCATACATTTTTAATGTCAAAACCGGCTCTTTAATGTCCGGGTAATTGCGTTCGGCAAGGTGTTCGTACTCAATTTCGCCGTTCTGAATCTTTATTGCATCCTCAATACCTTCCTTGGCGGCTGATTCAATCACTGCTTTCAATGACGGTATGGCTTTAAGCATTGTCTCAATCCTGTTCCTGTTGAGTATTTGCACCAAGTTGGAGAACCACGCCGGGGAATAGCTTGTTTGGGCAGCATTGTTAATGCCGAGATGCCGGGCGAACAGTTCATAGTCGTCTATTATGAGCGTGTCCCAATTCTCACATGATAGCAACCACGCATAAAATGGCCTTATTGCATCCTCACCTTCAAGCATAATCTCATACAGCAGTTTAAGGCATTTTTCCTTTTCCTCTTTGTTCTTGCGTGCTGGGCAATGATGCTGGTCTTCCATAATATAGTTACACAGGTCAAAGAACTCATCCCATGCATTTATACTGCTGTATTTCATTTGCAAAGACATACCGTCCCAGCTCAGATATGGATTGTCGATTGCATACTCCTGGCTCTCCATAGAGTCGCCCGGGCATAGTGTGTATGATTCTCTGTTCCAACTGACAGTCACCTCCTTTTCTGTAACTGACTCTACGCGTGGTGAGCAATATTCCATGAGGCTGATATTCTTGCCAACAATCTGCTCAATCTCCCTGTATGGATAGAAAGCACTTACTCGTGTCTCATTGGCTACAGACATGTCCCTAGTCCTGTTGATGGCAGTAAGTTCAAGACAATTTACAACCAAATCGTTTGAATCATTCTCTACATAAAAAGTGAGTCTCATAAAATATAATGTCCTATAGTTTGATGTTAATCTCTGTCATTGGCAAAGTAAATCAAAATAAATTCTTGAGACAAAAGAAACTGTTGTTAATTTATTTCCTATCCTGTCAAACCATTTTACATCCATTGTCTAAAATTTTTACACTTTTTGAATTTGTTGTTTTGCTTAAATATTTGTATATTAATAATATAGCTGGTTTGGCACGGTTTTGGCACGTAATCTTGCAGAAACACTTTTTATTTATGAAAAATATATTTGCAATATTGACACTTACAGGTTCCATAACCCTTGCCACAGCGCAGACAATGACAATGGACGAATGCATGGCATATGCCGTTGAGCACTCTGTTTCGGTTGCCAAACAGGAGAACAGCCTCGACAATGCCACTATGAACTACAAGCAGTCCGTTGCGGGATTGTTCCCTTCGGTCTCGGCCGGCGTTTCGGCTTCGGCCAATTTCGGACGTTCAATCGATCCCGAGACAAACAGCTACACCACAGTATCGACATTCAGCAACTCCTATGACCTGGGAGCTTCTATGCCGCTCTTCGCAGGCTTGCGCTATGTCAACAGCATCCGTGCTGCCAAGGTGGCCCGCGACCGCGGTTACAGCGACCTGCAGATAGCCCGTGACAGGGTGGCTATGGAGGTGATGCGTGCTTATACCGATGTAGTATATTATAAGGAGGCTGTGAAGATAGCCGATGAGCAGCTTTCAGCATCGCGCAAGACACTGCTTCAGGCACGAAAACTCCATGAACTGGGCCTCAAGAGTGCTGCCGAGGTCGCCGAAGTTGCATCACAGGAGGCCGGTTACGACTACTTGCTCACCGAGCAGCAGAATAACCTTGCAATGGCATACATTGCACTGCGCGAGGTGATGAACTACCCGCAGGGCACTGCTCTTGAGGTTGCCCCTGCAGGGGATATACTTCCTGCAATAGGCACGGTTTCGCTTGAGAGTGTCATAGAGAATGCACTTTCTGCCAACGTACAAGTTGTTTCAGCAGGGCTTGCTGTGAAGGAGTCCAAGTTCAACTATATGAAAGCAAAGGGCAGTTGGTTCCCTACAATAAGCCTTTCGGGTGGTGTTGGAACAAGCTATTATACAAACTTCAACAATTCCGCTTATCCCGCATTCTGGACACAGCTTGACAATAATCGCGGTGCATATGTAGGCGTTTCAATGTCCATTCCAGTCTTTTCGAATCTTAGCCGCAAAGCCTCGGTACGTTCATCGCGCAATGCACTGCGTAATGCCGAACTTGAGATGGAGGCGGCACGCAACGCGGTGGAGAGTGAGGTGGTACAGGCCTGCAGGCAGATGGAGGGTTATGGTAAACAGTATATCCAGGCTGTGAAGAAGATTGAGGCTGCTCAGTTGGCATATGATGGCATAGCCGCAAAGTTCGATAAGGGGCTTGTAACGGCAATCGAACTTCAGATGTCGGCAACAACGCTGCTGCAGGCAAAGTCGGACTGCCTGCGCTCGAAACTGCAGTACATGATTGAGAAGCGTATGGTCGACTACTATAGCGGCATTCCACTTGTGGAAGTCGAATGAAATATAAGATGATATTGAAAATAATAAATTTGAAACTATGGATATAAAATTGGAAAAGAAAAAAGGATGGCGTGCCATCCTGAGCAAGAAGAGTCTGCCTTACATCTTTGGTGCACTCCTGCTGGTTCTTGTAGCCTGGATGTTGCTCAAAAAGAACACTTCGACGCTTCGCGTGAACACTGCAACAATAGTTGTTTCGGCAGTGGAGCAGGGCGAGTTCAACGATTATGCCACTCTCAACGGCATAGTGCAACCTATTACAACCATGCAACTCTCGCCTTTGGAGAGCGGAGTGGTGGAACGCATCGTTGCCGAGGAGGGAACAACCGTGAAGGCGGGTGATGTAATCCTTGAGATGACAAACAAACAGCTATCGATGCAGATATTACAATCGGAGGCCGACTTGGCCGAGAAGCAGAACATCCTGCGCAACACTCTCATTTCAATGGAGCAGGAGCGTCTTGCTCTGCGCCAGGAGATGCTGCAGCTGGACCTTGATGTAACCCGTAAGCAGCGTGCCTATGAGCAGAACCGCGAACTTTATGAGGGTGAGCTCATTTCGCGCGAAGTTTATTTGCAGTCAAAGGAGGATTATGAGCTTGCCGTTGCACGTCGTTCTCTTGTCGGTGAACGCCAGAAACAGGATTCGCTCTACCGCACCGTACAGGTGGCACAACTCGATGAGAACCTGCGCTCCATGCAACTTAACATGCAGCTTATACGTGAACGTGTGGGCAATCTCAAGGTCAAGGCTCCCATTGATGGCGAGGTGGGAATGCTCAACGTAGTACTTGGACAGACTCTCTCGCAGGGCAGTGCAATTGGTCAGATAAACGATCTTTCGGCCTACAAGGTGACAGCTATGGTCGACGAACACTACATTGACCGTGTGGCAACCGGGCTCACAGCCTCCTTTGTACGTCGCGACAACAGTTACGACATGTTGCTGCGCAAGGTCTACCCCGAGGTGCGCGAGGGGAAATTCAAAGTCGACCTCACATTTACCGGCGAACTGCCCGACAATATCCGCTCCGGCCAGACATACAACCTGAATCTGCAGCTCGGTCAGCCTGTCGAGGCTGTGTATATCCCGCGTGGTGCTTTCTTCCAGAAGACCGGTGGCCGTTGGATATACGTAGTGGATGCTGCTGGTGAAAAGGCCTATCGCCGCGAGATTCGCATAGGCCGTCAGAATCCAAGGTTCTATGAGATACTCGAAGGCCTTGCACCGGGTGAGAGGGTAATAACATCGTCGTATGACAATTTCGGCGACAACGAAGAACTTATTCTGAAAGTAGGAAAGTAATAAAAAACAATAACCATGTACATAAAGAATTTCATAACATTGCTGAAGCGTTACACCACATCGTCGGTGCTCAACATTCTTGGAATGGCATTGGCCTTTGCTGCGGTGTACCTGATAATGGTGCAGGTGAATTACGACCTGTCTTACAACAAAGGCATACCCAATGCACGTAACATCTACCGTCTTGAACATCCCAACTGGAGCGAGGAGGGGTATTGGGATACCACTTGGCCGCGCCAGTTGCCCGACGATCTATGCAAGGATATTCCCGAGATTGAAAAGAGTGCCACAATAACACCTACCGGGCATTTCAATATAAACTCCGTTTATTCGAGAAAGTTGGATGACCGCATAGACAATATCGAGTTGAACCTCTGTGAGACGGAGCGTGAAGGACTGGAAATTCTTGGCATTGAAATTATTGAGGGCTCGCTTGATAATTTGATACACCACTATTCGTTGGTTATTAAAGAGTCTGTTGCAAAAAGGTTCAATCTCTCTGTAGGTGATGTGTTGTGTTACGGTCGCGATGCAAATGAGCAGAACACTGCTACCGTAGTCGCAATATGCAAGGACACTCCTTCACCAAGTATTCTTGACGGTACAGACGGTTGGGGTGGTATGTCTGTTGCTCAGGAGAATGAAAACCCCAACAACTGGAACAATCCTTATTTCATACAGTTGGCCGACGGAGCATCACCCGATGCCGTTGTTGAGAAGATGAAGGAGGTTCTGCCACGTGCCTTTAATATTGAACTGGAGGTAGACGATGAGACTTATGAGCAGTTTATGAAAATGGCAAATCCGCGTTTGAGCCCGCTGACCGAACTCTATTTCTCGGATGATGTCAGCAGTGCTTATCACGAGGTGGGCAACAGATTGACTACATACACTTTCATTGCAATAGCTGTGCTCATAATTCTGATTGCAATGATAAACTTTGTGAATTTCTTTTTTGCACTCATTCCCGTGCGAATAAAGGCAATAAATACATACAAGGTCTTTGGTGCATCGACATTGAGGCTTCGCTTTAATTTTATTATCGAAGCCGTAGGGCTTGTGGCTACAGCACTTGCTGTTGCAGCTCTATTTGTAGAGCTGTTTGCCGAGACACCGCTGGTCAACCAACTCTCTACATCAATTTCATTCAGCAATAATTGGGGGATTGCACTTGTTGTTGTGGTAGTAGCCATTGCTGCAGGCATTGTGGCAAGCATATATCCCGCATTCTACATTACCCGCTTCTCGCCGGCAATGGTGCTTTCCGGCTTCCAGGCATCGGCCCCGGGCCGTCGCTTGCGCTACACTCTCGTTGCCGTGCAGTATTTCATTTCCATTACGCTTATCATATGCTCACTCTTCATACACCGCCAGCGTGAGTTTATGCTCGGTTACGATATGGGTTTTGACAAGGAGTACCTCCTTGCTGTCAATAATCTGCCCGCTGAAACGGTGTTCGAGTCCTTTGACATGGAGAACGGATTATCACAGGTGAGACGCGACGCCTTTGCCGAGAGCCTTACACAGAACCCGGCAATCGTTGATGTGGCTTTTGCTGACGGTTCGCTTGTGAAACCATCGAGAATGCAGTGGGGGCGCAATGTCGACGGCAAGGGTATATATTTCAATGTCTATCCCGTTTCGTGGGATTTTCTAAAGCTTATGAAGATTGACATTGTCGAAGGCAGGGATTTTTGCAGCAGTGACGAATATACTGTAGAGGGTGTTTTCATTTTCAATGAGGATGCAGCAAACAAGCTTGGTATAAAGCCTGGTGACAAGATTGCCGGTCACCGCTACGATGCCGATGTGGTGGGTATATGCCGCGATTTCAACTATCGCCCCATGCAGTACAATATTGAACCCTTCGCGTTCTACATATTCGGCAAATATCCATGGCGTACCTGCAACAATTTGTATGTGCGTACAGCTGCCGGTGCCGATATTCCTGCAGTGAAGGAGTATATTATGCAGACTATCGCCGAGTATGCACCGAGTGCTCCCGCTGACAGCTACGATGTTACACTCTTTGATGCAGAACTTGAACAGCAGTATCAGAAAGAGGAGAAACTCTCGTCACTCATCACCCTGTTTACAATGCTTTCTATCCTGATATCGGTGATTGGCGTGTTCGGCCTGGTGCTCTTTGAAACCCAATATCGCCGCAAAGAGATTGGCATACGTCGTGTACACGGTTCATCAGTTGCTTCAATTCTCAGTATGTTCAATATAATGTATCTGCGCATCGTTGCAATATGCTCGCTTGTGGCAGTGCCTGTGAGTTATCTTGTAATTGACCGTTGGATGCAGCAGTTCGCCTATCGTGCAACAATGGCCGTCTGGGTATATCTGCTTGCCATAGTCATAGTGGTCGCCATAACTGTTGCAACAGTGACGGTACGCGCCTACAAGGCTGCAAACGACAACCCAGTGGATGCAATAAACAAGTAAGATGATCAATGATATGGCAGTCGGGCTAAAATCAATTTTGTATAAGCGAATTTGTCATTCTGACCATTCCTTAATGTAAAAGTTAAAGATGTTTTCGATGAGCAAAGCGAATAACAGAATGTGAAGAATCTTATAATTGCACGAAGGAATAGATACTTCGCTACGCTCAGTATGACATGGTACAGTGGGGATATATTATTACCAAACAATAAACAAAAATATCAATCAATTAAAACAATACAATTATGCTTAAAGTAGAAAATTTGAAGAAGAGTTTCTTCACAGAGGAGGTAGAGACAATTGCTCTTAACGGTGTATCATTCGAAGTAAAGGAAGGTGAATTCGTAGCCGTGATGGGTCCATCGGGTTGCGGAAAATCAACGTTGCTCAACATCCTTGGCCTGCTCGATAACCCCACAGACGGTAGCTACCACCTGCTTGGCAGCGAGGTAGGTGGCTTGCGCGAGAAGGAGCGTACACAGTTCCGTAAAGGCAATCTCGGTTTTGTGTTCCAGTCGTTCAACCTGATTGACGAGATGACAGTGTTCGAGAATGTTGAACTGCCGCTTGTATACATGGGCGTGAAGGCATCCGAGCGCAAGAGACGCGTGAATGAGATGCTCGACCGCATGAACATCTCGCACCGCGCAGGTCACTTCCCGCAGCAGCTGTCGGGTGGTCAGCAGCAGCGCGTTGCAATAGCACGTGCGGTGGTCTCTAACCCAAAACTGGTGCTTGCCGACGAGCCTACCGGTAACCTCGACTCAAAGAACGGTCAGGAAGTTATGGCGTTGTTGCAGGAACTCAATCGTGAGGGTACCACAATAATCATGGTAACCCACTCGCAGCACGATGCGCAGTTCGCATCGCGCACCATCTGTCTCTTCGACGGTCAGATTGTGACCGATGTGGCCAACAAATTGTAATGGATAACACAACGGACAGGGCAAATGCGCAGTGTGCTTGCTCTTCAGCACTCTTGCAGGCATCACAGCATTTGCCTTGTCAAAAATATTCTAATTGGATTATATGCAATTATTCAACTATTCATTCCGCTATCTGCTTAAAAACCGTGGCAATTCATTGGCAAGGTTGCTCTCCTTGTCTTTGGGTATGGCCGTTGCGCTTCTCGTATTCTCTTACGTGGGGTTCAATATGTCGTTCAACAGTTTTTTCCCCGATAAGGAGCGCGTATATCAGGTGTGGATAAAGTCGCCGCAGTTCGGCATTTCCGACAAGCAGGTAAGACCGCTGGCACCGAATCTTGTCGCCGACATGCCACAGGTTGAGGCTGCAGTGCATTTCATTGAGGTGGAAAAAATATTCGGTACCACCGATAACTTGATGACGGCAAAAGCATTGGAGACAAACAGCACTTTTTTCGATGTCCTCGATTTTGGGGTAATCGGTGGCGATGCCCACCGCATTCTCAGTAGCGAGGGTGCTGCAGCCGATGAGGTGATGATTTCGGAGCGGCTTGCAAGAAAAATGTTCGGTGATGAGGACCCATTGGGCAAGAAACTGGGGCTTATGGTTGTTGCCGGTGTATTCACTACACCCCCTGCAAACCAATCGATAGGTGATTTCGATATTCTTGAATATCTCCCGTACGACAGCGATGACGAAGTATGGACCGGGCAGGACAGCTACTCTACATTCATAAAGTTGCGCCCCGGTGCCGACATTGCCGAGGTTGAGGCAGCCATGCCGGCTTTTTTGGAGAAACATGGCATTGCCGAGCATTGCAAGGAGTGGCAGGAGACATTCTATTTTGCACCTTTGGCATCGACCATATATGTCGGCAGTGATGTGAGGCAGATGCAGGCTCTCTATGCCACAATTGCTTTCATAGCCCTTGTTGTGGCTTGTCTCAATTACGTGCTGCTCACAATCTCTGCTCTTGCAAATCGCAGTCGTACCATTGCTACAATGAAGTGCAACGGTGCATCGCGCAGCGGAGTCTTCGGCATGCTGTTGGTGGAGACAATGCTGTTGCTTGCAGCATCGGTGGTTGTTGCAGCTGTTGCAATATTTTGTCTGCGTGGTGAGATATTTGAACTCTTGGGTTACGAAGTGGCGGACCTTTTTGCTCCCCGTCGTATGTGGATACCCACGCTTGTTTGTCTGGCAGGTTTTGCCGTAGCCGGCATAATACCGGCAGTGTTGTTCTCGCTTGTGAGCATAGACTATGCTTTCCGTCGTGGTGGCGACAACCGTTCTTTGTGGAAAAAGGCACTGCTCTTTGTGCAGGTTGCAGCAACGGTTGCCGTGGTTATATTCCTGTTTGTTACCGCAAGGCAGGCATCCCATGTTGTGAATGCCGATTATGGCTATAAGTTCGACAGACTCATGGCTGCGCAGCTCTCTACAAAAATAGGGGATGCCGGTGTCATTGCCGACAAGTTGCGCTCTTTGCCTTTTGTGGAGAATGCTGGGATGTCTGCGCAGTCTCCGCTCGAAGGCTATTCGGGGATGCCTTGCGTGGATGAACAGGGAAACCTGCTCTTCAGTTGCCGATGGGATATAATTGACCATAACTATATCCCCTCGATGCAAATGAATATTCTACAAGGTCGCAATTTCTTTGCTACTGATGGCGCTGACAAGGCTATTGTGAACGAGAGGTATGTAGAGATGCGTGGGTGGGAGGATTCACCTATTGGCAAGATTATATACGACGGTTCGGGGCAAAGCTTTGAAATTGTGGGTGTAGTGGCCGATTTCCGCATGTTGAGTACCGGTGTCGTCGAGCCCATTGTGATGCATACCGTGCCTTATGTCAGCGATATGGCTCCCGAGTACAATGCTGTGGTGCTGTATAACATTCTGCTTGACGAGGTGAATGCAGGGAATGTAACGGCGCTCGAAGAGGCAGTCTCATCTGTCAATGACGGGTATTTTAAACACAAACTGGTATATTATCGCGATTGGGTTGAACACACTTTTGCCGATGTCAGGGCAATGCGAAACGGAATGGTGGTTGTAGCTGTAGTTGTACTGCTCATTGCTCTGATTGGTCTCATTGGCTACATACAGGGCGAGAGGGTGCGCCGTAGCAAGGAGATTGCAGTGCGTAGGGTGTGCGGAGCAAAGGTAGGTGATGTGCTTGCTGTTCTTGGTGTGCGTCTGTTATGGATTGTGTTGCCGGCAACGGTTTGTGGTATTGCGTTGGCAGTGTGGTGGAATGACAAATGGTTATCGACGCTTGCACAGATGCGTTGCGATGTTCCGCTGTGGATATACATTGTCGGTGCATTGCTTGTTCTGGCTGTGGTATATTCAGTGCAGCTGCTGCTATCGTTGCGTGCCGCAAGTGCCAATCCTGTCGATACTATAAAAAAGAACAACTGATAAAACAAAAAAACTATGAAAATAGCATTCAAGAACTTTTTGACAACATTGAAGCGCTACAAGGTTGCTTCATTGTTGAACATTGCGGGTCTTGCGCTGGCATTTGCGGCTTTCTACATGATAATGTCGCAAGTGTACAGTTCAATGACATTCAACAAGGCCATCAAGGATAATGAGAGGGTCTATATGGTATCGCCATTCCACGAAGGATTTGGAGGTTGGTCGGAGAATGTTCCTAACCCTATCTGTTACGAGACGGCTGCCGAGCTGCCCCAGGTAGAGGCCATTGCATCGATGAATCCTTTTGGCGACGATGTGCCGGTGTGGATAAAGAGAGAGGGTGAGAACTACGAGAGAAACAAAATGACAGTCGTACGTTGTACAAGCTCTATACTTGATGTATTCTCTTTTGATATCATTGCCGGAAACATTGATGATTTCAAGCAGAAGGATGCCGTGGTGCTGTCACAAAGCACAGCCGATGCCATGGGCATTACCATTGGCTCGATAATAAATCTTGACGAAGGCAACGTACAGCCCGGAACACCGCTCACGGTGGTGGCTCTGTTCAAGGACTTTCCCGAGAATACAATCCTTGCCGGTCGCGAGGCTTTCCGCAACGACAACCGCGAGTTTGGTATGGATAATGGCAACTGGAACTATTCGGTCTTTGTGAAACTGTGTCCTGATGCCAATCCTGACGATTATGTGGCTCTGTGGAGCAAGAAACACTATGAATTCAGCGAGGCGCTTTTTGCCGAATATACTGCAGCTACAGGTGAGGAGGTCAGTAAAGAGCAAAAGGAGTCAATGCTCAATATGCCGGTGAGGTTGATGCCTATGGATGAGTTCTATTTCAACACGGAGTATGAGTACTATTCCTACGGCTCATGGGGAGTGACAATGACAATGCTTGCCATTGCTCTTGTGATAGTTGTTGTGGCATTCATAAATTTCGTGAACTTCTTTATGGCGCTTGTGCCGGTGCGTATGCGCTCGGTAAACATCTGCAAGGTCTTTGGAGCCGGGCAGTGGACACTGCGCAGGAATTTCTTCTTTGAAGCTGTGGGTCTTGTGCTTGTAGCCCTTATAGTGGCATTGTGTACAGTGTCAATCATTGATGGCAGTGTGGTTAGCGAGTATGCAACCTGTTCGCTTGCTGTTGGTGACAATGTCGCGGCGGTGCTACTGGTACTTATCATAGCGTTGGCGATGGCCGTTTGTGCTGCTGCATACCCTGCATTCTACATCACGCGTTTCAACGCTTCAATGGCTGTGAAAAAGGGTTTTGCATCCTCAAAGGCCGGCCGTATGTTGCGCGCAGGGCTTGTTGCAGTACAGTTCATTGTTTCAATGGTGCTTATGATTCTGGCATTGGTGTTCTCAATGCAGTATAAATATATGATACGCTACGACGTTGGTATTGACCGTGAGAACCTGCTTGTGGTGGAAAGCGAAGACCTTGCCACAAAGCACGAACTCTTTGTGGAAAAACTTGCCGCGAACCCGAATATAGTTGCGGTTACATCAACCAACTGGGAAATATTTGCATCCGATGGATTCAATGGAAGAATCATAGACGGAAAGGAGATAAGGATGCAGGTTCATTATGTGCGCCATAATGCTCCCGATGTGTTTGGTATTCCTGTGATAATGGGTAACGGTTTTGTCAAGGGTACTCCGGGATATCTCATAACCGACTACACCTCGCAGGCTACAGGTCTTGGAATAGGTGACAAGTGGGATGGCGAGGAGATTGTAGGTGTGATACCGCACATCAACCTTGTGGGGGCGGACAAAGCAAAGACAAATACAATGCTTTATAGTCAGGGCGAATCCGCTTACAGGAAGTACTTCTATGTCCGACTGCATAAGAATGTGGATGTTGAGGCAGTGTGTCGTGACATCTGTTCAATTGCAAAGGAGATTGAACCGAATGCTTACGAACCGGATATTGAGTTTGTGGATGATACCATTGCCAAGATTTATGGCGATACAAAGAAACAGACAGTGCTCATTTCAATGTTCGCCCTCATTGCTGTTGTGATATCATTGATGGGAGTGTTCGGTATTGTGATGTTCGAGACACAGCACCGCCGCAGTGAGATTGCCGTGCGCAAAGTCTATGGCGCAACGGTGGGTGGAGTGGTTGCGATGTTCAACCGCCGTTATCTGTCAATCATAGCCGTCTGCTTTGTGATTGCCGCGCCTGTGGCGTGGCTGATAGCCGACAGGTGGCTGCAGCAGTTCGTGAACCGCATTGGACTTGCACTGTGGCTACCGCTGGCGGTGTTTGCTGTTGTTGTCGTTATTACGGTGGCATTGGTGACCTTGCGTTCGTTGAAGGCTGCAACGGAAAACCCTGCCGATGTGGTGAAATCGAACTGATAGACACCGCACTTGAATGGATTAATTTGGATGCTTCGCTATGCTCGGCATGACAAAAAAGACAAATGTCATACTGAACGTAGTGAAGTATCTTGATTGGATTACGTATTTTAGACATTTTTTTGTAACTTCGCATTATAATAAACAATTATGGCAAAGAGAGGTACATTACTTATAGTTGATGATAACAGGAACATCCTGTCGGCGGTTAAATTGCTTGCCGACGGTTCTTTTGCGAAGGTGGTGACGCTCTCTTCGCCAACAACACTGCTTTCTACCGTTGCTGCCGAGCGTCCGAACGTCCTGTTGCTGGATATGAACTTCCACGCAGGAATAAACACCGGCAACGAAGGTATCTATTGGCTCAAGGAGGTGTGCGGAAAATTCCCCGATGTGAAGGTTGTGCTTTTCACTGCCTACGGCGACATTGACCTTGCTGTCAAGGCTATGAAGCATGGCGCGTTCGACTTTGTAGTAAAACCATGGAACAATGACAAACTGATGGAGACGTTGCTCAACGCTCTTGAGCAGTCCATGGGTAAAGGGAAGAAAAAACAGGAGGTGCCGGTGCGCAAGGAGGTGCCCATGTTCTGGGGCGGCAGTGCCGAAATGGAACATATACGCGCCTTGGTTGAGCGTGTTGCCGTCACTGACGCCAATGTCCTCATCACCGGCGAGAACGGTACCGGTAAGGAACTCCTGGCGCGTGAGATACACCGCCTCTCCAAACGTTGCGGAAAGGAGATGGTTTCGCTTGACATGGGTGCCATACCCGAGACTCTTTTCGAGAGTGAACTCTTCGGTCACAAGAAAGGTGCGTTTACCGATGCACATGCCGACCGTGCAGGAAAGATGGTAGCAGCATGCGGCTCTACACTCTTTATGGATGAGATTGGTAACCTGCCGCTTCATTTGCAGGCAAAGATGCTCGTCGCACTGCAGAACCGTATGGTTACACCGCTTGGCGGCAATGCACCGCAGACAATTGACATACGCATTGTGGCTGCCACAAACCGCGACCTCTATTCTATGGTTGAAAGCGGCAGTTTCAGGCAGGACCTTCTCTATCGTATAAATACTGTGCATATAAACCTGCCACCGTTGCGCAGACGTCAGGTGGATATTGTTCCGCTTGCCGAAATATTCCTCAAACACTATTGCGAGAAGTATGGAAAGGAGCCAATGGGCATTTCGCACGAGACGGCCGAGAGGCTGATGGCGCATCCTTTTGAGGGTAACATACGCGAACTGCAGAATATAATGGAAAAGGCTGTAATAATGTGCGACGGCGCATTGATTGAACCCCACCATCTGCAGTTGTATGTATCGCCCGCTGCAGCGCGTAGCGCCAGTGCCACACTCGAGGATATGGAACGTGCTGCTATTGCCGAGGCTATATCTTCATGTGGCGGAAACCTCTCTATGGTTGCGCAGAAGCTGGGTATCACCCGCCAGACTCTCTATAACAAAATCAAGCGTTACGGACTATGAAAAAACGTGGCCTGCCTCTTTCGAAACCATTGTTTACCGTCATTTTGTTAGTGACGGCTGCTGTGTCGGCGGGGTGGTCGGCGGCGCTTGGGCATTACCGTCTGTGCGCGCTGTGCGCAATCGTTGCTTTGCTGTTTGCGGTAAAGCTTGTGAACGTGTATCGTGGAATTGTCAGGAAACTCGACTTCATATTCACCGCCGTGCGCAACAATGATTTCTCGTATCGCTTTGTCGAGAATCCCAAGCGTGCGGAATATTCAGTTATAAACCATTCGTTGAATCGAATCAAAGAGGTGCTTGACGAGAGTAAGCTCAAGGCCGCCGAAAAGGAAAAATATTTCGAGACCATCATGGAGTGTGCCAATGTGGGTATTATGGTCGTACTTGAGAATGGCACAGTTATGAAACACAACAGCAAGGCTATAAGCCTGCTTGGTGTTCCCATGCTCAGCCACATTGAGAGGCTGCGTCCGCTGTCGGCACAGCTTGCCGATACCATGCTGTCAATTCTTCCAATGGAACAGAATAGCGTGTCTCTTGCAACTGAAACAGGAAATGTGAATCTGCTGTTGACCTGCTCGGCAATGACGTATGACGGCCGTAATTTGCGCGTGATATCAATTGAGGATATCAACCGTGAGCTTGACACGCAAGAGGGGCTTGCGTGGGAAAAACTCACGCGCATCCTCACACACGAGATTATGAACTCGCTTGCACCGGTAACCTCTATCAGCAGCACTCTGCTTCACGCAAAGGAGAATCCCGAGGTGCTGCAACAGGGGCTCGAGACCATCCATGCAACGAGCGACCGCCTGATGCAGTTCGTTGATTCGTTCCGCGAGGTGACACGTAT
The DNA here is from genome assembly GCA_045634305.1 of Bacteroidaceae bacterium. Taxonomy (GTDB): domain Bacteria; phylum Bacteroidota; class Bacteroidia; order Bacteroidales; family Bacteroidaceae; genus HGM04593. The sequence continues at coordinate 38,830 of JAZQZZ010000026.1, read as the reverse complement.
CCCGCCACCAAAGAAAACGGCATTCCATCTTGCAGCAATGTTGAATGATACAAAGGCTCTTGTGGATTGTGGTAATGTGTCGTTGAACATTGATGTAGCTCCAGTGGATACAATGATTTATGCCGACAGAGTGCAGCTGCAGCAGGTCTTTGTGAACCTGTTGAAGAATGCTGCCGAGGCTTGTGCCTTGCGTGGCGGTGTACAATGGATTGAGGTGCGCTCGCGCATTGCCCCCGATGAAAAGGTCTGTATTGAGGTAAGCAATAGCGGTGGGGCAATTCCTGCCGACGTCGCTGAAAACATCTTTACCCCGTTCTTTACAACCAAACGCGACGGTTCGGGCATCGGCCTTGCTGTTTCAAAACAGATTATCCGCCTGCATGGTGGAACATTGCGCCTTGCTCATAACAGTGAAGAAAAGGTGACCTTCCTTATTGTTCTGGAATAGTCACCTTCTCCTGTTTAAGTTCATGCTGTTTTAACTTTTTGCGTCATGTAATCTTTTCTCCATCTCCAACTCTTTGAGCAGACGGGCGTTGTGTTTGCTTATGTATATGCTGCAGCGCACGAAAATGAAGAATGCTGCTGCGAATATCACTGTAGAGATTCTGTTTTCGAACAGTGAACCGCCAATCGCGAACATAGTAATGAGACTGGCGAATTGCAGTGTGAGCAGTTGTCTTGCGTTCATGGTATTATGTTTTTATCAGTTGAATTTCCAATATATAAGTTTATTCTCTTCGTTTTTGATTACCAACGTGGCTTCGTCAATGAGTGTCCTGTTTCTCATTAACCTAACCTTGCCGACCGTTATTGTCCCATCCTTGTGCAGTGTCTTCTCTTCGTCACATGGTCCGGAGCCAATTCTTATGCTGTATCTGTTTGTGACAGCCTTGCGTGTGCGTTCATCGAGGAAATCCCTCATGAAAGGCTCGCCTGCATATCGCTCATATATATGATACTCTTCTGATAAGTTGTTCCTTGTTCTTTTGTTCGGAATTATGCTGTGTTTGATTGAATGCAACCATTCCATAAACTCCTCATAATAACAGATTAGCCGTTCCCGCCATTTTACAATAACTCTACTTCTCATAGTAAATCTTGATTTGTTTGTTATTTAATAATATTTGTATTATGTTTGTCAGGACATTGTGTTTTTCTGCTTTAATGCCCTGTTTTTAGGCTTGGATAATACAAATAGCCGATTATGGCTGCAAATATAACTCCTAAAGTTGAAAAACAAGTTGTTGAATTAGTAAAAAAATGCTATTTGGAAACTGTCTAAATAAGGCTGTGTTTTATATGATTGGTTAACAAGATAATATAATAGATATGAAAAATGATGGTATCAAACAGCGTGTTGCCGAGGTGTTGCGTTTCAAGAAAATCAATGTGAACAGGGCCAGTAAGGTGCTCTCTATCCCTCAGCGTACGCTTAACAGGCAGGTGAACGAGGATGGCAATATCAGTATGGATTTGCTTTATGCAATACTTGACACATTTACCGAGATTTCGCCTCTTTGGCTTCTGCTGGGCGAGGGAGAAATGGTTGCATGCCAGGCAGAACCTTCGTTTGAGAAGGTTCCATATTATAACGATCTGCCTGTGAGTGCGGGATTCAAGGATGTTATTGATGGCGGCCGTGAGACACCTTCATCATACATTTCTGTTCCGGGCAAAAGTGCCGATTTCTATTTCCCTGTTTCGGGTACATCAATGGAACCTGAAATCAACGATGGCGACATTGTAGGTGTGAAGAGGGTGAACCGTTCCGAGGGTATAGTGCATGGCGACGTGTATATGGTGGTGACAAATGACAACCGCATGATCAAGCGTTGCTATCACGACAACAACGACCCTAACCTCATATGGTGCGTGTCGCCCAACTATCCTTCGTTCCCCATCCACAAGAACGATGTGTGCGCGCTGTTCAAGGTTGTGAACAGGATTGAAACTTTTTGACCTTTTGATTTTTTATAGCTATGAAAAAAAGATTTTTCCTTCTCGTTGCAGCATTTTTTGCAATGATGTTTGTGCCTTCGTTCCAGTCATCAGCAAATGCCCAAAGCGATAAAGCTTTGGCTGACGAGTTTGTAAACAACTTGCGCACCGAATTAATGAACGACAAGACCGTTTCGGTAAATGTAGTTGGCACGGATATTGAATTGAAAATTGTTACTGGTGCAGATAAAGATGAGCCCACAGCTGAATTTATGTGCGACCTTATAAAAGCAACCAAAAAGTATATAAAGGATAATCCTTCCTTTGTTGCCGGTAATAATGAAACTATGAAATATGTCAAGGCGTTGTCGGCTGTAGGTTATAACTTCAAATTACAGATCATTGATAAAAATACCAATCAAGTACACGGTGTAGCCCTTTCACCCGAAGAAATTCCAGTGTTTGATGTTGTGGGCGAAATGGATGATGAGATGGTGATGGCGATATTCTCTTATATGCCATTTGAAAAATTCGTCAAGCATTTTAATTCAATGATAAAAGAGACCGGTATGGCATTAGAGGCGGCTGGCGATTATGTCTATTTTGTGGTAACAGCTCCTAACGCAGATGAGTTTCAAATGGTAAATGAAGCATACAAAACTGATCCGGCTGGCTTCACTGAAACTTTTGTTAACTCCTTTATGGCTGGCGCGGGTCAATTCGCCGAAATGATATACAAGTTTAACCGCAAGGTTGGTGTGAAAATTGTATATCCAGGGTATTCATCTATTGTAATAAATGTTGAATAATTGAAAGATGAGGTTGCTGCCTATCGGATGGTAGCGAAAATTTAAGCAAGCACTGCTTTTATGTAAAGTGATAATCCGGTTATTGCAGAGTAATATAGCACTGTCGGCCAAAATGTCGGCAGTGCTTTTTTATCACTATTTGTTTCAAGGCCTATTGTCGAAAAAATGGGTTCTTTGCAAAGCTGTGCCATAACCTGTGGCACAGTCAGTTACCCATTTTATTTTGTTAATAAATGCCAATTTGGGTTTCGGACTTGTTTTTTTATTGAATATGATATATCTTTGTTTAATATGCATTTAATACGGTGTTGATGAACAATATTGTATTGCATCGCTGTTACCCTAAATAAATAATGTCTATGTTGCAAAAAATAGGGCGTATAGCCCAAGTGATAGGTGCTGTCATCGATGTCTGTTTCGATGCCGATGAGGCTGAAGGCAAGGTCTTCCTGCCTGCAATATACGAGGCGCTTAAGGTTGAGACGCCCGATGGACGTGAACTCATACTCGAGGTGCAGCAGCACATCGGCGACGACACGGTGCGTACGGTGGCTATGGATAGGACAGCCGGTCTGTCGCGCGGTATGCAGGTGGTGGCTCTTGGGCAACCAATTACCATGCCTATGGGTGCGCAGATAAAAGGACGCATGATGAACGTTGTGGGTGCGCCCATTGACGGTCTTGGTACGCTTGAGAACGAGGGTGCCTATCCGATACACCGTGATGCACCCAAGTTCGAGGAACTCTCCACGGTGCAGGAGGTACTGTATACCGGCATTAAGGTAATCGACTTGCTTGAGCCTTATTGCAAGGGTGGAAAGATAGGTCTTTTTGGTGGTGCCGGCGTTGGAAAGACGGTGCTCATCATGGAACTCATAAACAACATTGCCAAGGGATATAATGGTTACTCCGTATTTGCCGGAGTGGGAGAGAGAACACGCGAGGGTAACGACCTGTTGCGTGAGATGATCGACTCGAACGTTATCCGCTATGGCGATGAATTCAAGAAAGATATGGAGAACGGCGGCTGGAATTTGTCAAAGGTGGATTTCGCCGAGGTGGCAAAGTCGCAGGCAACGTTGGTCTACGGCCAGATGAATGAGCCTCCCGGTGCACGTGCCGCTGTGGCTCTGTCGGGCCTGACTGTTGCCGAGTCGTTCCGCGATGCGGGTGCAGCCGACGGAAAACGAAACGACATATTGTTCTTCATTGATAATATTTTCCGCTTTACACAGGCGGGTTCCGAGGTTTCGGCATTGCTTGGCCGCATGCCGGGCTCTGTCGGTTACCAGCCTACATTGGCAAGTGAGATGGGTGCTATGCAGGAACGCATTGCGTCTACAATCCACGGCTCAATCACATCGGTCCAGGCTGTGTATGTACCTGCCGACGACCTCACGGACCCGGCTCCAGCAACAACCTTTACTCATCTTGATGCAACAACGGTGCTCAGCCGCAAGATAGCCGAGCTTGGCATTTATCCGGCTGTGGACCCGCTCGACTCGACATCGCGCATTCTTGATGCCAACATCGTTGGCAAGGAACACTACGACACGGCGCAGAGGGTGAAACAGATTCTGCAGCGCAACAAGGAGTTGCAGGATATCATTTCAATCCTTGGCATGGAGGAACTCTCCGACGAGGACCGCCTCACAGTCAACCGTGCACGCCGTGTGCAGCGATTCCTGTCGCAACCGTTTACGGTAGCCGAGCAGTTTACAGGCCTAAAAGGTGTTATGGTGCCAATTGAAGAGACAATACGCGGTTTCAACATGATTCTTGACGGTGAGCTCGACCATTTGCCCGAACAGGCATTCCTGAACGTTGGCACTATTGACGAGGCCATTGTCAAGGGTAAGCAGATTCTTGACCAATTGAAGTGATGCCATGGAAGAGGAGTTGATTGAACTGGAGATTGTCTCGCCCGAGAAACCGCTTTTCACCGGCATGGTGGAGTGGGTGATGTTGCCCGGAGCAAAGGCTCCCTTTACGGTGCTCTACAACCATGCGCCTTTGGTTTCGACACTATGTGCCGGGAAAATCAAATGGAAGAACGGCAAAAAAAGTGATGAACTGGATGTTATGGGTGGCTTTGTTGAGGTGCGGAATAACAAGGTGACGGCACTAATTGAGGTGAAAGCTTGCGCAAGCGAGTGAAAACCAAGTTTACTTGAGTTTTTACAACGAGCGCAGCCAAGGTTCAACCGCATGTGTGCGGTTAAAGGTGAGAACGGAAAGCTGAAAACTGAAAGCCCGCGCCAATGAGCGAAACGGAAAGCTCGCTTTCGCGTTTTACAGCGAATGCAGCCGGGGTTCAATTACACGAAGTGGGATTAAAGCTGAAAACTGAAAACGGAAAGCTCTCTTTCGCGTTTTACAGCGACAACGCGGACGAGCGTTGTTTGCGACGACGGGAGCTTTAGCTCCCCAAAGGAGTGCGACAAAGTCGCCTCAAAGCCGGGGTTCAAGCACACGAAGTGTGATTAAAGCTGAAAGCTGAAAACTGAAAACGGAGAACTGAAAGGTTTGAACATTAAATACAGAATGGACAAAATAAAGACGATAACTATACTTGTTGCCATGCTGCTGTTGTTGGCTGTGGCTGGTGAGGTGTTGGTTGGTTTGCTGCTCCCAGGCTATGCGGGCAAGGCTCATCTTGCAGTGCCGCTGTTTTTCCTGGCGCTTTATGCAATACCTGTAGCTGTTATGTCAGAGCCGGCAGATGCAAAGCAGTTCATCAAGCAGTTCATGATTTTCAAATCGTTGAAACTGTTGCTTTCGATTGCCGCTTTGTTTGGCTTGTGTTTCTTTTATAAGGAACAGGCAATTGTGGTGCTGGTGACTTTTATCATCTACAACTTTGCCATGATGGTTGTTGAGAATATGTATGTGTTTCGTTTAAAGAAAAAAGTAATGAAGAACAACTGATGAGGATGCTCAGGTACATAATGTTACTGTTGATGCTGTTGCCTTGCTGTGGGGCTGCGGCAGCCGATGCTTCGCATGATGGCGAAGAAAAGGCTGTCGACGTGAAGAAGATAATCTTCGACCACGTGAAGGACTCCTATGAGTGGCACATAACCACCATTGGCGACACACACGTGACATTGCCTCTTCCAATAATCCTCTATTCTCAGCGCACAGGTTGGGAGGTGTTCTCATCGTCGGTTTTCCACCATGCTCCCGAGCATAAAGGTTTCCGCATATCCCAAAACGGTAATTACGAGGGCAAGATTGTGGAACTGGATGCCGATGGGAATGAACAGCGCCCAATTATTGACCTTTCGCTGACAAAGACCGTTGTATCAGTGTTCATCATATCGCTGCTGCTCATTCTCATTGTTGTTGGCACGGCGCGTTGGTACAGGAATCGCAAACCCACGGATGAAGCTCCACGTGGCTTCGTAGGTATTATGGAGATGGTGATAATTATGATTGTGGAGGGTGTGATAAAACCTAACGTTGGCAGAACATATAAAAAGTATGTTCCTTTCCTGCTCACGGTGTTCTTTATGATATTCCTCACAAACCTTATGGGATTGCTGCCCATCTTCCCCGGAGGTGCGAACGTGACCGGCAACATTTCCGTTGCTCTTGCACTTGCGCTTTGCACATTTGTGGCGGTAAATCTCTTCGGCAACAAGGAGTATTATAAGGAGATTTTCTGGCCCGATGTGCCGGCATGGCTGAAAGTGCCTGTACCTCTGATGCCTGTTATTGAACTTGTGGGAGTGGTGGTGAAACCTTTTGCCTTGACAATACGTCTGTTTGCGAACATCCTTGCCGGGCACACGGCGCTGCTTGCCTTTGTATCGATAATATTTGTTACAATGGCTGTTAACGTGTATATTGGCAGTGCAATGACTGTGGTGTCGGTATTCTTCACCATTTTCATGAATGTGCTGGAGCTGCTTGTCGCCTTTATACAGGCATTTGTGTTTACAATGCTCTCGTCGGTGTTCATAGGTCTTTCGCAACCCGAACACCGCAAGGACGGGCATTGATGATGGAATTAAAACTATAGACATTTGTCATGCTGAGCAGAGCGAAGTATCTTTATTGATTGACGGAATAAAGAGATTCTTCACTGCGTTCAGAATGACAAAACTTAAAGTTTTGTTATCGGCGAGTTCATTAGCGGTTGGTCGCACGAAGCATGGATGAAAATCATGCCGTGCGGGTCGCTGAGAAATGAATGAGCCAATGACATTGCAAATTTTTGTTATCGGCGAGTTCATTAGCGGTTGGTCGCACGAAGCATGGATGAAAATCATGCCGTGCGGGTCGCTGAGAAATGAACGAGCCAATGACATTGTAAATATATAATGACAGAGACCAGGAATGAGATAATTATTAACCTTTAAATATTGGAAACTATGTTTATGACTATTTTACTTGAAGCCATCACAGGTGCTTCATTGGCAAATTTGGGTGCTGCATTTGCTGCCGCTGCCGCTGTTTTTGCTGCTGCAATGGGTATCAGCCGCATCGGTTGTACAGCGCTCGAGTCTATCGCACGTCAGCCCGAGGCTGCCGGTGACATCCGCTCGGGTATGATTCTTGCAGCAGCCCTCATTGAGGGTGTGGCAATGTTTGCCATCGTGGTGTGCTTCCTGGTGCTCTTTGTGTAACCTTATAAAACCCTATAGAGGATGTCACTGTTATTGCCCGATGCAGGTCTGCTGTTCTGGATGCTCTTGGCATTCGGAGTGGTGTTCTTTGTGCTCTACAAGTATGGTTTCCCAATCATCACTTCAATGATTGATGCCCGCAAGCAGTACATTGACGATGCACTCAAGGGAGCAAAGGAAGCCAATGAAAAGATTGCGGATATCGAGCAGCAGTGTAACGGATTGTTGGAAGAGGCACGCCAAAAGCAGGTCGAGATTCTGCGCGAAGCCACTGCCGTCAGGGAGCAGATAATAAAGGAGGCGCGCGAAAAGGCCGATGCCGAAACCGAGAAGATGATTGCCGAGGCCAAACGTGAGATTGAGCGGCAGCGCGAGGATGCAATGAATGCCGTGCGCGAAGAGGCGGCAAAGGTTGCGATTGCTGTTGCCGAGAAGGTGCTGCGTCGTGAACTCACAGGCGAGCAACGCCAGCAACAGTATATCGACAGTCTTGTCGACGAGACAAGGAGTGAACTGAAAGCAAACGAAAAGTAAATGAATACCGGAGTAGTTTCAATGCGTTATGCCAAGGCTCTTTTCACCTATTCAAAAGAGCAGGGCGTGGAAGATGCAATATACGGCAACATGCTGCAGCTGATGGCTACGTTGCAACAGGTTAAGGAACTTGCTGCAATGCTTGCCGCTCCCACGCTGTCGAAAGATGAGCGCGTGAGGTTGCTTTGTTCGGCTGTAAATGCTTCACCGGTGTACGAGGATTTCATGCGCCTTGTTGTTGACGAGGAGCGCGAATCGTTGCTCATCTTCATTGCCCATTGCTATGTGTCGCTCTATCGCAAGGCGAAGAATGTCGTAGCCGTGCGCTTCACGACAGCCGAGCCTTTAGGCGAGGAGTTCTGCGATAGGGTGGCTGCTGAATTTGCTCCCGGTGGTGCAACGGTTGAACTGCAGAACGTTGTCGACGAAGATATAGTAGGCGGCTTTATCTATGAAACCGAGACGCATCGCCTGGATGCAAGTATCAGGCGCCGGTTGCGCGATATTGAAACGGAATTTATAAAACAAAACAGGAAACTGGTCTAATTCAAACAATTCTTATGAATATTAAACCAAGTGAGGTTTCGAGTGTGTTGCTTGAACAGCTCAGGGGCTTGAAAAGCAAGATGGAATATGAGGAGGTGGGAACCGTTCTCCAGGTGAGCGACGGTGTTGTACGCATATACGGACTGTACAATGCCGAGGCCGAGGAACTGCTTGAGTTCGACAACGGCATAAAGGCCATTGTCATGAACCTCGAGGAGGACAATGTCGGTGCCGTGCTTTTGGGTCCTACCGACAAGATAAAGGAGGGCATGACCGTGAGGCGCACACGTCGCATCGCATCAATCGATGTGTGTGACGCTATGCTCGGCCGCGTGATAACCCCGCTTGGCGAACCGCTCGACGGCAAGGGCGACATTGAGGGCGAGAAGTGCGAGATGCCGCTCGACCGCAAGGCACCGGGCGTGATTTTCCGTCAGCCGGTGACCGAGCCGTTGCAAACCGGCTTGAAGTCCATCGATTCAATGATTCCCATCGGCCGTGGCCAACGTGAACTTATAATCGGCGACCGCCAGACAGGCAAGACTGCCGTTGCCATAGATACCATTCTCAACCAACGCGCAGGCTACGAGGCCGGCAAACCTGTCTATTGCATATATGTTGCCATTGGCCAAAAAGGCTCTACCGTAGCTTCAATCGTCAATACCCTGCGCACATACGGTGCAATGGACTATACCGTTGTTGTTGCTGCCACAGCTGCCGACACGGCAGCACTGCAGTACTATGCTCCAATGGCGGGCGCTGCCATAGGCGAGTATTTCCGCGATACCGGCCGCCATGCACTGGTGGTGTTTGACGACCTCTCCAAGCAGGCTGTTGCCTATCGCGAGGTGTCGCTGATCCTGCGTCGCCCGTCTGGTCGCGAGGCCTATCCCGGCGATGTCTTCTATCTCCACTCTCGCTTGCTTGAGCGTGCAGCACGAATCATCAACCAACAGGAGGTTGCCGAGCAGATGAACGACCTGCCGCCAAGCCTTGTGGGCAAGGTAAAGGGTGGCGGCTCGCTCACAGCGCTCCCCATTATCGAGACACAGGCGGGCGATGTGTCGGCATACATTCCCACCAACGTAATCTCAATCACCGACGGACAGATATACCTTGAGAGCGACCTCTTCAACCGTGGTTTCCGTCCGGCTGTTAATGTGGGCATATCGGTATCTCGTGTAGGTGGCAATGCGCAGATAAAATCAATGAAAGGCGTAGCGGGAACATTGAAGATTGACCAGGCACAGTATCGCGAACTGGAGGCTTTTGCCAAGTTCGGTACCGATGTCGATGCCGTTACAATGATGGTCATAGAGCGAGGTCGCCGCACAAATGCTCTGCTTGTGCAGCCGCAATACTCTCCAATGCCTGTGGGCGAACAGGTGGCACTGCTTTATTGCGGAACAAAGAACCTGTTGCAGGGCATTGCCGTTGACAAGGTGCCCGAATTTGAGAAACTTTTCCTCGACGTGCTGCGTTCAAGTTACAAGGAGAGTGTGCTTGACGTGCTCTCTGCGGGAGTATTGAATGCTGAAGTTGAGAAACTTATGACCGATGCCGCCGCAGGCGTGGTTGCATCTATAAAGTGAAAACAGACAATATTAAGGTGTCATACTGAGCGTAGCGAAGTATCTCAATAGCGTAGCGCAGGAAGATTGAAACATAGCGCGATAATGTCATCCCGACAGAGCGTAGCGACGAGGGAACTCTTTCCTTGCCACGTATGAAAATTTATAAACAAACAGTACAATGAACCTGAGAGAAGTAAGGGACAGAATAGCGTCCGTAAAGAGCACGCAGAAGATTACAGCGGCAATGAAACTTGTCTCTGCGGCTAAACTGCGCCGTGCTCAGACAGCCATAGAGGGCATGTCGCACTACAGCGACAGGCTCCATGGCCTGCTTGCCTCGTTCCTTTCCTCTTCTACCGGGTTCACAACAGAACTTGCAACCGCGCGCGACTGCAAAAAGGCTGTTGTCATAGCAGTGGCTTCCGATACCGGCCTATGCGGAACATTCAATGCCAATGTCATTGGCAGAGTACGTGCCGTGCTCGATGGTTACAAAGCATCAGAAACCGAAGTCGAGGTCTACACTGTAGGCAAAAAGATGCACGATGCCGTGCGCAAGTTGGGCTACACGCCACGCGAGGAACTCATGCCGCAATCCTCTGCACCAAAATATAATGATATTGCTGTAGTTGCGCGCGAATTGATGGAACGTTTCCGCAGCGGCGCAATAGACAGGGTAGATGTTGTCCACTCACACTTCAAATCTGCTGCAAAGCAAGAGCCTGTAAATGAAGTGTTGCTGCCTGTTGAGCTGGAAACGGCTGAAGAAACCGCGTCCATAGCCGACTACATTGTAGAGCCCGGGAGCGAGGAGTTGCTTGGCGCACTTGTGCCCAAGGTTGTTGAGGTGCAGTTGTTCACGGCACTGCTCGATGCCGTTGTTGCCGAGCATGCCGCGCGTGTACTTGCAATGCAGGTGGCCACAGACAATGCAACCGATTTGATTTCGCAGCTCACACTCGAATACAACAAAGGCCGTCAGCAGGCCATCACCAACGAACTGCTCGACATTGTCTCGGGTAGCGAAGCAAACAGGTAGTTTAGACATAAGAACAAAAGAACATAAGTAATTACCGCTGTGAGGTTATATGTTGCAAGTGGAACTATGCAACGACATAAAGTATCAATCTATTTCAATGTGAGAACTCGTTTTCCCATTGTCATAGATTGATACTTTTTTAAAAGGAAATCTGTGATTTCCAATCATAACCTCACAATGGCAATGCGATACTAAGCATAGAGACTCGCTATGAAAATCTTTTGTAACCAACGGATGTTGGTTTATGTACTTCTGTCAAAATTTAGAAATCGCGCCCTTATGTTCTTTTGTCCTTCTGTCCTGAATTAAACCGGCAATTCTTTTCTGTCAAAATAGCAAACACCAGCCCTTGAACAAGGTGCATTTTTGTAGAAAATTAAAAACATATACAAAAATGGCAACTGTAAAAGCAATGTTCAGGGCATCGATCGTGGATGCCAAGCAGGGAGTAATCTATTTTCAGATAATCCACAACCGCGTAGTGCGTCAGTTGACAACCGACTACCATATCTTTTCAAACGAGTGGGATGGCAAATCCATCCAAACCGCAGGCTGCGACAGCGAGCGTCGCAACTATCTCAAAACAACAGGCGAGCGCATTGATTGGGACCTTAAACTGTTACATTCCATAGTAAACCAACTCGAAAACCGCCAACAGAGATATACAGCCGACGACATCATCGCTACATTCAAGCAGTCGGCAAAGGAGTATTCACTCTTCAACTTTATGCAAGGCATCATTGCCCGGTTGCAACAGCTGGGCAAACAGCGTACATCCGAGACCTACCACGCAACACTGCGCAGTTTCATGCAGTTTCGCGATGGAAAGGATATACCTGTTGAAGAGATTGATGCCGATATGATGCTCACCTACGAGGCACATCTGCGTGGAAAAGGCCTTGCAAGAAACAGTACATCGTTCTATATGCGCATACTCCGCGCTGTCTATAACCGTGCCGTTGAAAAGGGAGTGACGGTAAACCGCAACCCATTCAAGCAAGTATACACAGGTGTCGACAAGACCATCAAACGCGCAATCCCTTTGAAGGCAATAAAGCAGATAAAGAACCTCGACCTCACCATGCAACCATCGTTGGAGTTTGCCCGCGACATGTTCCTTTTCTCGTTCTACACCCGCGGAATGTCATTCATCGACATAGCATATCTGAGGAAACGCGACCTTGCAAACGGCGTGCTAACCTACCGTCGCCGCAAGACCGGGCAGCAACTCTTAATCCGTTGGGAAAAATGCATGCAGGAAATTGTGAAGAAATACAGCACACCGGCCGACAGCCCATACCTCTTGCCAATAATCACCGCGCCCGGCAACGCCGATCGCGCCCAATACCAGACAATGCTGCACCGTGTAAACAACTCCCTGAAGAAGATAGCCGCCCTCGCTGCCATACCTGTCCAACTCACCATGTACGTTGCCCGCCACTCCTGGGCAAGCGCAGCAAAGAGCAAGAACATTCCTATATCCGTAATAAGCGAAGGCATGGGCCACGACAGCGAAATGACAACACAAATCTACCTTGCATCGCTCGACACAACAGTAGTTGACCGCGCCAATGCACAGATATTGAGAGAATTGTAAAAAAGTAGAGAGATGTTTAGGAAAAGTGAAATCTCTTGGTAAGAGACTTTCATATCATTGCAAAACTACACAAAATAAGCAAAAAACTCTAATAAATAAGAATTTAATTTAAGAAATGTTTAGTTAAGCTTATAGCCAGACATGGCTTATTACTATTCGTGGTTATTTGCTACGTCTCTTACCAAGAGATGTAACAAATAATTCTTATGAGTCAAATAAAATCTAAAGAGCGTGTTGCTGAGCGTGGAGAGGTTTTTACTGCCGAGCGTGAGGTCAACGCTATGTGCGACCTTGTTGCGAACGAATGTCTGCGACCCGACTCCCGTTTCTTGGAACCGGCTTGCGGTGATGGCAATTTCTTGGCTGTTATACTCAAACGCAAACTTGCCGAACTTCGCAGGAAATACAAAAAGAGCCCACGTGACTATGAAAAGCTGGCAATCGTAGCTATCGGTAGCCTGTATGGTGTGGATATAATGAACGACAATGTAGAGGCTTGTCGTGAGCGTTTATTTGGTATTTGGGATGCTGAATATACAGCTCATTGCAAAGGTGAAACTTGCGATGAAACACGTTTGGCTGCCAAATTTATCATCAGCCGTAATATCATTAACGGTAATGCACTTACATTGATGTGTGTCGATGCCAACGGCAACGAAACCTCTGCTCCCATAGTCTTTTCTGAATGGACACTAATTGGTGCTACGCAAATGCAACGCTCCGACTATACAATGTCCGAACTTCTTACTTACAATGACACAAGCGTAGAAAACGGCATGGGCAACCTGTTTGCACTTACCGAAGAGCAAAAGGAAGAAGGCGGTGTATTCCTGAGAAGATATATTACTCACTACAAAAAGGTTCAGGATTATGGAGAATAGTTTGTTCAAAAGCGTCTATAATCCCGACGTGCTTTCGTGTATTGCCAATCTTAGCAATGATGAGGTGTTTACGCCTCCCGAATTGGCAAACAAAATTATTGATATGCTCCCACAGGATTTGTTCGAGAACCCCGACACCACCTTCCTTGACCCTTGCTGCAAGAGTGGAGTTTTTCTGCGTGAAATTGCCAAACGACTGATTAAAGGACTTGAGCAGCAAATCCCCGACCTTGAAAAGCGTATAGAGCATATATTCTCAAAGCAACTATTTGGTATTGCTATTACCGAACTTACAAGCCTGCTTTCTCGCCGCAGTGTCTATTGCAGCAAGTTCCCAAGTAGCGAGTTCTCGGCATATCAGTTCCCCGAAGACAAACCGCAAGGAAATATCATTTACCAACGCATCAAGCATACTTGGAAAGATGGCAAATGTATCTATTGCGGTGCTTCGCAGAGCGAATATGATCGTGGGGCAGAACTTGAAACCCACGCTTACCAATTTATCCACAATTTAGATGTAAAGAAAGTATTCAATATGAAATTCGATGTGATTATAGGCAACCCACCGTATCAAATGAGTGATGGAGGAGGAATGAAAACAGAATCCGCTACCGGTAGTGCAATTCCTCTCTATCATAGATTTGTACAACAAGCAAGGAAGCTAAATCCAAAATATTTGTGCATGATTATACCATCGCGTTGGTTTAGTGGAGGTCGTGGATTAGATGATTTTAGAGAGCAAATGCTTGCTGATAATAGATTGCTTAAACTAGTAGATTATTCGGATTCAAGAGATTGTTTTCCTGGCGTAGATATCGCCGGAGGTGTATGCTATTTCTTATGGAATAAAGATTATAACGGTCCATGCAACGTATGTAATATATATCAAGGTAAGACGGTAGAGTCTACAAGATACTTAAATGAGTTCCCTGTATTCATTAGACACTCACAAGCAATCAATATAATCCGAAAGGTGTTATCATACAAAGAGACAACAATGAATAATGTAGTTTACAGTTCAAAGCCTTTTGGATTTAGAAGTTTCCAATCTGGACGTAACACCAAACAAATAAATGATTTAGAACTTTTGGGTAGCAAAGGATTTACATATGTTAAAAGAGATGAAGTAAATACCAATGCCGACTTGATTAATAAATGGAAAGTTGTAATGTCAAAAGCGAGTGCTGAACACGCTGGACAAACAGACCAGGAAGGAAGAAAGAAGATTGTTTCTAAAGTAGAAGTCCTCGGACCTGGTCAAATTTGTACTGAAACATATCTTTTGTTATCTACATTTGATACAGAGTCAGAGGCAAATAACTTAAAAGGGTATGTAAAGACAAGGTTTTTTCGCTTTTTAATGTCTACAATTCTTCTAACGCAGAATATTGCAAAAGATAAATTCCAATTCATTCCTAATGAAGACTTTTCCAAATCTTGGAATGACGAAGAGCTCTATGCTAAATACGGCTTAACAGATGATGAGATTGCATTTATTGAATCTATGATAAGAACAATGGAGTAATATTATGGAACACAATTATTTTCCTCAACGCCCGACTGTTACTCCAACGATATACGCCTATCGCTTGATTGGGGTAGATTCCCACAAAGGTTATCTAAAGGTAGGCTACACTGACCGTACAGCCAAAGAACGCATAAATGAGCAATTGCACACAAGCAAAGTGCAGTATGAAATTGTATTGGTGGAGTCGGCCATGAGCTACGATGGCTCTTGCTTTACCGACAAGGATGTTCATCACCTACTTGAACGCAAAGGTTGCAAACGTCTCAACCCGCTTGACAAGACTGATGAGTGGTTTCGTTGCTCGGTTGCGGATGTTATGGCTGCAATCTTGTCGCTCCGCACAGGAATGTCAAACGAAGAGAACAGAACGCAGAATTTCACTATGCGCCCTGAACAGTGGAGCGCAGTGGAGCAAACAAGAACCTATTTTGAGCAAGCACTGAAAGAGGAACCTAACCGCATACCCAAATTGCTTTGGAATGCCAAAATGCGTTTCGGAAAGACCTTTGCTTCGTATCAGTTAGCAAAGAAGATGAGCTTGTCGCGTATATTGATTCTTACCTTCAAACCCGCAGTTGAATCGGCTTGGCGTGAGGACCTTGTAACACATATCGACTTTGAGGGGTGGCAATATATCTCCAATAAGGATGCCCGCAATAATAACCTGAACATTGACCAAGAGTTTCAAAGAACGGATAAGTCACGCCCTATTGTTGTATTCGGTTCGTTCCAAGATCTGCTTGGCACAAACGAGAGTGGCGGCATTAAAACCAAGAATGAGTTTATCCACGCCACCAATTGGGATTTGGTAATTTTTGATGAATATCACTTCGGAGCCTGGAAGGAGCGTGCAAAAGAACTGTTTGAGAAAGAAGACGAGGAAAGCGCAGTAGATTTCGATGCAGAGAAGTATAAAAAGGACGAGGCTAACAATGCCATAAATGAATCGTGGTTGCCTATTTCCACAAGGTATTATCTCTTTTTGTCGGGTACACCGTTTAGAGCCATAAATACCGGCGAGTTCATCGAAGAGCAGATTTTCAACTGGACTTATAGTGATGAGCAACGTGCAAAAGCAGAGTGGAAAGGCAGCGGCAATCCTTATCTCGCCTTATCACGAATGGTAATGCTTACCTACCGTATGCCCGATGAGATACAAGAGGTAGCCAAACAAGGAGAATTTGACGAGTTTGACCTAAATCTGTTCTTTGCAGCTGAGGGTAAAGGCGAGAATGCCCGTTTCAAATATGAGAATGAGGTACAGAAATGGCTTGACCTTATTCGTGGTGGTTATTTGCCTGCAAGCGTTGATGACCTTAAACTCGGACAAGACAAGCGACCTCCAATGCCATTCAGCGATACACGACTGCTTAATGTGCTTTCGCATACATTGTGGTTTTTGCCTAATGTGGCATCGTGTTTTGCTATGGCTAATCTGCTCGCTCAACGACAGAACAAATTCTACCACGACTACAAAGTGATAGTTTGTGCCGGAACAGCAGCCGGTATCGGTCTTGATGCTCTGCACCCAGTTCAAGCCAATATGGGCGACCCGTTGGAAACAAAGACCATTACACTTACTTGCGGTAAACTGACAACGGGTGTAACAGTAAAGCCGTGGACAGGTATATTTATGCTCCGCAATTTGAAAAGCCCTGAAACCTACTTCCAAGCAGCGTTCCGAGTGCAGAGTCCGTGGGAGGTAAAGAACGAAGAGGGAAGCAAAACAATAATGAAGAACGAGTGCTATGTATTTGACTTTGCACTCGACAGAGCCTTGCGACAAATATCCGACTACAGTTGTCGCTTGGATATAAACGAAAGTAACCCCGAAGCCAAAGTAGGCGAATTTATCAAATTCCTGCCTGTATTGGCATACGACGGCAGTAGTATGAAAGAGGTCGATGCACAGGATATTCTTGATATTGCATTGGCCGGAACATCGGCTACACTGCTTGCAAAGCGTTGGCAATCGGCCTTGCTTGTCAATGTAGATAACGACACGCTGAAACGCTTGCTTGCAAGCCCCGAGGCAATGCAAGCCCTTATGAACATTGAGGGCTTCCGCAACTTGAACAGCGACCTAACTACCATTATCAATAAGTCAGAAGCCGTAAAGAAAGCAAAGAAAGAGAATCCCAATCCTACGCAAAAGGAGAAAAAGGAAATATCCGAAGAGGAGAAGGAGATGAAGAGCAAGCGCAAGCAGATACAGGAAAAACTCATTAAGTTTGCTACACGAATCCCCGTATTTATGTACCTGACCGACTATCGCGAGCGATGCCTTAAAGATGTCATCACGCAGTTGGAGCCGGGACTATTCAAAAAGGTTACAGGCTTAAGCGTTGAAGACTTCAATATGCTCTGCTCATTAGGAGTGTTCAACGCACCGCTAATGAATGATGCTATTTTTAAGTTTAAACGCTACGAAGATGCCAGCCTTACCTATACAGGTATCGACAAACATACCAACGATGAGGTCGGTGGCTGGGATACCACAATCCGTAAGACTCAATATGAGAAACTGTTCTATAACCAACAATCCTCAATGAGTGAGGTTGATAATAGTGTGTATTCAAGAGTCGCCGAACCTGTTGAAACCACTCGCAGGGTAGCAAAACCAGTGGATGGCAAACCTACATCAAAAGTAGCACCATCAAGCCCGGTCGTTCAGCAACATCTGGTAAAACCAACAATGACGGCACAACCTTTACAGGATATTGAAACAAAAAAAGCCCTTGAAGCCAAATTGGAATCAATAGGTATTGACAGCTCTGTCATTCACAAGAAATTCGGCAAAGGAATGGTTGTTAAAATCAACAAGAACGAAAAATTTATCCATGTCAAATTCACCCTTGGCGAAAAGAAATTCATCTTTCCCGATGCGTTCCTAATGGGATTCTTGGAGATAGATAGTTGAGCGAATAAGTAATAAGCCATCAATGCTAAAGGGCATTCGATGGCTTATTTTTCGGTAATTTGGCGAGGATTTGTTCGGTGGTTTGGTTTACATAATAGCACTATCAATTATTTTCTGTAAATAGAGATTGCAGGGTTTGCAATACGAACTCTGTAATTTTTTCTATCCTGTTTTTACATGCCAAAGGCCGAGTACCACCTTTGAAATTTTGATAATTTTTCAAATGCCAAGATGCGAAAGAAGTTTCTCCAAACAAAATATCTATTCATTTGTTTCCAAAATTGGAAACTTTGCTTTAGATTTGCAAAAAATATTTGGTAATATGACTGCCGGGATTGATAATATTGGTGCAATGATTCGTGATGAGCGCTTGCGTCGTGGTATGACTCAAGAGGAACTTGGTGAATTGGTTGGTGTTGGTAAAGCTCAAATTTCAAAAATTGAGAGTGGTAAGGGGCTTACAATTAAAACTGTAACGAAGGTGCTTGGTGCTTTGGGTCTTTCTGCTTCTGTGAGTCTTAAAAGTGAACAGAGAATAGGTCGCAGAGTGGTGGGGTATATTGTTGCTGCCATAAATGAGTTTGCAGCAGCCCACAGGATGACTATGCGTGAGGCCGGTAATTATCTGTTGCGTTACAAGGGGGTTGATTTCTTGGCCGAGCATTATGAGGCTGAACATCTGTTGTCTTTGGATGACAGCGTGCAGGATTTGACTCGTGTATGCATTAATAATGGAGGAGGTGCCGAGGTTGATAAATCATTAAATGAACATACCAAATCAAAATCCCAATACCTTGTAGAAGGTATAACAAAGAATATTGTATGTTTCCTGATGGAAGAAGAGGAATATGAGTTGACGGAAGCTCTTGGTGTTTTTTATAATTCCGAGACTTTTGCAAAACTTACAGACGAGGAAACGGGGCTCTACATTGAGAGTTCTTCCTTTGTCTATGAGATTTTGAAAAGCGAACTTAAATACGGCAAAATCCAATAGTTGTTAATACAATTATTTATTTTGAATAACAAACCGCGTAGGTAGTCATTGTTGGCTACCTGCGCGGTTTGATTAAATACCCCTCAGTGTCTGCTGCAGGAGTGCGCCGATTTCGTCGTCACCGCTTTCGCGTTCCTTGTTGAGCTTTACAAGAAAGTCGGCCGTGGTCTTGAGGGCCTGGTTGATGGTGCCGGGGTCTTCGCAGTTGACGGTGAGCTTTTCCAGCCGCCCTATGAGGCGGTGGAACAGCGAGAGTGTTTCGCTGTGCACGTCGTCGAGGCTTACGCTTTTGCTTCTCTTTGTCATAAATATGTTTTTATAAGCAAATATAATATCTGTTTCCTTTTCAAAGGTTGCTGTTTTGCCAATAAATCCAACTTGTTGATTTTGTGGCATTTCAGCAACCTTGTTCGCTACATCCTGTGTTTCTTTTGCACAAAAAAGAATTATGCTCACAAAAGTGATTTTACCAAAGGTTTTAAAAGGACTGAATGGGGCATTGGGGCTCTATTCGAGTGTGAAGGGGGTGCTCGACAAGAACGCGGCATCCAAAAAGGCTAAGGAGTTGCGTGACAGGGCTAGGGCAGATGAAGAGGCTTGGTACCGACGTAACTATTATGAGAGTTTCATTGACAGCACTGCTGCCAGGGCTGCAATGAAAAGGGTTGAAAACAGCTTGCGACGCAACAATGAACAGAACAGGGCTCACTCGCTTGTTATGGGGGCTACGCCGGAGTATTCGCTTGCACGCAATGAACAGGGATTGCGTTCCATGGAGAATGTGGTTACGAATCTCGCAGCTCAGGACGACAGCCGCAAGAATCAGATTGAGGCGGTGCATCGCCAGAACAAGAATGCATTCCTTGCCAATGAACTGAATGATTTGGCTTTGGAGGAGAAAATGGCCATGACAGCAGCGAACAATGGCTACAATCTGTTCCAGAATGCTTTGCTGGCCACCAAATGGGGTAATGAAAAGAAAAGTGACAACTCTACAAAAGGTTACGATGGGTACTATAACTAGTGTAAATGCGTATATCGGACGCGAATTGCAGAGAATCAAGGATAATATTGAGTTGCGTAGTGCCGATGAACGTGAACAACGGCGACGCCGGAAGAACGTAGAGGAGTTCTTGAATTTTACATCGAACTTGATTTCGCTGTTGGGAAATTCGAAGGTCACACTTCAAGGTAGCAGAAAAAACAATAGCCCTATACAGAAGTTCAAGTCTTCAGTAAAGGATTATAAAGGCTCAATTGCCGGTGATATGTTCGGTGCAAAGTTCAGCACCAATGGAATGGGAAATAGAAAAGGTTTCAATATTTAAAAGACAATAAAGCTATGTATTCAATGAATTATAACGAAGAGGATATAAACAAGAAAAACAAAGAGTGGAATTCCACGTACCCCGAGGATGGCGGGATGGTGGCGCCCTCGGGTGATGATGTTTTTGCAGGTGAAGATTCCGGTGCCGGGGATAAACGGTTCTTTGGCAATGGCGGGTTGCTTGGCAAAACACGTTATGCATCGTCGTTCATGGATGAGAATGACAAGCGTCCTGCGCTGTCAATGCCGGGCGATAACTACTATAACGCCAGATACGATGCTGAGAAAACAAAAGCTAAAGAAAAGGCGGTTCCCGAATATATGACGGGCCGCGAAGTGTTGAAGGCGAGCTACATGAAAGATGGACGCTTGGGCGACATGTACGGCTATGTTGTCCCCGAAGCAACTCCGCGCCGAGGCGAATTCGGCTATTCGGTTTCGCCAAGGGCTTTTCAGGATGTGGTAAGTGATTATTACAAGAATGACCTGAAGAATGTCTATGAGACGAAACTCAATGAAGCTACGAAGGCCGCCAACAAGGCGTATGCCGATTACAGCGCCGACCCTTTTGTTGCATTGCGCGTTGCGAACGGGAAGTATGACCCGGTGAAGATTGCCGATGAGGCAATGAAGGAGGTGGACATGGACAAACTGCGCAGCATGGTGGAGCCTATCGCCCGCCGTGGCGGATTCGATGTGGATATGTACATCGAGGATTACGTGAAGCCTACTTTGCACAATGCAATGCTCGAGAATTATGTCGAAAAGAACAAACCTGAAAATGGAGCAGAGTATGTCTTGAGAAAGTCAATCGATGGCTCTCTTGTGGGTGATGTGGCGAGTCTTGCCACTAGCAACAGAAATTACAAGATGCTGGAGAATGAGAGCCTTGCACGATACGATGCAAACCGCTTCGAGAATTTTTCGGCGGGCATAGGTTCTCTGCTGATTGATTCTCCTGCATTTGCCGGATTCGGTTCTGCTGCAGCAGGTCTTACAGGCAAGGCAACGAGTCTGGCAACGTCAAGGTTGGCTTCCCGCATTTTTGCCTATAATGCTACAGAAGGCATGTCAAAGGCTTATGCTGCGAAAATGGCGGAGCGTATGTTGACTGGGAACCTGAAAAACAGGATTCTGCAAAGCGCGGCAACCAACGGTTTGACATTGGGAATGTACGATTCGGCGAACAGTATCGCCGATGATGTGCTTTACAACGATGGAATTGATGCCGGCAAGGCTGCCGGTTCTTTTTTAAAGGGCTTTGCAACAGGTGGCCTTGTGGGTGCCGTGGGTACACGATTGAAAAAAATTACAAAGGGATTGACAGGCGGCAAGAAAATGCTGGCGTCGGCGGAAGTGTTGAGTGCCGAGTCGGCGGTGTTCACTTTGTCTACTGAGGCCGAGAAACTGGCGCGCGACATTGAGATTGAACCGATAGACATCGTATATGATTTTACTGAGAGTCTTGGGACGCTGGGTGTGATGAAAATGACACATTGGCAGCCAAAAGGCGCCGAGAATAAACTCAAACCCAACGGAACGTTGAAGGATGAATTGAAACTCTCGGCGGCCGAACAGGAGGAACTGCGTGGGGTGGATATTGAACCTGTTGAGTTCATGAAGAGTGTCGAGGTCGAGTTGCGTCTGCCATCGTTGGGCGCGGGCGAAGCACGTGGTGCAGTTATTGACAACTATATGCGTCTTATGCAGAGCGGCGATGTTTCGGCTGCAACAAAAGCAAAGCTTATGTACATCATCGAGAACAAACTTACATCGACTCCGCCGGTTGCATACGATTACAGCGTGGAGAAGAGAAGGGATGGCAACTGGTTGCTCACGACTTATGATTTCAATGGCAGGAAGGTGGAGCGTCATCTTTTTGAGAGCGCGAGCGATGTAAAGGGGCGCCTGCTCTTCTATAACGGAATTCTGCGTAAGAACCGTATTGCCACACACGAACGTGAATTGTTGCAGGGAATAGATTCGCAGAATCTGCTGCGCCAGGCCGGTTTGTATGCAAAGGAGAAGAGTGTGTCTGTCAATGATATTGCGCAGGCGTTATACAGACGTGCGCAAAATGTTCCGCTTGCCGATTGGGAGAATGTGATGGTGCGTGAAATCGTTGAGCGTGCCACGTACGATGAGAGCGGCATGGTGCAATACCTCTCTGACATGCGTCGTGGGATTGAGAAAAAATATGGGCTCGATGACGGAGCCCTGCTTGTGAAGGTCAACGAACCGTTCTACAAATGTTCCGATGCTGAGAACCGCGCTCTCGATGAGTATGAGGCTATGGTGCGCCAGGAGGTGAATGCCCTTAAACAAGGAACAGACAACAGACGTGCTGCCGAATTCCGCGAAAAGGGCAAGGCTAGTCTCTTTAAAGGGATGACGAACGATGAAGTCAAGGCCAAAGAATTGAATGACTATTATACGGCTCATCCCGATAAGGCTGATGCGGTAGGTAGCGGCTTAGAGGAGAAACCAATAAAAATCAATGATGCAGTACCGTCGGGATATGTGTGGAGCTATGAGGGTGTAGGCAACACGGTTGAGGATATAAACCATATGAAACAGATGGCACTGAAGATGTCGCGCAAGTATGATTTCGATGTTGAATTCATTACCGATGAACACCAGCTTCCTTATCCCGATGAAAAGGACAAGACCGCTGTACATGAATATAATGGCAAGATACGTTCCATGGGTTGGAAAGGACCGGATGGCAAGATTGTAATCAACTTGCCTAATATAGCCTCGAAGGAGGAACTTGAGAAAACTGTTGTTCATGAGTGTGTAGCACATGCCGGCTTGGCAAAGTTGTTCGGTAATCATTTCGATTTGTTCCTTGAAGAGGTTTATCGCAAGGCCACGGGGCCGGTGCGTGAAGGGATTGCACGCATGAAGTCGCGCTATGACAAAGTTGACAACTACACGCTGATAGAGGAGTATCTGGCTGAACTCACTGAAAAGGCTGCTCTCTCATCCACTGAACGCTCACTCTTGACCGGGTTCAAGGATTTTGTCAGGAATTCTCTCGTAAGGCTTAATATCTACACGGGCCGTAACCGCCGTATCACAGAAAGTGACTTGATGAGCCTGCTGCGTCAGCATGCAAAGTATGTAAAAAAACGTACGCCGCCATCGCGATACCGTAACTGGGTGTTCGGCCTTTTTGATGCGGCAAAGCAGAAAAAGAATACCTACTATGACCGTGAGGCTTATGAGGCCGATACGAGAGCAAAAATAGCAGCCAATAAAAAATTGTTTACAAATACTCCGGCAGGGTTGTACACAAGCAAAATTTTGAAGAACTATGATTTGTTGCCCGAGAACAAGAAACAGGAGGTTCTTGATCGCTGGGTTGCAACGGATGAGCAAGTCAGGGAAGTACTCTCCGGTATAAAACACCGCAACGGAGCTGATGGTGGTGTGCTTGGGAAAACTACACTCAAGGAAATTTATGACGACCGGTCGTTCTATTCAATATATCCCGAACTTGCAAATCTGCCTGTTGAAGTGGTTGAAAACATGGAAATGCCGATGAGGTACGATGCCGCTGCCAAAAAACTGGTCATTGACAAAGGGTTCTTGTCTAATCCTGACAATTCTGCGTATATGCCGGGGTATCTCAAGGATGTGGTGTTGGACTATGAGGGATTCAACAAGGCTGTTTCAATGAATCTGCTCGGTATTGAATCGCGGCTTGGACGCAAATACAAACAGGCGCGAAAGATTATTGAAGGTATTGAAAACGCTAGGCGCACGAACCCGAGATTTGACTATTTCGGAGAACTTGACAGAACTTTTGAAAAAGAATATGGTTTCGATCCCGATGAGTTCACGAAACGCTTCCCATCACTTGACGACTACACACTGTTTATGTTGACCGGTGAAAGGGTGCCATTCAGTGACAATATCGTCCCATATGCCGAGAGGAAAAGAGAACCTTCAAACTCAGTGATAAATGACCTGAGTGATTTGATGAAGTACTTCAATGGACCGCTCGATGTGGTATATGAGAAATTGCAGCAGATTTACTCCGATGAACCGCGCAAAGTCAGAAACGGGGAACCGAAAAATGATTTCGGCTTTGGTGAATTCAAGAGAAAAGAGGATAAGAAAAGTAAACAATTGAGTGATATCGTCGAGAACCGTGAGTGGCGCGATGCATTCAGGCATTTGGGAGATGAACTTGATGAGTTGAACTGACAAAGCTGATTGTGTAATGAATAAATTTCTTGACAAACGTGTTAAGGCATCCTCACGTGGGGAAAACAAGCATGACAGGGAACCGGGCGTTGCCTATGAATTCCTTGCCGAATGTGCTGCCTGTTGGAATGCTCTTGATGAGGCTCGCCGCAAATTGCGGCGAAGCCTAATGTACAGCTATGGCGACCAATGGGGCGACCTGGTCACCGACCCCGATACTCTAGCACAGATTACTGAAGGTGAACTGATAAAGAAGAACGGCAAGGTGCCGCTCAAGAACAATATGATTGCTCCCATTTTGAGCAACATTGAGGGGCAGTTGCGGCAGAACCTCATGCGTCCGGTGTGCGTGGCGCGCGACCAGAACGAGAGCAGGGTGGGTGAAATGATGTCGGTTGCAATAGAATATGTCCACGATATCAACGAACTGGAGGAGGTGGATGCCGACTGCATGCGTATGTTGCTGAATGGCGGTATGACAGCGCAGAGGGTAGAATATGGGGTGAACCGTTCCAAGGATAAAAAAGATGTATGGGTATATCCGGTAAATCCCTCGCGTCTCTTCTTCAATACAAACATCGAGGATGTACGCATGTGGGATCTCACTTGTGTGGGAGAACTCTTTGACCTTCCGCTCAACGATGTACTGGCGCATTTCGGCACTACACCACAGCAAAAGGAACGCATCCGCAATATCTATCATGCTGTTGATGAACAGATGTACTCTACGCGTGCAATGCAGGGCGATGAGGCTCATTCTTTCTCGTTCTATACGGCATCGCGCACTAATCTGTGCCGTGTGATTCTCGGGTGGAAACTCGAGACGCGCGATGCATATTTCTGGAACGATACGTTGCGTGGTACTTGGGGTTATCTGCCATATGATGAAGAAAGCCGCAAGAAACTCGACGAGGAGAACGACCGCAGACGTAGAGCGAAAACTGAAAGGTTAAAGCCTGCGCCAATGAGCGAGGCCGGGAACTCGGATTTTGAGACCGAAAGCGGGAATACAATATCCGATGATGACCTCTTGCTCATTGAATATGAGTTTGCCACGGAGCGTTATTGGTACTACCGCTATATGTCGCCCTATGGTGATGTGTTGCAGGAGGGGCGTAGCCCTTATTGGCATGGCGAACATAATTACGTGTTGCATCTCTATCCGTTGATACATGGGCGGCTCGGGAATTTCGTGGAGCAGTTCATTGATCAGCAACGTGCAATAAACCGCACTGCAACGCTCATTGACTTCATACGTGGAACATCGTCAAAAGGTGTGCTTGTTGTCGATGACGATGCGTTCGAGAGCATGACGCGCGAGGAGGTTATTGATGAGTATGTGCGATATAACGGTGTGCTGTTCGTGAAACTCAAGCCGGGACAAAGCATTGATGGGGTGGTTCGCCAGTACAATAGTGGTGCGGCAGTTGCCGGTGACTTTGAGTTGCTGAATTTGCAGTTGAGATTGATAAATGAAATATCGGGTGTCAACTCGGCAATGCAAGGGCAGAACCCACGTTCGGGAACACCGGCCTCGCTATATGCACAACAGGTGCAGAACTCTTCGCTCAATCTCAAAGGGTTGTTCGATGGTTTCAGGACATTCCGTCGCCGTCGCGATGCCAAGGTGATGAAAACATTGCAACAGTATTACACCGAGAACCGTTATATAGACCTTGCAGGCAAACAGTACAGTGAGGAGGCAAAGTGGTATGACCCGCAGAAGGTGCAGGAGAGTGAACTTGACATTACGATTTCCGAGGGTTATAACACACCGGCCTATCAGATGCTTGCAAATGATTTCCTCATGGAATTGTTCCGTGCCAATGCTTTGGATGTGAAGACAATGCTTGAGAACTCATCCTATCCGTTCGCGACAAAAATTCTGGAAGCCATTAAACGCAACGAAGAGGCTGCCGCAAGCGGACAGCAGATACAAGGCATTCCGACCGAACTGATGGAGCAGTTGGAAAACGGAAAGCTGAAAAGTGAAAAGTGAAAACTGAAATGTAAAAGGTGAAAACGTATATCTTGTTTTTATGTTTCACTGTGACTGTAGCGGAGGTTCAAGCGCACGGAGTGGGGTTAAATCGGTATTGTCAAATTGTAACGTGAAATTATTTCTGTAATTGATTGTTTTTATGTTTAAAAAATGTACTTTTGCAAAAAATAAATTAAAAAACGGTTATGAAAAAGATTTTTACAATTACTGCAATCCTCATGATGTCAGTTGTTGTTCTGACAACATCTTGCAGCGCTGAGAAGTCGGCAGCTAAGGCTTTCAAGAAGAATGGTTACGAAATGAGCGAAATGCAGCCTGCGCAGCAAATGGCTCTTTCTCCATTGATGGCTGCTTTCCCAATGTATGGCCAGACAGCTTTGGGTTACATGTCTACCGAGAACTCTATTACTTTTGTATATGAGCAAGACGATGCTGCATGGAATATCTACACTCAGACATTGCGCAAGGAGGGTTTCTCAAATGTTGCAAACGGTTATGTGAAGGCTGACAAGGCTGCGGGTGTTACATACAATGTGAGCACAAAGACAGCGACAATCTTCAAAAAGGATTATCGTTTGGTGACATTCGCATACGCAGGGTTCTGATACTTGTGAATAAATGATAATGACAGGAGCGGTTTTCATGGAAATCGCTCCTGTTTTTCGTTCTATTTTTGTATCTTCGCACAAGGAAAAATAATCTCTATGGATTCAAAAGCACGTATACTTGAACTGCGCAGGCAGTTGCATGAACACAACCATAATTACTATGTCCTGAATTCGCCTACGATTGGCGATATTGAGTTCGATATGCTCATGCGTGAGCTGCAGGAACTGGAGGTTGCCAACCCCGATATGTATGACCCCACATCGCCGACCTTGCGTGTGGGTTCCGACATTACAAAGGAGTTCAAGCAGGTGCAGCACAAATACCCAATGCTCTCGCTTGGCAACACCTATTCCAAAGAAGAAGTTGCCGATTTCTTTGAAAGGGTTAAACGTGCCTTGAATGAGGAGTTTGAAATATGCTGCGAATTGAAGTTTGACGGCACATCAATATCTTTGACATATATTGACGGCAAACTGGTTCGTGCCGTTACGCGCGGCGACGGTGAAAAGGGTGACGATGTCACAGCCAACGTAAGGACAATACGTACTGTTCCTTTGGTGCTCTCGGGCAACGGCTATCCTGCGGAGTTTGAGATACGAGGTGAAGTGCTCATGCCATGGGATGTCTTCGAACGTCTTAATGTGGAACGTTCCAAAGCCGGCGAACAGCTTTTTGCCAATCCGCGCAATGCTGCGTCGGGCACGCTCAAGCTGCAGGATTCATCGGTTGTGGCAAAGCGCTCGCTCGATGCCTATCTCTACTTCCTTCTTGGCGAGGAACTTCCGGCCGATGGACATTACGAGAACCTTGAGGCTGCCAAGCGTTGGGGATTCAAAATCTCCGACACGACATGCAAATGCCGCACTATTGACGAGGTGTTCGCCTTTATTGACCGCATGGATGACGAACGTAAGAACCTGCCTTTTGCCACTGATGGCATTGTGCTGAAGGTTAACTCACTGCGCCAGCAAAAAAATCTTGGTTACACAGCCAAGTCGCCCCGTTGGGCAATTGCATATAAATTCCAGGCCGAGAGTGCCGTGACGCGCCTTAATGAGGTTACATATCAGGTGGGACGCACGGGTGTTGTAACTCCGGTTGCTAACCTCGATCCGGTACAGTTGTCGGGTACAGTGGTAAAGCGTGCGTCGTTGCATAACGCCGATATCATTGAAAAATTCGACCTTCATATTGGCGACATGGTATATGTGGAGAAAGGTGGTGAGATTATTCCCAAGATAACAGGTGTTGACACTTCGGCACGATTCATGCTAGGTGAAAAGGTCGCTTTTATAACAAAGTGTCCCGAGTGTGGCACTTCGTTGGTACGTTACGATGGCGAGGCTGCGCACTATTGCCCGAATGATTTAGCATGCCCGCCGCAGATAAAGGGAAAGATTGAGCATTTTGTTTCGCGTGAGGCTATGAATATTGATTCAATTGGCCCCGAAACAATTGAACAACTCTACAATTACGGACTTGTAAAGAATATAACTGATATCTACGCAATTCAGCCCGAGGATTTGATGTTCCTGCCACGAATGGGTGAAAAGTCTGCACTAAACATTGTGAATGCGGTAAAAGCTTCGTTGCAGGTTCCGTTTGAGAGGGTACTGTTCGCTCTAGGAATCCGTTTTGTGGGAGCAACGGTGGCAAAGCGTCTGGCACGTGCATTCGGTAATATCGATGCTCTGATGGCAGCCTCTTTCGATGAACTCACGGCGGTTGATGAGATCGGTGAACGCATAGCCGGTGCTGTGCGTGCGTTCTTCGCCAAGGATGAGAATCTGCAAATGATTGAAAAACTAAAGGCTGCAGGTCTGAAGCTTGTGGTTGAGGAAGAGACCGGTGTTGAAAAGAGTGACATTCTGAGTGGACAGAGCATTGTAATCAGCGGTGTCTTTACCCATCACTCACGCGATGAGTACAAGGAGATGATTGAACGTAACGGCGGAAAGAATGTTGGCAGTGTGAGCAAGTCGACATCCTTTATTCTAATGGGTGAGAATATGGGTCCGGCCAAACTTGAGAAGGCACAGAAAATGGGTGTGCGCCTTGTGACAGAGGATGAGTTCCTTCAGATGCTGCAGCAATGAATGTGCAAACAAAAGCTAAAATCATCGATTTTATTATAATAAATATAATAATTAGCAAAATTTGATGTAATTTTGCAATCCGAAATAATTTTAAGAAATTCTATATAGACTTATGATGCGAAAAACACTGAAAGGTATGGGCGTCGCCATTGTAACTCCCTTTACAAAAGACGGCGAGGTTGACTATGCAGCGCTGGAAAATTTGGTGCAGATGCATATTGATTGCGGTACCGACTTCCTGTGTGTGCTTGGAACTACAGGAGAGACTCCAACGTTGACAACAGATGAAAAACGTGAAATACGAAAGCGCATCATAAAACAGGTTGACGGCCGCATGCCGATCATGTTGGGTATCGGTGGCAACTGTACACGCAATGTAGTTGAGGAAATCAGGACCGAGGACCTTACCGGTGTAGATGCCATTCTCTCTATCGCTCCATACTATAACAAGCCGGTACAGGAGGGAATCTATCGCCACTACAAGGCTATTGCCGAAGCAACCGAACTTCCAATATATATGTATAATGTTCCGGGACGCACAGGTGTGAATATCCTGCCTGCAACAGTGGCACGTCTTGCAAATGAATGCCCTAATATTGTTGGCTACAAGGCTGCATCGGGCAACCTGGCCCAGCTCAAGGAACTCATTGCCTTGAAACCGCCTCATTTCGATGTATTCTCGGGCGATGATGCTCTCACCGTGGATATTATGGAAGCTGGTGGCGTAGGAGTGATTTCTGTATTTGGAAATGCATATCCCAAGGAGATGATAGCACTTGTACGTGCTATGCAGGAGGGCCGTGTTAGCGATGCACGCGACCAGCATGACCGCCTCAATGAACTTTTCCAGCTTATATTCGTCGATGGCAATCCATCGGGTATCAAGGCGCTGCTGAACATACATGGAAAGGTTGAGAATGTACTGCGTCTGCCGCTTGTCCCTGCATGTGACGACACATACAGCGAGTTGGAGCAGGCTATGACTATGCTTTAATATTGGCTGTCGCATGGAACATCTGAGGGCTGTACTTGACGATAAACTTGCGCGTTATAACTGCAAGGAGTTTATCAAGGACGACCCCATCTCTTTCCCTCATTCGTTCACACGCCGCGAGGATGTGGAGATTGCTGCGTTGTTGGCATCGGTCATAGCTTGGGGAAACAGGAAGATGATTCTTTCCTCTGGCCGTAAGATGCTGTACGATATCATGCATTCAGCCCCTTATGACTACGTTATGAGTAGCGAATGGGAGACGCTTGACGATGCAATGAACATTCACCGTACATTCTTTGTCCGTGATTTCAAATATATTTGCCGCGGTTTAAAAAGCATATATAAAAAGTATGGTACAATGGAGAACCTTTTTCGGGGCTGCACGGTTTGGGAAGGCATTGAAAATCTGCGAAACGAACTGGCGGCTGTGAATGGCGGTGCTCCTACAAGGCATATAAGCAACCCAGTGGCACAGAAAGGTAAACCGGCGTCGGCCTGCAAAAGAATGCATATGATGTTGCGCTGGTTATGCCGCAAGGATGGAGTGGTGGATTTGGGTGTATGGAATGCGGTGTCTCCGGCGGAACTTATGATTCCGCTTGATGTACACGTTGCACGTACTGCCCGCCTGCTTGGAATAATAACCCGCAAGCAGAATGACCGCAGAACGGTTGAGGAATTGACGGCGCAGTTGCGCAAACTATCGCCCGATGACCCGGTGAAGTATGACTTCGCGCTTTTTGGTGTCGGCGAGGCGGGTGACAGCTTTTTGAACGGATTAACAAACAATACAAAATAAAACCCTTTTTGGGGTAAATTATTACTACAATGGCAAAGATAACCAAAGAAGATGCATTGAACTACCATGCCGGCAAACGTCCCGGTAAGATTGAAGTAGTACCTACCAAACCATATTTTACACAGACAGATCTGTCATTGGCCTATTCACCGGGTGTCGCAGAGCCATGTCTCGAAATCAAGGATAACCCGGATGATGCCTACAAATATACCGACAAAGGTAACCTTGTGGCTGTAATTTCAAACGGTACAGCAGTGCTTGGCCTTGGCAATATCGGCCCCCTTGCCGGTAAGCCTGTGATGGAGGGTAAGGGCTTGCTTTTCAAGATTTATGCAGGTATCGATGTCTTTGACATTGAGGTCGACGAGCAGGACCCTGAGAAATTCATTCAGGCAGTGAAGGCTATCGCTCCAACATTTGGCGGTATCAACCTTGAGGATATCAAGGCACCCGAGTGCTTTGAAATTGAGCGTCGTTTGAAAGAGGAACTCGATATTCCTGTAATGCACGACGATCAGCATGGAACAGCTATAATTTCAGCAGCCGGCTTGCTCAATGCCCTTGAGGTGAACGGCAAGAATATCGGTGATGTAAAGGTTGTTGTAAACGGTGCCGGTGCAGCTGCAATTTCTTGTACAAAGCTCTATCTGGCGTTGGGTGTAAAGCGCGAGAATGTTGTTATGCTCGACAGCCGTGGCGTCATCAGTACTTCTCGTACCAACCTCACCCCCGAAAAGGTTGAGTTTGCGACATCACGTACAGATATAACCACCCTTGCCGAGGCTATAGTGGGCGCCGATGTGTTCCTTGGCCTTTCAAAGGGTAATGTGCTCTCGCAGGATATGGTTCGTTCAATGGCGAATGACCCCATTGTCTTTGCATTGGCCAACCCCGAACCAGAGATTACCTATGAGGCTGCAATGGAGTGCCGTCCCGATGTACTCATGAGCACAGGTCGCAGCGACTATCCGAACCAGATAAACAACGTTATCGGTTTTCCTTATATATTCCGTGGTGCGCTTGACGTTGCAGCAACAGCCATCAATGAAGAGATGAAACTTGCAGCCGTGCACGCTATTGCAAACCTTGCAAAGCAGCCTGTACCCGAAATTGTCAACAAGGTGTACAAGGTGGGCAAACTCTCTTTCGGTCGTGACTACTTCATTCCAAAACCGGTAGACCCACGTCTTTTGGTAGAGGTTTCTACAGCTGTGGCAAAGGCTGCCATTGCAAGCGGTGTTGCACGCAAGGAGATTACCGATTGGGAAAAATATAAAGAGCATTTGCTTGAGTTTATGGGACGTGAGTCAAAACTCACACAGCAGATTCATGATATGGCGCGTACCGAGACACAGCGCGTGGTATTTGCCGAGGGCGCACATCCTTCAATGATGAAGGCTGCTGTACAGGCGAAAGAAGAGGGTATATGCCAACCTATCCTTTTGGGTAACGACGAAGTCATCAATAAACTCGCTGCAGAACTCGGTTTGAGCCTCGAAGGTATTGAGGTCGTTAATCTGCGTCATCCCAATGAGGAAGAGCGTCGCGAACGTTATGCTCAGATTCTCACAAGCAAACGTCAGCGCGAGGGTTATACCATTGAGGAGGCAAATGATAAGATGTTCGAGCGCAACTACTTTGGTATGATGATGGTTGAGACCGGCGATGCCGATGCTTTTGTGACAGGTCTCTACACAAAGTTCTCTAATACCATCAAGGTTGCCAAGGAAGTGATTGGTATGCAGGAGAGCTATAGTACATTTGCCACAATGCACATTATCAATTCAAAGAAGGGTACATACTTTGTTGCCGATACATTGATTAACCGTGCTCCCGATTTGGAAACAATCATAGATATTGCCCGCTTGACCGAGAAATCGGTACGTTTCTTCAACCATGAGCCGGTAATTGCAATGGCGTCATATTCAAACTTCGGAACCGACCAGGGCGGTAGTGCCGAGCGTGTGCGTAAGGCAGTTGCACATATCCACGAGAATTACCCCGATTGGTTGCTCGACGGCGAAATGCAGGTTAACATTGCAATGAACAGCGAATTGCGCGACAAAAAGTATCCATTCAACAAACTCAAAGGTCGTGAGGTTAATGCATTGGTGTTCCCTAACTTGAACTCGGCGTCATCGTCATACAAGATGATGCAGGCGCTCGGCTCAGACACAGAGATTATCGGACCAATCCAGATGGGATTGAACAAACCTATTCACTTCATTGATTTCGAAAGCTCTGTACAGGAGATTCTCAACATCACAGCCGTTGCCGCAATCGATGCAATGGTTAACAAGAGAAAGTGATTCCTTAAAATATTTATATATACGCGAGGCCGGTTTAGCCAGCCTCGCGTATTTTTTTACATTTATCGCCTATTGCCTGATACTGCCATTTCAGTTCCTTTTGATACTTTGTTGAGAAAGTAGGAAAAATTAGTTATAGATTTAAAATCGCAAATCGCATCGTTCCTGATGAAACTGTAATAGATATTGCGCTTTGGCTTTGAAAAGAAAATAATAATAGATACATTTGTGGAAATTACAAATTTCACGACCTTATCTAATATCAACGCATATGATAAACATAGAACGCATCAAATGGGTGTATGAAAATTGGGGGCTTGAGGCGGCTATCAAGTCTGCATGTATTGATATAGTGGCGCTTCTTGCATTTACCGGCTATTGCCTGACGCTGCCATTTCAGTTCCTTTGGTTACTTTTGAGAGGAAAAAAGAAAGACTAGCGAAGTTTAATTGTTTTTTACACTCTAAAACTATAAATATGGAGGAAAATCCAAATAGCCATGATGTACATTTCAAAATCAAGATTTATCAATTGGACACGATGTCCAATGTATTTCCCTATGGAGTTAAAACACAACCCAACGAGAAAAGACGATATTGATGCAGAACGCGAACGCCGCGAAGAAATTTTGAGAGAGTTGGCGGAAAGTATGAGGGAGTCTGCTATGGAGTCTGCCGAATCTCCCGAAGAGGACGACGAAGAATTCGACTCTGCGCCGAGTCAAGAGCTTGAGGCTCTGCTACCATACTACAAACAAGTAGAAGATGAGGCCTTGAAGGTTGCCAATAAGTATTTCCATGGTAAATTCATCGCAAACTCCCAGAATGTAAATGGTCAGAAACTTTTCGAGTACAAACATAACGGCCACACCTATCGTTGCTACGTGGATATATACAACGAAAACGAGAATGAAATCAATATCGTCGAGGTGAAGGCCACTACCAATAGAAAGTATCAATATTGGACAGATAAGGACGGTAAGAATAAAGGACTGTTTTTCTCGAATGCACAAAGAGATACGAAAGATAAAAAGAAAGATACATATCCTTTGTTTATCAAGGACAAGAACATCTGGCACTTCAACGAGATAGCAAGCAAGGTTAATGACTATGCTTCGGAAATGTTTAAGGAAAAGAAGAAATACCTGCTCGACAAGTATCGCAAAGAGGGAAAACATCCCTACGACCTCGCTTTCCAACGGTTCGTCATTGAACACGCACTTCGTCAGTCTGGTGACAAGCGTCCTGTAAATTATTATCTTGCTGTGCTCAACAGCGAATATGTGTATGACGGTGCTGTCGATGAAAACGGCCAGCGAGTATATAACAACGTGGATGGACAAGAGATTATCACATTTATAGAATTAAACGAGACCACCAAAGCGTATCAGGAGACAATCTTAAAGGAGATTGCCAGCCTTGAAAGCTACATTTCCACTCCACACGATGTGAACATTAAAGTCAATGTTGGCAAGCATTGTGCTTGGGGAAAGAACACGGAATGTCTATTTTGGAAGCATTGTTTCCAAAAACTACGTGATGTGCCAGAGACCAATTCTGCAAACAAGTATATGAACAGTGACCAAAGTTTTATGGATTGGGGTATCAAAGGAAAGTATGAGTTGATTAACGATGGAAAATACAAACTAAACGATGTGCCATTGGAATGGTTGAAAAATAAAAAACATCTCATTCAACGTGATTGCTACGACAACGGCACAGAGTATGTCGACAAAGAAAAGATGCAGTATTGGTTTGACCAACTTGAATATCCTATTTACCACTTCGACTTTGAGGGCTTTCCTTGTCCATTGCCACGTTTCAAAGGAGAAAGACCATATACACAATCGGTTTTTGAGTTCTCTTTGCATATTGAACGCAAAGAAGGTATCTGCGATAAGGAGAAAGATAATTTCATCTTCCTCAACGAAGAGTACTATAATGATGAACGCAAGGCGTTGGCAGAAGCCATCATTGATCATTTTGAGTACAATGAGGACGGCTCTCTCAAAGGCACTATGCTTGCCCAATTTACGACGTATGAGAAAGGTCGCCTTGAAGAATTGGCTGCTCTCTACCCAGAATATAGCGACAAACTACTTGCCATCAGAGATAAGTCGGCAGACCTATTGCATTTGTTGCAAAATAATAAGGAAATGTACAATGGAATGAAGAATGCTGATATTTTCAACTACTACCACAAAGACCTCAGTGGCAGCTACTCCATCAAAAAAACGCTTCCTGTTCTTGTGCCAACGCTCACCTATAAAGGCATGGATGTGGGCAATGGTGTGCAAGCATACATTGCTTTCATCAACTATGATTCTGATCAGCCGACATTTGGTACATTAAAAACCAAAACCGAGCGTAGGGAAGCCCTAAAACGCTACTGTCAGCAGGACACTTGGGCAATGGTGGAGATATTGAGGGCGGTGAGAGAGAAAATCGATGACCCTATGGAGGAGGTTTAGAATAGCTCATGAAATAAATTGAATGTTAGGATACAAAAAGAGACATTTCCTGATATTTATGATATCCTGGATAAGGCGTGCTACAAAGCAACTATTGAGGCATACAACGAGCATTTGAGGTCTCTTGGTAAACCTGAGGTCGATATATTGGACTTTGAGCACAAAGTTAATATTCAATACGAATTTCAGGGCCTTATCTAATTCAAACAAAAACAGTATATAAAGAACATCAATTCAGCTAATAAATTGAAATACTATGGATAAATTTGAAATTAAAGATGGTGTGGCCATCATTCCAGAGGGAACCGGAGAGATTCCTAACAATGCGTTCTTTGGTTGCTCTTCTTTGACTACTGTTGTTATTCCTGAAAGTGTAACGAACATTGGAAGCGGGGCTTTCTATGATTGTTCCTCATTGACGAGCGTTGTTATTCCTGAAAGTATAAAGAGAATTGGTAGTTTTGCTTTCTATGGTTGTTCCTCATTGACAAGCGTTGTTATTCCTAAAAGTGTAAAGATTATTGGAAATAACGCTTTCGATGGCTGTTCTTCGTTGACAAGCATCGTTATTTCTGAAGGTGTAGAGAGTATTAAAGGTCGTGCATTCTTTGGTTGTTCTTCATTGACAAGTATTTTTATCCCCAAAAGTGTAACTAGCATTGGCGAAGCAGTATTTGGTGGTTGCACTTCGTTGACGAGTATTACCGTAGAAGATGGTAACCCAATATACGATAGCCGCGATAATTGCAATGCGATTATAGAAACGGCTACCAATACTCTGATAAAGGGTTGCTCCTCATCAACCTCTATCAACATCCCTAGTAGTGTAACGAGCATTAGACAATTTGCGTTCTCTAGATGTTCTTTATTGACGAGTGTTTTTATCCCTAAAAATGTGACAAGCATTGGTGAAGCGGCATTTTCTGGTTGCGATTCGTTGACGAATATTGTCGTAGAAGATGGTAACCCTATATACGATAGTCGTAATAATTGCAATGCGATTATTGAAACTGCCACCAACACTCTGATACAAGGTTGTTCCTCGTCAACCTCTTTCACCATTCCTAGCAGCGTAACGAGCATTGGATGTGGTGCTTTCTCTGGTTGTTATTCGTTGACAAACATCGTTATTCCTGAAAATGTAACGAGCATTGAGGGCCATGCTTTCTATGGTTGTTCTTCATTGGAGATTGTTCATTTGCCTGCTGGAGTCTCAAATTTTGAAATTGATTCTTTTAAAGATTGTCCCAATCTTAAGGCAATATATGCTCCTAAGAACAAAGTGGATTTCTATAAGGAACATTTCCCAGCAGATATGCATTGGCTTATCGTTGAAGATGGTTCTGATTTACCAGTGAAACCATAAAATTAGAATAACATAAAACAATAAATATCTATGAGGAAATCGCTGAGGACTATTACCATCCCCGACAGTGTAAAGAGTATCGAAGATTACGCTTTTGAAGATTGCGAATCGCTGAAACACATTTTTATTCCCGATAGCGTAGTGAATATAGGAAGTAATGTTTTCAATGGATGCAAATTGCTATACAAAATCCATTATGATGGCACTGTAGAGCAATGGAGAAAAATCACTAAACATGAAGATTGGCGTGGTTGGTCTCTTCGCGATGTCTATTGCTACGATGGACATGTGGTGATTTAAGGGATATTCACAAGCGCCAACTATAACATTCGTAAAAAAAATTAACTGTTAATCTACTATAACAATTATGATAGAAAAAGTTGTCAACGGTATCAAGTACCTCCTCAACGAGGAGACATTGACCGCAGAGATTGTCGAAAACGAAGGTAACTGGAGTAAGATCAATATCCCCGAGATAGTAGTATTTAACGACGTTTCCTATCGTGTGACCTGCATTAAAGAGAAAGGGTTCTCGGGTTACCCATCTCTGACCTCTATCATTATCCCCGACAGCGTCACGGAGATTGGAGCCAGGGCTTTTGCAAATTGCCATAAACTGACCGACATCACTATCTCCGATAGCGTTACAAGTATTGGAGAGCGGGCTTTCTTATGGTGTTTCTCTCTGAATACCGTTACTATTCCCAATAGCGTCACGACTGTTGGAAAAAGGGCTTTCTCTGGTTGTGGGTTAACCTCCATTACTATCCCCGACAGCGTCACAAGTATTGGAGAGGGAACTTTCTTAGATTGCGAATCATTAGAAGAGGTTGTTATTGGGAATAGCGTGACGAGTATTGGAGGGGAGGCTTTTTGCCGTTGCGAAATGCTTACCGACATCAGGTTTCGAGGTACCATAGCGCAATGGAGAAAAATAGAGTTAGGCAATGGTTGGAATGACGAAGTCCCAGCCACAGTTGTCCACTGCACCGATGGCGATGTGGAGATATAGGGGACGTTGCAGAGCAAGATATAGTACACTGCTCTGCCGTGTATAGTACTTGGCAGAGCGACGAATAACTATTGAGACTTCTATAAATTGTTTTAAGAAGATCTTGAGATTTATATAATTATGGAAAAAAACAAATCGAATTTGATGGCTAAGATAGCTTTAAAATTGGAGAGAATCAAGGAACTAATGCAGGAAAAGGGATTTACGCATTTTTATATCCCTGACCAGTTTAATTACGACGCATCCGTTGATGACTTCTTCGAAGAGGAGATACGAGATGACGAAAAAAACGTTTTTGCAGGGTATAGAGAATATGATTATCTTGCAGAACTTAGATATACTATTGATGGTATCTATCTTGAGAATGGCGAACTCAGTTTCGATGTGGATTCTTATGCGTATTTCTGGGTGGTAGAAGACCGAGAACCTAATGATTCTGCTGAGCGTACGAGTGTAGCAGAGGTCGTGGAATTGGCAGAGCGTTATGATGATTTAGATTATGACCTATGCTTGGTCTTAGATCACTATATCGAACTGCTAAATCGATACAATCAAGAGAATGCGTATATCGAGACAACCAAATGACAGCTCGCGAAAACTAAAAAATGCGAAAGCGCTTGATTTGCATATGTTAAAAAAA
>JAZQZZ010000025.1:0-82219 GCA_045634305.1 Bacteroidaceae bacterium | reverse complement strand
CGTCTACGCCCTGTGCTTTCAACTCCTGGCTCTTCTGTGACATTGCCAATGTTGCCGATGGCGCCAATCGGTTTACGCGGTCTGATAATTTGTTCATATAATAATTATGTTAGTTATTTTTATTGCAGAAATGTAGTGTATGTCCCATACGCTCGGCCTTGGTATGCAGGTAGCGCGAGTTGTGGTTGTTAGGCTCAATCTCAATCCCAACAATCTCTTTTATTGTAAGTCCATAACTCTCGAGTCCAATACGTTTTACCGGGTTGTTGGTTATGAGGCGCATGTTGTGTACTCCAACCTTGCGCAGAATCTCGGCGCCTACGCCGTAATCCCTCTCATCAGCCTTGAATCCAAGACATAGGTTTGCATCAACAGTGTCCATTCCCTCTTCCTGTAGTTTATATGCACGCATCTTGTTCATAAGTCCAATACCGCGTCCTTCCTGGTTAAGGTATACTATGACACCTTTACCAGTCTCGTTGATTAGTTTCATAGCCTCATGCAGTTGTGAGCCGCAGTCGCAACGCTGTGAACCGAATATGTCGCCGGTGATACATGATGAATGTACGCGTACAAGTATAGGTTCATCCTCGTTCCACTCTCCCTTTATAAGAGCCACATGCTCCAGACCATTCGATTTCTGGCGGAATGGTATAAGGCGGAAATGTCCGAATTCGGTTGGCATATCAACCTCTTCACCCTGTTCAACAATAGACTCCTTTTTAAGTCTGTATTCAATAAGGTCTTTGATTGATATTATTTTAAGGTTATGCTCTTTTGCTATCTCTATCAACTGTGGCATACGTGCCATTGTACCATCCTCATTCATAATTTCAATGAGTGCAGCAGCAGGGTAGAGTCCTGCAAGGCGGGCAAGATCAATACTTGCCTCGGTATGTCCGGCACGGCGCAAAACGCCATTATCCTGCGCATACAACGGGTTAATATGTCCCGGACGTGCAAAAGTCTCGGGTTTACTTTCGGGTGATGCCAAAGCTTTGATTGTTGCTGCACGGTCGGCTGTTGATACACCGGTAGAGCAACCTTCGACCTTGTCAATGGTAACAGTGAAAGGTGTTCCCAGAAGGCTTGTGTTTGAACTTACCTGCGGAGCCAGGTCAAGTTCTTTACAGCGCGACATTGTTATTGGAGCACACAACACTCCACGTCCGTTCTTAAGCATGAAGTTTACCGCCTCAGGGGTAATCTTCTCGGCAGCTATTATAAAGTCGCCCTCATTCTCTCTGTCTTCATCGTCGACAACAATAAGGAATTTTCCCTCTCTGAAATCATCTAGAGCCTCCTCTATTGTATTTAATTTAAAGTTACTCATATAAGTTTTTCCTTTTTTATAATCTCGTTAATCTCTTTTATTTTCCTTTCAACCTTTGTTAGGTCTATCAATAGTTTTATTCTGAATCTTATTGAACGTGCGTATACAAAAATACTCAAAGGTATTATAAAAAGCAATATAATATTCATCCAACTCTTCCTGAAAGGTGAAGAAACCGGTCTTATTGCCAAAACAGGCATCTCGTTCAGTTGTATAATAATACTTCTGTATTTACTGTTACTGAGTTCTTCGACCGTTTTTTCAAGTTTTTCTTCCAGTTTTATAAGAGTATCATCCTTTTCATTGAAGAATACATACTTCAGCGTAGGTAAGTGTTTCAGTTTATTCTTTATCTTATAACTCCGTATGATATCATATATATCATTGAGATTATTATGGCATTCTTTATAATCAGGTGTTTCAATAATAACCTCTTTAATTGTAATATATCTCTTATCCGATAGTTTGAAAATCTTCCTTAATAGATTCTTTATATCAAAATTATTCAATACACCTGAATCCTTGTTTGCCTGGTATGTGAAGAATAGTCCCATCGGTAACAGAATTATTGTGCTCCACCATGATCCGAACCAAATCTTCCATACACCTTCACTTGCCATCTTTGAGCCTGAGGTGTCAAGAATATAATAAAGAATGAATGTAGCTACAGATATTATTATAGGATATCCCAGTCCACCTTTTCTCACAATTGAGCCGAGTGGTGCACCAATGAGCAGGAATATTATACATCCAAGTGACAAGGTAATCTTTTCCCACCAATAAATCTTATGCTTGTTAAGGTCCTTGTCAAGCTGATGAAGAATCTTATCGTTTATATTATATGTGCTTCTAAGAGATGTAATACTCCTTTGTACATCTCTTTTCCACATAAGTTTAGTTTTGTTGGTGGCTGCATTATATATACTGTCAACATTCATCCAGTATATACCCTCCTTTGTCATCAACGTAGAGTCATTCCGGTCAAGCACAACTTTATCATTATAGTTGTTTCTTCTCAAATATCTGAGATTCTCTTTTCCTATGCTGTCATTGGAAACCTTGAGAGAGTCAATATCCCTCTTAAGCTCCTTCATATTTTTTCCATCGGCTCTTGTCTTCAGGAAATCAGCATCCTTTATCTCAAAACCACCATCAGTTTCAATAATAACATCCTTTCTTGTAAAGCTCTCACGGCGGTATGGCGTGTTCTTCTTGTTTATATTGTCATCGTCAAGGTTCGAGAACTGTTCGCCCGAGAACATTGACAGAATCATGTGTTTCTCGTCAATGGTATTCTTAATTATGGCCGAGTCCGAAACAAGGATATTTGTCTTTTCGAAACCGGCAGTCATGTCGTATATTGTAACGTCATAAAGAATTCCGGTATCATAATTCTTGTGATTCACATATATGCTGTACCCCTCAATCTTGTTATAGAAAATCCTTTCCACTATATCACTTTCGGGTGATGTCTGTTTAATCGAGTACATCATCCTCAATAACTTACTTTGCGCCAAAGGAGTTACGTAATTCTGCATGTAGAATGATATTCCACCCAAAATAGAGCAACATACAATCAACGGTACTATTGTTCTTATCAGTGGTACACCTGCCGATTTTATTGCCAGTAACTCAAGTTTCTCACCCATGTTGCCGAATGTCATCAATGCAGCAAGCAAAATAGCCAACGGAAGTGCTTTTGATATGAGTGATACCGAACCAAGCATAAAGAATTTTGCTATAATGGACATGTCAAGTCCCTTATCAACAAAATCATCTATCCATTTCCACAGCAACTGTACAATAAAAATGAAAAGGCAAATAAAGAATGTTGCCATTAGATTTTTCAAAAAGGCCTTAATAATGAAACCATCCAACTTTTTTATGTAAAACCTGGGAAATTTCATATTCGTCTTTATGCGGTACCTTGCTGTTTTAAAACGGTTATTATTATAATTAAAGCACAGAAAAACTGTAAATACGTGCCGCTATTACAGTTTTCTGTGCAAATTTAGCATAATTTTTGGTTTGTAAGGCAAAAAGCAACCATTACATACCCGATTGTCTTCTTAAATTTTCAATTTGTGAATTCCACAACTCCTTTTGGTCTTCAACTTCTCCCTTGTCGGCATAATCTGTAATCTCCAGAGTGTTTTCACGTGTGAGTTCATTGTAGGATATTCTCATCTCAAAATATGTATTTGGCGATTCATCCTCCCACCTGAATTTTACATAAACTCCGTTTCTTTGTGCTACAAGATGTGCTACTTTTTTTTCGGTCTTTCCCCAATAGAAATTGAAAGTTCGGTCAAAACTATCAACCCTGTCGGCAAACCATGGTGATAATCCGGCAGCAGTTCCAATATATTTCCAAATCATCACAGCGCTGCCTCTCATTGGGTATTCAAGAAAAATTTTCTCCTTACTCATCGTAACGCAAAGTTATAAGTTTAAACAAGTTACATATTTGTCGCAAGTTAATGAATATAAATTACAAATCCAATTTTTACCTGTTATTTATTCTCTTTTTTAAATTTAATTATTCATTTTAAGCCTATTTTTATGTGTTGTGGAATTTTTTTTGATGAAAAGTGATAAAAAATTTGCCAATTTAAAATTATAGACATATCTTTGCACCGCAAAAATGCAATGGCGAGATAGCTCAGCTGGTTAGAGCGCATGATTCATAATCATGAGGTCCCCGGTTCAATCCCGGGTCTCGCTACTGAAACGGAGAAAGCCTAAAAAACTCTCTCCGTTTTTTGTTTCATTTTTTGGTTACGTGGACAAAAAGTAGGATAAAACCTCTGTAATCGATTGGTTCACCACATTTTATAATGATAATTACAGAAAAAATCCTCTGCTGCAAACACAGCAGAGGAAACGATTGTTTAGTTCTTTAGTTGTCTGTTTGTCAATTCAAA
This sequence comes from Bacteroidaceae bacterium, assembly GCA_045634305.1. Classification (GTDB taxonomy): domain Bacteria; phylum Bacteroidota; class Bacteroidia; order Bacteroidales; family Bacteroidaceae; genus HGM04593. The sequence continues at coordinate 77,962 of JAZQZZ010000025.1, read as the reverse complement.
ATCTCACCGTTGGCTGTTATAAAGACGGTCTTGTCCCATTCGCCTTTTTCCATTTCAACCTTGTAGTGGTCGCCCGATGGGGTTTCAATGTAGTCTACATCGTCAATTCTGTAATTTTGGTATCTGTTAAGGACGCTTTCTCTTGCTGCATCCGGGAGTTCATTGATAGCAACATCCCAGCTTGTTTTTATCCATTCATCCCTGCGGTTGAACTTTACATCTTTCTTGATGTTGTCGTGGATAATCTCTACGTCAATCTCTCCGTTGAAATCCTTCTCTGCATAGAGTATTCTGGCACCCTGGTACTTCTGTTCTATGAAACTTCTTATATCATTGTTTACTGCGATATTTTCCTCTTCGCAAGCCATAAAGGCAAACAGTGATATGAATAATAATGGTAGTAGCTTTTTCATAATATTTTTTTTAGTTGTTTTTATGTTGTTATTTGTTTTTATCAATCGTCAATGTCGTAGATGTTGAAATCTTTATCAAATTTGAGTTCAAGGCGGTTCGATAGTTTTACCTCGAAATCGTTGCGGTCCTTTTCAATGTAGATAATCTTTACACCGGGATAGTTCTTGTCTACATATTCCTTTATTGCCTGTGGAATTATAGCGGCTGGAACTTCGCCAAAGCGACATTCAACTTCGTCCCAAATACCCTTACCTGTGAATTCAATCTTTGCACCATTGGCAAAACGGACCTCGTATGACTGTTTCAGGAAATCCCATTCTTCCTTTGCGTATGTGATTTCAATTCCGGCAAAGTGTTCGTTGATAAACTGTTGTGCAGGCGCTGGTAACTGGTTTTTGTTTATTACCTTGTCATTGTCGGCCATTGCCGAGAAAACACCTGCTGAAAAAATAGCAACCAATGTTAATAAAATCTTTTTCATAATCCTCTTTTTTATTTTTAGTTATTAGTCTTTTTATACTCACTTGAACAATAGTCTGTGGTAGTTGTTCATTATTTACAATGCAAAGATTACATGCAAATCTGAAATGAATTTGAAATTTTGGGAAATTTGAGAAAAAAGTAAAAAAAGATGATACGACGATAGAGTATAGAGGCTCCTCGTCGCTTCGCTCGCTCGGAATGACATTATATTGTATTATTACAAAAAAAAATCGATAGTACCGCGGGGTACTATCGATTATGTGACAGAATATGTTTTTTGTTATTCTCTCATACTCTTCAATTCTTTGTTTATCTCTTTCATTCTCTTTGTTGTAAGTGGATAGAAGAATATGAATATTGCCGACAGGGCTGCAATTGCTGCCGGTACAAAACTGATAAGCAGTCTTAATCCTTCTATCGCACTCTCAGTCTGCACTGCACCTTCGGCTGTGTTGAACCCGAATGCGGCAAGCAGCCAAAGTACAGCCGAAGTTCCGAAAGCTCCGCCGAATTTCTGTGCCATGGATGATGATGAGAATATGAGTCCTGTTGATGCGGTCTTGAATTTAAGTTCGGCATAGTCCGATATGTCGGCATACATACTCCACACCAGAGGTGATATTATACCGGTGAAGATTCCCATTGCTATCTGCAGGATAAGCAAAGACCAGTATCCGGATGTTGTGTCCGTTGGCACATAGTAGAAAGCAATGCACAATGCAATGATTGCGAATAGTGAATAGAGGAAAGTGCTCTTCTTTCCAAGCTTGAATGTTATAGGTGTGGCAATGGCAACACCTATCATGTTTGCTATTTCACCTATTGTAAAGAATATACCTGCATAGAAAAGGAATTCTATTGAGAAAAGCGAGAGTGTTGCCCCTTCGGTTATCTGTGTGGTGAAGTAGTAGGGGATTACCGCATATCTCACTGCGCCAAAGAAATTAAAGAACAGTACACCACCCAAAAGAATCCACCACGGACCGTTGTGGAGCAGTGATTTAAGATCCTCGGTTATGTTTGTCTGCTTGATGGCCGGCTTTATTCTCTCGCGTGTCATCTTGAATGTGAGCACAAAGAGTACAAGGCATGTTAGGCTCACAATGATCATGGCAGTCTGCCATGCCTGTGGGTCATATGTCAGTTTGCCGCTTACACCTGCCAAAGAATTACATAGGGGTTCCCAAAAAGCAAAAACAATGAATGAACCGGTGTAGGCAAAGAACATGCGGTATGATGAGAAAACTGTCTTTTCATCGGTGTCTTCGGTCATCACGCCAAGCATTGAACCATATGGTACATTAATTGCTGTATAGACAGTCATCATTAATATATATGTGGCAAAAGCCCAGATGTTCTTTCCTGTCTCACCCATTTCGGGTTTTGTGAACAATAATACGCCTGCAATGGCAAATGGGACAGCAATCCACAGCAGGTATGGGCGGTATTTTCCCCATTTTGTTGTAGTGCGGTCGGCAATGATACCCATCATGGGGTCAGACACCGCATCCCATATTTTGGTTACAAGGAAAAGAACTGCTGCCAATCCAAGGTCGAGACCGAACACGTTTGTGTAGAATATGGGCAGATATGCGCTGAATACTTTCCAGAACATGGATGAGGCCATATCACCTAATCCATATCCTATTTTCTCTTTTAATGTTGCCATTTTTTTTGTGTTTTAAATATTGTTTCGGCAAATGTAACAAAAGTGCTTGTCAAATACCAATTTGTAGCCGAAAAAAATAAAAAATAAACCTCAAATACCCTTGTGGCTATCCATGAAATAAAATGTTGACTTGTTGATAAATTATGTTTCTTTTTAACATAATTATTTGTGTGAAACAATTATATTTGCACTATTCTTTTTGGAAACAAAAATCCTTTAACATATATGATTCAGACTGTTGTTAAGCGCGACGGACGCATCGTCGGCTTTAATGAAGAAAAAATTATTACTGCAATCCGTAAGGCAATGCTTCACACTGATATGGGTGAAGATATGTCACTTATCCGTCAGATAACCGACCGCATATCTTTCAAGGGAGATGCACAGATGACCGTGGAAGATATTCAGGATATGGTGGAGATGGAGCTTATGAAGAGTAGCCGCAAGGATGTGGCAAAACAGTACATCTCGTACCGTAACAAACGCCGCATTGCACGCAAGGCAAAGACAAGGGATATTTTCCAGGAAATCATCAACATCCAGTCAAACGATGTCACACGCGAGAATGCCAACATGAACGCTGACACACCTGCCGGAATGATGATGAAATTCGCAAGCGAAACAACAAAACCTTTTGTCGATGACTTCCTTTTGAGCGAGGAGGTGAACGATGCCGTCCACAACAACTATCTGCATATACACGATAAGGATTACTACCCCACAAAGAGTCTCACCTGCTGCCAGCACCCGCTCGACAACATTCTGCTCAATGGCTTCAATGCCGGTCATGGCGAGTCACGTCCTGCAAAGCGCATTGAGACAGCAAGTATCATAGCCTGCATATCAATGGAGACTGCGCAGAACGAAATGCATGGTGGACAGGCCATTCCGGCATTCGATTTCTACCTTGCACCATATGTACGCTCAAGTTTCATTGAGGAACTCAAGGCTATTGAAGAACTCACCGGTGCAAACTATTCACATCTCTATAATAAGGAGGTTGAGGATTATATAACACAGCCGTTGGATTTTCTCAGCGGTGACGAGCGCATTCTGCAGCACGCAATGAACAAGACTGTTGCACGTGTGCATCAGGCTATGGAGGCATTCATCCACAATATGAACACTATCCATTCTCGCGGTGGTAATCAGGTTGTATTCAGTTCAATCAATTATGGTACCGATACATCGGCCGAGGGACGTTGCATCATCCGCGAGTTGCTCAACAGTACATACCGCGGTGTGGGTAATGGCGAGACTGCAATATTCCCGATTCAGATATGGAAGAAAAAACGCGGTGTCAGCTACTTGCCAACCGACCGCAACTACGATCTCTACCAGCTTGCATGTAAGGTTACCGCACGTCGTTTCTTCCCTAACTTCCTTAATCTTGATGCGACATTTAACCAGAGCGAGGATTGGAGAGAGGATGATCCAAAGCGTTATTTGCATGAGGTGGCTACCATGGGTTGCCGTACACGTGTCTACGAGAACCGTTTCGGTCCCAAGACATCTGTAGGTCGCGGTAACCTCTCTTTCTCTACAATAAACATTGTGCGCCTTGCGATAGAGTGCATGGACATAAAGAACCAGGACGAGCGCATTGCACTCTTCTTTGCAAAGCTCGATGGTCTGCTCGAAATCACAGCACGCCAGTTGCACGAACGTATGGAGTTCCAGAAGAGTGCCTTCGCAAAGCAGTTCCCGTTGCTTATGTCGGCACTTTGGGTGGGATGTGACAAGCTGAAGGCCGGCGACACAATAGCACCTGTAATCAATCAGGGTACATTGGGTATTGGTTTCATTGGTCTTGCAGAGTGCCTTGTGGCACTTACCGGCAAGCACCATGGCGAGAGCCAGGAGGCACAGGAACTTGGTGTGCGCATAATCACTTATATGCGTGACCGCGCCAACGACTTCTCTGAGCAGTACCAGCACAACTACAGTATTCTGGCAACACCGGCCGAGGGCCTTTCGGGACGTTTTACACGTGGCGACCGCAAGCGTTTTGGTGTTCTCCCGGGCATTACCGACCGTGAATACTACACCAACAGTAACCACGTTCCCGTGTACTACAAGTGCAGCGCACGTCACAAGGCCGAGGTTGAGGCTCCTTATCACGACCTCACACGCGGTGGCCACATCTTCTACGTTGAGATTGACGGCGATGCGACACACAACCCCGAGGCTATCATGAAGGTTGTTGATATGATGGACCAGTACAACATCGGTTATGGTTCTGTAAACCACAACCGTAACCGTTGTCTCGACTGTGGTTTTGAGAACTCAAGCAAGAACCTTGACGAGTGTCCCAAGTGCGGAAGCAAGAACCTCGACAAATTGCAGCGCATCACAGGTTACCTTGTGGGAACAACAGACCGTTGGAACAAGGCTAAGCTCTCTGAGCTCAACGACCGTGTAATACATGAATAAAAAAACAACAATGTCCCGTTGCGGTTTTTAGAGATTCCTTACATTAAGTTCGGAATGCCAATATTTGCAATGTAGGGCTTTTATTCGAACAAAGAAATGGCAACAATCTCCATTCTTGAGATAGTGGAAGATACAACAGTAGATGGACCGGGGTTTCGCACCTCGGTCTATTCTTCGGGTTGTCCTCATCACTGCCCCGGATGTCATAATCCGCAGTCGTGGAATATTGAGAACGGTCACCAGGTTGAGGTTGAGGAGATATTGAAGGTTATACTTGATGACCCCTTTGCCGATGTGACTTTCTCCGGTGGCGACCCTATGTTCCAGCCACAAGGCTTTACAGAGCTTGCAAAGGCTGTGAAACAGCAAAGTTGCAAGAATATCTGGTGTTACACAGGTTACCGCTTTGAAGAACTGTTGCTTAATCCCGTACAAAAGGCGTTGCTTGAGCAGATAGATGTGCTTGTGGACGGACGCTTCATAGAGGCTTTGAAGGATGAAGAACTGCGCTTCCGTGGCAGCAGTAACCAAAGGATAATCAACGTACCGGCATCGCTTGAAAAAGGGGAAGTAATAGTTTTGGATATTTGAATATTAAAGAGTGTGACTTAAAAGCGCACTTCCTGAATGAGCAATCATTTTCAGAGTCTATTCTGACAATGATTGCTTTCTTTGTACAATGACTTTTGGGTTATCCTCTTTATTTATTGTCTTAAACGGATTGTAAAACTATGCTTGTTTTCCTTGAAGGTATATTCGAGTCCAAAGTTATAGTAACCGGCAATGGACTTAACAAGCGCCAGTCCAAGGCCTGTCGAGCCGCTCTTGCCACTGGTGTAGAAACGGTCGAAAAGGCGGGTTGCATCGAGTGCTTCATTACCGTTATTGGAGATTTTCAGTTCACTGCGTGTGAGTGATATATCTACCGTTCCACCTGCTGTAGAGTGTATGAAGGAGTTCTTTATGAGATTTGTCAGCATTGTTGTTGCAAGCATCTCGTCCATCTGCACAATAAAATTCTGAGGTGTTTTTACATTACATTTGATATTCTTCTCGGCAAATATCTCGTTGTATACCTCAAGTTCATTTTCTATTATAGGTACAATGTCTACATCGCCTTTGTCCAGGAAATGCCCGCTGTCTATTTTTGAGAGTAGCAACAGTGTGCGGTTAAGGCGTACAAGGCGGTGAATTGATTGGCGCATCTTTGACAATTCGCCGAACTGCTCCTCGGTGAGCGTGGTGTTGTCCATCATCCACTCAATGCGGTTTCCAAGCACCGCAAGGGGTGTCTGCAGTTCGTGCGAGGCATTGCCTATGAACTGTTTCTGACGTTCAAGGTGGTTCTCGGCACGTTCAATGGTTTCACGCGCTGCACGTGTGAGTTTCTTGAACTCTACAACCGATTCTTCATCGGGGAATCCCGCTATGCCGCTTCCTGGCCGATAGTTGTCGAGCCACTTCAACAGTGAGTACAGTGGCTTTATGCTTATTTTGAATACAATGACCGTAACAACCAATATGATGCACAATAAGATGGCATAAATTGTTGCAATGTGGATGAGTAGTGCCCTTATAATGTCGTCACGCTCAAACGTTGGTGTCGAGACTGTGAGTTTGTATGCCGTTCCTTCATTGTCATGGAAAATCTTTGTCAGCATGCGTGCCGGTTCGTTCTCCTGTTTCCAATGAAGATAAATATCGCGGTCCTCATATGTCTCAGCGTCGTCATGGTGCTCTGTTGCCGGCAAGAGTTCAATGGAGTATGTGTTGTTGCTGTTATCTCCCGGCGTGGGCAGTTCATCGCCGCTGATTACACGGCGGGCTATCATCTCGGCATAATCGTCGAGGCTGTCATCGGTCTCATCATTCACCTGGTGGACCATTGTAAAGTAAAAGGCTGTTGCCCATAGTAGCAACACCGGCATGATTACCAGTGCAAGACGTAGTGTTACCCTGTGTATAAGTTTCATAAATCAATCGGTCTCTGTAAATTTATAACCAAAGCCGTAGACTGCCTTTATGTTCTGCGAAGCACCGGCGTCGGCAAGTTTCTTTCGCAAGTTCTTTATCTGGGCATAGACGAACTGGAAGTTGTCGACCATATCAATGTGGTCACCCCACACCGATTCGGCAAGCACTGCTTTGTCGATGATGTGGTTTGGGCGTTGCATAAAGTAGAGGAGTATGTCGAATTCCTTCTTTAGCAGGGTAACCGGATTGCTTTCGATGGTTACCTGTCGGCTCTGTAGGTCGAGTACTATGTTACCGGCTGTCATGGTCTTGTTGACGGCACCTGTGCCGCGTCGCATGACGCTCTTTATACGTGCCGACAGTTCGGCCATGTAAAAGGGTTTGGGAAGGTAGTCGTCGGCGCCAAGGTCAAGTCCTTCAATCTTGTCATCAAGCGAATCGCGAGCCGAAATAATTATTACCCTATCGTCCTTGTCGAGTGCCTTTATTTGCTCGAGCAGGCGCAGGCCATTGCCGTCGGGCAGCATTATGTCGAGCAATATACAGTCGTAGCTGTAACCGGCAATTTTGTCGCATGCGTCAAAATATGTGGGTGCAACCTCCACAACGTATCCTTCACCGGTGAGTGCGCGTTGCATAATCTCACGCAAAGACTTGTCGTCCTCTACTATCAGCAGTTTCATTGTTTCTTTTTTTGACAAATGTCTTTTTTGTTTTTGAAAAGAATTTGAAATCAGTCGTCAATCAACTCAAAATCGAGCTGTTTCTTGTCAAGATTGGCACGTGTAATGCGGATGCGCACCGGGTCGCCGATGGTGAATTTACGTTTGCGGCGACGTCCGATGATGCAGTAGTTGGCTTCGTCGAACTCGTAATAATCGTCCTGCAGTGTGCGCATTGGTATCATTCCTTCGCACTTGTTGTCGTTGATTTCGGCATAGAACCCCCATTCGGTCACGCCGCTGATTACAGCGTCGAACTCTTCACCGATATGCTCGCTCATGAACTCAACCTGCTTGTACTTGATACTTGCACGCTCGGCATTTGCTGCAACCTGTTCCTGTGCCGAGCAGTGCTCGCACAAATCTTCGTATTTGGGTTTGCTGACTGTGCGTGCCTCGAGTGTGAGGTAACGATGAAGCAGACGGTGTACAAGTAAGTCGGGGTAACGGCGTATTGGCGAAGTGAAATGGGTGTAGTAGCGGAATGCAAGGCCATAGTGACCTATGTTCTCGGTTGAATATCTTGCCTTCTGCATTGTGCGCAGTGAAATCTGCTCAATGACATTCTGCTCCTTGCTGCCATGTACATCTTTGAGCAGGCTGTTGAGGGCTGATGCTGATGTTGTGCGTCCGCTTGCACTCTTCATTTTGTAACCCAACTTGCTCACAAATTTGGAGAGCATGGAGAGTTTCTCGGGGTTGGGCTGGTCGTGGATGCGGTATACAAATGTCTTGAGTGGTGCGTTGGGCGCTTTGCGGCCAATCTTCTCGGCTACAGTGCGGTTGGCAAGGAGCATGAACTCCTCAATGAGCTGATGTGACTCGTTGCTCTCGCTGAAGTATACCGAGAGCGGCTTGCCTGTGTCGTCGAGTCGGAAATGTACCTGTGCCTGCTGGAAGTCTATGGCTCCTGCCTGGAAACGTTTCTCGCGCATTGTCTGTGCAAGTTTATTCAAAATCTTTATTTCATCGCAATAGAGTCCTTCGCCCTTTTCAATGATTTCCTGCACCTCTTCATAGCAGAAACGGTGGTCGCTGTTTATAATGGTGCGTGCAATTTCAAATTTCTTTACTTCGGCCTTTTCGTTCATTGTGAATATAACAGAATAGGCCAGTTTGTCTTCGTGCGGGCGCAGTGAACAGAGGTCGTTGCACAGACGCTCGGGGAGCATGGGTATTGTGCGGTCTACAAGGTAGATGGATGTTGCACGTTTGAATGCTTCCTTGTCTATTACACTTCCTTCGGTGACATAATGGGATACATCGGCAATGTGTACGCCAACCTCCCACAATCCATCGCCGGCAGGGCGTAGGGAGAGTGCGTCGTCAAAATCCTTGGCATCGGCAGGGTCAATGGTGAAGGTTGTAACGCCACGGAAATCCTTACGTTTGGCAATCTCTTCGTCTGTTATTTCTGAAGGTAACTGTGCTGCAGCCTGTTCAACAGCTGCCGGGTAGGTGTAGGGTAGACCATATTCTGCAAGTATGGCGTTCATTTCGGTATCGTTGTCACCACTCTTGCCAAGTATGTCGATAACCTTACCTACGGGGTTCTTGCTGTCGATTGGCCACTCAAGCAGTTTTACGACGGCTTTTTCACCATTTTTGCCACCCTTCAGCAAATCCTTTGGAATGAATATGTCGTTGGGCATGAGACGGTTCTCGGTTATAAGGAAAGCATAGTGTTTTTCAACACTTAGCTCGCCCACAAAGGTGTCGTGAGTGCGCTTTATGATTTCAACGACCTCACCCTCGCGGCCGCGGCCACGACGTCTTGCAAATAGTGCCACACGCACAATGTCGTCGGTGAGTGCGTGTGCCGAGTTGCGCTCGCTGATGAGTACAGGGTCACTTCCATCCTCGGGGTAGAATTCGTTATAGCCATCCTTGCTGCGCAAGAATGTTCCCACAAGGATTGATGAGTTGTCGGCCAAACGGTATTTACGGAATTCAGGCTCTATCAGATAGCCGTCGAATACCATGTCGTCGAGTATGTTCACACATAAAGTGCGTGCCGATGTGGATGTAAACCCAAGCTCCTTGAATATCTCTTTGGGGCTTACAATACGGCTGTCATTGCGGTTGAAGAAATCGACCATCAAGTCAATGACGGCACCTTTGTTCAGTTTTCCCTTCCCTTTTGTACTCTTCTTTGCCATAATTATAAAATTTTACTGTTGCTAAATTAACAATAAAACAGCACATTGCAATTATAAAAGAGCAAAAGTATCATTCTTTAAGGAGTTTTAAGGTATAGTGTCTGTTATGCTTTTGCTGTGATGCGTTTTTTAGTTAATTTCGCGCTGTTTTACCAAAATTAAAGAAGTGATGGCTGCAGATTTATTCAGACGTAGGGATTTGGAGACAGAGTTTATTGCCGTAGAGAAAATAAACATCTTCTATAACCTGTTTACAACACTGCTTATAATTATATTCTACAATAGGTTGAGCGACCCGCAGGATATGCTTATGGGACGTTTCTTGATTCTTGTGGGTACGTTTTCGCTCATTTATGTATATACAAAGTTCCCATCAAGGTTCATGGTGCTTGTGAGAATGGTTACGCAAATGTGCCTGCTTAACTATTGGTATCCCGATACATTTGAGTTCAACCGCATATTCCCGAATCTGGACCACCTGTTTGCAACAGTTGAGTTCAATATTTTCGGTTGCCAGCCGGCGCTGCTTTTCGACCGTCTGCTGAGCGGTGATTTTTGGCGCGAGATGTTCAATATGGGATATTGGTTGTACTACCCGATGATTACTGTAGTGACGTTTTTCTATTTCTTCAAAAGACCGGAGAAGGTGGAGCGCTGCACGTTTATCATTATGGCAGCTTTCTTCATGCATTACATTATATATATTTTTTTGCCGGTCGCAGGGCCGCAGTTCTATTTCCCGGTGATAGGCGATGAGGCTGCAAGTTGTGGATTGTATGAAAATATAGGCGATTACTTCAATCGGCATCCCGGGATATCAATTGCGCAAGAGGGTAAGGGTGTTTTCTTTACCGAGCTGGTGAATATTGCACAAAGAGCCGGTGAAAGGCCTACAGCGGCTTTTCCAAGTTCGCATATAGGTGTATCTCTTGTGATGATTATACTTGCATTCAAAGCCAATAGAAAGCTGTTTGCTGTATTGTTGCCGGTTTTTGTGTTGCTGTGTTGTGCAACGGTGTACATAAAGGCGCATTACCTTGTGGATGCCATAGCCGGATTGTTCAGTGGTCTGCTTTCTTATTACATTGCTTCGCGCATTTATAGGACGCTGTTCAACGGATTATATATGTTTATTTCATTTTGATAACATTTGTTTGTTGTATAATTTGAGGCGATTCTTTACTTTTGCGTGTAAGAAAAAAACAATCTGATGAATCCCAAAGTAAGCATTTTAATTCCTGTCTACAATTCCAAGGCATTCCTTTCGCGTTGTCTGGGAAGTGTTACAAAACAGTCTCTTGCCGAAATAGAGATTATATGTGTTGACGACGGTTCAACCGATTCGTCATACTCAATATTACAGGAGTGGGCCGATAAGGATAGCAGGATTGTTGTTATGCGTCAGGACAACGGACGACAGGGAAAGGCGCGTAACACTGCCTTTGCTGTTGCCAAGGGCGAATATATTGGTATGGTAGACAGTGACGACTATCTCCCCTGTGACTATTTTGAACGTCTATACAATGCAGCCAAGCAGAATAATGCCGACATTGCTGTCTGCGGAATAATCAAAGAGAAGAAACACCGGAACAAGACTGTTATATCTTACAGTGAAACTGTTATTGAGGAAAATGCAGAATCCAAGTTGCGTCTGTGCAATTGCCCTCCCGATTTTCATCCTGTAAACAAGCTCTATAGCCGCGCAATGCTTGAGAGATTGGCACTGCACTTCGATGAGGGTGTGCAATACGAGGATGTCATGTTTGTGCTGCGTGCGATATGTGAATCGGGGCGAATGGTTACTGTTCCCGATGTCAATTATATGTATGTCCTTAATCCCGGCTCTACTGTGAAATCTCGCCAGACAAGAGCAAAACAACATCAAAAATATATAGCGCACCGCTCCATGGTGGATTATGTAACTGCAAAAGGTTTCCAAATCCCCGACAGATACAGGAACATAACGGTCGGCCATTTTTCACTTGGGGGTGTATGCCTGTGGAAAATAAAAGAGAATGACAATAGGCGTACACTACGTCTTTTTGACTTTTTGCCGATTTGGAGCAAGAAAAGATAAACGCCAAAACAAAACGACGCAAATGACACCGACGGACAAAACGATTACTTTTCCCATAGATCTTGTCTATCTTTGGGTAGATGGCAATGACCCTGCGTGGCGTGAAAAGCGCTGCAGGTACAATGTGGGTGTGGGTAACGGATTGCATAATAACGAGGCACGTTGGCGCAACAATAACGAGCTGAAGTACTCTTTACGTTCTGTAGAAAAATATGCTCCGTGGATTAACCGTATATTCATCGTAACCGATAACCAGTGTCCTGATTGGTTGAACACAGACAATCCTAAAGTGCAGATTGTGGATCACTCGCAGATATTTCCTGCCGATGCGTTGCCTGTATTTAATTCCCAGGCGATTGAGAGTGTGATATATAAGATCCCCGGCCTTAGCGAACATTTTATACAGGGGAACGACGATACGCTCTTCTCGGCTCCAGTCTATCCTTCTGATTTCTTCAACCCCGATGGAACACCCATCGTAAGGTTCTCGGGTGTGAGAATGCGCGAGAGTAAGTTGCGTGGTGGCAGCATGTATGTGAAGGTGGTGTATGGAATGCGCGACCTGATACATGAGAAGTTTGGTGTGAAGATAAACTATATGCCACATCATAATTTCGACTCATACCGTTTGAGTGATATTAAAGAATGTGTCGTGCTTTTTCAAAAAAAGTGGGAAACAACCGCATATAGCCGTTTCCGCAGTAATGAGGATATCCAACGTTGCATTGTCGGGTATTATGTTGTAGCCACCAAAATGGGAACAATGAGAAAGGTGGGACGCTATAATCGCTTGCCGGGAGTCCTGCAAAAGATACGTGCATTCTTAACAAACACCTTTGCATCTGATTCACGCTGTATACCGGCCAATGTTGTGGACTATACTAAAGTCATGGACAAGTATAATCCTTTGATGTTCTGCATGAATGATGATGAGAATACGACAGATGAGGATTGTGCACGTTTTGTTGAGTTTTTTGAGACGCTCTTCCCCGACAAATCGACATTCGAAAAATAACAAAGTTGCTTTTTCCTTATATATTTTTCATTTTCTTCCCTTTTTAAAGGAAATTTCAAATTTATTTCAGAATTGCATATAATCTTTGCATTGTAAACGATGCGGATATTGGCATTGTATACAATAAAAGATATATGCTAACTGATAAAAATAGAAAGATTATGAAAAAGATTTTATTGATTCTGGTTGCTGTGTTTTCTGTAGGTGTTTTTGTTGCAGTGGCCGATAATGACAAGTTGATAAACAAGAGTCAGTTGCCGTTGCCGGCACAGCAGTTCATTGATTTACATTTTGCTGGCGTCGATATGCTGTATGCAAAGGAGGATTGCAATGTGCTTTTCAGTTCATACGAGGTGAGGCTTGTAGGTGACGTGAAGCTGGAATTCTCAGGCAAAGGTAATTGGGAAGAGGTCGATTGCCGACACAATGCTGTACCGGCTGCAATAATTCCACAGGCAATAAAGGAGTATGTAGACAGGAATTACCCCGGTGAAAAGGTTGTTTACATTGAAAAGGATCGTAATGATTTCGAGGTAAAACTATCGAACCGTCTTGAACTGAAATTTGACAAGAATTATAATGTTTACGACATCGACGATTGATGGAATAATGATTACATAAAAAATCAGGTTGCCTGTGGGCAACCTGATTTTTTATGTATCACAAGGGTTATCAGTCTTTCAACTTAGCCTTGATGAACTCGCGATTCAAACGTGCGATGTTGCTGATTGATACACACTTTGGGCACTCGGCCTCGCAAGCACGTGTGTTGGTACAGTTACCGAAACCAAGCTCGTCCATCTTGGCAACCATTGCCTTTACACGCTTCTTGGCCTCAACCTTACCCTGTGGCAACAAAGCGAACTGGCTAACCTTTGCCGAAACGAACAACATTGCAGAACCGTTCTTACAAGCTGCTACGCAAGCACCGCAACCGATACATGCCGCAGCATCCATAGCCTCCTCGGCAATGTCCTTGCCGATGGGGATTGCGTTTGCATCGGGCATACCGCCGGTGTTTATTGATACGTAACCGCCGGCCTGCTGAATCTTGTCGAACGCTGTACGGTCAACCATAAGGTCGCGGATTACAGGGAAACCTGCTGAACGCCATGGCTCAACGGTGATAACGTCACCATCCTTGAAACGGCGCATATAGAGCTGACAGGTTGTTGCACCGGTTGCTGGGCCGTGTGGGTGACCGTTCACGTAGAGTGAACACATACCGCAGATACCCTCGCGGCAGTCGTGGTCGAACACAACCGGTTCTTTATTCTCGTTTACCAACTGCTCGTTAAGAATATCAAGCATCTCGAGGAATGAGGTATCGCCCGGAATATCCTTCATCTGATAGGTCTCGAAAGCACCTTTAGCCTTAGGACCTCTCTGACGCCATACCTTCAATGTAAAACTTATATTTTTGTCCATTGTTTACAAATTTAGGAATGATTAGTTTTTGTAGTTACGCTGCTGTACCTTGATGTACTGATAGTTGAGGTCCTCCTTGATGAGCTCCGGCTCCTCGCCCTGGCCTGTGTACTTCCAGCAAGCCACGTATGAGAAGTTTTCGTCATCACGCTTAGCCTCACCCTCCTCAGTCTGGTGCTCCTCACGGAAGTGACCACCGCAAGACTCCTCTCGGTTGAGAGCATCGTATGCCATCAAGCGTCCGATCTCAATGAAGTCGAGCAAGCGGAGAGCCTTCTCGAGCTCAATGTTGAGAGTGTCAGCCTCGCCAGGAATGCGGAGCTCGCTCCAGAAGAGTTTTTCAACGCGGTCAATCTCCTTGAGGGCCTTCTCAAGAGACTCCTTGGTACGTGCCATACCTACATTGTCCCACATTACAAGACCAAGCTCCTTGTGGATAGAGTCGACACTGCGTGTACCCTTGATAGCCATCAATTTGGCAATCTTGTCGTTTACAGCCTTCTCTGCTTCGACGAACTCCGGTGCTTCTGTGCTGAAGCGTGGAACCTGAATCTGGTCGGCAAGATAGTTCTGGATTGTATAAGGAAGGACAAAGTAACCGTCGGCAAGACCCTGCATGAGGGCTGATGCGCCAAGACGGTTTGCACCGTGGTCGCTGAAGTTTGCCTCACCGATAGCGAAGAGACCTGGAATAGATGTCTGCAATTCATAGTCTACCCAGATACCACCCATTGTGTAGTGAATAGCGGGGAAGATCATCATTGGCTCCTTGTATGGGTTTGTATCAGCGATCTCCTCGTACATGTCGAAGAGGTTGCCATAACGCTGGCGAACTACATCCTCACCCAAACGCTGGATTGCATACTTGAAGTCGAGGAATACTGCCAAACCGGTGTTGTTTACACCATAACCTGCATCGCAACGCTCTTTTGCTGCACGTGAAGCAACGTCACGTGGAACGAGGTTACCGAATGCCGGATAGCGGCGTTCCAAGTAGAAGTCACGGTCCTCATCGGGGATATCGTTAGGATGCTTTGTTCCGGCCTGGAGAGCCTTTGCATCCTCCAACTTCTTTGGTACCCAGATGCGGCCGTCGTTACGGAGTGACTCGGACATAAGTGTCAACTTAGACTGCTTGTCGCCGTGAACGGGAACGCAAGTCGGGTGAATCTGTGCGTAACATGGGTTTGCAAACCAAGCACCCTTGCGGTAGCACTGGAGAGCTGCAGAACCGTTGCTGGCCATAGCGTTTGTAGAAAGGAAGTATGCGTTACCGTAACCGCCGGTACCGATAACAACTGCGTGAGCTGCGAAACGCTCGATTTTGCCTGTTACAAGGTTGCGTGCGATGATACCGCGTGCACGGCCGTCGATGATTACAACGTCGAGCATCTCATAACGTGTGTATACCTTTACTGTACCCTGGTTAACCTGGTAGTTGAGTGCCGAGTATGCACCGAGAAGAAGCTGCTGACCGGTCTGGCCGCGGGCATAGAATGTACGCGATACCTGAGCACCACCGAATGAACGGTTAGCCAAAAGACCGCCGTACTCACGTGCAAAAGGAACACACTGTGCTACGCACTGGTCGATGATGGCACCTGATACCTCGGCCAAACGGTGAACGTTTGCCTCACGTGCACGGTAGTCACCACCTTTGATTGTATCGTAGAAGAGACGGTATACAGAGTCACCGTCGTTCTGATAGTTCTTTGCTGCATTGATACCACCCTGTGCTGCAATAGAGTGAGCACGGCGTGGAGAATCCTGAATACAGAAGTTAAGCACGTTGAAACCCATGGCGCCGAGCGATGCAGCTGCCGATGCACCTGCAAGACCTGTACCAACGACAATGATGTCCAACTTACGCTTGTTGGCAGGGTTTACCAATTTCTGGTGTGCCTTGTAGTTAGTCCATTTTTCAGCCAATGGGCCTTCGGGGATTTTTGAATCCACTTTAATTGAACTGATTTTAGCCATAATATAATATGTTTTAGATTTTACACAGATTTGTTATTAGCAGCAAGCTCCTGCACACTCAATAGTGCCCAAAGCGCCAAGACCGAAGAAACCGGCAACAACAACAGCCAAGAAACCGAGGATAATCAAGGTAACGATAACGTTGCCGATAACCTTCCAGCGGCAGAACCAAACCTTATTGTTAATACCGAGTGTCTGCATTGCACTCCAGAAACCGTGTGTGAGGTGGAACCACAAAGCTGCCAACCAAACAACATAAAGAGCTGCATAAACCGGGCAAGTGAAGGTTTTGGCGATGTAGCCCGAACCGTTGGCAACGTTGTCCATAACTGCTGGCTCTACGTGCATACCCAACTTGTGAAGAACCTCGGGCAACTGCATGTTGGCCCAGAAATTGAAGAGGTGCAAGCCCAAACCGAGAATTACGATGATACCAAGAACAAGCATGTTCTGCGATGCCCAAGATACACCCTTTGGTCTTTCGGCAACAGCATAGCGCTGATTACCGCGAGCCTTTCTGTTCTGGATTGTAAGGATGAAAGCGTAGACAAAGTGTACAAGAACAAGGAATGCAAGACCTGCTGTTCCTACCAATGCATACCAGTTAGCTCCCAAAAACTCACAAATCATGTTGTAACCCTCGGTGCTGATGACAGCAACCAGGTTCATTGCCATGTGGAAAAGAAGGAAGAGTACTAGGGCTACACCCGATACACTCATTACCACCTTTCTTCCCACAGAAGATTTAGATAACCACATAATGAATTGATTTAAAGTTATATAATTAGTAAATAGTTTGAAATTCGACCTATTACGGACTTTAACAAAAGACAAAAATAAACTTTTTTTTGAAATAAAACATCTCTTTTGTGATTTTTTACCTCTCTCATACATTTTTACGCCCTGATGCACTGTTTTATTAAAACTTTTGACTACATTGCAACGACACTTTAAAGTCTTTGGTTATGGCTGTATGGATTATAATGATTGTCATTCTTGTATTGGCATTCGCTGTGAAGGTTTTTTTGACACTTTGCCATAGGAAAAGGAATGTCGGCAGCATGCCCGATATTTCTACAAAGAAGCGATTGAAAAGGTTCGTTAACCGTTTCAGGCACCTCGAAGGTATCGGGGATTGAGTCCGTGTATTTGTTAAACTATGTTAAGCGTGTCAAGAGCAGGCTTAAATGGTGTACATTTGCGCCGCCTTCCACGTGAAGTGTGCATATTTCAGAATGTTCAATGAAACAATAAATATTATGATTAAAAGTAGAATATGTGAATTATTGGGAATAAAATATCCCATTTTCCAGGGCGGAATGGCCTGGGTTGCTGATGCTGAACTTGCTGCAGCGGTTTCAAATGCCGGTGGTTTGGGACTTATTTCGGCTATCAACGCCGGAACGGAGGCTGTACGTGATGAGATACGTAAGTGCAAGACATTGACAGACAAACCTTTTGGCGTGAACATCATGCTGCAGGCTCCCAATGCTGCAGAGATTGCCGAAATGATTGTTGAAGAGGGCGTTAAGATTGTTACTACAGGTGCCGGTTCCCCTGCCAAATATCTGCCAATGTGGAAGGAGAATGGTGTTAAGGTTATCCCTGTGATTGCTTGTGTTGCCCATGCCGTAAAAATGCAGGCTGCAGGTGTGGATGCAGTTGTTGCCGAGGGTGCAGAGTCGGGTGGTCATGTAGGCGAACTCCACACGATGCCGCTCATCCCGCAGATTGTGGACGCTGTTGATATACCTGTAATTGCTGCCGGCGGTATATGCGATGGCCGAGGTGCTGCTGCCGCTTTCATGCTCGGTGCCGATGCGGTACAGGTGGGTACACGTTTCATTACAGCAACAGAGTGTACAGCGCACGAGAATTATAAGGAGAAGCTTGTAGATGCAACAGATATCTCGACAATTGTTACAGGCAAGTCACAGGGGCATCCGGTGCGTTCATTGAAGACTCCTTTCTCACGTACTTTTGCAAAGATGGAAACAGACCCTAATGTAACCCCCGAGGAGATTCTTGCTTTCGGCGGCGGTGCTTTACGCAAGGCTGTGAAGGAGGGAGATGTTGACGGCAGTTATATGGCCGGTGAGTGTGCCGGTCTTATCAAACAGATTGAGCCGGCTGTTGCCATTGTCGAGGATATTATCCTTGGTGCAGAGAAGGTTATGAGAGATAGAATGAATAGATTGGCTTAAAATTGGAGATACCATATTAACATAAAAAGAACCGCTTGGAGCGGTTCTTTTTATGTTAATGTCATTTGTTGCGTTCAGCCTCAATCTCTTCGGGTGACATTGGCTTGTATTTACCCAAGCGGCGTGCGCCGTTGTCAAGAATGAACCAATCCTCCTCGCCTCGCATACCGCCGAATGTCTTCCAGCTTTCAAGCTTGTCGTAGCAGATGAAATCGGTGAACTGCTTCTCGGCACGCCATTTGTCAATGAGGTCGGGGATGAAGTATATACCCGGTTCAACGGTGAAGACAAAGCCCGGTTCAAGAGCCTTTGCAAGGCGCAGTGACTTCCAACCGAAGAGCGGGCTTTTTGTGCGGCCCTCTTCATATCCTACATTTACCTCACCGAGGTTCTCCATGTCGTGGACATCGAGTCCCATCATGTGACCAAGGCCGTGAGGAAGGAACATGCAGGTTGCGCCGGCAACCGATGCTTCGACAGGGTCTCCCTTCATGAGTCCCAGGTCAATCATGCCCTTTGCAATCTCAGTGAGCACCAACTTGTGCACCTCGCGGTATTCGATACCGGGACGGAGGCTCTCTGTTGCTGTGAGGTGAGCGCGGCGCAGAATATTGCAGACGATGCGCTGCTGTTCGGTAAAGTGTGTGCCAACAGGCATGGTAGTAGTGAGGTCTCCGGCATAGTGCATTGCGTTCTCGCAACCGCTGTCAAGCAACAGCATCTGTCCATCTTTCAATGGTGCAGTGCCATATGCGTGGTTATGTAATGTCTGTCCGTTGATGGTTGCAATGATTGGGAACGAGAGACCGAAATTGTGTTTCTGCGCTTCGGCTTGTACTACTGCGACAATTTCAGCTTCTGTTGTGCCCGGGCGTACAGCGCGCATTGCAGCGCAGTGCATGTCCACCGATACGTTGACAGCCTCTTCAATCTGTGCAATCTCCTCTTCGCTCTTGTAGTTACGTTGTGATATGATTGCCTTTACGAACTTCATAGAGGCTTTAGCTGCTTGCTCGGCGGGGTTGATGCCCAAAAGCTCCTGTAGCCAAACCTGGTGCTCGCCACGGTAGGGTGGCAGGAAGTGTATTTCCTGTCCTTTGGCCTGTGCGTTCTTCAGGTATGTTGCTAGGTCGGCCATCGGTTGTGTGAGAGTGATGCCAACGCGCTCACATTTCTCCTTGATTGTTGGCTGTACGCCGGTCCATACGATGGCGTCAATGGTGAGCTCGTCGCCAAATATTATCTCCTTGTCGTTGTCAATGTCTATTATGGCTGCAAGGCCTTCGTAGTCCGATGCAAAATAGTACAGGAAGGATGAATCCTGGCGGAAGTGGTATGCATTATCGGCATAGTTCATTCCTGTGAAGTTATTACCGAGGAACAGCAACAGGCCGCTGCCCACCTTCTCCTTCAACGCCTGTCGGCGTGCGATGTAAGTCTCTTTAGAAAACATAGTCGTATAAGTTTTATTGTTAGCCCTATCTCTTTATCACGGCGCGTATGACAAACCATATGTGGCGGACAATTGTCGGTAGCAGGCCGTAGTGCTTGCTCATTATCCAAAAACGTTCTTTCAACGATGCACGGTGATGTTGCAAAGATAATCCATTCTGCAAATAATTCACCACCGTAACATTTACATTAACGAGTTTCTTTGATTGCTTCATTACCTTGATGCACCAGTCAACATCGGCCGAGAGGCGATACTTAAGGTCGTACATCGGGGCAATATCGCGTTTGGCGTAGAAAGCCTGATGACATACCATCATTCCGTTTTTGAAACTGCGCCATGTGAGTTCCTTGGGTGCCTGCAGACGGCGCATGCGTACAAAATTACGTTTCTCGTCAACCTCGGCTGTCTCGCCATATAACACATCGGGAAGAGTCTCTTCCGCCATAGCTGCGTCGGCAATGGTCTGCAGGGTGTCGGGGGCAAATAAGGCGTCTCCGGCATTCAGAAAACAGAGGTAGTCGCCTGTGGCAAGGGTGATTCCCTTGTTCATGGCGTCGTATAGCCCGTTGTCGGGTTCGCTCACAATGTGCGCGAATTCAATACCGCTAGCCTTTGCCTTGGCTACGGTATCATCCTTTGAACCGCCGTCAATGAGCAGGTACTCGTAGTTGGTATATGTCTGTGACAGCACGCTGCGCAACGTGGGTTCAATGACCGATGCTGCATTGTAGGTTATTGTAATTATTGAAAATTTGGGTAGTCTCTCCATAAATCAATTCTCTTTTTTTACCTTGCGGTATATGCCGGCTCCGGCAAGTCCAAGAATGACTATACCAACAAGAATTGACATATAGGTCGACCATTGGTGGCTCTTTATCATCAGTTCATCCACACACTTGAACTCTATTGTGTGTTCGCCTGCAGGAATGGGCAGTGCGCGCAGAATGTAGTTGGCACGTATAGGGGTTATCTCCTTGCCGTCGATGTATGCTTTCCAGGTTTTGTAATAAACCTCAGAGAATACAGCCATTTTCGGTTCTGTACAAGAGCTCTCATATACGATGTTTCCCGGGTTGCGGTACTCAGTCATTCTGATGATGCCCGGAGCGTCGTTGTTGTACAGCTCATGGCTCTGCACATTATTCATCCACATGTTGTCGATATATGCGGTCTGCTTGTCTGCATTTTCAATGGCTTCAATCTCCTCGTTGGCGCTGTTTACCCATTCGATATTGTCGACAAACCAGCAGTTGCCGAACGCATCGTAGTTCTCCTGTACACCGTCGGGAGTGATGAAGAAGCGGGTATTTAACATTGAGATGACGTTCATATTGAGTTTACTCAAGTATCTCTCAATGACATCCTGGTAGCGTGCCAGCTTTGCGGGGCTGTACCCGCCGATAGACTTGTGCTTGTACGATGTGAAAGCCTCGTTGAACGGGCCGTTGGGGTCGGTGAGGTTGAACACGCGGTAATGCGGGTCGTTACCGGCGAGCATCTTTACCTCGCGGTCGACATCTGTTTCGCGTATTGCCGTAGTTTCTTTCTTTGGCATGAACTTGTCGTTGTTCACAAAGCGTTTGCACACAGGCCACATGTCTATTAGCAACAACACTCCAAGTACAGTAATGAATAACAACTGTTTCAGATTGTATCTTTTATATGCCCACATTAGCGCAACCGTTGCAAGAATGAATGCCAATGAGCGCCATGCGTCGCTGACAAGCATGCTCCTACGTTGCGTGACCAGTGCATCAAGCAGTTCGGGAACCTGTGCATATCGGATATCGGCGTTAGATGTGAAATCAAAGAAAGCATCGGGTACTACGGCAAAGAGCAATGCTATGCCGCCGGCAATTCCCATTGCAATATACACTGCTTTTTGTATCTTTTCTTCATCTTTAGCACTCTCGATGAAACGTTTTACAGCCAAAATTGCAAGTGTTGACATTGTGAGTGTTGTTATAACCAATGCCATAGAGGGGGCGCGGAACTTGTTGTATAGCGGCATATACTCAAAGAGGAAATTGTTGATACCGGGCATGTTGTTTCCCCATGCAAGAATGAGTGAGAATACGGTTGCGCCAAGCAGCCACCATTTTTCGGCACCGCGTACAATTATCAGGCCAAGTACAAAAAGGAAACAGATGATTGCTCCGGCATATACAGGACCCGAAGTTCCCGGCTGTTCTCCCCAATATGTGGGAGCGTATTTCGTGAAATTAGCGGCGTCGGCATCGATTTCTCTCATTATCTGGCGGTTATTTCTGATGTAGCGCATTGCTTCGTTCCTGCTTGCTCCGGGGTTCTGTTCAAGAACCATGTCGGCATAGCTGCCAATCATAAAGTTGCGGTAGGCTTTATACAGTTCGCTGTCTGTTCCAACATTGCATGCCGATGATGAACCATAGAGGTTGGGTACAAGCAGAGTGAAACTTTCGGCTTTGCCATAGCTCCACGCAAAGGCATAGTCGGTATCGAGTCCCGTAGATTTTTCTCCGTTCTTTGTGTTGAGCTCTGAACCGCCGCGCATTGACGATTTTGCATAGTCGCTTGTCGGCAACAGGATACCCACAGCCGGTGCAGCTGATAGGATGGCTATAACGGCAAGAACGCCGGTCGCCTTCCAGTAGTGCTTGAGCCACTTCTCGCGGTAGGCGTATACAAAATAGACAATTGCCATTATGAATGCTGTGAGCAATACATAGTAACTCACCTGCTGGTGGCTCCAATAGATGTTGAGTCCGGCGAAAATGAGTGTTACCAGTGCACCAATGAGCAACTTGCGTTTGTAGCACAATATGATACCGCCAATGAGAGGTGCCATTGTTGCAATTACAAGACTCTTGTTCATGTGTCCGGCATCGATGATTATGAAATTGTATGATCCCAAAGTGTAGGCTATTGAACCGGCAATGCTTAGCCACGATTTGCACCCGAGGGCAAGCAGAAGGATGTAACAACCTATGAAGGTGAGGAATATACATCCTATGTGCCTGTACGATGCACCGAATACGTTGAGTGTGACAACCTCGCCGATTGGTTTGAATACATTATCGGGTTGTGGTGAGAATGTGTAGTTGCAGGGCATGCCAGAAAACATGGCATTTGACCAATAGCTGTATTCGCCGCTTTCTTCGTGATAGTCGCGTGCATCCTTGCCCCAACCCATTGAACCGATGGCATCGTCCTGTTTGATGTCCTTTCCTTCAAGCACGGGGCTGAAGTATACAAGTGTGAGTGCAAGGAAAATTAACACAGCTACGGCGTGTGGCAAAATACTTTTCCAGTTGAAATCCTTAATGTTCATCATATTTGTTTTTCTATTATTTCTTTAATGTGTCTGTACATTCCCTCTCGATATTCATCAAGGGTGTATTTCTCCTTGACAAGGCGGTGTACAGCCCATGCCTTCTGTTCAATACTTTCTGTCGGCAGGGCGGCAACAGCAATCAGGGCTTTCTTGAAGTTGTCGTATGTTACTTCTTCAACCTCTATGCCTGCGCTCTCAATGTCAAGGCCTGTGCCCTTACTGTACACCGGCAACAGTGCTCCGTTTCCAAGTATGTTGAGCACGGCAACAGCGCCGCTCTCGCTGAGCGATGGGTTCAGCAGTAATCCGCACTCGGCTAGCACTTCTTTGAATTCGTCCGATTGGATATCAACAAATCCATGTATTGTAATATTGTCTGCGCCTTTTATTTTTGGCATATAGAAATTCCAGAACTCCTTTTCCTGTCGGCTGCCACCACATATGTGCAGTGTGAATTGCGGGTGCTCCAACGCGAAATCTATAGCGATGTCAAGTCCTTTGTGCATCATCCCAGAGCTGCCAAACCAAAGGATACTGTTACGGCATTTTGAAAAATCCTTCTTTTCATCGGGCGTGGTTACGTTGAAATAGAATGCCGGCAGTTGTCTTACCTTGTCGGTTTGTTCACCCTCATCGGTCATCTGTTGTGTCAGAAAACTGCCTCCAAGTGAAATTACTGCATCGCTCAGGTGTGACATGTAATAGTTCATTCCGTTGCCCGGAATGTAGTGATACGATGGCAATAGCCAACAATTGTGCCTGTCAAAGAATTCCTTGTTGCGCTTGGCTGTGGTGCGGAAATTATAGAAAGTGTGTGCGCCCACTGAGTAGAAAATTCTGATGGGTGAAATATTCTTGTCTATGGTGAATGATGCTGCATATGCAGGGCAATTGATACCCATGACAACATCGTAACTGCTGTAGTCTATGCCAACCTTGCCTCGTGAGGCGCAGTCAACGTTGTACCCCAATCTGTCAAAAGCCTCTGCTATGGTGTGGCACTCGGTGAGGTTTGAATGATGCCTGGGTAGCTCTTTGCCGTTGAAAGCCTCGGGCAGGTAACAGAGTAGTGCTCTGCGCTCATGCTTGGCGTCAAATACGTTTTTTACAAGTTTTTCGCTGTTGAAAACTCTTTGTATCCAACGTGTCAGTATTGCGCCGGTGCGCCGCTTGGCGATGGGGAGTATGCGGGATATTTCGGAAAATGACAGTTTCATAGGCCGGGACTATAATTTGCGGTAAACATTGCAGGTCTCTTCAACCATGCGTTCAAGTGAAAACTCCTTGCAGCGCTGTGCTCCAATCTGTCGTAGTTCCTTGCGCAAGGTTTCGCTTGCAAGTATCTCTTTCAAGGTATCGTGCATGGAGTGTGCATCGCCGGGGTTGAAATAGAACGCGGCATCGCCTGCGACCTCGGGGAAACAACTTGCGTTGCTCAGGCACACCGGGCAGTTGTTGTGGAACGCTTCAAGAATGGGTATGCCGAATCCTTCGTAGTGCGATGGAAATACAAAACAGAGTGCATGGCGGTAGAGTGATGCCATCTGTGCATCATTGGCCGATATGTGCATGAGTCTGTCGCCAATGCCCCATTGAGCGAATTGTGCCAGTTCGGCTTTTGTAAAAGGAGAACCTGTGCATACTATTTTGAGTTGTGGGTCAAGGGTGATAATCGGGCGTATAGCCTCAAGCCATGGCAGGAAGTTCTTGTATCCCTTGCGCTCCCCAACGTAAAGCACATAGCGGTCAAAAAGTTGCGGCGCAACTTCGGCTATAGGTTTGTATCCGTGGTGTACGACGCTGATTTTCGCAGGGTCGGTACCCAATATCTCTACAATGTCGCGCTTTGTGTTCTCGCTTACTGCAATGATGTGGTCGGCCTCTGCGATGAGGCATTTCTTGTGTTGGATGGTACGGTCGTATATGAGAACGTTCTGCGGGTAACGTTCGAATGTCATGTCGTGTATTGTCAACACCAATGGTTTCCGGCGCTCTTTTACGGCTTTCAGGAAATAAGGGTCGTAATATGTGGGGTGGAAAATGTCATAGTCGCCGTGCCTGATGGCTTCTTTTGATATATTGTTGTTGAAAAACGAGTATATCCTGCGTTTTATTCGGTAGTTTTTGGGGAAACCGATGGTCTCGTACTTGTGTCCGTAGGTCTTTGTGACATAGTGGTTCTCGCAGTATTTCATTGGAATATCTGCAACAAAATCTTTTGCCGGCAGGTTGTATATGAGGTCGGCAAAGTATCTTGTTACACCTCCAAAACGTTGGAAAGTGAACATTTGGTTGTCATATAGAATCTTTTTCATGTCACTTGTCGGCTTTTCGTTTGAACAGGAAACGCGTTATTTCATTAAGTTCCTTACTGCGTACAATCCATGCAATTCCAATGTACAGCAGTGCTGCAATGGCAATTCTTGCAACGAGTAATATGCACATGTTGTTTATGGTGAGTGTCAAATAGTGGGTTGCAACCATAACACCTGTAGCCATCAACAGATATGGCAAGGTGTCTGTGAGGAACATCCTTATATTCAACTTTATCTCTTTTTGTGCAAAATGGTGCCACACAAACAGCCATAGGGCATTGAAAATGCAGTAAGCAATTATCATGTTTCTTATTCCATAAGGGTGTAGCAGGAGCAGCAATGCCAGTGTGAGCAACCCCTGAATTATGGTGCACCACATGAAAATCCCGGCTTTACCACGGCTGACAAGCAGGTTGGTGAACATTGACTGCAAGGGCATGAAGGCTCCCCAAATGGCCAGAAGTTGCAGCATATGTGCACTTTCAATCCATTTTTCAGTGATGACTACAATTATCAGCTCCTTTGACACCAATGAAAGGCCAAGCATCAGCGGGAATGCGACGAATGCGGCAAAGCGCAACATTTTGCGGAACACGCGAAGCTGGCGTTCACTGTCATCTACCACCTTTGCCAGTGCCGGCTGTGCAACGGCGTTGACCATGCCGTTTACAACTTCGCCGCCCATGTTGAACCACTCGGCCGATTTGACATAATTGCCCACGTCGCGTGGATAAAATTTGCCAAGGATGAACGAGAATATATTCCAGTTGAAGCGTTGGAATATGTTGGTTATGAGCAGTCGGTAGCTGAATGCAAAAAGATACTTCAGTGGTGAGAGGTTTATCCTGAAACTAGGGCGCCATGGCGTGAAGTACCAGCATACGGCACCTCTGACAAATACATATACAATACCTTGTGTCGCTATTCCCCAATAAGAGTAGCCGTTCAGTGCAAGAACAATGCCGGTTATTCCGGATATCGATATGGCAAGTATTAGTGATATTGACTTCTGCTTTACCTTGAGTTCTCTGAACAGATAGGCCGATGGTGCAATGCCGAATGCCGCAACCACGAACCCGAGAAAATTGTATCTTGAAAGGTTTACAAGGATTGGCTGGTTGAAGAAATCGGCAATAAATGGTGCGCAGAAGTAGAGTACGGCATACATCAGCAGTGAAATGATGATGTTGAACCAGAATACGGCGTTGTAGTCGTCGTGTGTTGCAGTCTTGCGGTTGGCTATTGCCGCCACAAAGCCGCTGTCCTGCAGTGAACCTGCGATGGCTGTGAAAATGGCAAGCATTCCGATAGGCCCGTAATCTTCGGGCCCGAGAATGCGTGCCAGATATATGCCGAAGAGAAGGCTCAGCAACTGGCACACTGTATTGCTCAAGCCGCCCCAAAGCATTCCCTTTGCGACGGTATTTTTCAAATTGTGTGTGTTGCTGTCCTTTGTCATTATTTTGCTTTTGGGGAACCTGTCATGCTGGACGAAGCGAAGTCGTTGAAAATCTTCGCTACGTTCAGAATGACAGATTTAATATCACTTTATTTCGCTACCGGGTTTTGCAGTAGGGGCAACTGTGAGCAGTGACAACTTTCCTTCGTTGTCCTCAGCGCTAAGAATCATACCCTCGCTCACAATGCCGCGCATAGTGCGTGGTGGCAGGTTGGCTATGAAACATACCTGCTTGCCCACGAGCTCCTCGGGGTTGAAGTGTTTTGCCACACCCGAAAGGATTGTGCGTGTCGCCAGGCCGTCGTCAATCTTGAACTGCAACAGTTTGTCGGCTTTGGGAACCTTTGTGCATTCAAGCACTGTACCCACACGCATATCGAGCTTCATGAAGTCGTCGAATGTGCACTCGGGGCGTATGGGATTGGCCTTGTAGTTGGCAGCCTCGTTCTCTTTCTTGATGCGTTCCAAACGGTCGAGCTGTGCCTGGATTACGTCGTCCTCAATCTTCTCGAAGAGCAGGCCTACCTCGCCGAGTTCGTGACCATCGCCAAGCAGTGTCGTGCTGCCAAGGCTTGTCCACTCGAAGTTCTCGATGTTGAGCATTTCGCGCAGTTTTTTGCTGCTGAATGGCAGGAATGGTTCGAATACGATAGAGAGGTTTGCAACAAGCTGCAATGAGAGGTTCAGGATTGTGGCAACACGTCCCATGTCGGTCTTGGCCAGCTTCCAAGGTTCTGTTTCTGCCAGATAGCGGTTACCTATGCGTGCAAGCTCCATTGCCTCTTTCTGTGCCTCACGGAACTTGTACTGGTCGAGCAGGTTCTCCACTCTCTCCTTCACATTCACAAATTCGTCAACAATTGCCTTGTCGTAGTCTGTGAGTTCGGCACATGCGGGTACTTTACAGTCGAAATATTTCTTTGTGAGTACCAGGGCGCGGTTGACGAAGTTTCCGTATACAGCGACAAGTTCATTGTTGTTGCGGGCCTGGAAATCCTTCCATGTGAAGTTGTTGTCCTTTGTCTCAGGTGCATTGGCTGTGAGTCCGTAGCGCAGTACATCCTGCTTGCGCGGGAAGTCAACGAGGTATTCGTTCAGCCATACAGCCCAGTTGCGTGATGTCGAGATCTTGTCGTCCTCAAGGTTGAGGAACTCGTTGCTTGGAACGTTGTCGGGCATCACATACTTGCCATGAGCCTTCATCATCACGGGGAAGATGATGCAGTGGAATACAATGTTGTCCTTGCCGATGAAGTGTACAAGGCGTGTATCCTCGCTTTGCCACCACTGCTCCCATGTACCATGCTTTTCGGGGTTCTTGTCGCAAAGTTCCTTTGTGTTGCTAATGTAGCCGATGGGGGCATCGAACCACACATAGAGTACCTTGCCGTCGGCACCCTCCACGGGTACGGGGATTCCCCAATCGAGGTCACGTGTCATGGCACGTGGCTGCAGATCCATATCGAGCCAGCTCTTGCACTGCCCGTATACGTTTGGACGCCACTCCTTGTGGTTCTCCAGGATCCACTCCTTCAACCATTGCTGGTATTCGTTGAGCGGCAGGTACCAGTTCTTGGTCTCTTTAAGTATGGGTGCTTCACCTGTCTCCTTTGAGCGGGGGTTGATGAGCTCTGTCGGCTCAAGTGCACGGCCGCAACCCTCCTCGCACTGGTTGCCATAAGCCTGTTTGTGGCAGTAGGGGCACTCGCCCACGACATCGCGGTCGGTAAGGAACTTCTCGTTCTTAACATCGTAGAACTGCTTTGAGGTCTGCTCCACAAGTTTGCCGTCATCGTATAGCTTGCGGAAGAACTCCGATGCGAATTTGTGATGAGTATCTGATGTTGTGCGGCTGTATACATCGAATGAAATGCCGAATCCCTCAAAGCTCTCTTTGATGATGCCGTGGTAGCGGTCTACAACATCTTGCGGAGTGATGCCCTCTTTGCGGGCACGCTGTGTAACGGGTACGCCATGCTCATCACTACCTCCGATGAAGAGTACATCCTCGCCCTTGAGGCGAAGATAACGCACGTAGATGTCGGCTGGAACATACACACCTGCAAGGTGACCGATGTGGACTGGGCCGTTCGCGTATGGCAGAGCCGATGTCACAAGTGTTCTTTTGAATTTCTTTTCCATATCTTTTTCTTTTTTAGTTTTGTTTTTTGCTATTGTTGGAGACTGGTGTCTCGCGCTAAACGACAAAATTAGTTATTTTATTTTAAAAAGCAGGCATGCGCGCGAGAAAAGTGTGCTATTATATTCGCTTTGGTGCATAAACGAGAGCGCGTTTTACTGGAGTAATGTGAAAAATGTGTTATCTTCGCCATTAGAAACATTATGACAATGAAGAATATAACAGCAAAAATAAAACATTTTCATCCGGTTTGTGATGAGGCTCTGCATGCAATGTTGAGTGAAATGACTGTTATGCATTGCCCTAAAAATACAACAATTGTACATTCGGGCAGAATTGACCGTAATGTCTATTTTGTAGAGGAAGGGGTTGCTCGTTCTGTTTTCCACAAGGATGGCGTGGACACTACAACTTGGTTCAGTATGGAAGGTGACATAACATTCGGCATGCATTCTCTCTACTATAATACTCCTTCGCTTGAGAGTATCGAAACTGTAACGGATTGTGTAATATATAAAATTCCAATTGATGTCCTGAATGCTTTATATGAGAAATATATTGACATTGCCAATTGGGGAAGGATTGTTCATCAGGAGTGTAATATGCTTTTGAGCCTTATATTTGTGGAGAGATTGCAGTTGTCGCCCCAAGAACGGTATGAAAGGTTCCTTGAACGTTATCCGGGGTTGTTGAATAGGGTGAAACTCAAATATATAGCTGAATTTTTGGGTGTGACCATATATACCTTGAGCAGAATTAGAAGCAAAAGATGATTTTTTGCTCCAAAGCAAATCTCTTAAAGTAAAGCTGTGCTATTTTTGCACAAAACATGTATTACGCACAAAAACAGAAAATAAAATGCAAAAAAACACAAATCCAACGGTGGATTTTGCCGATGCAAAGCCACATTACGAACTGCTCGATGGCTTGCGTGGCGTAGCCGCAATTCTTGTACTTTTCTATCACATTTTCGAGGGACTTGCATTTGCCGAGGCAACAAACGGTGCCGGCAGCGGATTGATATCCACGCTCAACCATGGTCACATTGCCGTTGATTTCTTCTTTATTCTTTCAGGTTTCGTAATAAGTTATGCCTATGATGACCGTTGGACAAAAATGAGCACATGGCAGTTCTTCAAGCGCCGTCTTGTGCGTCTGCACCCGATGCTTGTGATGGGTGCGATAATCGGAGTGCTGGCATTTGCCTTTGTGGGTTTTGAAAAATGGGATGGCGCCAAAGCTTCTACCGGTTGGGTGATGGTTGCGATGTTGCTTACCATGTTCATGATTCCCGCGGTTCCCGGTGTGCCATACGAGGTGCGTGGCAATGGTGAGATGTTTCCGCTGAATGGTCCGGCATGGTCGCTTTTCTTTGAGTATGTCGGCAATGTCCTTTATGCACTTGTGATACGTCGCCTATCTGTAAAAATCCTTACAATTCTGGCTGTGGTTTTAGGATGTCTGCATGCTTTGTTCTTTGTGGGTGATGTTTCAGGATATGATATGGTGGGTGTCGGTTGGACTATCGATGGAGTGAACTTTTGGGGTGGTATGATTCGCATGCTTTTCCCATTTACGGTGGGTATGTTGCTTGCCCGCACATTTAAGCCTCGTGAGGTGAAAGGTGCATTCTGGAAATGTTGTCTAATACTCGTTGTGCTGTTTGCAGTGCCATATATTACACCTTTTGAAAATTTGGGAATAAGCATCAATTGTCTATATGAGGTTGTATGCATTGCGGTTATTTTTCCATTTGTTGTCTGGTTAGGAGCCTGTGGCGGAGCGGGTGGCTCCTTTACATCAAGAATCAGCAGGGTGCTTGGCAATTTGTCCTATCCGCTTTATATTGTCCACTACCCGATAATGTATATTTTTTACGCTTGGCTCATTGAGAAAAAATATTACACATTTCAGGATTGCATAGCTGTGGCCTTGCTTGTCGTTGTCTCAAGTATTGTGCTTGCACTCGTATGTCTGAAACTGTATGATGAGCCGGTGCGAAGGTGGCTTGCACGTAAAATGCAAAAGAAATGAGAGTTAAAAGAGTGGCTTCCGAGCCGCTCTTTTGTTATTTATAATTAAATTGATATATTTAAGTGAAAATTTTGATTATCTTCGCGACAATAAATTTGAATAAAATGAAAATAGCACTTATCGGATATGGAAAGATGGGCAAGACAATAGAGAGAATTGCCCTTGAAAGGGGACACGAAATTGTCTCTATAATTGATGTCGAGAATCACGATGATATCAAAGGCGAGGCTTTTGCAAGCGCAGATGTTGCAATTGAGTTTACAGCTCCGCACGTTGCTTATGACAATTGTATTGAAGCTATGAATGCCGGCGTAAAGGTTGTGAGTGGCAGTACTGGTTGGTACCAGCAGCACGAGGCAGAGATGCGCGAGAAATGTGAGAAAGATGGCAAAACACTGTTCTGGTCAAGCAATTTCAGCCTTGGTGTTGCAATCTTCGCGGCTGTGAACCGTTATCTTGCCCGGATAATGAGCAACTTCGACAACTACAAAGTAGGGTTGGAAGAGACCCATCACATTCATAAATTGGATGCTCCCAGCGGCACTGCGATAACACTTGCCGAGGGTATTCTCGAGAATATCGGTCATAAGTTCGGTTGGGTGATGGGTGACCTCACCAACCCCGACGGCACAGTAACCAAGGGCGCCGTTCCCAAACCTACGGAGATTAAGATTGACGCAATACGCCGCGATGAGGTGCCTGGAATCCACACCATCACCTACGGCTCTGACGAAGATACCATTACCATTACTCACGACGCACACAACCGCAACGGCTTTGCGTTGGGTGCGGTTATTGCAGCGGAGTATACTGCCGGACATTGTGGTCTGCTTGGCATGAAGGATTTGTTGGATTTCTAAAAAGAAAGTAATGGCAGAACGCAGATTCAAGATAGGAAACAAGGATTTCATCATTGATACGGACCGCAAGGCACTCGTTAAAATGTGTGTGTATCTTGCACTTTATATCGCTTTTCTCATTTGGGTGAAAAGTTGGTGGGGCGTATTGGTGATTCCGTTCATTGTTGACAATTACACAACTCATTTTATCCCTTGGAAATGGTGGAAGAAATGGGAAAACAAGACTGCCCGCAACGTGATGAGCTGGGTGGATTCGATTGTCTTTGCCTTGGTGGCCGTGTACTTTGTCCACATCTATTTTTTCCAGAACTATGTGATACCCACCTCATCGCTCGAAAAAACTCTTGTGGTGGGTGACTACCTTTTTGTGAGCAAGTTGAATTATGGTCCTCGCAAGCCACAGACACCGCTGAGCATGCCTCTTACGCAGCATACGATGCCTATAATCGGTGGCAAGAGTTATATCGATGCCGTGCAGTGGGATTATGAGCGCGTGGCTGGCATTGAGCCTATTGAGCGCGGTGATATCGTCGTGTTCAATTATCCTGCGGGCGACGTCGCAACAACCAATCCGGCTGTAATTGATGTGCATGCCATGAGTTATGCCTATGGTATGGAACTTAACCCACAGATGCAAGGTGTTGATACATTGCCGGCTGCATTGGCCTATCCGCTTTATGAGAAGATATACGACGATGGTCTCAAATATATTGAATCGCACCCACGGGAATTCGGGGAACTGCTCCATCGTCCTGTTGACCGTCGCGAGAACTATGTGAAGCGTTGTATAGGATTGCCCGGCGAAGTGCTTGAGATAAAGGACAAGGTTGTCTTTATCAATGGCGAGAAGTTGACAAAGCAACAGAATGTGCAACATAACTATAATGTTGTCCTGACACGTGCGCTTAGCGAGGAGCAGCGCCGCAAGTGGGAGATAAGCAAAGAAGATCTTCAGGCTTTGCAGGCAGTGCATCCGCAATACATAACCGAGGAGGTGCGTCAGGCGTTTGGCTTGTCACGTGGCTTGGTCGACACTTTGCGCAGTGCGGGCAGGAGAGTGCTGATTGGGCAGATTCCGTTGACCGACGAGGTGAGCAGGAGCATCAAGGCCGACGGGCGCCTGTGCAAGAGCATATCAATTGCCGACCAGAACTCAACATTCGGCATCTATCCGTTGAACGGGAACAAAGGTTGGACCGTTGATAATTACGGCCCGGTATGGATTCCGAAGCGTGGCGAGAGTGTAGAACTCACCCTTGACAATATTGCCATATATGAGCGCCCCATTGTCGCCTATGAAGGAAATACCCTGGAGGTGAAAGATGGCAAGATTTACATCAACGGTGTTGAACGCGACAGTTATACATTCGGGATGGATTATTACTGGATGATGGGCGACAACCGTCACAATAGTGCCGACTCACGTTGTTGGGGATTTGTGCCCGAAGATCATATTGTGGGTAGGGCGTTGTTTGTATGGCTTTCGCTCGACAAGGACTGTGGTTGGTTCGATGGCAAGGTGCGTTGGAGACGTATGTTCCGTAGTGTAGGTTCATTCGATTGATTCGGCAATGAAAGTTTTGACCCATCCTCTATATTTGCCTCCTGTGCCTCTTTATGCGCAGTTATACGCGGCAGACACTTTTGTGGTGGACGATGTTTCCCCTTTCGTAAAGCAGACTTACCGCAACCGTGCAGTGATAGCAACGGAGAATGGCGCGCAGGTGTTGACAATACCTGTTGTGCACGATGGCGCAAAGGTGGCAATGCGCGATGTGCGTATAAGTGAGCACGGCAATTGGCGTCACCAGCATTGGAATGCCATGGTGAGCGCCTATCGCAAGAGTCCTTTTTTCGATTATTATGCCGACGACTTTGCGCATTTTTACGAGGAACGCGACGGTTTTCTGCTAGATTTCAATCTGCGTCTGCATGCGGTTGTCTGTGAGTTACTGGGGCTTGAAAGGAGGGTGAAACTCTTTTCGGATGAGGTTGCAGGTGATTATGTTGATTTGCGCCGCATTGCAGAGCCTAAAGCTTTGGGAAGTGTTGATTGCATTGCACTGAAGTCTTATTATCAGGTTTTTGCCGGTCGCAACGGGTTTTTGCCGGCTTTGAGTATTGTGGATTTGCTGTTCAATATGGGTCCCGAAGGGCTTTTGGTGTTGCGTGATAGTGTTTGTAACGAGTTTTGTGCCCGGTGAAAATAACCAAAAAGAGTTCAACTTATTTTGAACTCCAGACTCCAGACATTATCTTTGTAATTGTGTTTAAGAGGTCATCGGTTCAATATTAAGGGATTTTATCCTTGTGATTGTAAAATAGACATGCGAGTAATCGATTATATAAATTCATCATCAGAAACGGCTTTCTCGTTCGAGGTGCTGCCACCTTTGAAAGGTGTGGGCACCGGCAAACTTTTTGGGAATATTGACCGCCTGATGGAATTCAACCCCGGTTATATCAATATAACCACCCATCATAGTGAACCTGTTTACCGGAGCCTTGGCGATGGCACCTACAGGCTTGCTTCAATACGTCGCCGCCCGGGAACGGTTGCTGTTGCAACTGCCATACATCATCGTTATGGCATTCCTGTCGTTCCACATATCCTGTGCAACGGATATACACTTGAGGATACTGAATATGCTCTTATAGACCTGCAGCTCTCGGGGATAACAGATATTCTTGTACTGCAAGGTGACAAATGTAAAGGAGATGCAAATACAGCTCCGGCAAAGTGTGGCAACAGATATGCTATAGACCTGCAACATCAAGTGAACCGTTTCAATGAAGGTTTCTTTGTCGATGGAACGCCAATTAAAGAACCGGGTACTCCATTCTCGTATGGAGTGGCATGTTATCCCGAAAAACATGAAGAGGCTCCGAATATGGATAGTGACCTTGCCGTGTTGAAGCGGAAGGCTGACGAGGGTGCTGCATATGCCGTGACACAGATGTTCTTTGACAACAGCAAATATTTTGCTTTTGTTGAAAAGGCAAGGGGTATGGGTATAAATATACCTATAATTCCCGGAATAAAGCCAATACATCGCCTCTCGCAAATGAATGTATTGCCAAAGACTTTCCGTGTCGATTTACCGTCGGAACTGGTCGGCGAACTGCAGAAGTGCAAGGACGATGCGGCTGTGGCGCAGGTTGGTTGCGAATGGGGAATACAACAGTGTAAAGAACTTGTTGAGCATGGTGTACCAAGCCTGCACTTCTACACCTTGAATGCATTTGATAGCGTATATAACATAGCTAAAGCGATATACTGATGGGAGTTTTCTTTAAAGATATAATAGGCCAGGGGGCAATCATTGACAGATTGCGTCGTAGCGTGGACGAGAATAAACTCGCGCACGCACTGCTCATCAGTGGCCCGCAAGGCAACGGTAAGTTACCCATTGCTATTGCGCTTGCAAACTATCTTCTGTGCGGTAGCGGTAATGGTGATGCCTGTGGCGCTTGCCCGGCTTGTGTAAAACTGGGCAAATATATCCATAGCGACCTACACTTTGTTTTTCCTGTAAAGAAGAAAAAGAACAGTTCAAGCGACAGTGCACCGGTTAGTGACGATTATATTGCCGAGTGGCGTGAATTGCTCCTGAAGAATCCATATTTCAGTTATGACGATTGGTTGGCGAAACTTGATGTAGAGAACCAACAACCTATGATTTATGAGCGTGAGAGTGGTGAGATTCTGCATAAGCTATCGATGCAGTCACGCGAAGGCGGTTGGAAGGTTGTCATCATATGGTTACCCGAGAAAATGAAAGAGGCCGGTTCGAACAAATTGCTCAAGATTATCGAGGAACCACCGCACAAGACATTGTTTCTTCTTGTGTCGGAGGAACCCGACAAGATAATCTCGACGATTTTGAGCCGCACACAGCGCGTGGATGTTCCTCGCATAGCACTTGCTGATATTGAAAATGCACTGATGTCGCGTTATGGCCTGGCGTTTGATGATGCCAAGGCTGTTGCGCAACAGAGCGCCGGAAACTGGGAAAAGGCCGAGGAGCAGTTGTCGGTGAGTGAGGAGAAAGCGTTGTATCTTGACCTTTTCATGCAGCTCATGCGTGTCGCGTATGCGCGCAATATACGCGATATGAAAGCGTGGAGCGAGCAGGTGGCTGCAATGGGACGCGAAAGGCAGAAACGTCTGCTCGACTATTGCCAGCGCATGATACGCGAGAATTTCATCATGAACTTCAGGGAAGATGAGATGCTTTATATGTCGCGGGCAGAGCGTAATTTCTCAGTGAGGTTCTCGCCCTTTGTCAACGAACGCAACATTTTTGGAATAATGGATGAACTTTCCGAGGCTCAAAGACACATAGAACAGAATGTTAATGCAAAAATGGTCTTCTTCGATATGTCGTTGAGGATGATTGTTTGGATAAAAAACAGATAAATGGAAAAAAGATATAAAGAGAATAATGGCTGTGCCGGTATCTGCTGCAAAGGCTGTGGCAGGATGGATGCTCCACTCAACACTTTCGACTGGCTTGCTGCCGTTCCGGGCAACGAGGAGTATACCGACATTGTGGAGGTGCAGTTCAAGAATACGCGTAAGGGATATTACAGAAACAGCAATAAGATTCCTTTGCAGAAAGGTGATGTGGTGGCTGTTGAGGCCAGTCCGGGACACGACATCGGAAAGGTTACCATGACCGGCCGTCTGGTGTTGCTGCAGTTGAAGAAGACTCGTCTTACACCCGATAGCGAGTTCAAACGTGTGTACCGCAAGGTACGTCCTGTGGATATGGAGAAGTATGAAGAGGCTAAAGCTCGTGAGCACGATACTATGATACGCTCGCGTCAGATTGCCAAAGATCTCAATCTTGATATGAAGATTGGTGACGTGGAGTATCAAGGCGATGGCCTGAAGGCGATATTCTATTATATTGCCGATAACCGTGTCGATTTCCGTCAACTCATCAAAGTGCTTGCCGATGTCTTCAAGGTGAAGATTGAGATGAAACAGATTGGTGCCCGTCAGGAGGCCGGTCGCATTGGTGGAATCGGGCCTTGTGGAAGGGAGTTGTGTTGTGCAACTTTTACGACAAACTTTGTTTCTGTCTCTACTTCGGCTGCCCGCTTCCAGGATGTATCGCTCAATCCGCAGAAACTTGCAGGACAGTGTGCGAAGCTCAAATGCTGTCTCAATTACGAGGTCGATGCCTATGTCGAGGCATCCAAGAGATTGCCGCAACGCGATGTCGAACTTGAGACTAAGGATGGAACGTACTATTTCTTCAAATGCGATATCCTGCGTGGCGAAATAACATATTCTACCGACAAGCATATCCCTGCGAATCTTGTCACTATTACCAGTCGCAGGGCGTTTGCCGTGATTGAGATGAACAAGCGTGGCGAGCGACCCGAGAGTCTTGACAATGACTCGTCAAAGGAACCAAGGCGTCCTATAGATTTGTTGGAGCAGGAGAATATCAATCGCTTCGACTCTGTCCAGCGTGCTAATAAGAAACGCCGCAAGAGTGGTGGCAACCGTCACGATTCAAGGAGAGGAAATGGCAAGAGAGACGACAAGAACAAGGGTGGTTCTTCCCAGGATTAAGCTGGTGTTGCTTGCAGTTCTGCTGCTTGTATCATGTGATGGTACCGTCTATCATCGTTTTGAACAGATAGACGGTGCAGGATGGTCTTCTGCTGATACTCTATCCTTTGTCTATGAGGGTAATGCAGCGTCGTCTTCATCCAGAGGCTCGAAACCTGTTGCAATGACGCTTAATGTGCGTTATGGTGCCGGTTATGGGTACAGGAACTTGTTTGTGCTTGTGCAATCGTTCAGGAGCGACACTCTTTTGCTATCGTCGGATACGCTTTGTTGCCCGGTATATGATGATCGTGGACGCCGTCAGGGCCGCACGGCCGGTTCTATCTATCAGAATCAAAGTCAGACAATCCAATTGCCGGCCTCATGCGCCGACACGCTTGTGCTTAAAGTGTCTCATTTGATGGATGAAGACCCTTTGCAGAATATCTTTGATGTTGGCGTGAAGCTTACTGTAATCGAATGATTATGTTTTTTACATTTTCATTTCCCTGTCTGCGTCAATACGCAGGAATATCGATAGCAGAATTGTGAATCCCAGAAAGGAAGAGCCGCCATAGCTGAAGAACGGCAGTGGGATGCCGATTACAGGAACAAGCCCGAGCACCATACCTATATTGATCGTGAAGTGTAGGAAAAAGATTGATGCTATGGCATATCCATATGCCCTGCCAAAACGGTCGTTCTGCCGTTCGGCAAGGTGCATGATTCTTAAAATGAATATTACGAAAATTGTCAGGACAAAGACTGAGCCAGAAAAGCCCTGCTCTTCACCAATGGTGCAGAATATAAAATCCGTATCCTGCTCGGGGACATAGTTGAGTTTTGTCTGTGTTCCGTTTAGGAATCCTTTGCCGAACGCGCCTCCGGAACCGATAGCGATTTTTGACTGGTGTACGTTGTAGCCTGCACCATTAAGGTCTTCTTTCAGTCCCAACAGGACTTCGATCCTGATTTTTTGATGCGGTTTCAACACGTTGTGCATGACATAGCTGCAGGAGTAATTGAAGGCTATGGCGCCGATTATGTAAAGTGCTACCCACAGATTCTTTTTTTCCTTGCGCAGTCTTATTTGAATGAGCAGATACACAATATTGAATGCCATAAGCAAATATTGTGTTATCATTATGTTGAATTCTACAAGATATACCGCAACCCAGTATGAGCATAATGTCACGGTCAGGTTTGTAGTAAATAGCACCAGGAACGTTTTGCTGCTCTTGCACCATAACTTTACGGTAGCGATGGATATTATCTGTATGATGACACTTGTTGCATATTGCCCTATGCTCACCGGTAGTTTTGACATCGTTTCGCCTCCATACTTTATACCCACAACAAAGTATATGATTGCGCTGACAGCTGTGAGCAGGAAAATTCCGGTCATCCCTTCTCGGTAGAGTACGAGGAAAAGAGCCAGATATACCAATGCACTGCCGGTCTCTTTTTGGGCTATGATTATGAGCATCGGTAACAGGATAATGCCCACACACTTCAGGAAATCACTGTTGTTGTTCATCTTGAAATCCCTGCGCCCGATGAATGCCGCAAGCATCAGTGCTGTGGCAAATTTCATGAATTCCGCTGGTTGTATCCTTAGTGGACCTGCAGAAATCCATGAGCGTGAGCCCTTGATGTCTGTTGCAATGAATATGGTTATGATACCAAGCAGCATGGTGCCGGCATATAATATCACGGAGAGATTGCGGTATGTCAACTTGGGTATACATAACATGACGACACCGGCAAATAGCGATATTCCCATCCACATGGCCTGTTTGCCGCTACGTTCCCCCTGGTTGAAGAAGTCGGCAAAACCATTGTCTATGTAGCTGTGCGTAGAGCCGCATATTGCCAGCCATCCCATGGTAGCAAGCA
Source organism: Bacteroidaceae bacterium (assembly GCA_045634305.1). Classification (GTDB taxonomy): domain Bacteria; phylum Bacteroidota; class Bacteroidia; order Bacteroidales; family Bacteroidaceae; genus HGM04593. The sequence continues at coordinate 38,368 of JAZQZZ010000025.1, read as the reverse complement.
ACGCGAACAACAGTACTGTCCACCAGTCGATACGTTTTATTACATTATCTTTCGTCCGTTCCATAATAAATCTTCTTCTTGCTGATGGTCTCAGCTTTCTTTTCGCTCTCCTCGGTGAGGTTTCCTGTCAAATACTTCTCCATCATCAATGCTCCAATGGGAACACCATATTCAGCACCGAAACCTCCGTTTTCAACATAAACCGAAATGGCAATCCTTGGATCGTTCATTGGTGCAAAGCCAAGGAATACGGAATGGTCTTTTCCTTTGTTCTCGGCAGTACCGGTCTTTCCACATACATCGAGTCCCGGGATATTTGCAGCGCGGCAGGTTCCATCAATTACAGCATGGCGCATACCTTTGATGACCTCCTCGTATGATGCAGCGCTTACCATTGTGCTTTGTGGAGTAAGGTATTTGCTTGCTATCGTGTCGTTCTCAACCTCTTTTACCATGTGAGGTGTGATGTATTTGCCCCTGTTTGCTATTGTAGCACCCAAATTTGCAATCTGCAGTGGGGTCAGCGTTACCTCACCCTGTCCAATTGATATGCTTATGACGGTTACGGCACGCCAGTAGTTTCCGTAGTGTCGGGTATAGTATTCGGCATTGGGTATCATGCCGCGTACTTCGCCAGGCAGGTCCACTCCGAGTGTATATCCAAAACCCATGGACACCATATAGTCGCGCCATCTGTTCATGGCTGCTTTTGTGCCGCCATATTTGCTCATACCGAACATCTTGTGCAAGCCCCAACAGAAATAGGCGTTGCATGATGTCGCAATGGCCTCTTTGAGTGCTGTGGGTGACGAGTGTGCGTGGCATCCGAGTCTGAATTTGTTGAAAACGAAGCCCATGCTGCACGGGAATGCTGTCTGTGGAGTTACAACACCCTCTTCAAGGAACATGGCGGCCTGTGATGTCTTGAATGTCGATCCTGGGGGGTACGTTCCCATTATGGCACGGTTCAGCAGCGGTTTGCTCTTGTCGCTTGAAAGCATCTTGTGGTTCTTTCCACGGTCGCGACCGGTGAGCAGCGATGGGTCGTACGATGGCGATGATACCATGCACAGAATTTCGCCGGTTTCGGGCTCAATGGCAACAATACTGCCAATCTTGTTCTTCAGCAGGCGCTCTCCGAGCATCTGCAGCTCTATGTCGAGGCTCAAGGTGAGGTTCTTGCCACGGACGGCGGCGGTGTCAAGCGCACCGTCGTTGTATTTTCCTTGTATTCGTCCATAGGCGTCGCGCAACAGCATCTCGGTTCCTTTCTCTCCTCGCAACTGTTTTTCGTACGAAGCTTCAAGTCCTTGGGTCCCGATGTAGTCACCGCGCTGGTAGTATGAATCCTTGTCTATATGTCTTTGCGATACCTCGCCGATGTCGCCGAACAGAACACCGGCAACGCCATAATTATATTGTCTTATGTATCTTTTGCGTATGTAGAAACCCTTGAACAGGAAGTTCTTCTCCTGAAAAACTGCGAAGTCTTCCATTGGAATCTGTGTCATGAACACCTGTTCTGTGTAATTGGAGTATCCGGGGTTGTGTTTCTTGTTCTTGACACGTTCCATTCGTGTAGTGAACTCTTCAAGCGTTATATTCAGTGTCTTGCAGAATTCAAGAGTGTCAAGTTCCTTTATTTCTCGTGGAACGAAAGTGATGTCGTATGCCGGTTTGTTGTAGACCAACAGTTTGCCGTTGCGGTCATACATCTGTCCGCGCGACGGATATAATGTCTTTTTGTAGAACGCGTTGCTGTCGGCCTTGTTTTTATAATCCTCATTGTTTATCTGCAGGGAGAACAATTGTATCAGATAAGTGATGAAAATGAGCAGTACAAACCCCGACAATATGTATTTGCGGCTTTCAAAGCTGTTGTCTTTCATTTTGTCATTTGTTTGGTGAGAAGAACTCGGCTACTATGACAAACAGCATTGTGAGTGCCATACTGCTCACTGTGCTTATGAGCAGGGTGGTGAAGTGTCTTACGGCAAACAACTCGAGCGGGAACAAAACTGCATAGAACACGGCAATGCACAGAACTGCGTAGATGATATAGCTTCCCCATTTAAGACTCCTGACGCCAGGGATAATGTCGTCTGTGATTCCTTTGTGAGTAAAGGCGGAAAGTATATAGTTGCGTGCAAAGGCCATTGCTGTTGCTGCCGCAGCGTGTATGCCGGGTGTGTTGCAGAACATGTCTGTGACGATGCCAAACAGGAATCCCCATATAATCATCTCGTTCTTTGTGGTATGGCGTGGCAGTTTCAACAGAAAAATGAGGAAAACACAGGCTGTGGCATATCCGAACAGATGTATCTGGCTGAATATAATGACCTGTGCCAATGCAAACAGCACAAAGTTTCTGATTCGTGTGATTGTCTTGCTTGTCATTTTATGCTGTGTTCAAGTTTTTCCTGTTCTTTCATATTGTCGTTGCCTACGACAAAAACGTTGTCGATTGCTGTAAAATCGACAAAAAGTTCCACGCGGGCACGGTAGGACTGGCCGTCTGCGGAGTCTTCGAGCCTGTCAATCTTTCCAAGCGGAATTCCGGCCGGGAAGATTGAGGAGAAACCGCTGGTTACAACAGTGTCTCCCTTTGCAAACAGTTCGTATCGTGGCAAGTCAATCAAGTATGAATAGCGTGTGTCGTTGCCATCCCATTTGAGTGTACATAGTGTGTTGCCCTTTACCTTGCAGCTGATTATGCTTTTGCTGTTGAGCAGTGGCAGTACCACCGTGAAGTTTTTTGACGATGTGTATGTGATGCCAATGACACCATGGCTGTTGAATACGCCCATCTGGTCTTTTACACCTTGCAGTGTGCCTTTGTCAATGGTGATGTAATTATTCACCTTGTTTGTTGAACTGTTGACGACTCTTGCTGTGTTGTAGTAGAAACCATCGTGTATGTTGGTGTTGTGCATAATGCCTGCAATGGCAGTGCTGTCCTCGTGCAGTCTGAGTCTGTTTTTCAGTGTTTCAATCTCATTCAGTAATTCCGTGTTATGCTCTACAAGTTCCTTGTTCTCGTTCTTGAGGTCAAAGTACCCCCTCACATCGGTTATTGCTGAATATACATTGCCGGCAATCTTGTTCGTCGATGTGAACATGGTTGCGCTCTGGTAGTTGTTGAAACAGACAATAAGCACAAAACTGATTCCTTCCAATAAAATGAAAAGGAACCAGTGATTGTGCTTGATTAGAATATCCAGTATCGTGCGCACGATGTTCTCCGTTTATCTCATGAGGAATGGATAACTGAGATCCTTGAGCGCTTCCAATGTACCTTTGGCAACACAGTAGAGTGGGTTTTCTGCGATGTGGAAAGGTATGTTTATCTTGTTGGACAAACGCTTGTCAAGACCTCTCAACAACGCGCCGCCACCTGCGAGGTAGATTCCATTGTGTACAATGTCGGCATACAGTTCGGGAGGTGTCTGCTCAAGTGCACTGATTATGGCGTTCTCAATCTTGATGATTGACTTGTCAATGCAGTGTGCAATCTCCTGATAGCATACAGGTACCTCGATAGGCATGGCTGTTATGCGGTTAGGACCATGTACAACATAGTCTTGTGGAGCCTCATCGCCAAGGTCGGTGAGCGCAGAACCTACATGGATCTTGATACGCTCGGCCATACGCTCACTGACGCGAACGTTGTGCTGGCGGCTCATGTATTCCTGGATGTCGGCAGTGAAATCGTCACCGGCTGTACGTAGTGAACCGTTCGAAACAATGCCACCGAGTGAGATTACGGCGATTTCTGTAGAACCGCCACCAATGTCAACTACCATGTTACCCTCGGGCGCTGTAACGTCGAGTCCTATACCCAGCGCCGATGCCATTGGCTCATATATGAGATACACGTCACGTGCTCCTGCGTGCTCTGCCGAGTCGCGTACGGCGCGCAATTCAACCTCGGTTGAACCATAAGGAACACCAATCACCATTCGCAGTGAAGGTGTGAACAGTTTGCTGCCCATGTTCACCTTCTCGATGAAACCGCGCATCATCATCTCGCAGGCATAGAAGTCTGCAATGACGCCGTCTCTCAAAGGGCGTATGGTCTGTATGAGGGGGTTGGTCTTTTCGTGCATCTGCTTGGCCTTCTTACCAACGGCAATCATCTTCTTGTTGCTGTCGATGGCTACTACCGAAGGCTCGTCAACTACAATCTTTCCTTCGTAGGAAACGATGGTGTTGGCTGTACCCAAGTCAATGGCAACATCTTTTGTGAATGAAAATAAACCCATTTTCTTGTTTTCGTTTTTTTTAATTAATGTTTGAAGTGGCGGAAACCTGTGATTACCATTGCAACGCCGTTTGCATCGCAGTAATCAACAGACTCCTTGTCGCGGATTGAACCGCCCGGGTGAACAACAGCTGTGATGCCGGCTTCGTGTGCAATCTGCACGCAGTCGGGGAATGGGAAGAATGCATCGCTGGCCATTACGCTGCCCTGTAGTGAGAAACCGAAGTTGCCGGCCTTCTCAATGGCATGGCGCAAAGAGTCAACGCGTGATGTCTGTCCCACACCGCTTGCAATGAGCTGCTTGTTCTTTGCCAATACTATGGCGTTGCTCTTGCTGTGCTTTACAATCTTGTTTGCAAAGAGCATATCCTCAATCTCCTCGGCTTTTGGAGCTACCTTTGAAACGGTCTGCAGGTCGGCTGCTGTCTCAACCTTTGCATCGCGGTCCTGTACAAGTACACCGTTGAGTACACTGCGGAATGTCTTCTCTGGCATCTCTGTCTGCTTCTGGATGAGGATGATGCGGTTCTTCTTCTGCTTGAGTACCTCAAGAGCGTCGGCATCGTAGCTTGGAGCAATGATAACCTCGAAGAATATCTCGTTTACCTTCTCTGCTGTAGCCTTGTCGACATTTGCGTTTGCAATGAGCACGCCGCCGAAAGCCGATACAGGGTCGCCTGCGAGTGCTGCATCCCAGGCCTCGGCCAATGTTGGACGTGAAGCCAAACCGCAAGCGTTGTTGTGCTTGAGGATGGCGAATGTTGTTTCACCTGCAAAATCGTTGATAAGCTCAACTGCTGCGTTGATGTCGAGGAGGTTGTTGTATGAAATCTCCTTGCCGTGAATTTGCTCGAGCATCTCGTTGAAATTGCCGTAGAAAGCACCCTTCTGGTGTGGGTTCTCGCCGTAGCGCAATGACATTGGAGAGTCATTTGTCTGGCGGAACGCGCTGTTTGTCTCCTTGTCGAACCAGTTGAAGATTGCAGAGTCGTAAGCCGATGAAACAGCAAATGCCTCACGTGCGAAGAAACGACGCTCCTCTAGTGTGGTCTGCGCACCGTTGTTCTTCAAAATCTCGTGGAGTGGAGCATACTGTGCTTTGCTTGCTACGATGACAACATCGTTGAAGTTCTTTGCTGCACCACGGATGAGCGAGATACCGCCTATGTCAATCTTCTCAATGATGTCAGCATCACATGCTCCCGATGCAACAGTCTGCTCAAAAGGATAGAGGTCAACAATTACAAGGTCGATCTCGGGAATCTCATATTCTGCCATCTGCTGCTGGTCCTTCTCAAGTTCTCTGCGGCCAAGGATGCCACCGAAAACTTTGGGGTGAAGGGTCTTTACTCGGCCACCTAGGATTGATGGGTAACCTGTGAGGCTCTCCACTGCTGTGCAGGGGATTCCCAATGATTCAATGAACTGCTGTGTGCCGCCTGTTGAAATGAGTTGAACACCGTCTGCATGAAGCAGCTTGATAATCTCGTCCAGACCGTCTTTGTAGAAAACGGAAACCAATGCTGATTTAATTCTTTTTGTTGACATATTCTCGTATTAAAATTTTGTGCTAAAAAAATGATTGTCAATGCGTTGTGCTGCGCATGACAAAAATATCCCTATTTCCCTACAAAGTTACTTTTTTTCGCGCGATTTTCCACTATAAAACAAACGCGATTTTTGAACCTGAAATGATAATTTTTATTAAAAAGTTTTTTATGATTGAAGAGCAAAAATTCTTTAGTTTGATAAAAAATCTTAACTTTGCCCAATCAAGGTCAAACTGCTATGAAATACGACGTTTTTATAAGTTATTCACGCAAGGATTCGGCTGTTGTCAAAGAAATTGTCCGACATATAACAGACGCCGGTTATTCGGTGTGGATGGATATTGATGGCATTGAGAGCGGCGACGAGTTCAAGGAGAAGATTGTGGCAGCAATTGAAGACTCCGAAATTTTCTTGTTCTTCTCGTCTAGTGATTCCAATGTTTCGCCATGGACGGTAAAGGAGGTCAATGTGGCTGTTGCACTCAAAAAAAGCATAATCCCGATAAAACTAGACGAGTCGGCGTATAACAAGTCTATAATGTTTGACCTGGCCGGGCTTGATTTTGTCAAGTGTCACAAGACAAAATCAAGCATGTCTGATTCTGTGGTAAAGCTATTGCATGCACTTGAAAAGAAAACAGGCAAGAGCTATCGGACTGCGGGCAATACGGGAGGTTCTGCAACTGTAAATAATAATGACAAAAAGCCCGGCGTATTCTATAAATATGTAGCTTTGATTCTTGCATCCCTTTTACTTGTTGTAATATGTGTTTTTGTGTTCGGCGGTAGCAAGTATTCTGTCGATAATGTCAAGGAACAGTACGGCGCGGTTGGTGTGGCCGAGCCTGTTGTCCTGCAGGATAATGAGGCTTCGCGTATTGTTCAGGAGGTGGTAACGCAGAACGTATCGGCGGCACTGGAACTTGATAGACCAAAGACCGTTGTCCCAGTAAAGGTTGTTGCTTCTGAAAAAGTAGCTGAGACCCAGTTCCCCCCTCTTGTACAAAGCTATGAGGCTCCTTGCGAAAATAAAGCATGTGACAACATGTCCGCAGACGAGGTTGGGGTAAAAGATGTTGTGCGGGTAGTCGGTGACGACACTCCCGCCAAAACCGTTGTTGGCAATTCTATAAAAACCGAGGACAAGATTTCCATCATGGATGGTCATGAATTTGTTGACCTTGGTTTGCCTAGTGGTCTAAAATGGGCTACCTGTAATGTTGGTGCGGCTTTACCGTCCGATTACGGTGGCTATTTCGCATGGGGTGAGGTTTATACGAAGGGTGATTACACACCGCAGAATTGCAGTACCTATGGCGAAGATTTGGATGACATAGCCGGTGACTCGTCATATGATGTTGCAAGTGCTCTTTGGGGTAGCAATTGGCGCATGCCTACGAAGGCCGATTTCCAGGAACTGATAGATTGTTGTACATGGGTGTGGACAAAACAGAAAGGCAAGTACGGCTACAAGATAACCGGGAAGAACGGTGGTAAGAGCATTTTCCTGCCCGCATGTGGACATGTTGCAGGTAATTCGTCCTATAATACGGGAATAAGTGGTTACTACTGGAGTTCTACGCCCGAAAAGAACAATAACGGCAATGCCTACCTTCTTCGTTTTTATAGCGGCGACCGTTGTACTGAATTCAATTTCCGCATCACAGGCTATGCTGTACGTCCGGTATGCGTCGCTGATTAGTATAATATCAAAGAGAAAACCTTGCCATTATTGGCTATATGCTCCCGTGGCCACACATTGCCCAGCTTATGATGGAGTGTCCCGAATATTGCCATATTCTTTAAAGATTATATACCGTTTTCGGCACGCCAATCGTCGAATTTCAATACTCTTCTCGCAGGAGTCTTTTCCAGAATCTCCAATAGAACCTCCAATGCCCCACGCATTGAATCCCTGTCGGTGAGTTCACGCACAGGCACACGCGTACCATCGGGCGCTGTGCATATATACCACTCGCCGTCTGTAACAGATTTTACTATATCCTTACATTCACCATTGTAGAGGGCATCCTGCAACTTAAACGACCTGGTGCGTATGAATTTGTCGCGTTCATCATAGTCGTCGGGCAGGTGAGTAGCTGCATCGACCCGTCTCCACTCCACATAATCGGCAGCCGTTCTTATCTCCTTATGGCAACGACTTAGCTTGCTATTTGCAAACAGCAGCGCTCTCTCCTTCTCGGGCTGTACGGAATACATTGCAGCTTTGCATTCGGGGTGGCGATAGTCATCATAGGCCTGCTTGGCATTGTCGAGTATCACCTTGTATTCTCTGTAAAGTTCTGCAAATGAAGATTCTCCGGTTTGCAAATACTGCTCAATGTGCCTGCGTATGATTGGCGCGGCAAAATCACCGAAACTTTCCTTGGGGCTGAAGGTGTATGCAAATGCAGCGTTCTTCACTCCCTGCATAGCGGTAAGCAGCAGTTCATGTATCGGTTTTCCGCTGTTCTTATACTCCTTGTTTATTGCTATAGCTCTATGGGCATTGAGCCAGCGTATTTGGTTTATTTCAAGGCATTCCTCGTATGTTTCGTATATATATGCAGCATGTTCTTCTTCGCTCATCTCTTTAACCTGGTTCAAAGGCATGCGAGCACCCATACCGGGTGTGAAATCTTGAAATACATATAAGAGAAATCTCTCCTCACGTTCAATCAGCAGCACTGTCTCTGCAATCTTTTTTATAAATTCATCGAGGTTGAAGTTCTTGCTTTTCAAGTGCTCAATGATATGGCCGGCCCCTCTGTTTGTAATACTTTTTGTTATCTTCAGTTGTCGCATAAGTCTAAAACATGTGATTAATCAATTCCAATCGTTCCACGATCTATAACCCCATTCGTGCAATTCCACCGGTATTCCCTTTTTAAGGTTGGCTACAAGATTGGGGAAAGGTTTATGTTCCGTGGCTTTTATCGCTTCACAACTTTAGGTTTTCTTACTTGTAATCCTTGAACCTCTCAACAAGCTGACGACAACAGTAATTCAGTTTTTTAGTGTAAAGCTCATCAAGGAATTTTGTCATTTGCTTTGATGTCATTGCAGCTAAAGGCTTTGCCGTGTGCACATTGTAGATGGCAATTGTTGTGCTCTCTTTTTCCCTGATTTCGCAGTTGAAGGGCAATAATATCGGAAATTTCATCAGCAAGTCGCGTATTTCATTGGCAAGCAAAGTATCCCTCTCGACGCGAAATGCCAATTTATACTCATTCCCAAAGAACATATTCCTTGCATTTATTCCTACAAATTCCAAACGGGCCTTTGCAAATTCTTTAAGCCCTATTTGCACTGTTCCGCAGTTGTTCCAGGCAACATTTCCGCGACATTCAACTCTCCATACCTTTTTCCACCATCGGTTGAGTATATCGGCTGTGTTTTTTTCAATTCACCAAAAGCAGCCTCTTCAATCATATCTTTTATTCTTTGGCTTACATTATATATTGATTCTATCGCATCTACTTCCGAGTCGTTTTCTGTAACGAGATCTTTAAACATTTGCTCTCTTATTGTTGAAACTTCTTCGCAGAATGTGCAAACAGTATCGAATTGTTCCTCTGTCAGCCTCTTAATGCTATTATGTCCCACCAAACTATTCAGCAGTCTATATTCCTGTTTTTTTGAAGGGTTGCCCATCAGTTCGTTTGCGATGTTCACAATCTCCTTTTTTTCCATAATTTACTGTATTTATTTTTAGTTTTTATTTGCTTTTTTCTCAAGGAGCTCCTTTAAGGTTGTTCCGCAGTCATTGGTTTTTACAAAATCACCTTTTTGCTCGTCCCACTCGGCTTCGACAGTGCTGTTTAACGACTCTTGGGAAATGCGACGACCGCCCTTGAAATATTGTGATGCATCGAGCATTACGCGTGTACCTTTGTACTCCACAAAGCAGATTTCGCCACCGGTCTTGGGGTTCTGCAGCGCTTTGGCTGTGTATGTGGTGCGATACCCTATGCCGCTTTTGAATGTAAGGGTGTTGCCGTTGCGTTCATCGAGGCGGAAAAGTTCTGTCCTTGCAACATTTTTTGGAAACCCTTTTTTTGCCAAATGCGATGGCAGTTCGCAATGATAAACGATATTTTCACCAGTCACAAAAACTTTTGATTTGTTATTTCCCATAGTGCTTTGTTTTATACGTTACACACATAATATGGCAACTTTTTCAAAAAATTCAAAAATTCGGGCTTGTGTCGATGAAAATAATTTGTATTGCACTGAAATACAATGTGATATAAATGGTTAAAAAACTGTTAAATTAAACATGCCGATAAGGATTTTAAGACTTCATTTTGGCAAACTTTAGATTATTTACCACAAACTAGTACATCTCCAAATAGGCGTGAGTCTACTTCTTTTATCTCCTTTGGATTCCTTGTTTTTAAGCTTGTTACTATAAACCCATAATTCTTTAAGGTAATTATATATTACTTTACAGTAACCTTAAAAAGTCTCGATTATTCGGGACTTTTGTTTTTTATATAGTAATCTACTAAATTTTTCAATCATTCTTATTATATTTATATCATTAAAACTTAATAGATATGGACAAACTGACAAGAGAACAAGAGGTAATTGTAAGAAAATTACTTCATTATTCTAAAAGTGAAGAATTTTCACAATTCATTCTAAATACTATTGAAGAACATAATTGGACTAGAGATATTCTGGGTGATACTGTAGAATTTCTAACAGAAGAACAAGAAAATTTGTATGAATCTTTGGGTGGTGATTATGAATCTGAAGAAATAGACGAATTCATATATAACGATAAGGTTAATCTTGAAATATCAAGGAGATTAAAAGAACAAGGTGTAACCAGATATTTATATACTAATGAAGAATATTTAGACGAAATTCGTAATGGGAGTATTATATGTGAAGGTATTAACGTAGAGGAGATTAAAAATATGTTAGGTAACAATATAGCAATTGACCCGTAACTCATTTAGTTGCAAAATTCGACTTCGCTCTGCATTTGAACGTTGGAGCAACTACTATATTATTGCATAAAAAATAAGAGCAAGTACTTCAGTGTGTGGTACTTGCTCTATTATTGTATATCAGGTTTATTACTTTTCAGTTTCCTGTTTCGGATAGTCGATATTGTAGTGCAGGCCGCGGCTCTCCTTGCGTTCCATGGCCTGGCGCATAATGAGGTAGCCTACGTTGATGATGTTGCGCAGTTCGCAAAGCTCGCGGCTTACGACGCTCTGTTTGAAGAGTTCTTCGGTCTCCTCGTACAGGAGGTCGAGGCGGTTCCAGGCGCGTTTAAGGCGCAGATTGGTGCGCACTATGCCCACGTATGTACTCATAATCTGCTGCACCTCCTTGGCATCCTGTGATATGAGCACCATCTCCTCGTTCATCTTTGTGCCTTCGTCGTTCCACTCGGGGATTTCTTCCTTGTAGCCGTACTCCTCAAAGTGTGCAAGCGAGTGCTTCGCTGCCGCATCGGCATATACTACGGCTTCGATGAGTGAGTTGCTTGCCAGGCGGTTGCCGCCGTGAAGGCCAGTGCACGAACATTCGCCGACGGCATACAGGCGGTGGATGCTTGATGCAGCGTTGAGGTCGACCTTTATGCCGCCACAGAGATAGTGCGCTGCCGGGGCAACGGGGATATAGTCCTTTGTTATGTCAATGCCAAGAGAGAGGCACTTCTCGTAGATATTGGGGAAGTGGCGCTTTGTCTCCTCGGGGTCCTTGTGGGTGACATCAAGATAGACATGGTCGTCGCCGCGGTGTTTCATCTCGTTGTCGATGGCGCGTGCCACAATGTCGCGCGGGGCAAGCGACAGGCGTGGGTCGTACTTTTGCATAAACTCCTTGCCGTCCTTGGTGCGCAGGATACCACCATAGCCACGCATTGCCTCGGTAATGAGGAATGATGGGCGGTCGCCGGGGTTGTAGAGTGCTGTGGGATGGAACTGTATGAACTCCATGTCCTTCACAGTTCCCTTGGCGCGATAGACCATTGCTATGCCGTCGCCTGTTGCCACAAGAGGGTTGGTGGTTGTCTTGTAGACGGCACCGCAACCTCCTGTTGCCATAAGGGTGACCTTGCTGAGGAAGGTGTGTACCTCGTTGGTGGCAATGTCAAGGACGTATGCACCGTAGCACTCTATGTCGGGTGTCTGGCGTGTCACCTCAATACCCAAGTGGTGCTGGGTGAGTATCTCGATTGCAAAATGGTTGTCGAAGATTGTGATGTTGGGGTGCTTGCGCACAGCTTTGATGAGCGATTGCTGAATCTCGGCACCGGTGTTGTCGGCGTGGTGAAGTATGCGGAATTCGGAGTGTCCACCTTCGCGGTGAAGGTCGAATTCGCCATTTTCGTTCTTGTCGAACTCCACGCCCCAGTCAATTAGCGCCTGTATCTGCGAGGGTGCCTCGCGGACAACTTTTTCTACAGCCTCGCGGTCGCTTATCCAATCGCCGGCAATCATGGTGTCCTCAATGTGCTTGTCGAAATTGTCGACCAATTTATTGGTAACCGATGCAATACCTCCCTGTGCAAAATAGGTGTTGGCCTCTTCCAATATGGTTTTGCAAACCAATGCCACTTTGCCTTTGTGGGCAACTTTGAGAGCGTAACTCATTCCGGCAATACCGGAACCGATAACTAAAAAATCAAATTTCTTGACCATATTACCTTCTGTTTCTTTTTTGGGCGAAACGGGCTTCAGTCCTTTTTGTCCTTTGGAGCGTAAAAATACAAAAAAATGACAAGTAGTTTAAAATTCTACTGAAAAAATATTGTCATGAGCCCATTTTGTCGTTTGTTGCCAGTGCCGATATGTTGCGCATGAGCTGTTCATACTTGCAACGTTCTACTGCACTGTGCTTGAAGAGCGCTTTATATTCCTCTTTTGTCAATGTGCTCCATTTTTCTTTTGTCATCTGTAGCAGCGCTTCGCTTGGTTGCAGTTCCGGGGTGGAATTTGGCGTGGCAAAGCGGTTGTGAGGGCACACAGTCTGGCAACAATCGCAGCCATAGAAGCAGTTTTTCATCTTTTCACCGATGTTTACCGGCAGTTCGTCGCGGTGCTCTATTGTAAGATATGAGAGGCATTTGCGCGCATCAAGCCCATCTTCGCTCAAAGCCTTGCCCGGGCAAGTATCTATGCATTTGCGGCAGTTACCGCATAGGTCGCGTTCGCAAGGTGTGTCATAACAGAGTTCAATATCCACAAGCAGTTCGCCCAAAAAAAAGTTTGATCCTTTGCCGGGGATGATGAGCTGGCGGTTGCACCCGATGTATCCTATGCCGGCTTTTACAGCCCAATATCGTTCGAGAACCGGAGCTGAGTCGCAGAATGCACGCCCATGTGCGGTGCAAATGTTGTTTATGCTTTGTAATAACAGTAAAAGTTTATCCTTTATGACCTTGTGATAGTCCATGCCTTGTGCATAGTCGGCAATGCCTTCAATATGTTGCTTTGGCGCATAGTTCATTGCGACAGAAATGACACTCTTGCACCCCTCGACAAGTTGAGTGGGGTTGAACCGTTTGTCGCAGTTGCGCTCGAGGTACTGCATTGTGGCATGCCTGCCTTTTTCAATCCAACGGTTGTATACCTGCACTGCATCGTCAGCAACAACCTCAGCCTTGGCTATTCCACAAATGTCAAATCCGAGGCGTTGTGCCTCGGATTTTATAAAGAGGGTTAAATCTTCCTTTTTCATCATTCGAAAACTTTGAAACAGTATCCTTGCTCAAGCAGCCACTCTATTGCACGTGGCAGTGCGTATCTGAGATTCTCTTCGGAGCGCAGTGAGTCGTGGAAAGTGATGATGGAGCCATTGCGCACCAATCTCTTTACATTCTCAAGAACTTCTTCGCCGCACAGGCGTTTGCTGTAGTCGCGTGTTACAAGGTCCCACATTACAAATTGATAGCGTTTGCTCAGCTCCTTGTATTGGCTGCGGCGCAGCATGCCGTGTGGCGGGCGGAACAGATTGCTGTGTATGAGGGCGTTGGCCTTTTCCACGTTCCCGATATACTCCTGAGTATCGGTAAGCAGGCCTTTAAGGTGGTTGAACGTGTGGTTGCCCACTCTGTGCCCCGCGTCTACCACAAGATTGTACTCTTGGGGGTGCTTGCGCACATTGTCGCCAACCATAAAAAAGGTTGCTTTTATATCATAGTGCCCAAGCAAGTCAACGACCCAAGGCGTGACAACGGGTATAGGGCCGTCGTCGAAGGTGAGATAAACCGCCTTTTCATCGGGGTTCATCCTCCATAGCGCCTTTGGGAAAATGTTGCGTACGAAACCGGGGACTTGCTCTATGAACATAGGCTTTATTTGCTCTGTTTCATGAATCGTCTCAAGGCAGGTTCAATGCTGTGCATTTCTGCATTTGTTATTTCCAATCGGTCAAACACCTGATATATGCTGCTTATTACCATGCGTTTCATCTCGCGGTCATTCTTGTTCCTTGTTTTCTCAAACATGTCGACAAGGTTGCTGAAACTGGTACACAGGGTGTTGAGGACTTCTTCTCTTGCAATGTAACTGCTTTTGCCGTTGTCCAACAACTCCCATGCGTGGTCGATGAGTGCTGCGCGGTGGTAGAGCATTACGTCGTTCAGCTCATGTGCTTTAAGGGTATTGTACCATTTTATGTGCTCAAGTTCATTCTTGAGTATGCTGTTCGCAATCTCGTCTCTTCTTTGCTTGAGCATAGCCAGTGTGTCTTCTCCAAGGAACAATTCGTTAAGAACAGCAAGTCTGATGGGGTCGTCAATGCCGTTGGCAATTTCGTTGTTATAATCGCTCTGTATCCTGTAGACGATGTTGTATACATCGGCAAGGGAAATGGTATTGTCCCTCAATGCGTCGTAATGTGCTACATCGTCGGGCAGTTCGTTGTATACAGTTTCCAACACGTCGATAATCTTTGCATCTTCGGTCTCGCTGTTGAGCATCTCGGTAGCCAACTGGGCTATGAGGTTGCGGTGTGTGCTTATCATTCTGCGGATGGTCTCATCGGCATAATAATTCTCGGTATCCTTCATACCGCCCCATTTGAAGCGCTTTGTGACATTGGTGTAGAACTTGTCGATGTCGACAGGATGTTCGCCACCGGCTGTGTCATATCCCTGTTTGCTCCAATCGAATGGTGTTATGCGGTATGCCAATCCCTCGTGTACAAAGAATTTTGTAAGTACTGACGGGTAGTTGCTCTCGCCAACGGTCATTGACATGTAGATTGGACGCTCCCAGTTCGCGTTTGCCAACATATCGAAGATTATGAGCTCATGGCGGTAGAGTGCGCTCTTGTCACTTATGTCAATGGTCATGTACTGTGGCATCTCCTCCTCGTATGCGGCAGGGATTACCATACCCGAACGTTTTACACCCTCTTTGTCAATTGGTATGTAGAGTGTCTCGCAAGGGATTATGCTTCGTGGGATTTCAATATAGTTCCTTCTTGTGCGTCCCTCGTTGATGGCCTGTTCGTACAATGTGATAATCTCGTCGACAACCTTTCGTGCCTCGGATTTCTTGGTGGCATTCGCCTCAAGGATCCAGTACCTGGTAATCTTGTTCATCTCAAAAGGATTGTCGCCAAACGCCTTTTTGAACTTCTCGGGGAAGGCATCGCGGTATTGCATGATGAACTCCTCCATTGGGAATACATAGACATAAATGTTTGTGTTGCCTGCGTAGTTGATTCTGTCCCATGTGATAGGCAGGCTTGGTGAGTCATATGCAGGGCGTTTCATCTGGTCAATGTACCAGTCGGTCTGCAGGTAAGAGAGGTTGCAGACGCGTGCGTCGGTGCGGTCGCCCTCTACCTCCTGGCTGTACCACAGCGGGAAGGTGTCGTTGTCGCCACAAGTGAAGATGATGGGGCAACCCTCATCGGGGAGTGTGTTCAGATAGTTCTCGCCAAAGTCGGGGCAGGCATAGCGTCCGCTGCGATCGTGGTCGTCCCATGTCTGCGATACCATCTGCAATGGTACAAGCAGGCAGACTGTGGCGACAATACCGTTAGTGAGCATGTTATCCTCTTTCTTGAGCCATTTGTTGGCATAGTGTGCGATACCGGCAACGCCCATACCAATCCATATTGCAAAGGCGTAGAACGAACCGGCATATGCATAGTCGCGTTCACGTGGTTGCATTGGTGTCTGGTTCAGGTAGAGCACAATTGCAAGTCCGGTCATGAAGAACAGCATGAATACCACCCAGAACTGCTCTTTGCCCTTTTTGCCATTTGCAAGCTGCCATATGATACCTATGATGCCCAGAATAAGTGGCAAGGCAAAGAAAACATTGCGTCCCTTGTTCTCCTTGATGGTCTGTGGCAATTTGTTCTGGTCGCCCAAGCGTATGTTGTCAATGACGGGCACGCCTGTTATCCAGTTGCCGTACTCCTTTTCGCCATAATTGTTCTGTATGTCGTTTTGGCGTCCTACGAAGTTCCAGAGGAAATAGCGCCAGTACATGTGGTTCACCTGATAGTTGATGAAGAAACGCATGTTGTCCAGTTGTGTCGGCACTTTAACATCGGCCGACTTGCGCTGCTGTTTCCTTATGTCGGGGAATTTCGCACGTTTGGTGTTTGTGATCTTCTTGCCTATCCAACGCTCGTACTCACCCGCGTGGTCGCTGCTGTACATGCGTGGGAAGAACATATTCTGCACGAACTGATACTCCCTGTTGTGGTCAATGATTTCATATTCATCGGGGTCATCGGCGTTCTTTTTCTCTACACGCATGTATATTGGGCTTGTCTCAACAGCCACGGCATCGCCTTCATCAGTACGGTCAACCTCGGCGTCGAAGCACTCACCATACAACAGCGGGCGCGAACCATACTGCTCGCGGTTGAGGTATGAGCCCAGAGTGAAGATGTCCTCGGGTGAGTTCTGGTCCATAGGAGTGTTGGCCGATGAACGGATTACAATGAGTGCATACGATGAATAGCCAATCATAATGAGAAGCAGGCTGAGGAATGTCGTGTTGAATCCTCTGCGTCCAATCAGGTATTTCTGTGTTGTCTCGCCGCCTTTGTACGATACGCTTCCTCTTGTGCCAATGATATATATTGCAATAAGAACGATGGCGCCCAACAGGATGCTGCCGCCAACGCTGTTGCCATAGAACGGGATACCCAACAGGGCTATTGCAAATGTGAAGATTACTGCAATCAACTTCTGACTCTTTCCAGTCTCGGTACAATAGATACCTGCAACGAGTGTGCCAAAGAGTAAAACCATGTATATGTACAGTCCGGTGTTGAAAGAGAATCCGAGCAGATTTACAAACAGCAGCTCAAACCAACCTCCAACCTTTACGACTCCCGGCACAATGCCGTACAGCACGACAGCAACAATGGCTGCCGATACGGCCAAAGCCAACAATGCGCCTTTGAAGTTTGCATTGGGGAATTTCTTGTAGTAAACTACAAGCACTATGGCCGGTATACACAGCAAGTTAAGCAGGTGTACTCCGATAGACAGGCCAACGAGGTAGGCAATGAGTACCAGCCAACGGTCGCTGTGTGCAGCGTCGGCATTATCCTCCCATTTGAGGATGAGCCAGAACACGGCAGCTGTGAAGAGTGATGAATAGCCATATACCTCACCCTCGACCGCGCTGAACCAGTATGTGTCGCTCCAAGTGTAGGCCAAAGCGCCTACAAGACCCGATGCCAGAATAGTTACCATCTGGCTCTTTGTGATATCCTTGCCGCTTCCGACAATGAGTTTGCGTGTCAGGTGTGTTATGCTCCAGAAAAGAAACAATATGCCCGCAGCACTGAGCAGAGCCGACATGATGTTGACCATGTATGCAACCTTGTCCGGGGCTGCAAACATTGAAAAGAAATTGGCTGTAAGCATAAAGAATGGTGCACCGGGCGGGTGTCCAATCTCGAGCTTGTTGCCTGAAAGGATAAACTCGGGGCAATCCCAGAAACTTGCTGTCGGTTCAACAGTCAAGCAGTATGTCAATGCAGCAATGAGGAATGTAATCCATCCAAGTGCATTGTTCCAGATTTTGAATTGTTTCATTATTTTTTTTGATTTTTTGTTATCCCCTGAAAAACAGGACAATCTTGTCCCTAAAACGTGCAAATTTACCTAATAAATGCCACAGGGCAAAATATTAACCGACAATTTGCCCCGACGTTAAGATTTATTTATAAAAAAAGACCGCTGCAAGGATGTTACAGCGGGTCAATGTCGTAGTACATTACTATTGAGTGGTAGCGCGGTTGCTCGCAGTAGGCCTGTTGGATGTTCCTCAACACCTCGTTCACCTTGTATTGCGAGAGGGAATTCTCCACTTTGAGTACAATTTTCCGGATGTACAACTGTTTTACCTTTGCTACAGGGGGCAAGTCGGGGCCAAGTATGCGGTTGTCGAATATTTCACGCATGCGGCGGCCTATAAGTTCCGAGAACTCCTC
The DNA here is from genome assembly GCA_045634305.1 of Bacteroidaceae bacterium. Lineage (GTDB taxonomy): Bacteria > Bacteroidota > Bacteroidia > Bacteroidales > Bacteroidaceae > HGM04593. The sequence continues at coordinate 20,116 of JAZQZZ010000025.1, read as the reverse complement.
TATGATTCTGACATCGCGGTGCTTCATGTAGATGTAAATGAGCCGATAAAAAGGAGGATAATGGAACAACAGGCGCTCCTGCAGCTGTTGGTCGTAGAATGCCGCATAATCATTGCTCACAATCTGTGGAATCACCGGTGCGTCGGTCATCTTTGTCTGCAGGAATACCTTGCCTTGCCCGTTCTTTCGCCCGGCGCGTCCTGCGACCTGTGACATGAGTTGGAATGCTCTTTCGGTGGCTCTGAAATCGGGGTAATTGAGCAGTGTGTCGGCGTTGACAATGCCCACAACATCAACATTGTCAAAGTCGAGTCCCTTTGAAACCATTTGTGTGCCTATGAGAATGTCGGTCTTCCCCTCCTGAAAATCGCTGATAATTTTCTCGTATGCGGTGCGTGTGCGCGTTGTGTCAAGGTCCATGCGCTTGATGCGTGCTTCGGGAAAGAGGTTCTGCAGGTCGTCCTCAATCTTTTCGGTACCGTAGCCGAGCGTTGCAAAGTTGCGTCCCTCGCAGTTGGGGCAGTGTACAGGGGCGGGGATTGTGTAGCCGCAATAGTGGCACACGAGCTTGTTCGCATTCTTGTGCAGGGTGAGGCTCACGTCGCAGTGCTTGCAATGCGGTACCCATCCGCACATGCGGCACTCAATCTGTGGCGAGTAGCCGCGGCGGTTCTGGAACAGGATAATCTGTTTCTTCTCCTTCAGCGCACGGCTCATGGCCTCAACAAGTGGGTCGGCAAATGGTCCCACAGTGAGTTTCTTGCGGGTATGCTCCTGCATGTCCACCACCTCTATGTGAGGTAGTTGCACGGCGCGGTGTCTGGTGGTGAGGTTGACAAGGGCATATTTGCCTGTTGTGGCGTTGTAATAGCTTTCAATGGATGGTGTGGCTGTACCAAGCAAGGTCTTTGCTCCATAGAACGAGGCAAGTACTATTGCTGCATTGCGTGCATTGTAGCGCGGTGCGGGCTCTTGTTGTTTGTAGCTGTTCTCGTGCTCCTCGTCAACAATCACAAGTCCCAGATTTTTGAATGGGAGAAACACCGACGAGCGTACTCCAAGGATAATCTCATATGGCTCGTCGCCAAGCTGTTTTTTCCATATCTCAACCCTCTCGGCATCGGTGAACTTTGAGTGATAAAGGCCTATTCGGTTGCCGAACACCCGGCGTAACCTCTCAACAATCTGCTTTGTAAGGGCAATTTCCGGCAACATATACAGCACCTGTTCGCCGCGCTTGACGGCTTCTGTTATCAGGTGTATGTAGACCTCGGTCTTGCCAGCCGATGTTACGCCGTGCAGCAGTGTCACGTTCTTTTGTGTAAAGGATTCCTTGATTTCACCGAATGCTTTCTGCTGTGCCGCGTTCAGGGTGTTTATCGGTTGGCAAGGTGTCTCGTCGCGTCCTAGCCTGCCTATTTCAACCTCATATGTTTCAAAGACTCCCTTATCTTGCAGTTGCTTGTATATGGCTGGTTGCACCTGTGCCAGTTCAATGAGCCTGTGCTTTGAAATCTCTTTTGGGCTTTCGCTGAACGGCTGTGCTTCCTGCATAAAGGTCAATAGCAGTCTCTTCTGGCGTGGAGCGCGTCCGAGTGTCTGCATGAGCAGATTCATCCACTTCTCGCTGCGGTATTCCGCTGTAAGGCGCACCCTTTGCTCGGTGCGTGGCTTGAATTCACCTTTCAGGCCTTGCGGGATTGCTGCCTTGTAGATGTCGCCCAAAGAGCACAGGTAGTATTTGGATATCCACTCCCAAAGCCTTATCTGTCTGTCCAGTATGATAGGTGTCTCGTCAAGCACCTCTTTCAAAGGCTTAATGGCATAATCCTTTGGTTCGTTGTCGTGTACGTCTGTTACAAGTGCCGTGTAGCTCTTTTTGTTGCCCAACGGCACGGTCACACGGCATCCCTGGAAGACTTTTCCCTCCAGTTCGCTCGGAATGCTGTACGTGAAAGTACCGGGCAGCGGCAATGGCAATATGACATCGGCGAATTTGCTCATAACAGATGCGAAGTTATTAAAAAGCATTCAATTGGCAAAATGTAGGGGTTGCCGCATCTTGTTTTTTATGCTATCTTTGTGCGTATGAAAAAAGAGTATATAATGAATAGTGTAAGAATAGTTCTGTGTCTGTTGCTCTCGGTCTTATTGTTCTCTTGTGGAGACAAAAAAGCGGCAGTTTGTGTTACGGCATATGAAAAGGCTGCAAGAGATGTTCAGAAAGCCGAGAATTCCGAGGCTCTGTTGGAGATTTCGTATGCTTTGAATCTGGAACTGCAGAGTGCTGGTGATGTGTGCAAGGATGACGATGTTGCCAAAGCTAGAAGGGATTTTGAAAAGGCGCTCAAAAGCAAAGAGGTGGAGTTCTATTCTGCATCACGCAAAAAAAGATAACGGCGTAACGCCGTTATCTTTTTGTTTATGTAGGGTTTGTTATGCTACAGGCCCATTGTCTGCAAAATTCTTTATGTCGTTGCCGGCCGGGCTTTGGAATGCCTTGAGACCAAATTCGGGTAATGTGGCAAGGACATATTCAAAGACTTCCGATTGCAGGTGTTCGTAGTCGACCCACGCTGTGCCGTTAAAGAAGAAATAGAGTTCCAAAGGCAAACCCTGTGCTGTGGGTTGCAGTTGTCGCACCATTGTGATCATTCCCTTGTTTACCTTTGGGTGAGTCTTGAGCCACATCTCGAGCCACTCCCTGAACACGGTCAGGTTTACCGGTTTCTCATCTTCTCCCGTAAACAGTCCTTTCTCTTTTAGCTTTGCTGTCTGATTGCTGTTGCAGAAGGCTACAGAGTTCATGTCGATGTAGATGGAGCGCTTTATACGTCGGCCACCGCTGTCGAACATGCCGCGCCAATTCTGGAAAGATTCGCTGACAAGAATATATGGCGGTACTGTTGTGATGGTGTTGTCCCAGTTCTGCACCTTGACGGTGGTAAGCGATACGTCAATGACATTTCCGTCGGCTCCATATTTATCCATTGTAATCCAGTCACCGGGGCGTAGCATGTCGTTTGCCGATAGCTGCACACCTGCCACAAGTCCCATGATGCTGTCCTTGAAAACCAGCATCAGCACTGCTGCCGAAGCACCCAGTCCTGCCAACAGTTTTGTGGGGTCCTTTTCAATTACAATGCTTGCAACATATATGGCACCAATGCAAATGGTTATTATCTTCAACATCTGGAACACTCCTTGCAGAGTGTGGTTCTTGGTTTTCTTTGCCTGACAGGATATCCTCTGTAACGATGTTAGCACGCTGCAGCAAAGTGCAACAAAGACAATGATGGTATAAATGTAGAATATTTTTGTAGCGATACCGTAAAGCATGGAACTTTCCGGCATGAACAGTGGAAGTGATGCTATAAATGCTATGCCAATGGCAAGGTTGGAGAGGTGCTTGAGTGTGTTTGCATTGAGTATGATATCATCCCATTTTGCCTGAGTCCTTCGTGTAATCTTCTTGCTCAATGGAATTATTATCTTGTGGCAGATGAGACTGCTTGCGTAGAATAACAGTGCTATACACAGTATGACACCAATCCAATGCAAGGCATTCACACTGTCTGTTTCTACTCCAATCCTGTTCAGTAGAGGTATGTACGTATCTTTCATATTGAATAGTAGTGAATGGGTGCTGTTGCAGTTTTTTTAAGCCGGTCAGAAAATGTATGCCAATGAAAGTTGCCAGGTGTTTGTCTTTACTTCGGCAACTCTGCTGCTCCAATCTAAAACTGTTTTTGTCAATTCTGCTGTCTTGCCCAGTGCAAGGTTGTAGTTGCCATGTATCTGCAAGTGGCCGAACAGGATTACTCCCAATCCCAGATTGAGGCTTATGTTACTGTCTTTGATTCTATACTCGTAGTTTGCAAGCTCCCCGAGGTTCCGGAGTGTAATGCTTCCGTCGCCGATGTTCCAACTGAATTGGGGGCCAATGGTTATGAACGGCTCCACGTAGTTGTTCATAACGGGCAAACTCAGTTCGTAGCGCAGGTATAAAGGCAAGTCAATACTTTGGCTCTGTACGTTCTGGCCTTCTATCTCAACATTTGCCTGTGAATAGAGCACATTGGCCTCAAATCCCAAGCCCACTACAGGGAAAATGAACTTTGCTGTGGGGCCGACAAACCAGCCGGTGCTGCCTTCGATGCTGCTCTTCAGTTCACTGACATTGAGTGTAGGTCTTTCGGGCAGGTTGACTCCGGCCTTGATACCGAAATTGAATTGGGCAACTGCCGGTGCTGATGCAAAGAGACCGATGATTGATAATAATAGAAAAAATCTTTTCATTGCTGTTTTATATCTTCTGTTTATAAATGCAGCGTTGTTGACAGGTTATCAACAACGCCGTTAATCGTACCTATTTCCGTTGTAAAAGAACAATAAAATAAGTAAATAAACAATATTCTGCTTGATTTGTTTCGACTGTAGTGTTTAGCGGCGTTCGCGACGCACCGATATGTGGTTTGCGCTACCGCTGCTTGTTTTGTTGCTTCTTGTCGGCTGCTCTTTCTTCAATGTGCTTCTGTTAGCCTTGCTTTTTGTACTTTGTACTTTGGCTTTATCCTTCTTGACAACTTTTTCGCTTTGGGCATTTATCGTGTCATTGGCTGCTTCAATGGCTGCGTTGATGGAATCCTGGCGCACCTCGGCTACTGTCTTTGTGTTCCACAGGTTTGTGCGGAAGTCCTTGAGTTGCTGTTCAATCTTCTCCTGCTCCTGTTTCACGGCTGCCGAGTCCTTACAATATTGTGCAATGGGCTGGTTGCGCATGTTTACGGTGCGGTATATCTCGCCATCATACTGTGCTTTCCTGAAATAGTCGTCGAGTGTCGTGGACATCACATTGTTAAGGCTGCTGCTCATTACATACTGCTGTGTGAGAAGTGGGGCAATGTCGTCATATTTGAGCCAGAACATGGGATATTTTGTAACCTCTTCTCCAAAATCGCCCGAGCGGTGCAATACAGGGCATATAGCTGTTACCTGTTTGCCGTATGCTCCGGTACGCTGGTCATAGTAATGCATCTCCTTGATGTAGTAGCTGAGGACCTCGGCGCTTGGGATGTCGCTTTTGCCGACAATGAACTCACCGTCCTTCTCCTCGTAGTATATACGATAATTGTCGAGCAGGTCGACTGGTGCCATAATGTTCTCTTCGGTGAACTGCTCAACTCCATCGAGGTTATATTTGTAGGCAGTGATGTTGCCTTTCAATATATTGTTGAACAGGAATGTGAACAGGTTGCATTGGTTTCCGGTCTGTTCCACGGGGTAGTAGAGCGATGCGTTCTTCTCGTTCTCAAGGTCAAGTGAACGGTAGATTTCGCGTTTCCAGTCAACTTCTTGTGGTGTCTGTGTCACAGGATACTGGCTCTTGGCTCTCTCTGTCAGTTCCACAACTGCTGTCGTTTCGGTCTTGTTGCTCTTCTTGTTGTCGCCTTTGCGCGCAGGTGGTTGTGCGTATGCTGTCTGTGCGACAAACGCAATCATTGCAATAACTAATATTCTGCTTATGTACTGCATATTGTTATGTTGTTTGTTTCTGTTTAGTCAATTATAACCTCAAGTGATGTGGGGAGCAGGCGCTCGACATTGTCTGGACCGACAGCCTTGACGTGTGATATATAGAAACGTTTTCCACGTCCTAAGTTGCGGAACATATCCTTCTGCTGTGCCGAGAATTTGGAGCCCTGCGATGTGAGAGGTATGGCATTGCCCATCTTGTCATAGAATACGGTCTCGAATGATATTACCTTGAACCCTATATTCAGCAGACCGTCGTCAATGGCAGCAACAATGCCGTCTGTACTCATTATTACCTGTTTGCTGAGTTTTGTACCACCACGGTAGCGCTGTCTGTTGCCATCTTTGTCCTTGTATTCAATGAATGGAGTGGGGTCGGGCAACTGGCGTACACGGAACGCGTACTCTCCCATGCTTTGGTCGCGGCCCTCGTCGTTACGTGCTGTGACGCCAATCAGGAGTTCCTCCCCAACCTTTGTGGGAACAACGATATAGCCGTTCTTGCCGTCGCTCTTTATGCTGCCTTGACCTTTGGATATTCTTGCGGTAATCTTGTTGGCCGGCACTCCGGGAACCGAGATGCTCACCGGGTTGGCATAACCGGCATATAGTACGTTCATGAGTGATGCACTCACTGTTGCTGTGGGGTCTACAACTGTGTAGTTCTGTGTAAAGTCGTAGCGTGTCTGCACACCTGCACCGTCATTGACAAGCATATAGCCGTTGAGTGTATAGTCACCGGTACTGTTGCATCGTACTGCATATTCACCGTTTTCTGTTTCAAGAAGCTGGTCGTCAATGTATATCTGCGGACGCTGTGTAGAGTCCACTGCTGCAAGGATAATCTGTGCCGAAAAATCTCCGCCACGAACGATGTTCTTTGATGTGGGAATTACAAGAGCCTTTATCTGGTTCACGCGTACATCGCCCATGTCCACTTTCTTAGATAGCATGTGGATTACCTCACCCTCGACATATCTTACATCGTTCTGTATCTTTGTGAGCAGTGTTATTGCAGCAATGGCAGGCATGTTCTCAAAGTGGTACTCCTGCCAGTTCTTGTTCAACAGGTTGTTCTCCATTGGAATCTCGGTACTCAGGCTGTTGGTAATCATGTCCTTCTGTGCCTGATTGTCGGTCTGTTCAATCATGAAGTCGCGATACTCATTGATGGCGGTGTGCAGTTTTGCTCCATTTCTGGCTGTGAGCATCACATATGTAGCGGCTTCAAGGTCCTCGCGGTTCTTGAGGTTGCGGTAATCGGCTTCATCGCCGTCGGCCTCTTTGGCAATCTGTTCCTTGAGCTGGTCGGCAAAAAGATACAGGCTGTCCGATTTTGCCTTTACACTGTTGGCGCGTTCGAACCACTCGCGCACCTTCTCGGGGTTCTTTGACATCATTTCACCAAGCGAACTGTAGAGTGTGCTGTTCTGCATGCCGGCATTGTCGGTACTTCTGGTAAGGCTCTCGTCAACCAATGTAAAGCCGTTGAGGACGTCCGAAGATACGTTCATTGCAAGCATCGCCATCAGAAGGACGTACATCAGGTTGATCATCTTCTGACGTGGTGAAACTTTCTGTTTTTTTATCTTCATTGTGTTGAATTTAAATTTGTGGACGGTCCATTTTCAATGTCATCGCCTCAATCATGCGGGCGTACAGACAATTGAGCTCCTCAATCTGTTGTGCCATCTTCTTTGTCTGGTCATTAACCTGATCAATGGCGTTAAGCTGTCCGCCTGCACTGCGCAGGTGTACTTCGTAAAGGGCATTCACACCGGTGAGATTGCGGCTCAATGTATCCATCTCCTCCATGTTGCGTCCCAAAGCCTCGGTCTGCTTTGAAATGCGCTGTATCGCCTCGGTGAGTTCGCGCACCTTCTCTACGTATTCCTCTGTAGCCTTATCCATCTCGTCTATATTCGCCGGAGCTACCATCGGCATGGTTCCACCGCCGGTTGCACCACCTCCAATGACTACAGGACCGTTTGCGGGTACATTACCTTCTGTTGCGACTGCACTCTCCTGTGCAGCAGGTGTGTCACCTGCCATTATAGGACCATTGATGATGATGGGCTGACCGGCAGCGCCGCTTGCAGTGTTCACGTTCAGTCCATTCTCTACGTCTACATCGAACGGGCGTTCGAATGCCGAGAACAGGAACACGATAACCTCGGTTCCCATACCCACGAACAGCATGATGTTGGCACCCGGAAGGTGAGTGAGCTTGAACAATGTACCAAGAATGACAATGGCGGCACCCCAACTGTAGAAGTAGTTCATGATGGTCTTGCCTCTTGCTGAATCCATGAATGCCTGTATGCTTCCTATAATGCCTTTTGACTTTTTCATATCCTTGATTTTTCTACGTTATTTTCTGTGTTATCTTCTGGTGTCGTTACCGGCGTAGCTCCTTACGCAACGGAAACCTATGTATGAACGTGACTCGTTCTGGTACTCATATGAGCGTGTCGCGCCCTGAATGTACTTTACGGGGTCTTTCCATGAACCGCCACGTATAGCCTTCTTCTTCATGCTGTAAGGGTCCTCCTTTGCTGCGCGGTACTGCAGGTCGGGGTTTATGTCGCTCATCTGCAGCACGCCTGCATCGGTGTATACGGTCGACGTCCACTCCGCTACATTGCCGGCCATGTCGTACAGGCCGTTTGAGTTTGCCGAGAATATACCGCAGGCCGATGTGATGAGGCTTCCGTCTTTAGTGTAGTTGCCTTCACCCGGTTTGTAGTTGGCGTAGTAGCATCCCTCGTCGCTCTTTGTGTCGCCCTGCTCCCATGGGAAACGGCTGCCGTTCTTGCCGCGTGCCGCAAATTCCCACTCAGCCTCCGATGGCAGACGGTAGCGCTGTATCCATTTTGCCTGTGCGCCCATTCCACGTAACAGGTACTCTGTACGCCAAGCGCAGAATGCGTTTGCCTGCTCCCAACTGATACCGACTACTGGATAGTTGTCATATTTGGGATGGCTGAAATAGAGCTGCAGGTATGTCTCGTTGTTTGCATTTGGGAAATCGTTCACCCAACAAGTGGTGTCGGGGTATATGTTCACAATGTATGTGTTGAGGAAATCGTATGCGCTCGACAACGGGCGGTTGATTGTCTCACGTACAATCATGCCCTCATCATCAATGTAAGCTGTGTCCTTTGATATTGTCACAACCGCGTCATAGTTGACGGGGATGTCGGTGTTGCGGTTGCGTTCCTCGGGGTTCAGGCGGTTTTTGCGCAGCGCTGCCTGTGTGTAGTCATAAATCTCGTAGCGATAGTTCATCTGTGACGCATCAAGCATCTTCTCGCCTGTGATGGGGTTTATTACATACACGCTTTCAATGGCGCGTTGCTCATCCTCTGTAGGCTTTTTCCATGGGATGGGCTTCTTCCAGTTAAGATATGGAGTGATGGGCTCTCCATATTCGTCCTCTGTTATCTTGAATGTCTCGTCGCCACCATATGCGGGGTCGGCAAGGCGCTCGCGGATGATTGAGTCGCGCACCCAATATACGAACTGGCGGTACTTGGCGTTGGAAACCTCGGTCTCGTCCATCCAGAATGCCTCGACCGAAATATCCTTTGACGGAGCACCTGTACCCCAAAGAGAATCGTTAGCCTCATCGCCAACCTTTATGGAACCTCTTTGTATAAGTACCATGCCGAATGGGGCAGGCTCGTTCATTGCCGTTCCGTGTACACCTGTCACCTCACCTCCCTGCGCTGTGCTCATGCCGGTCTTTGGGCTGAAGCAAGAGAAGAGTGAAAGCGACAGCAGTGCTGCTGTTGAAAGAAAAACAAGTTTCTTCATCATTGTAAAATTCTTATGCTGTTATGTTTATTTTTTCCCTTTTTAAAAATCTCAAGGTCTATCTTGTAACCTATGAAAATGTCGTGGTTCCCGTTTTCGGCTCCTATGCTTGATGTGAACAGTTCATATCCGTAGCTTGCCGTGATGTTCATCATCTCAACACCAAGAATGAACGCTACCGATGTCATGGGACTGTATGTTATGCCTCCAAAAAACTCCTTTCCGTTGTAGCTGTATGTGCCAAGAGCGGTTATGCTTGCACGCCAACTCACAAGGTCGGTCATCACCTGCATAGAGGGCTGTACTGATATTAACGAATTTTTTATAGGAATATTGCCTCCTGCCATAAAATTAAAATAGGGGCTTACCTTTATTTCGTTTTTTTCTCCCAACAGCACCAACGGAGCATTGAGGTGCAATCCGGCAATGCCCGCATAGAAATATTTGTGTTGGTAGAGTATGCCGGCGCCAAAGTCAATCTTGTTTCCGTCAGCGTTCCCCGATGGAAATGCCGGGTCGCTGTTGCTCTCGCCAAATATGAGGTCCTTGTTCTCGAAGCTGCAGTTTACAAGCCCGGCCTGCAATCCTATGGCAAAACGCCCTTTGAGCAGTTTGAATGCGTAGGCATAGTTCAGGTACAGATGCTGGTTTGAGAATTTGCCAATCTCGTCGTTCACAATGCCAAATCCAAGACTGTGGTCGCTCTTTATGAATGGTATTGGAGCGTCAATGTTAATGAGCATTGTCTTGGGGTTGCCCTCAAAACTTGTCATCTGGTTACTGTAGGCGGCATATGCAGTCAGTTTTCTCTCGGCACCTGCGCCGGCTGGGTTAAAGTAGTTGAGCATCTCCCAATAATGGGTGAAGTGTGCGTCAAATTGCGCTTGCACCTTTCCTGTAATGCAAACCGTCAATAATGTCACGAATAGCCACTTCTTCATCTTGTTCTATTAACCACTACTACAAACGCAAAAAAGCCCCATATATTATCCTTACATGCAGCCTTGTGCAGTTTTACAGTTGAAAATATTATACAAAAATGCAGCAATTTTTGAAAATATACAATACTGTGTGTGCTCATTTGGAGCAAATAGTATAAAAAACGTGGCAAAACTTTCTGTCAGCCACGTTTTTATGAGTATTATATGCGTACTCCCGCCGAGAATTCCAGATATTCGGCCTTTATGCTGTGTGATTTGATTGCAAATCCCAGGAAGGTGTCTCCGAATTTCGGGAAGTAGTATCTGAAGCCTGCCTTTTCATAATGCCATCCGCGTTCACGGTCACCGGCCTCTTTTGCTTCAATGCCATTTACTCCTTTGTGTCTGTAGGGATATGCGCCAATGGCAACATGCACGGCAAAGTTGTGCCAATAGACCTCCTGTACTAGTGCAATACCTACAGATATCGGTGCATATCCGGGACTGTTGGCCACCGCTTCGTCGCCGTATACTATTCTATCACTTGCTTCAAGTTCTTTCATGTTCGACGAGTAGAAAACGTCAATTCCCACTCCGCTTGCATATCGCAAGGCATAGCGGTACAAGGCATCAAAGCTGACCGAGAATTTAGGGTGTGCTTTCAACTTTATCTCCTGTTTCTTTGCAGGGTCGCTTTCTGTTTCAACTTTGGCATTCCATTCGGCCATACATGTGTGCACGCCGCCGCCAAGCACAATCATATATTGCATTCCACGTTCATAATCGGTCTTGAGACGCGGAATTCCTGTGTACTCCTTATGGTCGTAATCATCGAGACGATAGCGTGCGAACAATCCTGCACCAAGTGCATTCAATGCTTCATTCGGGAGTGCCAGACGGCCATTGGAGTAGTGTCGGAACATAGCATCGGCACCAATTTCCCATCTGTTGCCCACATGTAATTTAATAAAGGCACCCGCACCGAAATAGGCCATCACGGGCGAGCTCAACCAGTTGTTGCCCGGGTTGTTCACAGGGTCATACCTGTCGGGGTTATATGTGGCTCCAAAGTCAAGAAGGTATCCAAGAGAAAAATGTTTCTTGCGTAGCAATGAACGTTCAAACGAACCATAAAGGGAATAGAGATTCGAGAAATCTGTCCGGTCATGGAATTTGAAATCACCCATGCTTGCAAGCGAAAAGCCAAAGTTCAGCAAAGGGTACCCGAACTGCTGTGCAAAGGCCGAACTGTCGGCGGGGTTTGTCTGGAAACCTACCCCGGCCTCGTATGTCATATAACTATATGTCTTCAGGTTGGGTCTTGTTCTCTCCATGTCGGTGCCACACCATGCATGAGCAGTAACAACCATGTCTTTTGCTTTTAGCTTCTGCGCTTGAGCTTCCATCTGGAACAGAAACAAAAAAGAAAACGCAATAACGGCCTTTATTAAGTTTTTCATATCACATTCAAATTTTGCGCAAAATTACAAAAAATGTGCAAAAAATCACAAACGTTTGTCTAAACGTCTATGATTTTCCTTGATATTGTACAATAAAACCTGTCATTTTCACAAATATACAATCCCCAAAAGTGGTTGCCAGAACCTTGTCGGAGAACAGATGCTCATTTTGTTAACTTAACAGAATGACAGCACCAGCTTACCCTCGGGTAGCTGGTGCTGTTTGAATATATGCGTTCTGGATTATGTATTACATCTTACGTGCAGAACGAATACCATAGATGGTAATTATGATAAAGCATATGAGAGGTAGGACAAAGGATGCGTTTACAGCAGGGAGTCCTGCTACCATGCCTTGGTCAATGATGAGGCCTTGTAGAGGGGGCATCACCGCTCCGCCAACAATGGCCATGACCAAGAAGGCTGCTCCCAGTGAGGTGTCCTTACTTTTTACATTCTCAAGAGCAATACCATAGATTGTGGGGAACATCAATGACATGAAGGCTGAAATAGCTACCAAACAGTATAAACCAGGCATTCCGACGATAAATATGGTACCTGTTGTGCAGATGATGGCTCCAACTCCGAAGATTGCCAATAGTTTGCGGGAATTGATATACTTCATCAGGAATGTGCAGATGAAACGGCTGCAGAGGAACATGCCCATGGCAATGATGTTGTAGTTCTGTGCTGTGGCCTTGTTGATGCCCAGATTGTCGGCATACTGGATAATAAATGTCCATACCATAATTTGAGCAGCAACGTAGAAGACCTGTGTGAGAACTCCTTCGCGATATATATGATTGTTCCATAGGCGCTTGAGGGTAAGCTTGGTTGTGTCTTGCTTCTCATTGACAGCCGTTTGTGGCATCTTCTTGAGTAGGATGATGATGAATATTGTCACTACTACCAGGCCAAGGATGACATAGGGGTTGCGAATCACCTCAAGGTCGTGCAGGCGGATAGTTGCCTTTTCTCCCTCACTCAGGGTATGGAAAATTGTTTCACCTGCAGCATTGCGACGGTCGGACCATAAAGAGGGTAATACAATAAGAGAGGCTACTGCCATGCCTGAGAGAGAACCCATGGGGTTGAAGGCTTGCGCAAGATTGAGACGACGGGTTGACGTGTCTTTCGAACCAAGCGAAAGGATGAAAGGATTGGCTGTTGTCTCAAGGAATGCAAGGCCAAATGTAAGGATATAGAGCGACATGCAGAAGAACAGGAAGTTTTGCATGGAGGCTGCCGGGATAAAGAGAAAAGCTCCTATGGCATAAAGCCCCAATCCTAGGAGTATGCCGCTTTTGTAACTGAATTTGCGGATAAATAATGCCGCGGGGATAGCCATGGTGGCATAGCCGCCATAGAAGGCACATTGTACCCATGAAGCTTCGAAGGCCGACAGTTCCATCACCGTTTGGAAAGCTGCCACCATGGGGTTGGTTATGTCATTCGCGAAGCCCCAAAGAGCAAATAGGGAGGTGATTATAATGAATGTAGCCAGGTATTTCTTTTCTACTAGATTGTTTTTCATAATATGGGTAGTAAGATATTAATATAGATGGAAAATGCGTTCCATCAGTTGCCATTTCTCTGCTGAGGACATGCCAGCCTTGACTAACTGGAACTCTGCCATGTAGTCTTCCCATTCTTCTTGGCGAGGGAGTGTGGACAGACGTGCCATTGCTGTTTCCCATTCGAAGTCGAGAGGGGTCTCTACAATCATGAATAGACGTGTGCCAAGGAGGTAGATTTCCATTTCAAGGATTCCAACTTGGCGAATGCCATCCATGATCTCTTTCCAGATGTGCTCCTTACTATGTCGACGACGATATTCGGCAATCAGTTCGGGATTGTCACGGAGATCAAGTGTTTGGCAATATCTCTTTACAGGTTCCGTGTATTGCTGGACAGGGTAACCGTTTTTAGCTTCTTCCATAGGTCTAAAAGAGTTTTTTATGGTTATTATAAAAAGGGTTATTCAGGTTTGAAAACCTTTGGTGTAACGCTGTGGCGTACGATATCGCGCAAAGCATCCAAGTCGGCAATCTCGCCTGCAGCCATCGCTTGAACAAGAATGTTACCCATTGCAGTTGCCTCTACAGGCCCAGCCCATACGGGAACGCCAAGGGCATTGGCTGTGAGTTGATTGAGTAATTCGTTCTGCGAACCACCTCCGATGATATGGAGGCGTTTGATGGGTTCAGGCAGCAGGTCGTTGACTCCGCTTATAGCATCTTTGTACTTATGGGCCAGTGATTGCAAAAGGCAGCGGGTGATTTCTCCTTTGGTGACAGGAACTTGTTGGCCGCTATTCTTGCAATAGTCGCAGATGGCTTTTTCCATAGAAGCTGGATTCATGAATGTTGCATCAGCAACGGGGATGATGCTGTTGATACAAGCCTTCTCTGCCTCGGGGAGTAGTTGGGAGAAGGATTGTTTTTCACCACGCTCCTCCCATTCGGCCATGAGGCGTTGGAGAATCCATAGGCCGGTAATGTTTTGCAGGAAGCGGATACGTCCGCCGACTCCACCTTCGTTAGTGAATTCAGCCTTACGTGCTTCTTCACTAAGGATGGGCTCCGGTAGTTCAACTCCCAACAAAGACCATGTGCCCGAACTTAAGAAAGCCAATGTGGTGTCGCTCTCAATGGCGGGTACTGCTGCTACAGCGGAGGCTGTGTCATGTGAACCGACAGCTACGACATCAATTTCGCCGAGTCCTGTTTCTTGAGCTATGTCCGGGCGTAGTGTACCACGTACGGTTCCTGGCATAATAATCTCGCCAAAGATATGTTCGGGGAGGCCGAGGGCCTTGATGGTTTCCCAAGACCACGTTCTCTTCTTGGCGTCGAGCAATTCAGATGTAGATGCGATACAGTATTCATTGGTTGCTTTGCCAGTAAGAAAATAACTGAATAGGTCGGGCATGAAAAGCAGGTGCTTGGCCGATTCCAATTGGGCTGTGCCCTTGATGCTCAGTAATTGCGATAAGGTGTTAATCTCCATGACCTGGATGCCTGTGGTAGCATAGTGTTCTCTTGGGTTGAGGGTCTTGAACATCTCTTCGACCATGCCTGATGTACGTGCATCACGGTAGCATACCGGGTTACCAATGAGTTGGCCATCGCGGTCGATTAAGCCAAAGTCCACTCCCCAGGTGTCGATACCGATACTGGATACTTTGTAGCCCTTGGCTGCGGCTTTTTTAAGACCGGCTTTCATCTCTTCAAACAACGCTGGAAAATCCCAATAAACATGGTCGCCCAGGCGTACTTGTCTGTTGCCAAAGCGATGAACCTCTTCCATCCTGAGTTGGCCATCTTCGAGCCAACCTGCTATAACTCTTCCGCTGCCTCCACCAAAATCTGCGGCAAGATAAACTTTGTTCATGATAATATGATTTGAGTGAATAAGGATAGAAGTGCCTGTGTGGTAATTTGTAACAAAGGCATTCCTATCCTTATGCTTTATGTGTTGACGATAGAACTACTTTTGCAAAGGTGTTTTCTTTCCAAGTACGTAGATGTCCAAATCCTGAATCTCTTCAGGGGTGAGAACTGAGTAATCACCACCGGTCTGTACAATGATGCGGCAAGCCATCTCAAAGAACATTGCACGTTCGAAAGCTTGGTCAAAATCCTTGCCACATACTACTTGACCATGATTGGTGAGAAGGATGGAATTGTGTTCCTTCATCGCCTCTACAACTGCTTGTGCCAACTCGGGAGAGCCTGGACGAAGGTAGGGGATAACCGGGATTTCGCGGCCGACATGACAAGGAACCTCAGCTGTTACATTATAGTTTTCAGGTTTCTTCTTCATGCAAGAGACAGCTGTCGCATAGGGCGATTGGAAGTGAAGCACTACATTTACATCAGGGCGCTCACGCAACACACCTAGATGGAAACCGCTTTCCATTGAAGGTTTGACACCATTGATCACTTCGCCGGTGGCAACGACGCACTGAGAAATTTTTTCTTTTTGAATAGTGGGCACCCATGAGCCGGTACCTGATACGAGAGCCTCATCGCCGATGCGCCAAGAGAGGTTTCCGCTGCTACAAACAGTCAAGCCTGCATCACCTACACGATGCGCCTGTTTGATAAATTCTTCAATATGGAGGTTTGTAATCATATCTTTTCTTAAAGAATAATTGTATTAATGTCGTAGTATCTAATAACAAATGCAGAAGTTAGCTTGTCAAGGTCTTCTGCTGTATCGAATAGAGCAAAAGAGGAGAATAGGAAATACAATTCTTGGATGATAAGAAGTTTGTACTCTCTATCTCCTCTTATAATATTATGCTATTTTCTTACTTGTAGATGGGACCATAGGTCTGGCAAGCTCTGTAGTCAGAACCCTCCTTGTCCATGCCAAATGCATTCCATGCTGCAGGGCGGAAAATATTCTCCTCGGGTACGTTGTGCATGCATACGGGGATGCGCAACATAGAGCAGAGAGTAATCAAGTCGGCGCCAATGTGGCCATAGCTGATAGCACCATGGTTGGCTCCCCAGTAATTCATTACAGAGTATACATCCTTGAATGGAGCCTTTGTCTCGTCCAAGCGGGGAACGAACCATGTAGTTGGCCATGTTGGGTCGGTACGCATATTCAATACGTTGTGGATTTCGGGGTCTACATCCGCAGTCCAACCTTCTGCGATCTGTAGGACGGGGCCCAGACCCTTTACCAAATTCAAACGCGACATTGTAACGGGCATGCCACCCTTTGACAAGAAGTTTGATGAGAAACCGCCGCCACGGAAGTAATCACGATCGGCAGGCATCCAGTTGGTGTTCTTCAAACAAGCTTCTGCGTCGGCTTCTGTCATTTCCCATGCAGGCTTCATGCAAGGCTCTCCCTGTGCATTGGTGCTGGCTCCTGTTGCGTCGAGTGTTGTGGCGCCTGAGTTGATCAAGTGAATCATGCCGCCTGCAGCCAAACCGGTAAGTTCCTTGCCTGTAACACGTTTTACTGCTTCCGGGCTCCAATATGTACGTACGTCAGAGAACATCTGGCCGCAACCGGTCAACAACTTGCCAAACAGCATGGCCACAGCGTTGCATGCGTCATTCTCAGTCGCTACAACGTAAGCCTCGCGAATACCATTCCAGTCGAATGTCGAGCACATAAGGGCTTCGGTGAAGTCACCATTAGGCTTCCAGTCGGTCCATTGGCGCTGTCCCTGAAAACCTGCTGCGATTGCATTGTGGCCAATAGCTTCCTCAAGGTAACCCATCTCGCGAAGACGAGGATTGCCCTGCATCAAATCACGGACAATCAGGGTCATCTTTACTACGAATTCCCAATCGGCATCCTTACCTGCGCGGTCCTTTTGCTTTTCAGGACGGTTTTTGTCCCAACCTTCATTTGATTTGCAGTATTTTTCTGTCCAAGCCATTGCTTTCTCGTACTCCTCGTGGTCATAGATACCTTCTTCCATACGACGGAGAATCTCTGTCTCGTCAACACTCTCGTTGCGCATACCAAGGTATTCCTGGAAGAAGTTCTGATCTACGATACTGCCGGCAATACCCATGCACTGACTACCTACAGACAGATAGCTCTCGCCGCGCATGGTTGCTACCGCTAAAGCTGCACGTGTCCAACGAAGAATCTTCTCGGCAACATCTTCGGGAATGTTATTGTCTGTGATGTCCTGTACGTCGTGGCCGTAGATGCCAAATGCGGGCAATCCCTTCTGGGCATGGCCTGCCAATACCGCAGCCAAATATACAGCACCGGGGCGCTCTGTGCCATTGAAGCCCCAAACGGCCTTTGGCCAATGAGGATGCATATCCATTGTTTCTGAACCATAGCACCAGCATGAGGTTACGGAGATAGTTGCACCAACGCCTTCGCGTTCGAACTTTGCCTGACATGCTGCAGTTTCTGCTACACGACCAATAGTTCCATCGGCAATAACGCACTCTACGGGAGTTCCATCGGCATGTTTAACATTTGCAGAAATTAATTCTGCTACAGCCTTGGCCAAATTCATGGTCTTTTCCTCTAGGCTTTCACGAACACCGCCTTGACGTCCATCAATGGTTGGACGAATACCAATCTTAGGATACTTGCTCATAGTACTAAATTTAGTTTAAGTCTTATTTCTCTTTAATAGTGCAGCATTTTAATATGGGTTATAAGGATTGAACAACATCTTGTTCATTGGAATTTGGTCATGCCGAGAAATCCACTGGATTCATTGCTGCAAATAAATTCAAGCAACTTCTTGACATGCATGGCAAATATATGAATAAATCTGATAAACTTGCATCTTTCGATACAACATTTTGTATGATGAGGCTTTTAATCCTCTTTTATAGGTAATGATAGGCTTTACATGCGACTTTGTAGCCGATGGCTTTGATATCATTGTCGGAGGCTCTTGTTTTTGCGTATAGTGCAGGGGAACTAATGGTTAAAATGTGCCTCATTTTAATTTCAAAAAGCACCATATATGCCCTTTGGGTAACCCGAAAGTTATTCAAGTGATTCACTAAGTTTTTGGATTATAATATTTAAAGTCTTTAAAACTTTGCCACACCAAAGAAGTGTAACAGCCTTATTACTTCCTGACACCCACAAACATATAGCGGACTGTCCCGTTGGGGCAGTTTTAGGGTAGTATCTGATACATTGGACAATGCTGAAATACATTCTTAACAGGCCTGAAAACACCTTAAAAATCTACTTTTCTTCTTCGGGCAGGATAAAAAAATATTTGTTAGACACCGAAATTTTTCAAAGAATACCTTCAACTTCTTTCTATCCGTCATATCGCCAGCGTACACAAATAAGTTCAGCCCGTTTTGAGTATATAATAAATGGAAAATGGAATAAACCAAACCTAAAAAAATCTCCAAATATTTTGCGAATTAAAAACAAATCGTACCTTTGCATTAACAGATTTGTTAAACTGTTTTGTTAAACCGCAAAATTAATATCAAAAAATGAATGAGCAAACAGTGCAAAGCAAAGAGCAACAGATACTTGAAGCGGCTGAAAAGGAGTTCTTGGAAAAAGGGTATAATGGTTCAAGAACTACATCGATAGCCAAGGCTGCAGATGTAACACACGCAATGTTGCATTACTATTTCCGTACCAAAGAGCAACTATTTGAGCGTTTCATCGACAAAAAGATGTCGGAGATAGTTCCTTTGATGACCCATCTTTTCGGTAATTGCGACCTTCCTTTGGTTAAGCGTATCGAAGAGGCAATATCTGTCCATTTTGATTTTGTTGCAGCCAATCCAGATCTACCTCGATTCTTGATAAATGAGGTGTTGCCCTATAAAAATAGATGCGACCTCTTAAAGACAAAGATTGCAAGTTGCTTCCACCTTTTCAACTCTTTGCAACGAGAGGTTGACGAGGCGGCTGCAAGAGGGGAGGTTGAGTCATTCAATGTGTTACTGTTGTTTCAGTCCGTATTATCGCTTAACATACTCCCTTCGTTAATGGCAAATATGATAGAGGACTTATTGAGTGATAACAGGCAATCAATAGAGATGCTGCTCGCTCAACGCAAGACTGAAAATATAGAACTTATTATGCGAAGAATCAAAAAAATATAGTATGAAACGGTTTGTTTTATTATCATTGATGGTGCTGACGTTGCTCACCTCTCAGGCGCAAACACTTGACGAGTGTTGCAGATTGGCACGAGAAAACTATCCCGAAATCAGGCAATACGACTTAATAGCGGAGACGGAGCAGTATAACATATCGAATGCTGCTCGTGCGTGGATTCCACAGGTGGTATTTTCTGGGCAAGCCACCTATCAATCGGCGACACCTACCTATCCCGAGGCTTTCAATCAGATGATTGCAGCCAGTGGATTGGATATGTCGGGCGTTCGCAAAGACCAGTACAAAGTGGCTATCGATGTTTCGCAGAATATTTGGGACGGTGGTCAGTCAAAGGCCAATCGTGCAATTGCCGAAGCGGAGGCTTCCGAACAGCGTAGCCGAGTGGATGTTTCACTCTACGACCTGCAATCCCGTATTCAAAATCTCTACTTCGGCATTCTCTTGCTTGACGAGCGTGTTGAACAGACTGAGACACTCATTGAAGTTTTGGATGCGAACCTAAATCGTATGCGTACCTATTATAAAAATGGTGTAGCGATGCAAGCTGATGTCGATGCTATTGAGGCTGAGTTACTCACAGCTCGTCAGACGCTCGGTCAGGTGGTGGCATCACGGGCAAGTTTTCGCCGAATGTTGGAGATGTTTATCGGACGGCCTCTCACAGATGAAACACTCACACGCCCAGCAATGGTAGAGGTTGCGAGTCGCACATCTTTACGCCCCGAACTTGCAATGTTCGATGCCCAAAGCAATAAACTCGTAGCACAGCGTAAGGCGATAACA
>JAZQZZ010000024.1:0-13682 GCA_045634305.1 Bacteroidaceae bacterium | reverse complement strand
TTGGGGATCCACCTCTTCCCATCCCGAACAGAGAAGTTAAGCCCAACAGCGCCGATGGTACTGCAAAGATTTGTGGGAGAGTAGGTCATCGCCACTTTTTTCCGAGAGAACTTCAGTTATTATTGAGGTTCTCTCTTTTTTGTTATAAGGCCCAAAAGGGCAAAAAGGGCGTAAGGGCCTAAAAGGTAGAAGAACCAAAAGGAAAGTTAAAGCGAACGAACATGCGATACAAGTCAATGTTGCGGGGAAATAACCTATCGCCAGGCGTCAGCCTGACGGCTGTGCCTTTTGGGCGTTTAGGGCATTTTAGGCGTTAAGCGTCCTTGCTATAATATTGTTGCGCCAGGTGTCTGCCTGGCGCATAAAATAATACAAATTCACTCATTCGCTTACAGGAGTTTTACCTTTAACTGCATTTTCAAGGTTGATGGGGCGGGAAAGATTCTTGTTGTAAACGACCTGAAGGAACGTATGCAGGCTGTAAAGGAGGAGGGGCGCATAGCCCGCAAAGGGAAATAGTACTATTGTGGATATGCTTTTGTTATATTTGTGTTTAAAGTCATTTTGCAAAGAGAGCAATCCCCACTCGAATTTTTAGTGGGGATTGCTCGTTCTGCACATGGGCTTTTGAGTTGCCCACATCGTTGTTGCCTTTGGCATTCGCTCCTGCGTGGTGCAGACTGCGCCTGCACTGCGCGGGACAATTGCTCAAATTGCTGTAATGGTATTGACGATTACTCTTCGTCAATTATGCCGTTATATGCCAACTCGCCTTCTACGATGAAGTAGAGTTCCTCGGGGTCGAAATTGCCAATCTCGCATTTCTTTGCTTCTTTGGCAATGAATTCGGCAATCTCGTTGATGTCGATGTCGACATACTCGTTATTGCTGTCGAGGATTCCGCTCTTGTCGTAATAGTCGTAGATGGTATCGAGGAAGAAGTAGAACTCGTCGTCGCTATACTTCTCCTTGAGATCCTGTGGCAGTCTCTCGCGTATGAATGCTATGGTCTTCTCGTCATCGAGGTCGTCCATTGCGAATTCGTCGTTGTTCATGGTTCTGTGTTTTAGCGATTAGAGAAGTGCCTCGAACTTTGCCTTTACGTCGCCCTTTGACTTTGAGCCAACGAAGCGGTCAACAATCTTGCCGTCTTTGATGAAGATGACTGTTGGCACATTGCGGATACCATACTCCATTGTGAGGTCGTCGGCCTCCTCAATGTCGCACTTGCCTACTGCAATGCGGCCTGCATACTCCTCTGAAAGCTCGTCGATGATTGGTGCCAACTGCTTGCAGGGACCACACCATGCTGCGCCGAAATCAAGTACTATTGGCAATTCGGTTGCCATGAATTCTTTTGCGTTCTCGTTTGTTACGTTTGTTGCCATAATTTTAAAGTTTTACATGGGTTAATCAATGTTCCAATTGGACTATAAGAGATACTTCGCTTTGCTCAGTATGACAACGCAAACAAGTGAAAAGTTTGGTGTCATCTTTAACGGATGTGAAGTATTCCCCAATTAGTCTGCTTTATTTAATTCAATTTGTATTCTATGTTTTCAATCTCTTTCAGGTAGTCGAGCAACTCGGGGAGTACTTCAATGTCGTGGTTCTTCGACGCCAGTTCAAGTGTGAACTCCTGTTGGTAGTCCCTTATCTTGAAGATAAGCTTGCTGTTGCCCGGGTGCTTCTCGGTATAGTCGACTATTGTGCTGTATACCTCGTCGGTGAGTGACATCACATCAAAGGTAATGGTTATGCTCTTTACCATTCCCTCCTTGATTTCTGGCATGAGCTCAATGCTGTCTACTACAAAGTCGAACTTTGTATCGTCCCAACGGCGTGGCTGGCAACTGCCCTTTATGTAGAGGAAGTTGCCGGGGATGAAGTAGTTCTGTTTCTTCATCCACTCGTCACCGAAGAAGAACATCTCGGCCGAGCCGGTGAAGTCTTCAATCTTGGCAACACCGTAGGGGCTGCCTTTCTTTGTGAAGCCTGTGCGTGGCGGGTCGCTGACAACGCCGCCAAGGGTTATCTTGCGGCCGCGCAGTGCTTCAAGGTTATCCATTTCGTTGGCTTTTGTGTTGCAGAACTCGTTAAGGATGATGGCATAGTCGTCGAGCGGATGTGCCGACAGGTATATACCAACAAGCTCTCTCTCGCGGTTCAGGCGTTCAAGGGTGCTCCAATTGCCGCCGGCCGGTATCTCGGGCTTTGGTATCTCGGCCATCTCTGTGTCGCCAAAGAGTGTCGCTGTGGCATTGGCCTTGTCGTTCTGGTAAGTGTTGCCGTAGCGGATGAGTGCCTCAAGGAACTGGTCACCCTTGCTGTTGGTGTTGGCATATTGCTCGCGTGAGATGTCGCCGGGCAACTCGTCGAATGCACCGGCAAAGGCAAGACATTCAAGGTTCTTGCGGTTGCAGGCTGTGAGGTTCACGCGCTCCACAAAGTCGAATATGCTCTTGAACGGTCCGTTGGCTTCGCGCTCGTCGATGATGCACTGCACGGCGTTCTCGCCAACACCCTTCACGGCGCAGAGTCCAAAACGTATGTCGCCATTCTTGTTGACACTGAACTTGCGGCGCGACTCGTTGACGTCGGGGCCAAGAACGTTGATGCCCATGCTCTTGCACTCTTGCATCAGCTTGGTGATTTCAGTAATCTTGTCAAGGTTTCGGCTCATGGCACCAGCCATGTACTGCGACGGATAGTTGGCCTTGAGGTATGCGGTCTGGTAGGCAACCCACGAGTAGCAGGTGGCGTGTGACTTGTTGAAGGCATAGGATGCAAACTTCTCCCAGTCGGCCCATATTTTCTCGAGTATCTTCTCATCGTGTCCGTTGTTCTTGCCGCCGTTGATGAACTTTGGCTTGAGCTCGTCCAGCTTTGCCTTGAGTTTCTTACCCATGGCCTTACGCAAGGTATCACTCTCGCCGCGTGTGAAGTCGGCAAGCAGACGCGAGAGGAGCATCACCTGCTCCTGGTACACGGTGATTCCGTATGTGTCCTTGAGGTATTTCTCCATGCAAGGAATATCATACTGCACAAGCGAAGGGTCGTGCTTGCGCTTGATGAAGTCGGGGATGTAGTCCATCGGTCCCGGACGGTAGAGGGCGTTCATGGCAATGAGGTCCTCAAAGGTACTGGGCTGCAGTTCGCGTAGGTACTTCTGCATACCCGGCGACTCGAACTGGAATGTGCCGATGGTGTTGCCGGCGCTGTATAGCTCGTAGGTCTTGGGGTCGTCAATGGGAATGGTGTCTATGTCAACCTCTATCTTGAGGCTCTGGCGAATGTTCTCCAATGCCTCCTTGATGACAGAGAGGGTCTTGAGTCCCAGGAAGTCCATCTTGATGAGACCTGTCTCCTCAATGACGCTTCCCTCATATTGTGTCACAAGCATCTTCTCTCCGGTGTCCTTGTCCTCGGCAATGCTGATGGGGACGTGGTCGGTGATGTCGTCGCGGCAGATGATTGTACCGCAGGCATGTACGCCGGTGTTGCGCACGTTGCCCTCGAGCATCTTTGCATACTTGATGGTGTCGCGCAGGATAGGGTCGGGCGAAGCCTCGGCCTCGCGCAGTTCGGGCACAGCCTGTATGGCATTGGGCAGGTTCATCTTCATGCCGTCGGGCAAGCGGTCAGGAATTGCCTTGCACAACTTGTTCGACACGTCGAGCGGCAGTTTCTGCACGCGTGCAACGTCCTTGATGGCAAGTTTCGTAGCCATTGTACCATATGTGATGATGTGCGCCACCTTCTCCTGTCCATATTTCTCGGTCACCCAGTTGAGCACGCGTCCGCGTCCGTCGTCGTCGAAGTCCACGTCAATATCGGGGAGTGAGATACGGTCGGGGTTGAGGAAACGCTCGAACAGAAGGTCGTATTTGATGGGGTCGACACGTGTGATTCCCAGAGTGTATGCCACCACGCTACCTGCAGCCGAACCACGTCCCGGACCCACTGAGACGCCAAGCTCTTCGCGGGCTGCCCTGATGAAGTCCTGTACAATGAGGAAGTAACCGGGGAAACCCATGGTCTTCATGATGTGTAGCTCAAAGTCTATGCGGTCGGTGAGTTCCTGTGTGAATGGCTCTGGATAGCACTTCTTCGCGCCATCGTAGGCGAGCTTGCGAAGGTAGTCGCCCTCGAGTTTAATGCGGTAGAGCTTGTCATATCCGCCGAGCTTCTTTATCTTCTTCTCAGCCTCCTCCTGTGACAGAACCACGTTGCCTTTCTCGTCGCGTGTAAACTCGTCAAAGAGCTGTTGGTGTGTGATTGTCTGGCGGTAACCCTCCTCGGTGCCGAACTCCTCGGGGATGGCAAAGTTTGGCATGATTGGCGGGTTGTCGATGGTGTAGAACTCTACCTTGTCGCAAATCTCCACGGTGTTCGCCATGGCTTCGGGGATGTCACCGAACATTTCGGCCATTTCGGCCTTGGTCTTCATCCACTCCTGCTTTGAGTAGAGCATACGTGTGGGGTCGTCGAGGTCGCGGCCTGTACTGAGGCAGATGAGACGGTCGTGTGCCTCGGCATTCTCCTCGTCGACAAAATGCACGTCGTTTGAGCATATTAGCTTCACGCCGCACTTCTTGCTCAATTCAATGATGTGCTTGTTCACCTCAACCTGCAAGGGGTATACCTCGTGGTTGGCACGTTCAACGGTTGCCTTGTGCAGCTGCAATTCAAGGTAGTAGTCGTCACCATAAAGGTTCTTGAACCACATTACCGTCTCCTCGGCCTTTGCAAGGTCACCGTTCTTTATTAGCTGTGGCACCTCGCCACCCAGGCAAGCCGAGCAGCATATTATGCCTTCGTGGTATTTTTCAAGTTCAACCTTGTCAGTTCTCGGGTTGTAGTAGTAACCGTCGCTCCATGCCTTTGACACAATCTTCACAAGGTTGTGGTATCCCTGCTGGTTCTTCGCAAGCAGCAGCAGGTGGTGTCCGCGCATATCCTCCTTCAGTTCCTTGTTGAATAGACGGCGCTCTGCCACGTACACCTCGCAGCCGATGATGGGTTTGAACTTTTCTTCATCGCTTTTTTTGGAGTTTATCTTGTTTACATAGTTGAAAAACTCCTTGATACCCATCATGTTGCCATGGTCGGTTATGGCTATGCCCTTCATATTGTCGGCAATAGCCTTGTCGACAAGCTTATTTATGGCAGCCTGTCCGTCGAGTATGGAGTATTGCGAATGAACGTGTAGGTGTACGAAATCTTGCATTTTTCTCTTTTTTGTCGTTGATAAAGGTAATACCTTTTGTTTATATATAGTAGCTTTTTTGCCAAAAAAGTTTTCAACATTTGCTTTTGTGCCGGTGCTGCATATTTCCGGTTTTTTACAATTTTGCAGATATTTTAATTTGTTTTTAATTTTTTTGTTCGTATATTTGCGGTAAACCGCGAAAGTATATTGTACAATTTTGTACATATATGGGTGAAAATATCACAAAAGAATATGAAAAAATTCAAGAGAATAAGAAAACTGAAGGATTATAGAATACACAGAGAAGGAACTGAAATCCTGCTTTTGGGTCTATTGGTGTTTGGCTTGGCAACATTCCTGTTGTGGTTCTACCTCCCCAACCAAGTAGTCTTGAACACCATACTTTCTTCGGGTTTCCTTTTTATATACCTGCTGATGGTCAACTTCTTCCGCAGCCCCAAACGAATATTCCCCGGTGATGTGGAGAACGTGATAGTTGCGCCGGCCGATGGTAAGGTAGTGGTCATTGAAAAGGTTTTTGAACCCGACCACTTCAAGGAGGAGAGATTGCAGGTTTCCATTTTTATGAGTCCAATGAACGTGCACGCGAACTGGTATCCGGTCGATGGCGTTGTAAAACGTGCCGAACATCAGGACGGCAAGCACCTCAAGGCATGGTTGCCAAAGGCCAGCACCGACAATGAGCGCTCTCTGGTGGTCATTGAAACCGAGGACGGCAAGGAAATCCTCGTGCGCCAGATTGCGGGTGCTATGGCACGACGCATTGTTACATATGCAAAGGCCGGCGAGGAGTGTTTCATTGACCAGCATATGGGATTCATCAAGTTTGGCTCACGTGTGGATCTCTATCTGCCGCTTGACGTCGACCTGAAGATTGAACTTAACCAGAAGACTGTCGGCAACGAGACTATTATAGCAACTTTCAAATAAGGAAAAGATGTCTGTAAAGAACCATATCCCAAACGCAATAACCTGCTGTAACCTCTTTTCGGGTTGTGTGGCATGCGTCATGGCTTTCACGGGGAAATTCGAGTATGCAATGCTCTTTATTGTACTGGGCGCAGTGTTCGATTTTTTCGATGGAATGGTAGCCCGTCTTTTGGGTGTTTCTTCGCCACTCGGTGTGCAGATGGACTCTTTGGCCGATGACATCACCTTCGGTCTTGCTCCGGCAACAGTGATTTTCTCGTTCATGAAGAACGTACTTGTGTATCCGGCATTCCTTGGTGCGTTTGCCAATGTATTGCCATACTTTGCATTCCTCATTGCAGTCTTTTCGGCTTGCCGCCTGGCAAAGTTCAACATCGATACACGCCAGACAACATCGTTCATTGGTCTGCCCACACCTGCCAATGCACTCTTCTGGTCGTCGCTCATCGTAGGTGGCAGGGAGTGGCTTCTGGGCTTGGAACATGCTTGGGCATTGCTTATTGCGCTGATTCTTCTGTTCTCATATTTCCTCATTTCGGAAATTCCAATGTTCTCAATGAAGTTCAAGAACCTGAGCTGGAAGAGCAACAAGAGAAGATATACATTTCTGGTCATCTCCATACCATTGCTTGCGTTCGGCTATCTTGCGCCGGTAGCAATCATATCATGGTATCTGATAATGTCCATCGTATTGTGCAGAAAGAAAGCCTGAGGGCCAATCAAACTCTGTCCCATCCGAAACCATAAGTCTGTTCCCTGCGTTTGAATAATGTAGTGACGGATAATTGTGCAATGTATTTTGTATAACCCTTAATTTTTGGATTATTATGTTATTTACCATATTACTGCTGATACTTTTTTTTGTGTTGCTTGTGCCGACATTTCTCATGTCGCTGATAACGCGCATTCTTTCAATCTTCAAATTCAAGGACAAGGAAAATGATGTACACCCTTCGCAAGACGGTGAGCACGAAACTCAAACATATGACACCTTTGAACGTAGAAACAGAAAAAAAGGAAAAAAGATCTTTGACAAGAACGAAGGTGAATATGTCGATTTTGAGGAGATAAAATAAAAGCATTCTGCCCATGGCAGAATGCTTTTTGCTGTTAATGACTATTATCTCTTATGGATGAACGAATGTACCGATCTCCTCGCCGTCCATAACCTTCTTGAGGTTGCCTACGACATCCATGTTGAACACGTATATTGGCAAGTTGTTCTCGCGGCACATTGCTGTGGCTGTGATGTCCATAACCTTGAGACCGCGTGAGATTACCTCGTCGTATGAAATGTCGTGGAACTTTGTCGCGGTCGGGTCTTTTTCGGGGTCGGCAGTGTATATGCCGTCCACGCGTGTGCCCTTGAGCATTACATCGGCCTCAATCTCAATGCCACGGAGCGATGAACCTGTGTCGGTGGTGAAGTAGGGGCTGCCTGTGCCGGCTGCCATAATAACCACCATTCCCTGTTCCATAGCCTCAATGGCTTTCCACTTGGTGTAGAACTCGCCCACAGGCTCCATGCGTATTGCAGTGAGCACCTTGTTGGCAACACCTGCTGCACCCAGTGCCGAACTCAGGGCAAGGCTGTTGATTACTGTAGCCATCATACCCATCTGGTCACCCTTCACGCGGTCGAAACCCTTGCCTGCACCTGTTAGGCCACGGAATATGTTGCCGCCACCTATTACAATACCAATCTGCACGCCCATCTCTGCAACCTCCTTAATCTGTGCTGCATATTCATTAAGGCGCTTAACATCTATACCATAACCCTGCTCGCCCATGAGGCTCTCGCCGCTGAGCTTCAAAAGTATACGTTTGAATTTTGCCATATTATTAGTTGGTTTAGTTACTTGCTTTTGTAAAAGTAAGACATTTTATTAATATATGCTATATTTTACAGCAAAAGGTTAAGAATATTCATGCTGTTCCTTTTTTTTACTACTTTTGCAGCAGTTAAAGATTAGTTGAAATGAGATTCATTAAAAATCCAAATCTGACAGTTGCTGTCCTTGCTGTATATACTGCTGCAGTGTATATCTATTTCTTTCCTCGTAACAACGAGATGAGCACCACCCATAAATGGCTCACTGTCGGTGCGTCGGTGGTTATGCTTGCGCTTCTTTGGGTGCTTCTGCGCCGCCGTGCCAAGCTGCGCCGCGAGAGGGAGGAGGATTGCTGCAAGAAGGATTAAGACCTGTAAATATATGTTGCCTCGGCATTCTATGTCATGCCGGGCATTGCGGAGTATTTCTTTTGTGAGTCTTTGGCTTGGCTGCTATCTTATTTTTAGCATTAAAGCACCATTTCCACCTCTTTGAATGCAAAGCGGCCTGTGCTGCCGTCGTTGCGTTTCAGTATAAGATGTCCGTCGCTTTCAATGTCCTGTATAACGGCATCGAAACGTCCAACCCCGTCAATGAAGGTGCGTCGTTCATCCATTCCAAGGAGCACTCTCTTGTATTCTGCAGCAATGGCATCTCGCTTCCCGAATCTAAGCTCAGTGTAATAGTGCTCAAACAGGTCAAGTATTGTTGCAAGCACATCGTCAAGGATAAAGTCACGCTTCCATAGCATTTTCATTGATACAGGTGTCCTGTCCATTGGCGGGAAGTTCTCCTGGTTTACATTTAAACCGATACCTATAATGGCTTGCTCTACAAACGCACCCGAGTAATCGAGTTCCAAGAGAATGCCTGCCAGTTTGCGGTTGCCTGCGTAAATGTCGTTAGGCCATTTGAGTTGTGTCTCAATCCCATAACATTTCATTGCATCGTGAATGCTCAATGCAACAGCCTGTGACAGCAGGAATTGCTTTGAAACTTCCAGCGTCTCTCCCGGGCGCACAAGAATAGAGAACAACAGGTTCTCGCCTGCGTTGGAATTCCATGTGTTTCCTCTTTGTCCTCGTCCGGCAGTCTGGTGCCCGGCTGTGACAACGACAAAATCGCTAATGCCGCGATTTTCCCACAATGCTGCCGCCTCGTCACGTACATAGCGGTTGGTGGAGTCGACTTCCAAAAGGTGGACGATTGAATCTTTACTCCATGCCATATTTGATGCGTGTCTTTTTGGGGAGTTTCTTGAGCACTTCGTTGTATGAGTGGTCAACAAGTGAATAGAACAGCTCGTCGTCCAATGCTTCAATCTCCAACTGGTTCCAGTACTTCTTGTTCATGTGCCATGCCGGTGCAATCTGCGGGTAACGGTCGCGCAACTCAATGGCATAGTCGGCATCGCACTTCACGCAGAACCACTTTGTGTTCTCAAGGTCGGTAATGGCAAAGATTTTGTTCTCCACCCTGAATGCCAGTGTAGTCTCGTCAAAGGGAAAATCCTCGGTGGCATTTGGTTTGCTAAGGCAATATATGCGTGCGTCTTCAATATTCATGGCTTGCGGGGTTTTACCATTCGGGGTAGAATGCATCCTCAATATGTTCAATTCTGTATGGCTCACTGTTGCCGATTACAGTGATTATGTCAAAGCGGAACTTCAGGTCAATGTTGTATTTGCGTATGTAGGCCTGTGCTGCCGAGATTAGCAGACGTATTTTCTTGTCATCAACCGCATCGTATGCATTGCCATACTCCTCGCTTGTGCGGCTCTTCACCTCAACAAAGACAAGCACATTGCGCTGTTGCGCAATAATGTCAATCTCCTTGTGCCCGCTGCGCCAGTTGTGGTGGTGCACGGCATATCCTTTGTCCAGCAGGAAGCGCGACGCAAGCATCTCGCCTTTGTTTCCAAGCAGGTTGTGTTGTGCCATATTTGCGGTGTTTAAGGTGTTGTTTTCACATTTTCGGAGCTAAGATACAGCATGAAAGGCTCAAAAGCAAATGAAAAACTTGCATTTGCTCCAAAGTTGGATTATTTTTGCACACGACAACAAATAATGTACTCAAATGAGCGCTAAGAAAGCAAAATCTCCCAAGGCAACAACCGCACGTACACAGCCTGTGCGTCACTCGCGCATTGTGTGCCTGGTGAGCGACGAGGAGATGAAAATTATTGACGACTACCTCAAGAAGTACCGCATCGGCAACAAGAGCAACTGGATGCGTGAGACACTGTTGTCGTTCATTTACAAGAACCTTGACGAGGATTATCCAACACTCTTCGGGGAACACGATATGCGCCGATGATGACCGATACCGACTATATGAAGATGGCGCTTGTCGAGGCACAGAAAGCATTCGACGAGGACGAGGTGCCCATTGGTGCTGTCATTGTGTGCAAGGGCCGTGTCATTGCCCGCGCGCATAACCTCACCGAGATGCTCAACGATGTCACAGCCCATGCCGAGATGCAGGCCATCACCGCCGCAGCATCAAATATCGGCGGCAAATATCTCACAGACTGTACACTCTATGTAACCGTTGAACCGTGCCCCATGTGTGCCGGTGCAATAGCATGGTCGCAGATGGGTAGAGTGGTGTATGGTGCCGAGGACGAGAAACGCGGCTACCACCGCTATGCCCCGGGTGTCATGCACCCCAAGACCGAGGTTGTAAGCGGTGTCTGTGCCGACGAAGCCACGGCGCTTATGAAGAAGTTCTTCGCAAGCAAAAGATAAAAAACAATAGCAGATATATCCACCTTAAAAGCAAAATAGACAGAGCAATATCGTTGCTCTGTCTATTTTGTGTGGAATAAGATTATAGAATCTTATGTCCAAAGATTCCCCCATTGCTCGTTTTGCTTATCGCAACCCGCTCGGGTGTGACTACTCCACACTGCGAGCGACCATTTGCTGCAAAACTCGCGATAGTGAAATTTATGTCACTAAGTCCATAAATTCCCCCATTCACCTCTTCGTTCAGGTGCTGCAGATGGCTTGATTTCAGAGCCTCCCACAGGGATGCGGTCTGTTGATGCAGCCAACATACTCAACGGCTCAATTTCTGTTACCAGGATTGATGGCTTTATATACTCCTTTTTCATAGCAATTCAGATTCAATCATTTCACAATTACCTTCTTGCCGTCAACAATATATATACCGCTTTCGGTAATTTCGTTAATTCTACGGCCTTGCAAATCGTAAATCTCAGTTTTCCACTCTCCGTTTTCCGTTTTCACCTCGGTAACACCTGTTGTGTTCTCTTCACCTCCGACTGTGATACCGATGCTTCGCACTGCAGGTGCATTTACTGGTGTTCCTGAGCGTGGTATGATGGTGAGGTATGCGCGGAATGGGTTAAGTCCTTCGGTTCGCCACCAGCCACCTTCGGTAGATATTGCATAGTGAGTGCCATACATCTCCGCAAAGTCTGCTTGCCTCATTTGTTCGTATATGCCTCTAAGTTCAAATATTGATCTTACCGATTGACAGGAAACAGTTCTTCCTACTGTAGATTCCACTAACGCATTCTCGATTACCAGGTTCATATCCATTGCTTCAGTATTCTTTGCACGGATGAAGTAAGGGTAATTCGCCTTTAGTGTACCGTACTTTATCTTGATGATTTCCATATCCATTTTGTCGATACTGCCGTCGTCGTCGGCGTCATAGGTGTGCATGTTGTTCATGTAGGCCACCTCATAGTCCTCCAGCAGTTCATCGGTCACCTCTATTTCAAATGGTACATACAGCGAGTTCCATTCGGTGTTGGGCAGCTCGCGGTAGTAGGTAAGTTTTTCCACGTCGTAATCATCATCTATAATGACCATGCTGTAATAGCCGTCGTAGATTTCCACCTCGGCGGCATCGGCATCAAAGTGTCCGCAGTCGATGCAGATACTGCCGTGGTAATTGTGATTGTCGGGGTCAATATCGCCGAATTCGGCCCAACAGTGTTCACACTCTGCAGGGTGTGTGCAGGTGGCCTCACCGCTGTGGGCTTCTGTTACAGTAGCATAACAGACTGAACAGATGCAGGTGTGGCCTTCTGGGCCTATGTTTTCATAACTGCCGGGGATGGCTTTGCCATGAGTCAGCGTGATGTTCTTCCAAGTCACATCGCCGCCCCAGCTTGGTTTGAACCACACGTTGTTTTCGAGAACTGGCTTGTATGTATCTTCGGTATGCATTTGTCCGCAGTTGAGGACAAGGTCACAGCCATCAACTTTATCTCCGACAACAAAGGTTACTCCATTCTCCTGCACAATAGATGTAACGACCGAACCAAAAGTTATCCGTTTCAAATAATAACAACCTTGAAAAGCCTGATCTCCAATAGTCGTTACTTTTGGAAGAGTGATGCTGTTAAGGGCAAATGCAGTGTAAAACTCCCATTCCATAATTTCTGTAACGTCTTGAAGAATCAAATCAATCTTGCCGTTATAAGGATTATTCTCGTCGTAATAACCTGAGTCTGTCAAGCGATAAATTGCTTCGGACACAGCGGGCATAATGATACCACTGACATCAATTAATGCCGGTTCTACACCCGTTACGATAATCGTGGTAATTCCGCTATCGACATAATCCTTGAGTTGTTGTACCAAATCTTCTACTTCAGCATCTGTAGCTTCGGCCTTGCCACCCAATGTACCGTCTATGACAGGTCTAGCATCCAGCGCATAGCTCTTATTGTGTTCTGTGCCATTAGGGTTCTTCTCGGCAGTAAAGGTATAATCTTTAAGAGTTACATCGCCCTTCTTCACATTTACCGTTGCTCCCTCGGCGAAAGTACCATAAAGGTATGCGTTGCCTTTCTCGTCGGTGGTGAGTGTATAGGGTTCGGTAGCCACAGAAGTTGCTCCTGCCGGAGTGAAGTCTGTCGTGGTGACAGTAAGTGTTACTTCTGGCATCGTAGCAATACGCAGACGGCTGTAGTCGCGGATAGCACTCTCGAAAGTAATGGTCATTATTCCATTCTCTATTTCGTAATTGCCAGACAGGTATTCCGTCATTCCGAGCTGCATACCGCTTCTTAACTGCATCGTGCCCTCTTCCGTCACTTCATAGCACGGTGCATAGAAGACACTGACACTGGGTGTCTCATTTTCGAGGTATGATAGGCTTGCTTCTGTACTCCACGAAGAGCCGTCGTAGGTAAGTGCAGCCGCGTGCTCACCATACTTCTGTGAAGTTAGGGTGACAATAATCTGATCACCATTTTCCCACGCGGTCTTTCCCTCATCTTGTGTTCCGATAGCACGAGTCTGTGTGCCCTCACCAAAGGCAGGAAAATCGCCGACTACAAACTGCAAGGTACCGTTCTCCACAGGCTGCAATGTATCGTCCAACTCGTTACTACACGATGCTGTTGCCACCATTGCAACAGCCAACAATATATACTGATATATCTTCTTCATAGTCTTTCCCTCCTGTTAATTTAAGTCTTCTTCTGAATCATTATCCCAACCAGGAATATCGTTACCGATAGTCGTTTTCTCAATTGTCACCTTATCCTTACCCACCTTGAGGTTGAAGGTGTAGTGCTTGCCAGCCTCGAATGTAAGACCACCTTCAGGAACCAGAACTTTCTTCCATGGCTCCGTAGTTCCAAATCTGTCATATAGATGTATAAATTCATAACCTGCTGGAAGAGTGCCAATGCCAACGATAA
>JAZQZZ010000023.1:0-56059 GCA_045634305.1 Bacteroidaceae bacterium | reverse complement strand
GCAACGACCTTAATGTCCTCCGTCAGACAATCCTGTTCGGTGGTCTTGAGAGTCTGCAACGTAACATCAACCGCAAATTCACTGATTTGAGCTTCTTTGAGTTTGGAAACACATATCGCTTCGATGCCGACAAACGCGTTGAAGAGAAAATTCTAAGTCCATACAGCGAGAACTATCACTTAGGTTTGTGGATGACCGGCAACAATGTTGCGGCATCGTGGATTGAACAGGGTCGTCAGTTGTCGGTGTATGACCTGAAGGCTGTTGTAGAGCATATCTTCGACCGTCTTGGTTTCAAGCCAGGAATGCGCCTTGTAACTACATTCAGCGATGATATTTTCTCAGCTGCTATACAGGTTCAGGCACAAAACAATAAGAAAGTTGTTGCACAGTTGGGTATCTTGCGCAAGAAGGTTACCAAGCGTTTCGACATCGAGAGTGAAGTCCTCTATGCCGACATTAACTGGACTGAGCTTATGAAGGCTGTGAAGAATGCTAAAATCGGTTATGCCGAAATAAGCAAGTATCCTGCCGTTAAGCGCGACCTTGCATTGCTCATTGACAAGAATGTTACATTCGCACAGATTGAGCAGGTGGCACGCGAGACCGAGAAAAAACTTCTTAAGGCTGTTACACTGTTCGACGTTTACGAAGGCAAGAACCTTGAAGAGGGCAAGAAGAGCTATGCTGTAAGTTTTGTTCTTCAGGACGACAACCAGACACTCAACGATAAGGTTATCGACAAGACAATGGCTCGCCTGATGGAGAATTTCCAGAAGCGTTTGGGTGCTGTACAACGTTAACTTTGATAAATAAATAATAATCTAAAATAATTTTTTACTATGGGTAGAGCTTTTGAATACCGTAAAGCTGCGAAATTGAAAAGATGGGGTAACATGGCACGTGTTTTCACCCGTGTTGGTAAACAGATTGCAATTGCCGTTAAGGCAGGCGGTCCCGACCCCGATACAAACTCTCACTTGCGCGCTATCATTGCCAACGCTAAGCGCGAGAACATGCCAAAGGACAACATCGAGCGTGCTATCAAGAACGCGATGGGTAAGGATCAGAAGGATTACAAGGAGGTACCATACGAGGGCTACGGTCCTTTCGGTATTGCAATCTTTGTAGATGCTGCAACCGACAACACCACACGTACCGTTGCAAACGTACGCGCTGTCTTCAACAAATTCGGCGGTACATTGGGTACACAGGGTAGCCTTGACTTCATGTTCACACAGAAAAGCGTGTTTACATTCACAAAGAAGGACGACCTTGACATGGACGAGCTGATTCTCGACCTCATTGACTACGGTGTAGAAGAGGAGTATGACGAGGAGGAGAATGAAATCACCATCTATGGCGATCCAAAGTCTTTCGGTGCAATCCAGAAGGCACTCGAGGAGAAGGGCTTTGAGATTACAGGTAGTGAGTTTACACGTATCCCTAACGACCTGAAAGACGTTACCGACGAGCAGCGTGCTACAATCGACAAGATTGTTGAGCGCCTTGAGGAGGACGATGACGTTCAGAATGTGTATACAAATATGAAGCCTGTTGAAGAGTAATTCAGGGACTTGTTTATATTAAAGGACGCGTGCACGCACGCGACCTTTAATTTTTTTAGAATTATATCGAACTCACATTATTTACCTACATTCTGAAAAAAAACGCGCAGTTCTCATGTCGGCCGTAGTGGAGACATCCCGTTTGCTGTTGTAGAGATTCTTTGACAGTGCTCACGATGATATTATTGAGCTGTATTTTTTGCAGTAGGTAGTGCACATAATTTGCGTGAATTTGATTTGTTGTTGAAAATAATGTCAAAAACATTTGTCTATATGTAAAGTATGCATTACATTTGCGGTGTATTCGAATACTTATAAGATTTGTTTAATTTCTTAAAATGTATCTTTATGAAAACATTGCTTTTTCCGTACAGTTTCAAAAAAATGGGGCTGGTGTGTGTTGGCCATAGGTGTTGCGTTTGGCATATACACGATGGCTTCAGACTACGGCAGTTCTCTTGTGAACAATATTGCCATCATTGGCACTATATTGGGTGCAATGCTCGTGACCTGTTCACGGGAGAAAATTGAGGACGAGATGGTCCGTCAGCTTCGTTTGAACTCATTGCTCGTGGCACTTTACATCAGTTATGCAGTGCTAATTGTGTGCTCGTTGTTCGTCTACGGATTGGACTTCCTGTATGTAATGATTTACAACATGTTTACAATATTGTTTGTTTTCATGATTGTTTTCCGCTATCGCATGTGGCGTTTAAATAAAGAGATGAAAGATGAAGAACAGAATTAGGGTGGAGCGCGCAGAGGTGCGTATGACACAGCAGCAGTTGGCCGATGCCATTGGTGTCAGCCGTCAGACCATAAACGCCATTGAGAGCGGCAAGTTTGTGCCTTCTACAGTGTTGGCGTTGAAAATGGCACACGTTTTTGAGAAACCGGTAGAGGATATCTTTATGTTGGACGATGAAGATTGATAAAAAAGTTGGAACGCAGAATTTCTGCGTTCCAACTTTTTATCTTGTAAACCCCGGCGGTCTGGTTTGTCCGCCTTGCCCGCCAAACCCCGGTGGACGGCTGTTGCCTCCACCAAAGCCGGGAGGCCGTGAACCACCGAATCCCGGAGGTGAAACAGTTGGCGGACGTGGAACAGGACGGGGTGGCGGCGGTGGCATTGGACGCACCACGGGGCGATAGTGCAGTGGTGCATACCATAGCCAGGCCGGTGGGGTGTCATTTGTCAGTCAGTAGTAACCGCTTGTTCCTTCAATTATTCCCGCATTACCATAGGGGTATATGTATCCGCTCATTGTCATGCTGCTGTTGTTGTAGTTGGGATTTACGGTTGCTGTCGCCTGGTTGCTGCCGGCCGACAGTATGACGTTCACGGTTGCTGAAATTTCGCTGCCATATATCCCGAAGTTGTAGTGGATGTTGC
Source organism: Bacteroidaceae bacterium (assembly GCA_045634305.1). GTDB lineage: Bacteria > Bacteroidota > Bacteroidia > Bacteroidales > Bacteroidaceae > HGM04593. The sequence continues at coordinate 53,098 of JAZQZZ010000023.1, read as the reverse complement.
CATAGCGGTCAACCGTCATCTCCTCGTTGCCCACCCGGCCGGTAAGCGTTACACCGCCAAGTCCGTTGGGCGAGTAGATGTTGCTGTTGTCCAGTGCTGTCTGCACCGTTGCCGTTCCGTTGTTGACCGAGACGAAGTTGGTACTCTCGGTGACAAAGTTGCTCGCTCCATTGTTGAACGTGACGTTCGATGCCTCCAATGCCCATGAGCCGCCCTTCAGTGCTGCAATGGCCTGCAGGTACTGTACCGAGTCGTTGTGAATCTCAATCCTCTCCTCGGCAGCGCGCTTGCGCAGGCGCTCGGCGCGCCATGCTGCCTCCTTTTCACTGCGGGTCATCTTTTTACCCTGTGCCGATGTGTCGAAACAGATTGATGTAAGCAGCATTAACAGGATGAGCAGATACTGCCCGATGAATGACGGCACATATTCGTTGCTCCGCACTTGCGGAATCTCTTTCTTAGCTGTGGTTTCAGTCTTTTCTTTCATAACGCTTGTTTGTTTAAAGGTTCTTACTTAAAACAAACTGGCGGGCATTATGTACACCATAAACTGCTGTTCAGGAACAAATTTAACCCTATTTTGCGCGGGTTTTACTGTTTTTAAATTTATTTGCTTGTTTTTTTATGTTAATAATGTTTGTTTTGCGTAAAAATTCATATCTTTACAAATAAATAGGTTTAATAGGTGAGAAAAAGTTTTGTCATATACCTCTTTTTAGCATTAGTGCTTGTTGCCTGTGGCGACAAAAAGGGGGTGGTACAAAGTGACGTATGGACTTTTGCTCCGCCTGCCGGTGTGGCACTCGATACCGTTTCGATGGATGATGTGGAGATTAAGAATCCGTTTATCCGTTATGAGCGCGAGGACGATTGCTATTATATGCTTGGCGACGGCGGTTACATGTGGGTGAGTGGCGACCTGCGCAGTTGGGTGGGACCATATGACGTTCTTGATCAGGACACTGCGTCATGGATTGGTGCTGAGCCTGTGATTACATCGCCCGAGATTCACAAGTTTAACGGCAAGTACTATTATATGGCAACCTTTGAATGCCCCGATGTAATGGTGCCCGATGCCGATGGCCGTCCCTTTGCACGCCGTTCGTGCGTGGCGTTGGTGGCCGATGACATCCGTGGACCCTATAAAATCATTGACAGTGGCAGTAGTCTGCTTGTTGAGAGCGAGATGGCGGCACACCCCACGTTCGGCGTCGATTATCTTGGTGCATCGTATATGATATACACTCACCAGGGCGAGCAGAACGGCAACGGAACAGTGCAGATTGTCCGTTTCTCGGACGACTTGGGTCGTCGTGTGGGCGAGGCCTATATAATGTTCTCGGCCGATGAGAATCTGTGGTCGGGATGTGAGGTTGATGGTGAAAGACGATTTTCACCGGTGATGGATGCTCCGTTCCTCTTTATAACCGACGAAAAGGAGATGGGGATATTGTTTACCTCATATATGGGTGGCGAAAAGGCGGTTGGTGTTGCCTACACACAGACAGGTGAATATGGTTACAATGGCCCATGGGTGGTTGAACCGCAGCCGTTGCTTGCCGGCAATGTGGGCAGCGCGTCAATATTTACCGATTACGATGGCACAAAGGTGCTTGTGGTGGGCAAGGATACCGTGGTTGGCGGTGCAAAAATGTGCAAACCGCAACTGTTTAAACTTGATATGCAGTTTGATAAACTAAAAATTGAAGGACACTATAAATTTTAAGAATTATGCGTTTAATTATTCAGCCAAACTACCAGCAGCTTTCTTGCTGGGCTGCATCTTATGTAGCAAAGAAGATCAATGATTTCAAACCTACAGCCGAGAGACCTTTCGTTCTTGGTTTGCCTACAGGTGGTACTCCTCTTGGTACTTACAAGGAGTTGATTAACCTCTACAACAAGGGTGTTGTAAGTTTCCAGAATGTCGTTACATTCAATATGGACGAGTATGTCGGTTTGCCCGAGGAGCACCCCGAGAGCTACCACTCATTCATGTGGAACAACTTCTTCAGCCACGTTGACGTTAAGAGAGAGAATGTGAACATCCTTAACGGTAATGCTGAGGATTTGGTTGCCGAGTGTGCTCGCTACGAGGAGAAGATCAAGTCTTACGGTGGTATCGACCTCTTCCTTGGCGGTATCGGCCCCGACGGTCACATCGCGTTCAACGAGCCGGGCTCATCACTTGCTTCACGCACACGCATCAAGACATTGACAACCGATACAATCATTGCAAACTCTCGTTTCTTTGACAATGACATCAATAAGGTTCCAAAGACTGCTGTTACTGTAGGTGTAGGTACTGTTATGGATGCTAAGGAGGTTCTTATCCTCGTTAACGGCCACAACAAGGCTCAGGCTCTCTACCACGCAGTTGAAGGTAATGTTACACAGATGTGGACAATCAGCGTTCTTCAGATGCACCGCAGCGGTATCATCGTTTGCGACGATGCTGCTACAGCAGAGCTGAAGGTCGGTACAGTGAACTATTTCAAGGATATCGAGCGCGAGAACATGGAGCCATTCTACTCAAAGTAATTTGAGAATATTGCTTCAATAAATATGTCGGCTGTCCCAAAAGGACGGCCGATGTTTTTATTTATAACAGAAAACGCGGCTGTCTCCTGTTATTTATCACATTAATAATTTTGTATTGCCTTTAACTTTTTTTACCTTTGTAAGTTGAATCAAAGTGTATTCTTCGGATAATAAAACCAATACTATGAATAAAAGATTTTTTACACTGTTGTCATTGCTTTTTGCTGTGCTGTTTGTCAATGCACAGAACAGTGACGTTGAGAAAATGTTGAAGGATATCAAGGCTGTTACAGGCTTTGAGAAGATTGAAAAGGCCGACACTACGCGCCAGTACTACCTGATGAAGGTAACACAGTTGCTCGACCCTCAGAACCCTGCTGCGGGAACATTCGAGCAGCGCGTCATGTTGGGCCACCGTGGCTATGACCGTCCAATGGTTATCGTTACCGAGGGTTATGGCGCCGACTACGCTTTCAGCAGCCCACGCTACATGGAGGAGCTTACAAAGATTATGGATGCCAACATTCTCTTTGTCGAGTACCGCTACTTCTCGGGCTCAATGCCAAAGCCCTGTAACTGGGAGTATCTCACCGTTGCAAATTCAATGGTCGACTATCACAACATCATAACATCGTTCAAGCCCTATTACTCAAAGAAGTGGGCTTCAACAGGTATCAGCAAGGGCGGTTCTACAACCATCTTCCTGCGTGCATACTATCCCGAGGATCTCGATGTGTCGGTGCCTTATGTTGGCCCATTGAGTTGTGCTGTTGAGGATGGCCGTCATGAGTCTTTCCTCGAGCAGGTATCTACAAAGGCTGACCGCGATGCTATCCGCGCTTTCCAGACCGAACTCTTCGAGCGTAAAGAACGCCTCATGCCAATGTTCGACGAGTATTGTCTCAAGAACGACCTCGTTTTCCGTGTGCCCACAACTACAATCTATGACCTCCTGGTGCTCGAGTACCAGTTCTCAATGTGGCAGTGGGGTACACCTACAAACACCATCCCTGCGCTAGACTCGGACGACAAGGCAATCTTCGACTACTTTATGAAGATGTGTGGCCCCGACTATTTCGCAGCCGGCAGCGACATTGAGTCATTCTTTGTTCAGGCAGTGAAGGATTTCGGTTACTATGGCTACAACATCGAGCCGTTCCACAAGTATGTGAATGCCGAGGATGTAGAGGGTTATCTTAAGCGCGTTCTCTTGCCCGAGCAGTTTGCCGATGTAAAGTTTGACGACAGCAACTACCGTTTCGTTACCGATTACTACACCGAGAACGACCCCAAGGCCATCATGATTTATGGCGAGGTTGACCCTTGGACTGCAAGTGGTGTTACATGGTTACGAGACCGCAACAAGGAAAATATAAAGATTTTCATCCAGCCAGGCGGTAGCCACAGAGCACGCATCCTGAACATGCCCGAGGATATGCGCAACGAAATCCTTGAGCAACTCAACGAGTGGATGGAGTATAAGTAATGGACAATATTGCGCTCTCAATCAATGATGCGACAATAGGTTACCGTAATGGAAAGTCGGTTATACCTGTTGTTACAGCAATCAACGCCACGCTCCATGCAGGCGAGGTTGTAGCGCTCATCGGGTTGAACGGCGCCGGCAAATCCACACTCCTTCGCACGTTGTCGGCTTTTCAGCCGCCTCTGTCGGGCAAGGTGGAGTTTACAATGGGTGATGTTGCCGCTCTGTCACCCGCAGAACTTGCAAAATGTGTGTCGGTGGTGCTCACTGAGAATAGTTTCGCTACCCTCACAGTTGATGAGCTCGTTGCATTGGGACGAACGCCTTATACCGGTTTCCTGGGACGTTTGACCGCCGTGGACAAGGCAGTAGTAGCGGCTGCGATGAAAAGAATGGGTATTGCGCATCTTGCCGGTCGTGTGGTAACTACGTTGAGCGATGGCGAGAGACAGAAATGCCTTATTGCAAAAGCCATTGCACAGCAGACACCGTTGATGCTGCTCGACGAACCCACAGCGTTCCTCGATTTCCGTAGCAAGGTGCAGCTGTTCCGCACACTGCGTGCATTGGCAACCGATGACGGCAAGGCCGTGGTGGTGTCTACCCACGATATAGAAATGGCACTTCGCTTTGCACATAAACTGTGGCTAATATGCGATGGTACTCTTTACGAGGGTAGTGCGCAAGAACTCGCTACAGACGGGCTGCTGCAACGCTTCATCGATGGCGACGGCATAATATACGACAAGGAAAACAATAGAATTGATATAACACAAATATAAAATGAAGTACAATTTTGACGAAATCGTTCAGCGCAAGCACACTGATTGCCTGAAGTATGACAACTTGAAAGAGATGTTCGGCACTGAGGAAGTATTGCCAATGTGGATTGCTGATATGGATTTCAAGACCCCCGACTTTATTGTCGATGCAATACGTAACCGCTTGAGCCACGAGCTCCTTGGCTACAGTTATATTTGCAAGCGTTGGCGTCCTGCTATCCAAAGCTGGGTGTCGCGCCGTTACGGCTGGCAGATTGAGACCGATGAGATTGGCTTTGTAGGTGGTATTGTGCCAGCAATCTCTTTTGCTTTGCAGTGCTTTACAAAGGTCGGCGACAAGGTGATGATTCAGCCACCGGTATACCACCCATACCACCACGTGACACACGACCTTGAGCGTACACTCGTGTTCAACCCATTGAAACTTGTCGATGGACAGTTGCAGATTGACTTCGCCGATTTCGAGGAGAAGGTAAAGGGCTGCAAGGTGTTCCTGCTCTGTAACCCTCACAACCCATGTGGCCGTGTGTGGACAAAGGAGGAACTGCAGCGCATGTGTGACATCTGCGTGAAGAATAATGTCCTTGTCATCAGCGACGAGATTCACTGCGATATGGCTCTTAAGGGCTTCAAACACACACCGTTTGCAAGTGTAAGCGAGGAGGCGAAGAACTGCTGCATCACATTTATGGCAGCCAGCAAGACATTCAACATCGCTGGTTTGAAGAGTTCTTATCACATTATCCAGAACCCCGAAATCCGCCAGCAATACAACGAGTTCCTGCGCAAGAGTGAGCTTGATACAGCCCACGTGTTTGCAACAGGTCCTGTTGCCACAGCATACGAGCAGGGCGAGGAGTGGGTAGAGCAGATGCTCGAATACGTCGAGGCAAACATCGACTACATGGAGCAGTACCTCAAGGACAACATGCCAATGATGGGCATGATTCGCCCACAGGCATCGTTCCTGGTGTTCCTTGATGCACGTGGTCTTGGATTGCCACACGACAAGTTGGTAGAGTTCTTCATCCGCGAGGCAAAGGTTGGTATGAATGACGGCGCAATGTTCGGCGAAGAAGGCTCCGGCTTCATGCGCATGAACCTTGGCTGTCCACGCTCGGTTGTCGAAAAGGCACTGAAGCAGATTAAAGAGGCATACGATAAAATTGCTTGATAGAAAAGTATAGATATAACGAACTCCGTCACCCACCCGGTGGCGGAGTTCATTGTGTCTAGACATGGCTATGTGGTTAAGTTTTTGCAACTTTAATAATGCTGTAATGCAAAATTGATAATTTATGTATATTAAATGCAAATAATAGCAAGAACTATCAATGAATTATATCAAACAAACAAGATTAATTTTACTATATTTGCATAAAAAGTTGAAAGATTTCTGTTCTATGAAAAATCTATCAGAAAAACAAAAGTCATTATTTGATGCTCTACACGCATCACGCACAGAAGATATGAAAACCTTTAACAAGAAGTCATATCGTGGCGTGTGGAGTAGTATTATAGATAAATATCCCGAAACAGCCCACTTTATATACGAACTACTGCAAAATGCAGATGATGCAGAGGCTGAAGATGTAGAAATAATTCTTAAGCCAAGCGAAATGCTATTCAAACACAATGGCAAGAAACATTTCGACATCACGAGTGAGGATGCTGTAGAGGTAGGAGATATCAATTCTATTACAGCTATAGGCGACTCCTCAAAGATTGAAACACAAAATAAAATCGGAAAATTCGGTGTAGGCTTCAAGTCTGTGTTTCAATATACGGACACACCCGAAATATATGATGACTATTTTAATTTCAAGATAGAAAACTACATTGTACCAACTCTTATAGAACGAGAGCACCCTCTACGTGAACAGGGAGAAACGCTATTTGTATTCCCATTTAAAGATAGCAAAAAATCATACGAAGAGATTTTTGGACGAATGAAGAATATGCGTTGTCCAATTTTGTTCTTGAGAAATTTAAGAAGCATAAATATAAAAGTAGAAGCAGAAAATGGCACAACTCAGGAATACTCGTATAAGAAAACTGCTTTAGGCTGTGTAAACTACAAAAATGGAATACAACTGCAAAAATACAGTTTGATTGAACCTCAAAGAAGTAGTTGTGTCCTTTTGTTCAGCAAAGAGATACAATTAGGAGAGAACTTTAATCATACAATAAATGTAGGATATTTTTATGACCAGGCGAATAATAAACTCTTGACAAAAGAAGAGCAATATGTTTATTGCTTCTTCCCAACAAAAGAATGCTTCAAGACATGTTATATTTGCCACGCACCATTTTTGCTTACGGACAACAGACAGAACCTAAAGCCCGGTGAACGAATAAATCAGATTCTAATTAAAGCTTTAGGCGAATTGGCTGCACAGTCTGTGCTGTGTTTGATAGACTACGGAAGAACTATCAAACAGTACTTAATAGACGAAAATATATTAGACATTTGGCCGAACTATCCCCAAAGGCACTACGGGAGAGAAATATACGAATCTCCGATAGAATCTGCATTTAACACGATATTATGGCGTGAAAAAATCTTCTTATCAAGAAACAATAGATATATGACTGAAGAGGAAGCCTACACTGGCGGACCTCGTGAACTTATAGAACTATTATCACAAAAGCAACTAAAAAAACTAAATAAGACAAAAGAAAATATAGACTTTCTAAAATGGGAAATCATCAAAAGAGTAAACAGCGATGAAGAAGATGAACGCTCTTTATTCAGCAATGATTATACATCGTATGATTTCGCCAAAGACATCACTCCCGACTTTATGAATAAGCAAGACATAAAGTGGGTGTCTAAAATGTACACATTCTTGCGAACAGCTGCACCTAAACTATGGAAATTCCAAGGAAGTGAGCAAAAAAAGGAGACAGCCTACTTGCCATTTAGAAAAGCACCAATAATCAAGCTACAAAATGGGAATTGGGTTGCGCCATACATAGACAACATAACACCTAATGTATTCTTACCGATAAAGACAGAACTTACTTCCAAGTACAACTTTATCCACAAAGAGTATATGGATGATGAAATGTCTGTAAAGTTCTTCCAGGAACTAGAAATCCAAGTACCAAACGAATTAGATTATATAAGACAGGTAGTCCTAAAAAGGTACGAAGGCGTAGGTGCTATGGATGAAAAGGAACTGCTGAACGATATGGAAATCATTATGGGCTATTATCAAAAAAGCATATATGATAGAGAAGAGTTCGTAAACCTTGTAAAATCAAAAATCCTACTAGCTGATAACACTGATAATTTATCTTCCCCGACAAGTATATATTTCAATTTACCGACTTTAAGAGAGTACTTCGGAAGACGAGTAAATTACTTCGATGAAGAGTTCTACGAACGTGTAATAAACAAAACCGGCCGCGATGTATTTATGAAATTCATCGAGCTGCTAGGAGTATGTAAATACCCGTCTATACAAAGCCGTACTCATTTTGAATTATATTCAGTCGAAAAAAATATAAAGCGAGACATTGAAGCAAGACTTAAGAGCCAAAGCATAACGAGATACGAAGTAACTGATTACAAAATAGAACTTTTTTCAAGCCTAATAGAGCAAAAGAAAATAAGCAAGAACATTTCAATTTTCTTGTGGAACGAAGTCCTGCCAAATATAAATCTTGAAAAATATAGATACATTAAGCTACTATATAGGCCGAAGTACGCCCGTTCGGACTACAGCCTGGCTAATGTAGAATCCTCACTCGTCTACGAATTAAGACATCTTGCTTGGATATATAACAAAGATGGACACAGACTACCGGTAGAAAAGGTTTTTCTAGAGGACTTACCTGTAGAATACAACTATAACGAATCTTTAATAAATCTTCTAGGCATAAAGAAGAGAGAGATTTCCATCATAGAACTAGGAGGAACTGAAGAGCAGCAAAAAGCGTTGGATTTTGGGCGAATGTTGCAAAATATCGCTCCCAATGTACCTATAGAAGAACTCCTAGCTCTTGCAAAAGAAGCCGAAGAAAAGAAAAAGAACGAAGCCTTTGAAGTTGTGAAAACCGAGAGTGATGATAATAAAGATAAGCACTCAAACAATGCCAATAATACTGCTGAAGACAACGAACCCACTGACATTGAAGCAATGCTACAAGAGAAGTGGAATAAAAAGGCAAACAGCAACATCGGCAAGCCCAAACACACAAATTCAAACGACTATACAGAATTTGAGATAACTAGCCATACAGACAATAGCGAAAATAACGAACCGTTCTTTGATGAGACAGCAAGCACTGCAAACCTAAAGAGTGCAGAAGAGGATAAGAACGACACAAAGAAAGTAGAAAAGAAATTAGAGTCCAAGAATACTGAAGCACAAGAGGCTGCAAAAAAGGCAACCGAGCAAAAGCAGATATATGAACTGCTTAAAGAGACTCCGCAATATACCTTCAAATGGTATAAATTGCTTATGGAGCTTATGCACGCTGATAAATCAAATATCAGCTGCAGGCACTTGCAGATAGACTTCTCTGAAAAGGAGTTTACCTGTGATGATAAGATTTTGCACCTATCCAACCCGACACAACCCGTTCCGTCGTGGATATTGGATGCAGAAAAAGTTTCCATATCAACACTATCGGAAAGCCCCAAGAAGATTGAAGGAGTGGTCGTAAAGGTCGATGATGTCAGCATAGACATTTCCGTAGAAGCTACAGCTGAAATGAAAAGTATATGCAATGCAGCAAAGAAAATTAGAATTATTGCAGACAATTCAACAAATATCATTGACTCACTAGAAACAAGATTTATACAACTAGGATATGAAGATGACTATGATATGAACGAAAATCTCACAAAAGATATTGAGTTCATATATGGTCCTCCGGGAACAGGAAAAACAACACGCCTTGTAAAAATGGTTTCAGACATACTGAAGTTTGCAAAAGGCAAGATGAATATCCTTGTACTGACACCAACAAACAAGGCCGCTGATGTTGTAGCTGAAAAAATGGTAAACGACAGTGTGTGTTACGATTACCTCACACGATTTGGTGCAACCGAAAGTCTTTACCTGATAGAAGAAGCAGCCGTAGTAAGCAATAGAGACACCTTTGATATCACAGCACAGAACAAGAATGTTGTTGTAACAACAGCTGCACGATATGCCTACGACTACATACAACCCGATGAAACATTCCTTTGTGATTATAACTGGGATTACATCATCATTGACGAAGCTTCTATGGTAGATATCGTAACTTGCACATACATCCTGCACAAAGGACTCCTGTCAAAGTTTATCATATCAGGAGACCCCAAACAGATACCACCTGTAACACAGAACGATATGCCGGAGTACAATATCTATGATATGGTCGGGCTGAATGACTTTTCAGAAGCCGTAAACAGCTATACTAGATACAATGTAATAACGCTTAAGACACAACATCGTTCAATACCGACGATTGGTGATTTGGTAAGTAAATTCACCTATAACGGCATTGTGAAAGCAGACCCACAAAGAGCACCGCAAAAGCCTTTGAAGCTGGACAAAATGGATATCAAGGATATTAACTTTATAGGATTTGATATCATAGACTTCGATTTAATCAAAGGATTGACAAGCATTTCAGACTCTGCGTTCCAATTATACAGTGCGATATTTACTTATAAATTCGCTGAATATATCATAAAGCAAGTAACCGAAAAATATAAAGGTAAAGAATACTCTATCGGAATAGTAAGCCCATACAAGGCTGAAGCAGATGCAATAAAGCAACTGCTAGAGAATAGACCAATAAATACTGACACTTGCAGTATAACCTGCGGTACTGTCCACAGTTTCCAGGGAGACGAGTGCGACATTATGCTGATTGTACTTAACCCACCCGTACAGTGTTCAAGAGGCTCACACATCAATAAGCAAAACATTATAAATGTTGCTATGAGTAGAGCAAGGGATTACATATTCTTCATAATGCCACAAGGTCGCACGAAAGGAATGATAATCAAAGAGCAATTAGGAAAGCTTACACAAAGTAAGGATAGAGCAATGTTCTACTGTGGAGATATCGAAGAGATAATGTTCGGCAACCGAAACCATATCGTTGCAAATACCCATGTTACCTGCCATATGCCAGTAAATGTTTACTGTGAAGAAAACTCTACATATGAGGTGAGAATGAGCAACGATGCACTAGACATAAAAGTGAACGAATAAACACAGAAACGCGCTGACAGCGCGTTTCTGTGTGAAACTCATCTGTGTTGTTGCAACTGTAAGGTGTAAAAAGCAGAAAATTCAATCATATGGATATCACAATATTTGAGGTAAACATCGAATGTTTCCTAATTTGCTTTGAATCTATATTATTCCTATTCCTTCTTTAACCTTTGCATCATACAATTTTGCGGAATGAAAAAAATGTAGTATCTTCGCAGACGGAAATATTCTTACATCAAATTTTGGTTAGGATAAAGGATATAGCGAATGCCCTTGAAATGTTCGCGCCTCTGCCGTTGCAGGACGGATTTGACAATGCCGGCTTGCAGATTGGATTGACAGAAGCGGAAGTTGCAGGGGTTTTATTGTGTCTTGATGTGACCGAGGCCGTCGTTGACGAGGCTGTCGCATCGGGGTGCAATCTCATTGTGTCGCATCATCCGCTGATTTTCTCTCCGCTGAAACGCATTACCGGTTCTAACTACATTGAGCGTTGTGTCATCAAGGCTCTGGCTAACGGTATTGCAATCTATTCGGCTCACACAAACATTGACAATGCTCCGGGTGGGGTAAACTATCGTATTGCCGAGAAACTTGGCTTGCAGAATGTGCGTATTCTTGTTCCAAAGGAGGATGCGCTGTTGAAGCTTGCGGTGTATGTTCCTACTTCGGCGGCCGATGCTGTGCGCAGTGCGCTCTTTGTGGCGGGTTGTGGCAATATCGGTAACTACGACTCTTGCAGCTACAATGTCGATGGTTTCGGTACTTTCAAGGCTAACGAGGGATGCAATCCTTTCTGTGGCGAGGTGGGCGAGTTGCATCGTGAGCAGGAGGTGCGCATTGAGACTGTGCTGCCTGCATACCTCAAGAACAAGGTTATTGCGGCGCTGTTGAAGGCGCATCCGTACGAGGAACCTGCATTTGACATATACCCGTTGAAGAACAGCTGGGGCAGTGTGGGTAGCGGTGTCATTGGTGAGTTGCCTGCCGAGTGCGACGAGGTGGAGTTCCTGCAGTGCGTGAAGGAGAAATTTGGTGTGGGCAGTGTGCGTCACACTCCGTTGCTTGGCAAGGGGGTGAAGCATGTTGCTTTGTGCGGCGGTGCGGGCGGTTCGTTTGCGGGTGCTGCAATGGCGGCGGGTGCCGATGTGTACATTACAGGCGAGGCGCGTTATCACGACTTGTTCAATTATACCGGCAAGATGGTGATGGCTGTAATAGGTCACTACGAGAGCGAGCAGTATACAATGGATATCTTCAGGGAAATCATTGAAAAGGCTTGTCCCGGTGTGAAGGTGCAGGCAACAGCGGTGAATACCAACCCTGTGAATTATTTATAAAGAATGTTTCATGTTGGGTGCGAATGGATGAGATTCTTCAGTTGCTTCGCTCCATCAGAATGACAAGACGAAAGATAAATTATTAACACTTTAAATATTTAAGAAAATGGCAAAGAAAGATCCTGCTGATTACACAGTAGAAGAGAAGTTGAAGACTCTCTATGAGTTGCAGACAATTCTGTCACAGATTGACACTATCAAGATTTTGCGTGGCGAGTTGCCTCTTGAGGTTAAGGACCTTGAGGATGAGATTGTTGGTCTTGGTACACGTATCGAGAATATCAACAACGACATCAAGACTATCCGCGAGAATGTTGTTTCTTTCCGCGAGGAGATGGAGCAGGCTAAGCGCAGCATTGAGAAGTATACCGAGGACCAGAACAATGTGCGCAACAACCGTGAGTTCGACCTCTTGAACAAGGAGATTGAGTATAACAAGCTTGTTATTGAGCACGATGAGAAGAAAATCAACGATGCACGCAAGCAGGAGCAGCAGAAGAACGATGAGCTTGAGAGAGCCAACAACCAGCTCGAGGAGCGCAGAAAGGACCTTGAGATGAAGAAGGCTGAGCTTGAGGATATCGTTGCTGAGACAAAGGCCGAGGAGGAGCGTCTCCGCGAGCAGGCCCGTGACCTTGAGTTGAACATCGAGCCACGTCTCTTGACATCGTTCAAGCGCATCAGAAAGAGCTCACGCAATGGTCTTGGTATCGTTTACGTTGAGCGTGATGCTTGCGGCGGTTGCTTCAGCAAGATTCCACCACAGCGTCAGATGGATATCCGCATGAGAAAGAAAATCATTGTTTGTGAGAACTGTGGCCGTATCATGATTGACCCTGAGCTTGCAGGTGTTGAGCAGGAGAAGCCGGCAGAGGCTCCGGCACCAAAGCGCCGTGGTATTCGCCGTGCAGCAAAGGCTGAGTAATTCAAACTTATGAATAACAAGAAATCCTTGTCACTTTATTGTGGCAAGGATTTTATTTTACCGTTACTTTGGGTATGTCGCTCCACAGGGTGGTGTAGTGGGGCGATTGGTTCTCGCTTGATGTCTTAATCTTCCCGCTCCCCTGCACGGCAAATTTTATTGTGCTTTTGCCGAATGTCCTGTTCACGGCATCTACAACCGATGTGAGTCTCTTCTCCCTCTCCATGGCTTCTCTGTCTTCGAACAGTGAGTGGATACGGTTTTGTATCGGTATGATTCTTGTTGCAACAACGCCGGCTTTTTTGTATCCTATCCCCTTGCGAAACAGTTCTCTTGTGGCGGCTACTGCATGGGTGACAATAGTGCGTTGGTCGTTTGTTGGCGGGTCAAGGTGTATGAGCCTGTTGTCATAGACCTGAGGCGTACTCTCTTTGAAGCGGTTTGTGTATGCAAAGACGCAGATTTCGCCTGCAACGGTGTTCTGTTTGCGTAGCTTTTCGGCAAGTGAGGATGCGAAGTTCGCAATCTGCTCTTCGAGTTCCTTTATGTCATATATCTCGGACGAGAAGCTTCGCGACACGCATATCGATTGCTTGGCCTCGAAGCCATCTTCGAATTCTATGCATGGAGTGCCCCGCAGTTCTTTCCAGGTTCTCACACCGGTAATACCGGACATGTTGCGCACTGCTTCCTCGCTTAGTTGCGTGTAGTCATAGGCTGTGCGTACGCCCATTGCCTTGAGTCGTGGCGCTGACCTGCGTCCGATGCCCCAAACGTCTTCAATGGGGAACTTGCGTAGCACCTTTTCTATGTCCTGCGGGCGGTGCATGTAGCAGCCGCCTCTGAGCTTGGGGTATTGCTTGCAAAGCTTTGAGGCAATCTTTGCAAGAGTCTTGGTAGGGGCAATGCCCACGGATACCGGGATAGAGGTCATCTTCCAGCAATGTTTCGAGATGTTTTTTGCATATTGGTCAAAGTCGATATTCTGCATCCCTCTAAGGTCAAGGAACGCTTCGTCAATGGAATAGACTTCGATGCTTGGAGCGAACTCTTCCAATACCCAGCGCACACGCTGCGACATGTCGCCATAGAGTGCCATGTTGCCCGAAAAGACGGCGACATTGTGCTTGGCCACTATGTGGCGTATCTTGAAGAACGGGTCGCCCATCTTTATGCCCAAAGCCTTTGCCTCGTTGCTGCGTGCAACGGCGCAACCGTCATTGCTCGAAAGGACAATGACCGGCTTGCCTTGCAGGTCGGGGCGGAACACCCGCTCGCAGGAGGCAAAGAAGTTGTTGCAGTCGGCAAGGGCAAACATATTATAACATCTTTTTGATTACATAGGTGACGACGCCCCAAATCATAAAATTATTCTCGGCTGTAACCTCTATAGGTTTGTAGGTAGTGTTCTGTTCGTTCGCGGGCATGAGACGAACCATGTTTTCGCCCATCTCCACGCGCTTCACTGTGTACTCTCCGTCGATGTAGCATACAGCCTTGCAGTTGTTGTATGGGTCGATGGCACGGTCGACAATGATGATGTCGCCCTCATCCATGGCGGCATCGACCATGGAGACACCGCTGACGCGGAAGAAGAAAGTGGAGGCCTTGTGCTTTACAAGCAATTTTATAAGGTCGAGTTTCTCGCGTATGTCCTCGGCCGGCGATGGGAAGCCGGCCTTCACGTCGCCCATGAGATTGCTCTCGTATGAGTTTTCGCTGTCAATGTTATGTGGTATCAGTTTGTCCATGCTGGATATATTGGCTGCAGTATGCAAAGATAATAAAATCCATGCGTTTGGAATATATAACCCGATGTTATGTGTGAAAGATTGCTTACTTATATAAAAAGGACTTTTTTTCAATAAACTCAATGGTTTTGTCCAAAAATCGCTATATTAGCAACCGTAAAACAAAAAAAGTTGAAATATGATTATTGCAGTTGATTTTGACGGGACTATAGTCGAACATAAGTATCCAAATATTGGCAATGAATTGCCTTTTGCAACTTCCACGTTGCGCATGCTTGCATCGCAACAACATCGTCTGATATTATGGACTGTGCGCCGTGGCAGGCTGTTGGAAGAGGCTGTGGAGTGGTGTAGAAACCGAGGTGTGGAATTCTACGCGGTAAACAAAAATTTCCCCGAAGAGGTTATAGAGGGTGAGAACTGTTTTGGTAAGATAAATGCCGATTTGTTCATTGATGACCGCAACCTTGGAGGATTGCCTGATTGGGGTGTCATTTATAAGATGATAAGCGAAAACAAAGAGTGGAAAGAGGTCTTTAGTGAGCAGTCTTCGGGTGAAAAAAACAAACAGAAGAAAAAAGGCTGGTTCTGGTGAAAACAACTGTGATGGATGCGTCTACTATAATGATGGTTCGTGTTGTTAAAGAAAAAAGTTGTGAAAATTGTGAAAAAAAGTGCCGGAAAATTCGCAGTTTCAAATAAATGTTGTATCTTTGCAACGCGTTAAGGAAATGCGCTGTTAGCTCAGTTGGTAGAGCAATTGACTCTTAATCAATGGGTCCAGGGTTCGAGTCCCTGACGGCGTACAGGAACGGAGAAAGCCTAAAAAGCTATCTCCGTTTTCTTTTTGTGTCATGTAGTGGCTGCGATAGCCACTAAAAATGGTCAACGCCAAATTCTGCGGGATTAAAAAAATAAGTGCTCCTTTTGAGAGCACTTTAAGTTATGGGTGGGTTCTGCATTTATATCAACCCTTGAAAGAGTATTGCTGCGCCAACGGTCATGGCACCTGCCACAGCAACCGACAGACTGCTCATGGCGCCCTCGACTTTACCAAGCTCCATTGCTTTTGCTGTTCCCATTACGTGTGATGCAGTGCCGATTGCTATGCCTTTGGCTATTGGGTCTTTGATTCCCATTATGCGGCACAGTACTCCACCTGCAATGTTGCCAAAGAGGCCTGTAATCATAATGGCTGAAACGGTGATGGCAACGTAGCCGTCGAGCTCCTGCGAAAGGCCTATTCCTATGGCTGTGGTGATGGATTTGGGGAGTAGGGTGACGTATTCAGTGTGTCCGAGCCCAAAGATAAGAGCCATTGCAAAGATGGAAAAGCCGCTTGTGATGACACCTGAAGCAATGCCTATGAGTATTGCCGGGAGGTTTTTCTTTAGGATTGATACTTGCTCATAGAGTGGGATGGCGAGTGCTACAGTGGCAGGTGTGAGCAGGTAGCTCAGGTTTTTTGCCCCGTTGTTGTACTCACTGTACTCTATGCCGGTGACAAGCAATGTGGCAATAGTCATTGTTATTGCCAACAGCAGTGGGTTGAAAAGGAAAAAGTTGACCTTTTTCTTTATTATGGTTCCCAGGATGTATGTGCCTATGCTTATGCCTACACCAAAGAAAAGTGAACTGCCCAATATCTCTTTCATTGCTTCTTCTCCTTTTTCTTCAGGTTTATGATGATTTGTGTGGCGTGTCCCGATGCTAGAATAACGAGCACGGTCGACAAAAGTGAAATCACGATTATTGCAGTGAGGAAGCCTTGCATGATATCCCATGATTCAAGCAGCCCCACAGTGGCAGGGATGAATAGCATAGGCATTATCTGCACAAGGAAGTGCCCGGTCTCCTTTACGGCCTCAAGCTTGATGAGCCCGGTGCACAGCGCGGTGAAAAGGATTACCATGCCGTATATGCTTGCCGGGATGGGCAATGGTATAATGCGGTTAAGCAGTTCGCCGACAAGGGATATTGCCAATATGATTTCAAATTGTATGATGTATTTCATGCTTTTCTCCATGTGTGTGTAAAAAAGCCTCCGTGGGGAGGCTTTGAAGGTTTATCTCATTCTCTTGAGGCTTGTGAGAGGAAAAGGCTCAAGTCGAAATATACGCGCTGGCCGGAGAATTTTTCCGATGGCTTCACGGTGACTATGTTGCACAGAGTCTCGGTGTCGAGTGTCTGTGATATGACGTTTTCTATCTGAAGTTTGCCGAACATGATGTATTCCTGGTCGTCGGGGGTGATGATGCGGAACGGTGTATCGCTGCTGCGGCCATCGCCGTAGTGGCATATCATGTCAATGATATTCTGGTATTTCTTCAGATAGGACAGGCACTCCTCGTCACTCTTGCCAAGTTCCTTTGATGCGATGTAGATGCTGAACAGGGCATTGAGACTCACAGGGTTATATGTCAGTATCTGTTTTGCGGTGTTGTAAATCTCTACATTCTTCTTCTCTTCATAGAGCCTTTTGAGCGCCTGTTCGTTCTTGTCTTTTCCGGGGTTGTACTGTGGCAGGAATGCTTGGCCGTAGTAAACAAGTGCGATGTCATCGACATGCAACATGGGGTCGTTGTCATTGTAAAGTTTTGTTATCTCGTTGAAATATTCACGTTCGTGCTTTACAATGTAGCCAATGACTGTGTCGTTGATTTCCAATTGGCCGAACGCGGCTGTGCAGCCAAAGAAAAGCATTATTATCAATAGAGTCTTCTTCATGGATCAGATACTGAATTTGATTATTACTCCGTTGTTGGCGGGGATTGTTACTTCAACTTTGTCAAATGGATTGAGCGGTAGTTGGAGCTCTTTTCCTGTCAATAGTTCAACAGCTGTATGTGTGTTATTGTTGTAGGTTATTCCAAAGTAGGCAAAAGCCTCTTCGGGTATTGTAATTCTGCACTCTTTGGCACTGTTGTTGAAGTTGGTTGCAATAAGTAACAGTTCGTTGCCGGTACCTCTGAGGTATGAGAATATGTGGTGGCTGTCGTACTGCTCGCTTTGTGGGTTTGCGTACTGTAGACCATAGAACTGGCCGCAACGGAGTGCCTCGTCGCTGTTGCAAAGGTTCAGGAGATGTGCGTAGAACGACTGCAATGCCTTCTCGTCATCTGTGAGTTCTGTGCCCTTGTAGTCGCCATTGCCTTTCCATCGGCGCAGGGTGTCAACACTCCAGTAGTCGAAGATTGTGGTGCGTCCATCCACGCCGCTGTAACCTTCCTTGTCCATACCGCGTTCACCGAGTTCCTGTCCTGCATAGAGCATGAATGGCTCTGTTCCTGTTGTGGTGGAGACAATGAGTGCGGCAAGTGCGCGCTCGGCCTTGGCTGCAAAGAAGTCCGAGGCAATGCGCTGCTCGTCGTGGTTCTCAAGGAATGTGAGCATGTTGTTGCGTATATCGGCAGTGCTCTGCAATGGATAGCTGATGTCGTTTGCCGATGTCTGTCCGTTCATCACTGCGCGCAGTGTGTCGTAAAGGCCTACCTTGTCATAGAGGTAGTCGAAGTGTCCCTCCTTGATGAACGAACGGTAGATATGTGGCTGGTATATCTCGCCAATGAAAATGATTCCGGGGAACTGTTCCTTTATTTTTGGTACTGCCCATCCCCAGAATTCCACAGGCGTCATCTCTACCATGTCGCAACGGAATCCGTCAACTCCTTGCGATGCCCAGTACTGCAGAATCTTAAGCATCTTTACCCATGTGTCGGGTACTGGTGAGAATTGGCGGTTGCCGGTGCGGTAGTCAATACCGTAGTTCAACTTCACAGTGTCGTACCAGTCGTTGCGGCCGGGTGAACCGAAGCAGTCGTTGCCGGTTGCACGCAAAGGTGTTTCAGTATACTCCTCGTCGGCACGGTCCTTGGCGTCGATGTTACAGCCGTATGAGTGGTCACCAAGATAGTAGAAGTTGTTGTGTCCTACGAAAAAGACATTCTTGTCATCGTGCTCGCCGAAGGCGTATGTGCCCTTTGGGGTGTTGTCGCTGTGGTAGTGGCGTGCTACGTGGTTGGGGATGAAGTCCATGATTACCTTCATGCCTGCCTTGTGTGTGCGGTCTATAAGCGCCTTGAATTCTTCACGACGTTTTGCTACGTTTACTGCCAGGTCGGGGTCATTGTCGTAGTAGTCTTTGATGGCATATGGTGAACCGGCCTCGCCCTTTACAATGGCGGGGTGGTCGGTGGGGATGCCGTGATTGCTGTAGTCGGTGCGGGTCGTGTGCTCAATGACACCGGTGTACCACACGTGGGTTGTGCCCAGGTCGCGGATTGCCTTCAAAGCCTTTGTCGTTATGTCGTTGAACTTTCCACATCCGTTCTGTTCAATGGTTCCGCCTGTTACGCACTCGGCGTTGCTGTTACCAAAGAGGCGTGGCAGGAGCTGATAAATTATTATTCTTGACATTGTTGTGTTCTTTTTATGTTTTAAATGCCTGCTGCGGCTTTAATCTTCTTGATCAATCCTTGTTGTACGTTGCCCGGGCCACACTCTATGAATTCGTTTGCACCGTCGGCAATCATCTGTTGTATTGTCTTTGTCCAGCGCACCGGTGCCGTGAGTTGTGCAATGAGGTTTGCCTTGATTTCCTGTGGCGAGGTGTATGGTTTGCCGTCGACATTCTGGTATACGGGGCAGCGTGGAACTGAAAGTTCTGTGCTGTTGATGGCTGCCTCGAGCTCTTCTTTTGCAGGTTGCATGAAAGGGGAGTGGAATGCGCCGCTTACACTCAACGGCAATGCGCGTTTTGCGCCGGCTTCCTTGAGTCTTTCGCAGGCTTTGGTCACGCCTTCAACACTTCCCGATATTACGACCTGCCCCGGACAGTTGTAGTTTGCTGCCAATACAATGTCGCCCGCCTCGCTTATCTCGTTGCAAATGTTTTCAACCACTTCATCATCAAGCCCCAGTATGGCAGCCATTGTTGACTGCTGCATTTCGCAGGCCTTCTGCATTGCCAATGCACGTGCATATACGAGTCTTAGACCATCTTCAAATGTGAGCGCTCCGGCTGCTGTAAGTGCCGAGAATTCGCCAAGTGAGTGGCCTGCTACCATTGATGGCCTGAATTCTTCGCCTTGTGCGATTGCCGAAATGACCGAATGGAGAAATACGGCAGGCTGTGTCACCTTTGTCTGTCGCAAATCGTCGTCGCTGCCGGCGAACATTATATCTGTTATGCGGAAACCCAATATTTCATTTGCCTTTTCAAAATATTCCTTTGCAATGGGGTTGGTG
Organism: Bacteroidaceae bacterium; assembly: GCA_045634305.1. GTDB lineage: Bacteria > Bacteroidota > Bacteroidia > Bacteroidales > Bacteroidaceae > HGM04593. The sequence continues at coordinate 32,802 of JAZQZZ010000023.1, read as the reverse complement.
TCATATAGTTCCTTTCCCATTCCGCTGAACTGGGCTCCCTGTCCGGTGAATACGTAAGCTTTCATATCTTTTACAATATTTAGATGCAAAGATAATGTTTTTTTTCGGTAGTGTGAATATATAATATAATTTAACTTAAATGTATGCTGTATATATGCAGATAGCCGGCATATGCCGGCTATCTGGGTTATGAATCAAATGTTTTTTATTCAGCAGCTGATGCGCTTGTAACTTCAAGCAACTCAACATCAAAACGCAAAGCCTGGTTAGGACCGATGTCCTGGCCGGCGCCTCTCTCGCCATAAGCGAGTTCTGCAGGAATCCACAATGTGATTTTGCCACCCTTGCCTACGAGTTTCATACCCTCGGTCCATCCTTTGATTACGCGGTTGAGCGGGAATTCTATAGGGTTGTCCTTCTCTGCTTGCTCGGGCTGATAGGTCTTGATCATCTCCTGACGCTCCTTTGGCATGTCGCTCCAACGGTTGCTGTCGAATACCTTGCCATCCTTTGTGCGTCCGGTGTATATTACCTTTACAACGTCTTCGTCATTTACAGCCTTGATTTTCTTGTCGCCTGTTTTCTCAATCTTGTAAAGAATGCCGCTTTCGGTTTTCTTGACACCTCTATTCTTTGCAATTTCTGCAAGCCACTGCTCTGACTCTTTCTGGTTTTTCTGTGGAATTACAACGGTGAAGTAGTTGCGTGTGTATTCCATTGCATACTCTTCTGTCAGACGGCCTTTGCCGTTGTGGATGTCGTTGATGGCTGTGACAAGTGAGCTGTGCTCCAACTCGAATGGGACATTTGTTGCACTGTATGCAATGTCTGCACCAAGGATTGCTGAAACGATATTCTTCTCTTTATCGTCGGTGTAGATGGTTGCTGTGCTGTCGTTATGTGCTGCCATGATGCGACCCTGGAGCTCCTGGCTCATATATTTGTCGCCAATTTCGCGGAAGTTCTCCTTGTTGAAGGATTCGCCCTCAATCTCGATTGTAGCGTTGGGGTTTAGTGCCTGTACAAGAACTGTCATCATTACATCGTAATCAACCTTGAACATTGGAATCATGTTCTTTTCAATGCTGTTGGCAATATCCATGCCGACAATGTATGAAAGTGTGTCGATTTTTCCGTTTTCATCCAGCAACAGGTCATTGATGTCTTTTGCTACGACTGTCTCGTTGACAGCAACTGCGTCGTTGCTTTTCTCTTCCTTGCAGCCGCATGATACTGCAACTGTTGCAAGGCATACTAAAATTGATAAAAGTGTTTTTTTCATGATATTACTTGTTTTGTTTATGATATTCTATCAAACCGTTCATGGGGCTGTCGACAATATTGCCTATTGACAGGCCGAGGCTTTCGGCTGTTTCCTTAATCTCTTCGCTGAAGTGGATGCCTATGTTGCCTATTATGTGTATCGGTAGCCATGAACGTCTGTATGTCATGGTGTTACGCTGGAAGAACTGCTTGAAGCACTGTTTTAGCATTGCGCTAATCTCCGGCACGTTCTTGTTTTCACTTAAGAATGGTGTGAAACTTGCGAGCCAACGGTTGGGTAATGAACTGTGGTAGGTGTTCTCGAGTATGGTGGCTATGTTAAGCTCATACTGCTCAAAGAACTTTTCGCGTATTTTGCTTGGCAACTGTTTCTTCAGGCAGTCGCTCAGGAGCTGGCGCCCAAGGTGTGCGCCGCTACCTTCGTCACCCAATATGTAACCCAGAGAGGGGGTGTTGTCGATAATTTTCTCGCCATCGAAAAGGCATGAGTTTGAACCTGTGCCCAGAATGCAGGCAATACCTTCTTCGTGTTTGCAGAGTGCACGTGCTGCAGCCAGCAGGTCACTGTTGATTTCAATCTCCTTTGTGTCGAAGATGTTCTCCAATGCCTGGCGCATACGGTTGTTAGCTGTTTCGTAGGCACAGCCTGCTCCGTAGAAATATATTTTTTCGGGTGTGTGCGCAGTTATCTCGTCTGTGAGTTCTGCCGAGAGAATTTCAAAAATCTCTTCACTTTCCTGATGGGTGGGGTTGAGTCCTTGTGTTCTGACTCTTGCTATGACCTCGTCACCATCGCACAATACCCAATCGGTCTTTGTGGAACCGCAATCTGCTATCAGTATCATATTTTCTTCAATATTCTGCAAATATAAGTACAAACGATTAAAATAACATCAAGCTCACTTGGATATTTCACAAAGAGTGTGGAAAATATTGGGGTTTCTCAAAAAAACTACATCTTATTTTGCCTTTTGCCGAAGCCCAGGTCTATTTTTATCATTGCCGAAACGATGAACGTAATCAATGTGCAGGCAGTGACCCAGACGAAAAAGTTTTCGTATCCCATCCACTCTTGCAACTTGCCAGCGAACATTCCCGGGAGCATCATTCCAAGCGACATGAAGGCCGTGGAGATTGCAAAGTGGGCTGTGGGGTATTTGCCTTGTGCGAAATAAATCATATATAATGTATATGCGGTAAAGCCGAAACCGTAACCCAATTGCTCAATGAATATACAACTGCTTATGATTGTCATGTTTCCGGGCAACGCACTGCTCATGTATATGTACACGGCGTCGGGCAGTGATATTGCGACTACCATTGGCCAGAGCCAATACCTGAGACCTTTGCGCGATATGCATATACCGCCGGCAATGCCTCCAATGATGAGTCCGATGACTCCGAGTACACCATAGACGAAACCTATTTCGCCTTTGTCGAGTGCAAGGCCGCCGTCAGCAACATTGTCCATGAGGAAGAGTTTGCCTATCTTTCCGAGCTGTGCCTCGGGGAAGCGGAAAAGCAGCAGGAATAGTATGGCTTGCCATATGCCCGGTTTTTGGAAATAACTCTTTATTATATCGCCGTAATTGTCGAAAGCGCTTCTTAGGCTTGTTGTTTTACGTGATATGTCGCTTTCGGGGGCCGGTACGGCTTTAGTGTGATAGAACCATAGTGCAAGCATTATTATGCCGGTGATGGCAAAGGTTGCGCTCCAGGCAAGTTTGTCGCTACCCATAGCATGTCCAAATTTGTTTGCCAGCATCACAAGTATACCTGAACTGAATACGGTTGCTATGCGGTAGAATGTGTTGCGTATTCCTGAAAAGAAGGACTGTTTCTCTTGTGTAAGGCTGAGCATGTAAAAGCCATCGAGCGCGATGTCATGTGTCGATGAAACGAAGGCGCCGACAAAGAATGCTGTCAATGTGAGTAAAAGGAAGTGCTTTGATGGAATGACAATTGCAATTGCTGCAAAGCAGATGGCAAGCAGCAGTTGTGCTGCCAATGTCCATTTGCGTCTGGTGCTGATCATTTCAACTATTGGACTCCAAAGCGGCTTTATTGTCCAGGGAATCAGCAACAGGCTTGTGTAAAGGGCTATTTGGGAGTTGCTGATTCCCATGTCCTTATACATGATGTCTGATATTGATGTTATTGCGTGGTAGGGGAGTCCCGATGCGAAATACAGTGTCGGAATCCATAGCCAGGCATTTGATTTTTTCTGCATGATGTGTTGTTTAATTGTTTTGTGGTGCTAAGATACGAAAAAAACAACAAATCCCGGTCGTAACCGGGATTTGCCTTTGTAATTATGAGATTTTATTTCTTATTTCTGGTTTGGCGTGCTGTGTGGGTTATACGATACCTTGTGCCATCATTGCGCGTGCAACCTTGAGGAAACCTGCAATATTCGCACCCTTTACGTAGTCGATGTAGCCATCCTCGCATGTACCATATTTTACGCAAGCGCTGTGGATGTTATGCATAATCTCGTGCAACATTTCGTCGACTTTTGCACTGCTCCAGTTTATTTTGCCCGAGTTCTGGCTCATCTCGAGACCTGATACCGATACACCACCGGCATTTGAAGCCTTGCCAGGCGCGTAAAGTATCTTGGCAGCCTGGAATGTGTGGATAGCCTCGGGGGTAGAAGGCATGTTCGCACCCTCTGACACGGCGATCACGCCGTTTGCAACAAGGGCTTTTGCGTCGTCACCGTCAATCTCGTTCTGGGTTGCCGATGGCAAGGCAATGTCACCTTTCTCGTTCCATGGACGTGCGTTCTCAACGTATTTGCAACCATATTTGTCGGCATATTCCTTGATGCGTCCACGACGTACATTCTTCAACTCCATGATGAAGTCGAGTTTCTCGCGGTCGATACCCTCGGGGTCGTAGATGTAGCCGTTTGAGTCACTCATTGTTACCGGCTTGCCACCAAGCTGGATAATTTTCTCCACGGTGTATTGTGCAACGTTGCCAGAACCTGAAACAAGACATGTCTTGCCTGCGATGTCAAGGCCGCGTGTCTTTAGCATCTCCTGAAGGAAATATATGTTTCCGTAGCCTGTAGCCTCGGGACGGATGAGTGAACCTCCGAAATCGAGTCCCTTGCCGGTAAATACGCCGTTGAACTCGCGTGTGAGCTTCTTGTACATGCCGAACATGTAGCCAACCTCGCGTGCACCGACACCGATGTCGCCTGCCGGTACGTCCATCTCGGGGCCGATGTGGCGCCACAATTCGGTAATGAATGCCTGGCAGAAACGCATTACCTCATTGTCGCTTTTACCCTTGGGGTCGAAGTCGGAGCCACCCTTTGCACCGCCCATTGGAAGGGTGGTTAACGAGTTCTTGAATGTCTGTTCAAATGCAAGGTATTTCAAAATGCCTACATTTACCGATGGGTGGAAACGGATACCGCCCTTGTAGGGGCCGATGGCGTTGTTATGTTGCACGCGATAACCGGTATTCACCTGTACATGTCCATTGTCGTCCATCCATGTGACGCGGAATGTGAAAATGCGGTCGGGGATGCAAAGACGCTCGATGAGGTTGTTCGCTTCAAACTCCGGGTGTTTGTTGTACTCCTCTTCAATAGAGTTGAGTACTTCTTCTACGGCCTGAAAGTATTCCGGTTCATTGGGAAATCTTTTCTTGAGGCTCTCTAAAGTGGTTGCTACGTTCATTTTTTATATGTTGTTTTGGCTTTATACTGTTTTGATTTGCAAATTTAATACATTGTTTCTTGAAAATAAAGAAATGTAAGCGTTTTTTTTAAATAAATGGCATATTGTCCGTTATTGTTCGGGTGTTGGTGGCTGATTTTGTGTATTTGGTCGTTATTTGTGGAAAAATGTTTTTGGGATTCGTTGTTGGTGTAAAAAGTTGTTCATTTTTGGAACGTATATCTAAAAAACTTAAGTGAACGCTAAAGTTTTCAGAAATTTGAACTAAATTTGCCACGATTTGTGTACCCGTGTGTGAGGGAATCCTGCACGGGGTAGTGCTATGAAATAACGAAATTTTATATTAATGAGGAGAATTTTTACTACATTATTAGCTTTGGCTGCCATTGCAGTAAATGCGCAGTATGTACCCAACGGTAGTTTTGAAAGTTGGAAGGGAAACGGTAATGCAGGAAGCACATATCAGTCATCAAATGGCAATGAGATGCGTAAGCGTCCGGGAGATGAGCCTGCAAGTTGGTATGGCTCGAGCATTAACCAAAAAGTAAAAGTCGTGTTCAATGTGACAAAAGAGGAAACGCTCATTTACAAATCGGCAGGTCGCAATGGCTCGGCGGTCAAGATGCAGAACAAATGGGTGGGTGCCGCCGGTATCGGTTCCAATGCGCCAGGCTTCATATCTTTTGCGACTCCATGGGTCTATGCTGTCGGTGATGTTTCAAGTTGTGACGGCGGTATTTATGGAGGTACTTCATTCACTCATCGCCCCGATGCCATAAAGGGCTGGTTCAAACGTACTGGTGGTACCGGTGAAAAGGCGCATATTATCGTTTATCTATGGAAAGGTACGTTCAGAAATAATATCACATCGTCAAAATCCAATGACACAAAGGATGATACCGACCGTGCTGTAATGGGAATGGTCTCAAGTTCAGGCGATGGAGTGCGAATCGCAAGCTGTGACCATGCATTCACAGCCACAACAAACAACGATTGGCAGGAGATCGTCGTCCCGTTGAATTATGAGAATGATTATATTCCTGAAAAAATGAACATAATTCTTTCGAGCGGTGACTATTGGACAAGGAATAACGTAAAGGAGGGTAGTGTACTTGAGGCTGACGATGTGGAGTTTGTATACTATTCAGAACTTGCCTCGCTAACGTATAATGGGAAAAACTATTTCCAGCAGGGGAAGACTTCGTATATCATTGATGAACCATATTATGAAGACAAACTCTCTGTTACCTCGAACGGACGTGGTGCTGTCATTGAAAAGAGTTTTGACTCATCGACAAATGTGCTGACAATTACAATAAAAGGAAATGACTATGTGACGAGCGGCAATAGGATACAAGCTTTTACATTAGATGCAATTCTTGCATATGTACAAAAAACGGCTACTGCAAGAAGTAATTTCCACACATATACAGTCTCATTCAAACCGGAGGAACCTCTTACAGTGGTTTCTGTAACTCCTGCTGCTCCAGTGGAGTCTTTGAAGATAATCAAGGTTGAGTATAGTGATGAGATATCTGGAACATACTCATCGGCTTCATCTTCAAAGATTTATGTCGGTTCCGTGTTGAACAAAGCATCGTTTGCTGTTGACGGCAAGGTGCTCACCATAACAATGGATAAGGAGATAACCACTCCGGGTGAGTATGCTCTTCATATCCCACAAGGTGTTATTACTCGCAAGATTAGTGGTGAAGATGTGATATGTGATGGTGAAATTGTCTTTACGGTCAAGGCTCCCGGACTGGAGGTTGTCAAGGTTACTCCTGACAAACCGGTGTGGTCATTGAAGAATATTACTGTCAAGTACAGTGATGAGATTTCCGGTGTTTACAATGAGGCTGATCCGTCAAAGATTTATGTCGGTTCAAGTGAGAATACAGCTTCGTTCAGTGTCAACGGTAACGAACTTGCAATCACATTGGACAAGGAACTCAAAATTGCCGGAGAATATGCTCTCTTTATCCCGGCTGGTTTGATAACACGTAAGGTGGACGGTAGCGATGTCGTATGCGATGGCGAAATTGAATTTACAATCAGGGATATAGCAGATAAGGTTACTGCCGAAGTGGTTTCTGTAACTCCAGATGAACCGGTGCAGTCATTGCAGACAATCGTTGTTGAGTATGATGAGGATATTGTTGGAGAATATAATCCGAATCGTGTGTCACAGATCTATGTTGATTCTTTGAGAACCAGCACTCTGCCGTTGAATGTGAATAATGCTTCGTTTGTTGTGGATAAAAACATCCTTACCATTACGTTGAATAATGCCATAACAGCTCCAGGTGAGTATATGCTTTACATTCCCGAAGGCTTGATTACATGTAAAAGTAATGGCGAATCAGTTGTTTGCAACGGTGAGATCAAGTTTACCGTTATGGATATGAGTGTTGATCCGTTGGAGGTTGTTGCTGTTATGCCCGATAATGTTGTCGAGTCTTTACAGACAATGTCTGTTGAGTATAGCGATGATATAGCCGGAGTATACGATGCCGCTAATGCATTGAAGATTTATGTAGGCTCAATCAGTAATACTGCATCATTCGCTGTTGAAGGTCGGGTTTTGACGATTGTACTTGACAACCCAATTACCGCAACAGGCGAGTATCCGCTTTACATCCCGCAAGGTCTGGTTGCGCGCAAGCTGAATGGTGAGGATGTCGTGTGCAATGGTGAAATCAAATTCACGGTCAACGAGCCGGAGCCTGAGGGGCCTAAGGAACTTGGCGAGAGATTGTACTCTCTTGACAATGCTCATGCGAACAAGACATATGTTCTTTACAATGAGCATTTTACAACGTATGCCATATATGAAGAAGGACATGGTGATATGGTATGGGTTGCGAATATGGTCGGAGGTGACAGCGATCACCAGTTGAAGGATCCCGATTATGCTCAGAAGGTTGATATTACATCAAAGAATGCTTGCTGGCAAGTTATCAAGGATGGTGATAAATATCAGTTGTACAATGTAGGTGCAGAGATGTATCTGAAGACTCCGATGTATGAATATGACGAGAATCTGAAATATTGTTCATTCTCATCGGAACCTATATCTTTGTCTGTTGTCGACCTGGGTGGCGGAAAGTTTGCATTCAATGCGCATCCAAGCCACACAAATGCCGATTTAGGATATATGTGTGCTGCTCCACAGTTGGATGCACCACTTTCTGTTTGGGAAAACACAGACGCAGGAGCAGCGTGGTTATTGATTGAGAATCCGAATGTGACTGTCGGTGAAATAGTGGAACCTGAACCAACACCCGGTGAGGAGGTGGATTACACTCCGACATACACCGGAACAAGAAACTATGCCGAGCGCGATATCAACTCGTTCAAGTATGTAAGTACAAAATATGGTGCTACCGAGCATCAGCTTACATCCGAGGAGCGCATTATGGAGTATGTTGATCTGACATCTGAAATCGAGGTGTTGGCGGCTCCGGGTGAGGTTATCGATCTTCTGATTGAGACTGATGGTTCTTGGGTTAACCATTATGTCTACATTGATACCGATAATAATGGCTTCACAGCGGGTATTGAAAATGGCAGCGATTGGCGACCTGCTGGTGATCTTGTATCGTATTCGTTCTACAATAACGGTGGCAATAGCGATGCCAGTGGATGGAATAGCGAGGGACAGACGATTTCTGGTGACAATCGCAGCTATCCTGTTCTTCCTTCGTTTGTGGTGCCTACAAAGACCGGACGTTACCGCATGCGCCTCAAACAGGATTGGTGTAACATTGACCCTGCCGGTGACAGCGACAGTAATTTCGGCGGTACATTCTCGAATTACGGTGGACAAATAATTGACGTAATACTCAATGTTACAGATGGTACTGGTATCGAGGAAGTTGGACCTGATACAGATGTAAAGAGTATTTATGACATTCAGGGACGTAAGTTGAGTGAGATTACAAGGCCGGGTCTTTACATCGTGAACGGCAAAAAGGTGGTTGTAAAGTAATAGATAAAAAGATACTTTGGTACGGCGGGCGCAAATTTGCGCCCGCCGTCTTTGTTGTTGTGTGGTAAATATTTTTTTATAAATTCCCTTTTTTACGCGAACTTGTGCTATATTCGCGGTCAAAGTGTTTTTTGAGATGGAAAAATTGAAGGATTTATATATAAAAGCTTTCGGCTGTGAGCCGCAGGCTGTGGTCAGACTTACTGGTGATGGCTCTAATCGTGCCTATTACAGAATGTCTGGTTCTGTGTCAGTGATAGGTGCTGTAGGAACATCTGTCGAGGAAAACCGCGCTTTCGTGGCTTTGTCAAAGGCTTTTGAGGCGTCAGGTGTGGCTGCGCCCCGGGTGTTTGCCATTTCTGAAGATGAATTGTGTTATCTGCAGGAGGATCTCGGTGATGTGACATTGTATGCTTCACTTGCGCCGGCACGTGAAAACGGTGTTTTCGACATTGCTGATGTGGAGTCTCTTTGTAGGGTGGTGGCCGAACTTCCTAAAATACAGTTCGAAGTTGCAGGACATTTTGATTTCTCATTGTGCTATCCGGTCAGTGATTTCAATGAACGCACTGTCATGTGGGATCTGAACTACTTCAAGTATTGTTTTCTCAAAGGTGCAGGTGTTGAATTCAATGAGAATCTGTTGGAGGACGAGTTCGTAAAACTCACGACACTGCTTTTGAGCGACAATGACAATGTGTTCCTTTATCGCGATTTCCAGTCGCGCAATGTGATGCTGAAGGATGGTGAACCTTACTTTATTGATTTTCAGGGTGGGCGAAGAGGACCGATATATTACGATATAGCCTCGTTTGTGGGGCAGGCGCGTGCAAAGTATACTGCAGCTGTTGTAGACTCTATGGTGGGTGCATATCTTGAAGCTATTACCACCTATAAAAATGTCGAGAGGGGATATTTTATGGAGATGCTGCAACTGTTCCGTATATTCAGGTTGTTGCAGAATCTGGGCACGTATGGCTATCGTGGACTTTTTGAACGCAAGAAAGCTTTTGTAGAGAGTATACCTGCGGCCTTGAATCAACTGCAGCAACTGCTTGATGAGGGTGAATGTGGATTCCCTTATATCCGTTCACTCATAGACCAGGTTGCGGCTTTGCCTATGTTTGTACGTGATGAATCGAAAGAGCTGACGGTTGATGTCATGAGTTTCTCCTATAAGCGTGGTATCCCCGACGATACATCGGGCAATGGCGGCGGCTTTGTTTTTGATTGCCGTGCGATACATAACCCCGGACGTTATGAGCCGTACAAGAAACTGACCGGTATGGACGAGCCTGTGATAAAGTTCCTTGAGACAGAGAGTAATATAGCTGAATTCCTTGAGAATGCTTATTCACTTGTGGACAATATGGTCGAGACATACAAGAAACGCGGCTTTACCCACGTACAGGTGTGTTGCGGATGCACGGGCGGGCAGCACCGTTCGGTTTACAGCGCCGAGCATATTGCGCGCCATGTTGCTGAGAAATTCGGTGTCCGTGTGGTGGTTACGCACAAGATGCAGGGAGTGCATTATGTCATTGAGGCAAAGTGATATCCCAATCTTTCGGTATCAGACCATATTGGCAAAAGAACAAAAGGTAATGCGTAGAGTATTCTCTGCGCATATCTTTTTGGATTTATGGAAAATTTGGGTAACTTTGCAAAATTGAAAAGAAAATAAACGTTTTATTACGATATGAAGAAGAAATTTCCTGTATATAACCAGTTGAATCTGCCTTTGATAAATAAAGAGGTTCTGGATGAGTGGGAGAAGAATGATTTGTTTTCAAAAAGTATGACGGAACGCGAGGGTGCTCCTTCGTTTGTATTTTTTGAGGGTCCTCCTTCGGCTAACGGTATGCCCGGTATCCACCATGTAATGGCACGTAGTATCAAGGATACTTTCTGCCGTTTCAAGACAATGAAGGGCTTCCAGGTAAAGCGTAAGGCCGGTTGGGATACACACGGTCTTCCCGTTGAGCTTGGCGTGGAGAAGAAACTGAATATTACAAAAGAGGATATCGGCAAGAAAATTTCTGTCGATGATTACAACCGTAACTGCCGTGAGGAGGTCATGAAGTACACCCGCGAGTGGACCGACCTTACACGCAAGATGGGTTATTGGGTTGACCTCGAAAATCCATATATCACATACGAGAACAGCTACATCGAGAGTTTGTGGTGGCTGCTCAAGCAACTCTACAACAAGGGCTTGCTTTACAAGGGTTATACAATCCAACCCTATTCGCCTGCTGCAGGTACAGGACTTAGCTCACACGAACTTAACCAGCCCGGTTGCTACCGCGACGTTAAGGATACTACAGCCGTTGCGCAGTTCCGTATGCTTGACCCTAAACCCGAGATGACTGCATGGGGTACGCCATACTTCATCGCATGGACAACAACTCCATGGACATTGCCTTCAAATACTGCACTTTGCGTTGGCCCAAAGATTGACTACGTTGCAGTTCAGACATATAATGCATACAATGGACAGCCTGTGACTTTGGTGCTCGCCAAGGCACTTTTGGCTGCTCACTTCAACCCGGCTGGTGCCGAGATGGCGCTCGAGGATTACAAGGCGGGCGACAAGGTCATTCCTTACAAGGTAATTGCCGAGTACAAGGGTAGTGACCTCGTGGGTATGCACTATGCACAGTTGTTCCCATGGGTAAAACCTGTGAGAAAGGATGGAGATTGTGTTGTTGATGCATCGGCCGAGGCTTTCCGAGTTATCCCCGGTGACTATGTTACAACTGAGGACGGTACAGGTATAGTACACATTGCTCCTACATTTGGTGCCGATGATGCATTCGTGGCAAAGGCTGCCGGCATTCCTTCACTCTTCATGATCAACAAGAAGGGCGAGACACGTCCTATGGTTGACTTTACAGGAAAGTTCTGGGTAATCGATGAACTCGATGATGATTTCGTTGCTGATTTTGTGAATCTTGAGGAGTATGCGAAATTCGCGGCAGCTTATGTAAAGAATGCATACGACCCACAATATACCGTTGATGGCCGTTACGATGACAAGGCTGCAGCAAAGGCCGAGACACTCGATGTTGTGCTCTGCATGGTGCTCAAGCAGGCCGGACTGGCGTTCAAGATTGAGAAGCACGTACACAACTATCCACATTGTTGGCGTACAGACAAACCGGTGCTCTACTATCCGCTCGACAGCTGGTTCGTGCGTGCATCGCAGATGAAGGAGCGCATGAGCGAACTCAACAAGACTATCACATGGAAACCTGAATCTACCGGTACCGGCCGTTTCGGCAAGTGGCTGGAGAATTTGAACGACTGGAACTTGAGCCGTAGCCGCTATTGGGGTACTCCATTGCCAATTTGGACAAGCGAGGATGGCGAGGCTATCTGCATCGGTTCAGTGGCTGAGCTCTATGATGAGATTGAGAAGGCTGTTGCTGCCGGTGTTATGGCAAGCAACCCATATAAGGATAAGGGATTCATTCCTGGCGACTACAGCAAGGCTAACTATGACAAGATTGACCTGCACCGTCCATATGTTGATGATATCAAGCTTGTATCTTCAACAGGCAAGGTGATGACACGTGAGCTTGATCTTATTGACGTGTGGTTCGATTCCGGTGCCATGCCTTATGCACAGATCCACTATCCATTCGAGAACAAGGAAATACTTGATAACCGTTCGGTATATCCTGCTGATTTTATTGCCGAGGGTGTTGACCAGACACGTGGTTGGTTCTATACCTTGCATGCTATTGCAACTATGGTGTTCGATACCGTTGCGTTCAAGACTGTAATTTCCAATGGTCTTGTACTTGACAAGAATGGTGACAAGATGTCTAAACGTCTTGGCAATGCTGTCGACCCATTCGATACAATCGGGAACTATGGTAGCGACGCTTTGCGTTGGTACATGATTACCAACTCGGCTCCTTGGGATAACCTCCGTTTCAATGAGGAGGGTGTGAAGGAGGTGACACGCTCGTTCTTCGGCAAACTATACCAGACATACAGTTTCTTTACTATGTATGCAAATGTTGACGGCTTTACATACGCCGAGCCTGATGTTCCGCTCGCAGAGCGTCCCGAGCTTGACCGTTGGATATTGTCGGCACTCAATACATTGGTAAAGAATGTCAATAACTGCCTTAATGACTACGAGCCTACAAAGGCCGGACGTCTGATACAGGATTTTGTTATCGACAACGTAAGTAACTGGTTCGTGCGATTGAGCCGTAAACGTTTCTGGGGCACGGGTATGAGTGCGGACAAACTCTCGGCATACCAGACTCTCTATACTTGTCTTGAGACTGTAGCACGCCTTATGGCGCCTATTGCTCCATTCTATGCCGAGCGTCTATATCAGGATTTGACGTCTGTTACCGGTCGTGGTGATGCTGCTTCAGTTCATCTTGCCAAGTTCCCCGAGTGCGACGAACAAAGTGTGGATACAGAACTTGAGTACCGCATGGTGTTGGCGCAGCAGATATCTTCAATGGTGCTTGCGTTGCGCAAGAAGGAGGCACTTATCGTGCGCCAGCCATTGCAGAAGATTGCAATTCCTGCCGCTGACGAGGTGATGAAATCACGCATCGAGGCTGTGAAACAGCTCATCCTTGGTGAGGTAAATGTGAAGGAACTTGTGTTTGTAGAGGGTGATGGAATCCTAGTAAAGAAAATAAAGTGTAACTTCCGCACACTCGGAAAGAAGTTCGGCAAGCTTATGAAGAGCGTGAACGAGGCTGTTGTCAACATGTCTCAGGAGCAAATTGCAGCGCTTGAAAAGAATGGAAACATAACATTGCAGGTTGAGGGTGTAGATGCACTCATTGAATTGGCCGATGTTGAAATCTTCAGCGAGGATGTTCCGGGTTGGACTGTTGCCAACGAAGGCGCGCTGACTGTTGCGCTCGATGTTGAGGTGACAGATGACCTGCGCCGTGAAGGTGTTGCGCGCGAAATTGTCAAGAAAATCCAGGCAATACGCAAGGATAGCGGTTTCGATATTGTAGACCGTATAGCTGTCGAGATTGAGCATAGCGAGGCAACGGATGCTGCTGTGGAACAGTTTAAAGGCTATATCTGTACTCAGGTGCTTGCCGATGAGTTGAAAATAAACGACTGTGTTGAGGGCGACAGTGCTGTTGAACTTGACAATGCTGTTGTGAAACTGTCTGTGAGAAAACTTTGAAACAAGATTGACTAACCATAATAATTGATTGAGAGATATGTCAGAAAAAGTTCGTTATTCAGATGCGGAACTGGAAGAATTCCGCGCTGTGATTTTGCAGAAATTGGAGCTTGCAAAGAGAGATTATGATCAGATAATGAGAGCCTTGCGCCATGAGGACTCAAACGATGTTGCCGATACTTCGCCAACATACAAGGGCCTCGAGGATGGCAGTGATGCTGCTTATCTTGAGGAACAGATGCAGATTGCAAGCCGTCAGGCAAAATTTATTCAGGGTCTGCAGGCCGCTTTGATACGTATTGAGAATAAAACATATGGTATATGCCGTGAAACCGGTAAACTTATCTCAAAGGAGAGATTGATGGCTGTTCCGCACGCAACTCTCAGTATTGAAGCTAAGAAAAATAGATAATTGATTTATGATGGCAGAGTCTAAAAGACGTTGCTGTTTGATATGGGGCTCGGTTTTACTTGCAATCGTTATCGATCAAGCGATAAAGATTGCAGTAAAGACGAGTATGCCCTTAGGCGGTGGCTTTTCGGTTTTTGGCGATTGGTTCCAAATACGTTTCATTGAGAACAATGGAATGGCATTTGGTATGGAATTGTTTAATAAGCTGTTCTTGACGGGTTTTAGAATAGTTGCTGTTGCTTTTTTGGTCTATATACTTGTCAAGCTTATAAAAAACAGGGAGTATCCTTTGGGGTTCGTAATGGCTGTCGCAATGATTCTGGCCGGAGCGGTGGGCAACATAATAGATTGTCTTTTTTATGGCGAGATATTCTCGTCGAGCTATGGTCAGATAGCGCAGTTTGTCCCATGGGGTGAGGGTTATGCCTCTTTCATGCAAGGAAGGGTGGTGGATATGTTTTATTTCCCACTTTTTACCTGGCCGGAATGGATGCCTCTTGTAGCTGGTGATATATTCTTTGCTCCGGTATTCAATTTTGCAGATGTTTGCATAAGTTGCAGTGTTGTAGCAATTCTGATTTGGTACAGGAAGATTGTCTTCAGTAAATAAATTCTTATATGTGTCGTTGCGCGGAGAAAATTTTATTGTTTCTGCTGTTGACCTTCATTGTTTCTTGCAAGGTAGAGGTGCCCCAATGGGTGTTGCCGCCTGAAAAAA
The DNA here is from genome assembly GCA_045634305.1 of Bacteroidaceae bacterium. Classification (GTDB taxonomy): domain Bacteria; phylum Bacteroidota; class Bacteroidia; order Bacteroidales; family Bacteroidaceae; genus HGM04593. The sequence continues at coordinate 17,523 of JAZQZZ010000023.1, read as the reverse complement.
TGGAGGCTGTGCTATATGATTATCACTTGGCGCAATCTATGATGACTACATTGGCTTCGGTTGACTACAAGGAAAAACTGATGTATACTTACATTTATGATAAGCATGGTGTAAGTAAACAGGTTTTTGACTCTTCGCTTGTGTGGTATAACCGCTATCCAAAACATATTGAAAGAATTTATGCAAACATTGAAATGCGTTTGAACGATGAAATTGATGCATTGGCGAATGCAAAGGTTGCAATGGAAGATGGGGTAGATTTGGATAAGGTTGACTTTTCTTCGCCTATAGTAGAACTATGGACATCACATCCTGTCAAAATGCTTTCTGCAACACCGCTTGGCAACAGACTGCATTTTGCCTTTGATGCGCCAAAAGATTCCTCATTCATAGCCGGCGATAGCTTGGTATTCTCGTTCAAAGCACTGTTTTTACCTGCGGGTAATGATAGCGTGAGGCCGAAGGCTTATGCTTCTATTGCTCTGGAGTACGAAAATGGTTTTTCCTATGTGACGGGTGTCGATGTCGATACGGCAGGACACTATTTCATGTCGGCTCCAAGAGATACCGTTAATCGCATGAAATCAATGGCGGGACAGATTTTCTATTTTGACAATGATGCGGCGCACGAATCAAAATCGGTGTTTAGTGAATTGTCGGTCAAGAGATTGCGTGCTGTCCCGAATATGAAAGATTAGACAAAAAATGACAAAGCCTGTATTGTATCTGGCTCGCGAATTGCATTTGCCATCGGGCGAGGTGTTGGAAAGACACGTGGTGGCTGTCAGTGACGGGGTTGTTCTCGAATGGTACCCGTTCTGTGCAGAATGTGAGTCAATGCTTCTTGTCGACGAACTGCATGTCGGCAAATACGTGGATGGGGCGTTTCGTGTCGATGGATATCTCCTTTAGCTCCTGCGGCGGAACTCGCTACAGATGATAGCTGTTGCAACCGATACATTCAGTGATTCCGATGTCTCGCGCCCTATGGGGTAGTTGGGGATGAGTAGCCTTTCTGTTATGTGCCTGCTGCATTCATTGCTTATTCCGTTCCCTTCGTTGCCCATTATTATCAGTCCGGTTGGTTTCAGTTCTTTCCTGTAGATGTCTTCGCCGTCAAGGAATGTGCCGTATATCGCACACTTCTCCTTTACCTCAGCGATGAATGACGGCAGGTCTACGTAGTGTACTTTCACACGTCCTATTGCTCCCATTGTTGCCTGTACTGTCTTTGGATTGAAAATGTCGGCTGTTCCAATGGAACAAAAGATGTTTTCAATGCCGAACCAATCGGCAATGCGTACAATGGTGCCCAGGTTTCCAGGGTCTTGTACATTGTCAAGAGCAAGGCATAATTCGTGCTCGGGAGCTGAGGCATCGATGATGTGTTGTGGCTGATGAAAAATGCCCATTACTCCTTGTGGCGCTTGTTGGAAACTGATGCGTCTCATCTCTTCGTTGCTTACTTCGATGACTTCTGTTTCTGGGCACAAGTCGTGATGTTGCAACCATTCTGTGGTGGCAATCAATTTTTCTGACTTGAGTCCTGCGGCAATAAGGTCAAGTACGGTTTTTCCGCCTTCGGCAATGAAAAGACCGCTTTCCTTTCTCTGTTTTTTGTTTTCGAGTGATGAAATACGCTTCTGGAGTGCTTTGCTCAACATTTTTTTTGCTTTTGCATGTATTAAAGTGGTGCAAATCTACCTTAAATCTTTTAAGTTTTTACTATATTTGTACAATTATTTTTATTATAATACCAATATTAGGGACGAATAGGTTCCGTAATCTTTTTTTTTGACTGTAATGGCGTTGTTGAGAAACATAGTATTTGCGCTTATGGGCGCACTTCTGTTGTTCTCGTGCTCGGTGAAAAAGTTTATTCCCGAGGGCGAGTACCTACTCAATGATGTCGATATTGTCTCCAATACAAATACCGAGAATGCCACAAAGGCTGCCAATTACATAAGGCAGAAACCCAACGCCAAGTGGTTCAGCCTTGTGAAGGTGCCTATGTACACTTATTCACTCTCGGGGCTCGACTCTACAAAATGGGTGAACCGTGTCCTTCGTCGTCTTGGTGAAAAACCTGTAGTATACAGTCACAAACTTGCAGAAGCTACACGATACAATATACAGCAGATGCTTTTGAACGACGGCTATCTGCATGCACGTGTCGATTTGGAAACTCTTGTCAATGAGGAAAAACGCCGTGCAAAAGTGACATATTATCTGCACGAAAAGGAAAGATATTATATCTCGGAACTTGAGATGGTATGCGAAGACAGCGTTCTTGCAAAGCTTATTCTGGCCGACACCGCTGCATCAAACGTGAAGGCCGGTATGCCGTTCAACGTGGATGGTATGGAGATGGAGCGTCGCCGTGTAGCCGATTTGCTGAGGAATAACGGATACTATCGTTTCCAGAAGGAGCATATTACATATATTGCCGATACAGCTCATCACTCGAATAAGGTGAGGTTGACAATGAATGTTGCGGGTTACACTCCGGCAGCGAACGTCGAGCCGTCAAATCACAAGGCTTATCGTATTGGTAAAATCTATTATGTGGCTAATGCCGGTCTTCATCTTGACGATGCAAAACTTGAGCAGTGCGACACTGTTGATTATGGCGATTACTCTGTGCTGTACAATGAGTCACAGGTGGTGCGCACAAAGAAACTCCTTGAGAATACCTACATTACTCCCGGTGAACTTTATTCGCAGGAAAATGTTGACAGAACATATAGCTCCTTCTCACAGCTCCCGGCTTTGAAATATACTACGGTGAGAATGCAGGAGCGACCGGACACAGCTTTGCTGGACTGTTATATAATGTATGAGAAGAGCAAGAGATGTACTGTAGGCTTTGACCTCGACGGAACGAACACCGCCGGCAATTTCGGTGCATTGGCGTCGGTTACACTCTCGGACAAGAATCTCTTCAAAGGTTCCGAGCAACTAGCTTTGAGACTTTTTGCTGCGTATGAGGCGGTGTCGAATCTCCGTGGCTACAACGGAAACAAATTCTTTGAATATGGTGCCGAGTTGAGTCTGCGTTTTCAGGGCGGTCTCATCTCTACGCTAGTGCCGGCCGACAAGAGAATGCTTGTCTCTTCTTCGTTATTCTCGCTCAAATACAATTCACAGGACCGTCCCGAGTTCAATCGCAAACTGATTTCTGGAACTTGGAGTTATATGTGGAGCCGCAAGAAGGAGACAAATCACAAACTTGATGTGCTTGATCTTAACTACATCTATGTGCCATGGATTGCAGAAACGTTCAAGAAAGAGTATCTTGACAGTATATCAAACCGCAACTCAATTCTCAAGTACAATTATGAGAATCTGCTGATAACAAAATTGGGATATACATATTCTTACAACTCGTCGCTCAACGATGCCAACCGTTTTAAACGCGCAGTCTACTCGTTGAGGGCAAATGTGGAGTGTTCGGGTAATGTGCTGTATGGAGTGAATTCAATTTTCAACAGCAAAAAGAACGAGGATGGCCAATATACGTTCATGAACATTGCCTATGCCCAGTATGTGAAAGGTGATTTTGACTTTACCACACGTGTGAAGATGGACGACAGGAATTCAATGGTTCTGCATTTTGGATTCGGTATTGCTTATCCATATGGCAACTCGCGTATTCTGCCTTTTGAAAAACGTTACTTCTCGGGTGGCGCAAACGGCATGCGTGGATGGACTGTCCGTACTCTTGGTCCCGGAAGTTACAGGAACAGCAACAAGAATATTGACTTCATAAACCAGTCGGGTGACATCAAACTTGACATGAGTATAGAGTATCGTTCGCATCTGTTTATGATGGTGCACTCGGCGGTGTTCATTGATGCCGGAAATATATGGACTATCCGTAACTACGAGGAACAACCGGGAGGACAGTTCAAGTTTACGACATTCTACAAGGATATAGCAATGTCTTATGGTCTAGGATTGAGGCTGGAGTTCGATATGTTTGTCTTCCGTCTTGATGCAGCAATGAAGGCTATAAACCCGGCTTACAGCGGAAAGGAGAAGTTCCCTATAATTACCCCGAACTTCAACCGTGATTTTGCATTGCATTTTGCAATTGGCTACCCCTTCTGATATTTTTTGGAAGGCTTGTTTTGAAGGAGAAAAAAATATATATAATGGAGATTCGATTTATGAGTATCGGCAGCGGCAGCTGCGGAAATTGTTACTACCTTGGGGTGGGTGACTATGGTATTCTCATAGATGCCGGAATACCGTCAAAGACCATAAGAATGGCTTTGAAAAAGGAAGGAATTGCTTTTGAAAGCATATGTGCCGTATTTATTACGCACGACCACGCCGACCATATAAAGTCAGTAGGTGTAATATCGTCAAAAGCCAATATTCCTGTCTATGCAACCAAAGAAGTGCATAAGGGCATCACACAGAACTATTGCGTTTCAAAACCAATAGACCCATCGTATGTGAGATATGTGCAGAAGGAGGAACCGCTCACTTTGAGGGACTTTGTCATCACCCCTTTTGAGGTACCGCATGATGGCAGTGACAATGTCGGCTACTTCATCGAAGTGGGCGACAAGAAGTTCTGTATTGCAACCGATTTAGGCGAGATTACGCCTAATGCGTCCTATTACATAGACCAGGCAAACTACCTTGTCATTGAGTCAAACTATGAGGAGCAGATGCTTGCAATGGGGCGTTATCCCGAGTTTCTTAAGGTGCGCGTTTCGGGGCCAAGAGGGCATATGAGTAACCAGGCTACGGCAAAATATCTGGCTTCTCATTTCAATGAATATCTGAAGTATATCTGGCTTTGCCACTTGAGCGAGGAGAATAATCACCCCGAACTTGCCTATAAGGCTGTAACCATGGAATTCGGTGATTATGGTATAATTGCAGGAAAGGATGTTCAATTGGTCGTGCTCAAGCGAGCTACACCATCGCAACTTTACCGTTTGTAAAAAAAGAAGAGTATCAATAAAAATATAAAATTATGAATTTTGTACAGGAATTAAAATGGAGAGGCATGATTCAGGACATGACTCCCGGAACAGAAGAACAGTTGCAGAAGGAGTTGACAAGTGCATACTTGGGTATTGACCCTACTGCCGATTCGTTGCACATTGGGCATCTTGTTGGTGTGATGATGCTCCGTCACTTCCAGCTTTGCGGCCACAAGCCCATTGCCCTCATTGGCGGTGCTACCGGTATGATTGGTGACCCATCGGGTAAGTCTAAGGAGCGCGTGCTTATTGATGAGGAGAAGCTGCGTCACAATCAGGAGGCTCTCAAAAAACAGCTTGCTCGTTTCCTCGATTTCGACAGCGATGCTCCAAATGCTGCTGTGCTCGTCAACAACTACGACTGGATGAAAGAGTTCTCTTTCCTCGATTTCATCCGTAACATCGGTAAGATGATCACTGTGAACTATATGATGTCAAAGGACTCTGTGAAGCGTCGTCTGTCGGGCGAGGCCGGTACTGACGGTATGTCATTTACAGAGTTTACATATCAGCTTCTCCAGGGCTATGACTATGTTCATCTCAATGAGACTCACGGCTGTAAGTTGCAGTTGGGTGGTGCCGATCAGTGGGGTAACATCACAACGGGTACCGAGATGATTCGCAAGATGTCGGGCAACGAGGTGTTTGCCCTCACTTGTCCGCTCATCACAAAGGCCGATGGCAAGAAGTTCGGTAAGACCGAGCAGGGTAACATCTGGCTCGACAAGCGCTATACATCGCCTTACCGTTTCTACCAGTTCTGGCTCAACGTGAGCGATGAGGATGCCGAGAAGTACATCAAAATCTTTACCTCTATCTGCCGCGAGGAGATTGAGGCGCTCGTTGCCGAGCACGCACAGGCACCGCACTTGCGTCTGTTGCAGAAACGTCTTGCAATGGAGGTTACAGTGCTTGTTCACGGCGAGGAGGAGTATAACAAGGCTGTTGAGGCATCGGGTATCCTTTTTGGCAATGCATCAACAGAGGCGCTTCGTTCACTTGATGAGGATACATTGCTTGCAGTTTTCGACGGTGTTCCGCAGTTCGAGGTTGCACGCGAGGCTCTTGCCGAGGGTGTGAAGGCTGTAGACCTGACAACCGACCTTGCTGCAATCTTTGCTTCAAAGGGTGAGATGCGCAAGCTTGTTCAGGGTGGTGGCATTTCCATCAACAAGGAGAAACTTGCTGCGTTCGACCAGGTCATCAACAGCGAGAGCCTGCTTAACGACAAGTACATCCTTGTTCAGAAGGGCAAGAAGAACTATTACCTGATTATTGTAAAGTAATACAAGAATATAGACTTTTTTTCATAAATTCAGCACTCATACAGCGCAGTATGAGTGCTGAATTTATATATGGATTGCCTTTTTTGAAAAAGTTTTGTATATGGCGTAAAAAAAGTGACGGTATATTTGGATAATAGTAAAAAAGTTTATACCTTTGCATCGCTTTCGAAAAACAGAGAGTGATATGGTGGCTGTAGTTCAGCTGGTTAGAGCGTCAGATTGTGGTTCTGAATGTCGTCGGTTCGAATCCGATCAGCCACCCTTCGGTTAGGAAACAATGAAAATTGTTTCCTAATTTTTTTGCTTCAATTTAAAGTGTTATTTTTGCTGTAAGCAATTGTTACGGTAGATGAGAAACTTTATAACCTTCATGTTGCTGTTGGCATTCTTTGTGATGCCGGCAAGCAGCTCATTCGCTCAAAAGAACAAGGAGAAGATTGTGATGCCGCAATTCCCGGGTGGCGAGACCGAACTGCGCCGCTTCATTACCTCGGAACTCGATTACCCGTTAGAGGCCTGTGTCAACAAAGAGAGCGGCGAGGTGCTTGTTGCATTCTCCATTGGTATGGATGGATATATAAGTGGCGTGAGGGTGGTGCGTTCTGTGTCCGAATCGCTCGATGCCGAGGCTGTACGTGTGGTGAGCAAGATGCCGCCTTGGATTCCGGGCAAGAAGAACGGCCGTCCTGTGAGGGCCGAGATGACAATACCGATAAACTTCAAGGTCAACTACGAGAACAAGTATGTAAATGACCGGAATGACGCGGATAGGATGCAAGAGAGGAAATTCAAGTATTGATAAAAAAGTCTGCAAGGTTTTGAAGTTGCATCTGTTTAACCCCGAGAATGATTTGGCACTTGCCGACGGCAGTTTCAACTACTGTCCGCCGCCGGCAGCGATGGCCATTGCAGCTGAACTTGCAACATTGCCGCTATGGTATGCTGCGGCCGATGATGTCGTTTATTTAACCGGTGATATACATCAGGAGTTTCATGCTGTCATGGCAAGGAGTTTTTCTTTGCCGGCAATATACTCTCCTGTATTGAAGGAGTCGGTTTCTTCGCTCTCTCCCTGGGGGTGGAGTGCGCAGATGCGTCACCGTTTCAAGGCTATGGGATTTGACAGGTCTCTGTTGCCGGGCGATGAAGAGATTGTGAAGATGCGCAGCCTTTCGAGTCGTGTGCTGACGATTGATGTGCTTGCTGCTCTGAATGGTGCCGGAATTGATACACCGCCACTTCCTTGTTATATTGACAATATTGACGATGTCGTTGCCTTTGTAAACAGTCACGAGCGATGTGTCGTGAAAGCTCCGTGGTCGGGTAGCGGCAAGGGAATAATGTGGGGTATAGGCCGTGCCGAAGAGCCGATGGTTCACTTTTGCCGTGGTGTGATAAGGCGCCAGGGCGGTGTGGTGTGCGAGCATTTTCTCAATGCAAAGCAGGAATTTGCAATGGAATTCCATGCTGTTGACGGCAAGGTTGAATTTGTCGGGTATTCATTGTTTGCTGCCGAGAATGGCGCATATAGCGGCAATTTGCTTGCCGCGGATGAGGAGATAGAACGCATGCTCTCAGTGTATATTCCAAAAGAGAGGCTTGCGGCTGTGAAGGAGTGCTTGTGCGATATAATGCAGAAACAGCTCGCGGGGAGTGGCTATTGCGGCTATTTCGGCATTGACATGATGGTTTATGACAACGGCGACGGTTATCGCCTTAACCCATGCATGGAGATTAATCTAAGAATGAATATGGGTGTTGTGGCACGTCTTTTCCACGACCGTTTTGTATGCAGTGGCGGCACAGGTGTATATCGCGTGCGCTTCTTCAAGCAGGCAGGCGAGGCACAGCGCACTCATCTTGAACTGCAGGCGGCTTATCCTTTGAGGGTGGAAAACGGCAGGGTGTTAAAAGGGTACATGAGTCTTGTGCCTGTCACTTCCGGTAACAGATATATTGCCTATGTAATAATAGGCGAAGATGTTTGTTGATTATTGTGTTTTTATTACTATATTAGCGCTATATTAAACTGATTTTATAATGGACTGCACAATACAGAACAGAGTGGAACTTTTCCGCTCATATATGAGTGAGAATGGGCTGGATGCCTTTATTGTTGTAAGTAGCGACCCGCACAGCAGCGAATATGTTGCCGACTGCTGGAAAGCACGTGAGTGGATATCGGGCTTCGACGGCTCTGCCGGCACGGTGGTGATAACTGCCGACAAGGCTCTCCTGTGGACCGATTCGCGCTATTGGCTTGCTGCCGAAAAGTCGCTTGCAGGAACAGGGTATGAACTGATGAAGGACGGCGCTGCCGGAACACCGTCTATAACGGAATGGCTTTGCGCTAACCTTCACGAAGGTGCGACTGTGGGTGTTGACGGTACTTTGAGTACTGTTGCCGAGACAACTGCTTGGGGAAGCGAACTTGGTTTTGCCGACATCAAACTGAAGCCGACGGCCGACCCGTTCGTAACCATTTGGGAGAATCGCCCCTCGTTGCCAATGAGCAAGGCTGAAGTCCTTCCATTGGAGATATGTGGTGAGAGGAGTGCCGATAAGATAGCGCGTATGCGTAAGGCGTTGGCTTCAAAAGGGGCTGCCGGAATGTTACTTACCATGCTTGACGAGGTTGCATGGCTCACCAATCTGCGTGGCCGCGATGTCGATTACAACCCTGTACTTGTAGCATATATGCTTGTTACAGCAGATAAGGCTACAATCTTCATCTGCGAAGATAAACTGTCGGCCGATGTCAAGACGTACCTTGCCGGCGAGGGTATTGATGTTAAGCCATATAATGCCGTCTGGGATGCACTGCGTCAATATGCAGCTCCGTCATTGCTCGTGCAACCTAACAAATGCAACTGTGCGGCAATCGAATACCTTAATGTGGAGTGTGCACCCATGTTTAAGGACTCTCCTGTTGCAGCCATGAAGGCTGTGAAGAACGATGTCGAGATTGCCGGTTTCAGAAAAGTTATGCTCAGTGAGGGAGTGGCAATGGTAAAGTTGTTGAGTTGGCTGAAACCTGCGGTAGATAAGGGTGGTGTGACAGAGCTTGATGTTGATGCAAAGCTTACAGAATTGCGCAGCGCTGATACTGCATTCAGGGGCTTGAGTTTTGCTACCATTGCAGCATACGGTGAAAACGCAGCCATTGTTCATTATGAACCTACTCCTGCAGAAAATGCGTTGCTTGCACCAAAAGGTTTCTTGTTGCTTGATTGCGGCGGACAGTATGTTGGCGGAACAACTGATGTTACACGTACCATTCCGCTTGGCGAACTGACGGACGAGGAGCGCGAGGATTATACACGTGTTCTCAAAGGGCACATTTCACTTGCAATGGCAAAATTCCCCAAAGGAACTTGTGGCACTCAACTCGATGTCCTTGCACGTCAATGGCTCTGGAGTGTCGGCGAGAACTATCTCCACGGCACAGGTCACGGAGTGGGGCACTTCCTTAATGTTCACGAGGGACCTCACCAGATAAGAATGAACAATATGCCGGCCCATCTGATGCCGGGTATGACTGTGACAAATGAACCCGGACTTTACAAGGCCGGCCGTCATGGAATAAGAATAGAGAATACCATGCTTGTGAAGCACTATTGCGAGAGTGAGTTCGGAACATTCTATGAGCTTGAACCGTTGACTTTGTGCCCGATTGATACAACATCTGTCGTTCCTGAAATCCTGGGCGCCGATGCCATTGCATACCTGAATGCCTATAATGCAATGGTGTGCGAGACTTTGTCGCCTTATCTTAACGACGAGGAACGTTGCTATCTTGAGGAAATTACACGTCCCATATGACCATTAAGAACTTTTTGCAGTTGCTGATAATATCCTTGCTTCTATCCTGTTCGTCACAGGAGCGGAGCGAGGATTTCTGTCCTGAATATATTGCTCATGCAGGCGGTGCAATAGACAGCTGCATATATACCAATTCGCGTGAGGCTATGGAAAATGCCTACGCTGATGGTTTCCGTTTCATGGAATTCGACCTTCTTTTCACCTGTGACAGTGTTCTTGTTGCCGCTCATTCATGGGGAGAGTTCAATGAAATGACAGACAGTACCCATTTGGGGGAAAGAGCTCCGACATTCCGCGATTTCTCATCGCGGAAGATTCTTGGCAAATACACCCCTCTGAGTGCGGATGAAATCAAAACATTCTTTCTTCTACATGATAGCCTGTATCTTGTCACCGACAAAATATCGCAGCCCGATGTGCTGCAGGAATATTTCCCTGACATCAAGGAAAGGATGGTGGTTGAGGCCTTTTCGTTTCAAGACTATTGCAGGCTCAAGAGTCAGGGCTACTATCGTGTGCTCTACTCATGTATGGCCGATGATTTGCTACCTACACTCCTGAGTACTTCCATAAACGATATAGAGTGGATGGCTCTTCACATCAGCGCCTTTGAAAACAATCTCTTCAGACTGGCGGCTTATGTAAAACGGTTCAAAATCGCACTCTTTACCGTAAACGATCTCGACAGCATTCCCTTGGAACACCGTGGAATGGTAAAGATGATGTATACCGATTTTTTGCAACCATAAAGCGGATTGTGTAAGGTGAAAGCGGAGAAGTAAAGTCGAGTGCAAGCGAGTGATTGAAAATTTGTTTTCAATCATAACGGGTGATGCCCGGGTTAAAGCGCACGAAGTGTTGTTAAGCCCCAATACTTATGCTTCTTTCTTCCATTATAGCTGGGTGTTTGTCCATTATCGCGGTAAAATTTGCTTATGTGGTTCTGAATTGCGTAAATTTGTTCCAAAATCAAAATGATATGAAATATATAAACGATATAACACATGCGAGATTGTTTAAGATGGACGAAATTACACGTCCGAATGAGCCGCTACGTTTCAGGAATCTGGTGCTTGTGTTCTGTGAGAGCGGAGAACTTACATTTGAGCTCAATTATACTTCATATACCCTGAAAGAGAACGGATTTCTTATAATAACTCCATTGGATATCTTGACATTCGAGAAAAATAGCGAAGATTACACCAGTACGGTGCTTGTACTTCCGTCCGAAACATTTTCTCCAATACTCAAGGATATCAATCTTTTGAATTTCAAATACATCAAACAATCTCCTATTATCTATTTGCAAAATGAGTATCTTGCATTGTACAAACAGGTTCTCTCAATGTTATGGAAGATGAAGGAATTGGTGGAAGAGGGGGAATTTGACAAGATTGCCAGCTTGCAGATGTCATCACTTTCTGTTGTACAGCAGGATTATTACAACAAGTATATTGCGAAGAGTGAGAAAGGGTATGAGTATATCCCGCGCAAGAAGGAACTTTTCGGTAATTTCATCAACCGTTTGGTTGAGTCGCATCAAGTTTCTCGTGAGGTTCTTTTTTATGCCAATGAACTTGGTGTGAGCAGTGGATACTTGAACGAAGTGTGTAATGAAGTCTCGGGACATTCGGCAAAGGCCATAATTGATTCTGCCGTGACCGCAAGGCTCAAATATGAGCTCTCTTACACGACAAAAAGCATACAGGAACTCTCTGAAGGATACAATTTTCCCAGCCAGTCGTACTTTACACGTTATTATAAACGTATGACAGGCCTTACACCAAGTGAATTCCGTAAAGAGAGGGCAATGAGGAATGTTTGATAATATCGTAGTTTCTTAGTATCTTCGCACATTATGCGCGAGGATACTTTTTTATATAATGAATTTGGCACCTATCTGCGTGGTATTTTAGGTTGCAAGGTACAGAAAATTACCATTGACGCAGGTTTTACTTGTCCCAACCGTGATGGAAAGGTGGGGCGGGGCGGTTGCACTTTCTGCAACAACCAGACGTTCAACCCTGCATATTGTCACCGTAACCGCTCTGTTACGGAGCAGATGCGCGAGGGAATCTCGTTCTTTGCGCATAAATACCCTGATATGAAATATCTTGCCTATTTCCAGGCATATACAAATACTTATGATTCGCTTGATGTTCTCAAACAACGATACAATGAGGCTTTGGCTATTGATGGCTGTGTGGGTATTGTAATTGGTACACGCCCCGACTGCATGCCCAATGAACTGCTTGAATATCTGGCGGAGCTTGCGAAACGGACTTTTGTCCTGGTTGAGTACGGCATTGAGAGCACCAATGACGATACGCTGTTGCGCATTAACCGCGGGCATGACTATGCTTGTGCCGTTGATGCTGTAAATCGTACTGCAGCAGTCGGCATTCCCGTAGGTGCGCATATTATTCTTGGATTGCTGGGTGAGAGCCGTGAGGATTTGATGCGCCAAGCTGTTGAATTATCGCGTTTGCCGCTCACTACGCTAAAACTACATCAACTGCAGGTTGTCAAGGGTACCCGTATGGCCGAGGAGTACATTGAAAACCCAGCCGATTTTCATCTGTTTACAATGAATGATTATATTGATACGGTAATTGACTACATTGAGCGCCTTAATCCCAAATTGGTGCTTGAGCGTTTTGCATCGCAGTCGCCAAAGGAACTGCTCATTGCTCCCGATTGGGGAATAAAGAACCACGAGCTTGTTGACAAGGTGAAGGCGCGTATGAGAAAGAGGGGGACGTGGCAAGGACGGTTATATAATAAGGAGTGAATTCTATTCATGTATTTAAAACAGAAAAGACCTTAGCAATTGCTAAGGTCTTTTCTGTTTTAATGGTAGTCTCTTATCAATTGATTATTTGATAAACAACTTTTTTCCATTGACAATGTAAATGCCGGCTGTGGGGTTTTCAACTTGGCGGCCACTGAGGTCAAAAATACCCTTGACCTTTCCGTCTTCAGTTTTCACCTCGGTAATGCTCTCCTTGGCCGACACGCAGGCCGAAGCCGAGCGTGCGATAATGCGCTTTGTGTTCAACTGTTCATGAACAGACAACTTAAAAACAATTTTATTCTATCAGTAAAACGGAGATTGTGTGCCACTGCTTTTATATTGTTTTTCTGTTCTTTTAAACAATAGTCCAAGGTCGAAACAACTTCTTCTATTGTGGCTATTTGTGACAGAAGAACCTCGTCGTCCATGCTGTAGAAATATTGTGCTTTTTCAAGAATCCCTTTTGCTTTGTCTATCTTTTCCTGTTCTTTTTGGATAAAACCTGTTGAATGCGCGATGTAGTCGGTATTGCAGAGCAAGGAAAGCTTTTCTGCTCTCTTTCCATTTGTGACGGAGTTCTCGTTGTGTTGTTTGTAGAGCTCTAAAGCGTAATTCAGCTTTTTCAGTTTTTTATTAACGGATAGGATTATGTCGTTTGCTCTGTTTATGCCTGTATTAATGGATTTTGTTCGTGTGTTAAAGATTCTGGTATAATGCTTGACATCAATATTCCGAAAGATCGTTTTGTAGTCGTGAATTAGTTCCTTGAGTGTCTGTTGCAGTTTTGCCTCAATGCTATTAAGCGTCTCTACATAACCCTCCATGCATTTTTTATCCTTGTCGTAGAATTCCCTTTTATGTTGCAATGCCCTTACAATGGCATTGGTCTCACTTTTGCTTTTTATCAACAGTACCTCCAGTTCCTGCTTATGTTGTGGCTGCGACATTTTGGAAAAGAGGACTGCATCCTCTGCTTGTTTGAACTCCCCTTGTGTATGCTTATAGTGGAAAGTATGAAGCAAGTAATTGTCTATGATGTATTTGGATATGTCGTTGCAAGCTACCTGTATCTTATTTCTCAATACAGATATACGGTTTCTCAGATGTACAATAGGACTGCGAAGCGTGTCAATGTACTTTACAGCATATGTAAACTCCTCATCGGACAAATAACCTTGCGTCAGTGTGCGGGTAACAGTTCTTGTCGATAGGTTTTCTCTACTTGAGTGTTTTCGTCCCCTATACCATAATGATGTAAAACCCATCATAAGTGCGCATAGATCTGTGGCCCATTCACTGTCTTTTTGAGGGTCCCTTCTGCTATGTAGGTAAACGTGTGAGAATTCATGGCTTAATTGGGTCATTAGAAAGTGATACCCCATGTGCAATGCTTCTAAAGGAACGTTGATGGTGATAGGGAAATTGTTCATTGAGTCTGTCTTGTACCATGGTATATTGCTTGGGATATGAATTTGTGCGCCAATTTCAGAGCTGTAGCTTCCTTGGTTTAAAACCATGCCTGTAGTCTTGAAGTCCGAGGAAAAGAGTGGGGTTATGGAGATTGGGAGTTCCAGATGCTCTGTGATTGCTTTACACACGTCCAAAAATGAAGATTGGGCAACGGGGAACGAATTGTTCAACTCCGGGAATTTGTTTAAATTAAAATTCATCCTTACACCGATTGTGTGGTACAAGTTGTCAGTAATTTCTTTTATTTCTCCTGTAGTCAAAACACTATTCTGCATAATACGGGCTTTAGATTACAAATAATTTATGGTTCAAGTTCTGCATCCCCTAGCCATACAAAAATAAATAAATTCTCTGTGAACTTCATGCTTGCTATGTTGAAAAAATATCGGGTGACAACTATTTACCACCCGATACCGTGTATGAAATTGTGTTTTTACTTTACAAGAACCTTGTTCCCGTCTACAATGTAAATGCCGGCTGTGGGGTTCTCAACTCGGAGGCCTCTGAGGTCAAAAATACCTTTCATATTTCTGCTTTGACAATGCAGCCTTGTTCGCATTCCGCGTGGGATGACCAATGTCCATCCTTCGCGCGTCCAACTGCTGGCTGCATTGTCGAAGCTGTTTAGATATTACCTGATAATGACTTTTTTACCGTTTACAATGTAGATACCGTTGCTTGGGGCTGTTACTTCTCTTCCCTGCAAATCATAGATACCTTTCACATTTCCACTTTCACCTTTCACCTCGCTAATGCCTGTCTCAACCTGGACATCGCTCTTCTCCAGTGTCCACACGCTGCCGCCCCATGTGTAGGGCTTTGTGAGAACATAGTTCCAGGCACTTGGGTTGATGTACCATGCCGATGAACCGTTGGCACTTACAATACCAATGCCCTTGTTACCCTGGTCGGTGGTGGTTTCAACCAGTGTCCAACGATATTCCTGTCCCACCAACAATGTCTGGTCGTCGGCATCGGTGCCGATGTAGGCCGCTTCTCCATTGGCTTTGTTATAGATACATACGGTGCCATCGGTGTTCTTTGTGAAACTCCACAGGAAAATGTCGCCGGTTCCCTTGCTGCCTCTTACACCAATTTGCTTGTTGCTTGTGTTGAGTGCTGCATAGTAGTTTGTGAAGTATCCGTTGCGGATGTAGTAGTATGCGCCCAGGTCAAGAGCGTCGGCCATTGATGTGCGTGGCATCATCTGGAATTGGTGGTAGAGTGCAACATATGCGTTGTATTGCTCCTCTGTAACGCCTCCATCTGCAACAGCCTGGCCTGCCGGGTCTATGACGCTGTTCTGCAAATACTCAATAGCCTCCTGGCTTGGCTGTCCAACTTCGCCGGGTTTTGCTGTAAGGATTATGAGCTCGCACTTCTTTACAAGACCTGCCAGCTGTGCGGTGAAGTCGCTCACCTCAACAATCTTCCATGTACCGTTGTAGCAGAGTGCTGCGTTGTCTCTTGCATATACATCGCCTGTGATGTTTGCGCTCAAACGTTTTACACTGCCGGTTTCGGTTGCGCTGTAACCGTTTACAGCAGAGATTGTAACTACGCCGGGGATGTATGTGAAATCGCCTGTTGCAACTGTAGCCTTGTCAATTCTCACTGTTGTACCACCATTCTCAACCATCTTGACAGCCTGGTTGTAGGCCGGCATCTCCAGTAAGTTGCCGTTGTAGAGGTTCTTCATTATATAACCGCCCTCTGTTGCAACGAACTGCCACAACTCCTCGGGTTCAGTCTGTGGTGTGTAGTGGAAACGTACACCGCTGTTTTTCATATACATTGTAGAACCCTCATACTGCTGACGGAAGTATGTACAAGCCGAAACAATCTGATAAGTTTTGCCTTCCTGTGGCTGTGTGATTGCAGCATTCTTGTAGTTGGCGATTGCTTGCTGGATAGCAGCAGTTTCGCCCCCGTTGAGTGCTGCCTGCAATGCATCATAAACCTCGGCTGCAGGGTAGCCCACGCCACCGCGTATGCTCTTTGCAAGGATATCCTCGGCCTCAATTACAGCAGCCTCCTCGGCAGTGTACTCTGTTGGCTCGATGAAGTATTTTGCGTATGCGTAGTCGAGGAATTCAAGAATCTCGTCATGGCTCTGCAAACGCTTGTAGAAAGATTGCCAGCTCTTTTTGCTGTTTGGCAACCAACCAATCTCTGAGAGAGCAAGCATACGGGGGAGCAGCTGGTACTCAACCTCTTTGATATCATTTGTTGTCTCTGTCCACATGTTACCCTGTACACCCAAAGCAAATTCCTCTTTGCCGCTGAGTGCACCAAGTGGGTTAAGGCTGTAGATTTCATCGAGTGTGTTTACACCCCAACCGCCGTTGTATGGCTCGTCGACAGGACGGTCGGCATCCTGTGCCTGCTGGAAGTCGAGATATAGGTGGCTGTAAGGTACAATGATAGACTTCATGCCTCTCTTAGCGGCTTCACTGCTATAGTTAAGACTGTTCCAAGCCATAATCACAGGCTTTGTCTTGTTGTTGTCGTTCCAGTTTTTAAGCAGCTCGTCCCAAACAACGATGTCTTTATTGTAGTTCTCCTTTAGGAAAATACCAAGTTCCTCAACCAACCACGACTGCAACTGGTGAACGCCGTCGAGGCCGAGCTTCTGAACAAGTGCAAGACACTGCTGGTTTGTTGCCCACTGCTCTGTGGGGCACTCATCGCCACCGATGTGTACGTAATCGTACGGGAATGTCTCAGCAATGTGTCCGAGCACGCACTTGAGGAATGTGATAACCTCTTCGTTACCGATGTTCAATACGTCGTGTGAGATACCGCCGTCAACGCGAACTTCGTACTGCTTTGTGGGGTCGCAGCTGAACTCTGGGTATGATGCCACTGCGGCAACCATGTGGCCGGGAAGGTCAATCTCGGGGATAATCTCAATGTTGCGTGCCTTTGCATAGTCAACAATCTCCTTGAGGTCGTCGAGTGTGTAGTACATGCCACGGCCGTACTCTGTATCGTCGTAGAAGTTCTGTCCGTCGGCATTGCTGAATGAAGCCTTGCGGATTGCACCAACCTCAGTCAACTTTGGATATTCGGGAATTTCCACGCGCCAGCCCTGGTCGTCGGTAAGGTGCCAGTGGAAACGGTTCATCTTGTAGAGAACCATGATGTCGAG
>JAZQZZ010000022.1:0-80490 GCA_045634305.1 Bacteroidaceae bacterium | reverse complement strand
TAAAGGCTCTTACGTGCCTCTTTTCTCTTGTCAGCAGCTAATTTTTTTCTTGCTCCCATTATATTATTTAATTTAATTCAGTTTTTAAATACCTGCTTATTTCTTACGGTTACCAGAGTGACCACGGAAAGTACGTGTAGGAGCGAACTCGCCCAACTTGTGACCTACCATGTTTTCAGTAACGTATACAGGAATAAATTTATTACCGTTATGAACAGCAATTGTGTGTCCCACAAAATCGGGAGAAATCATAGAAGCACGAGCCCAAGACTTGATGACCGATTTCTTACCGCTCTCGTTCATGGCAAGCACCTTGTTCTCCAACTTGACATTGATATATGGACCTTTTTTTAATGAACGACTCATATTAATTCAAAAATTTCCTTATTATTACTTCTTTCTTCTCTCAATGATGTACTTGTTAGACTGCTTCTTAGGTGTACGAGTCTTGAGACCCTTAGCGTACAAGCCCTTACGTGAACGTGGATGACCACCAGAAGCACGACCTTCACCACCACCCATCGGGTGATCTACTGGGTTCATAACAACACCACGGTTGTGAGGACGACGACCCAACCAGCGTGAGCGACCTGCCTTACCAGAGCACTCGAGAGCGTGGTCTGAGTTACCTACTGTACCGACTGTAGCACGGCAAGTACTCAAG
The DNA here is from genome assembly GCA_045634305.1 of Bacteroidaceae bacterium. Taxonomy (GTDB): domain Bacteria; phylum Bacteroidota; class Bacteroidia; order Bacteroidales; family Bacteroidaceae; genus HGM04593. Next base: position 79,826 of record JAZQZZ010000022.1, on the reverse strand, counting down.
ATGCGGCGAATCTCACCTGAAGGCAACTTGATAACACAGTAATTCTCGTCACGAGAAACAATCTGCGCAAAGTTACCGGCAGAACGAACAAGGATTGCACCCTGTCCTGGACGGAGCTCGATGTTGTGAACTACTGTACCGATAGGAATGTTCTTCAAAGGAAGAGCGTTACCAACCTCGGGAGCAGCATCAGCACCTGACATCAGAACTGCGCCAACCTCCAAACCATTAGGAGCAATTATATAACTCTTCTCACCATCAGCATAACAAAGCAAAGCGATACGAGCCGAACGGTTAGGATCGTACTCGATAGACTTAACTGTAGCGGGGATACCGTCCTTGTTACGCTTGAAATCGATAAATCTGAATTTACGCTTGTGACCACCGCCTCTGTAGCGCATAGTCATCTTACCGTCGTTGTTACGTCCACCTGTTGAACGCTTACCGGTTACAAGCGATTTCTCTGGTACCGCAGCAGTGATCTCTTCAAAGGTACCAATAATCTTATGTCTTTGGCCCGGTGTTGTAGGCTTAAATTTACGTACTGCCATCTCTATTAAATGTTACTATAAAAATCAATTGTATCGCCCTCCTTAAGTGTGACGATAGCCTTCTTTACAGCGTTTGTACGACCCTTAACGAAACCTGCCTTTGTGTAGCGGTTCTTGTTCTTGCCTGCGTAGTTCATTGTGTTTACATCTACGACAGTAACATTGTACAACGCCTCAATCTCTTTCTTAATTACCAACTTGTTAGCCTCGGGACGAACAAGAAAACCAAAGCGGTTCAACTGGTCAGTAATCTTAGTCATCTTCTCAGTGACTATAGGTTTAATCAATACTCCCATTATTATGCCTCCTTAGTTTTATTCAGTGTGTTATTAATTACCTCAAGAGAACTTTCAGTCACAACCAAAACCTCGGCATTCATTATACCATAGGTATTAATGTCCGAAGCAATAGCCATCTGAGTCCCCTTCAAATTTCTGGCTGACAAATATACTGCTTTATTGCTAGATGGCAAAACAAACAACTGCTTCTTTTCAGAAACTTTAAGATTATTTAACACATTAACAAAAGCCTTTGTACTTGGAGCCTCGAAAGCGAAGTCCTCAACAACTACAATTGCGTTGTCGATTGCCTTCTGTGAAAGAGCTGACTTGCGAGCAAGCTGCTTAACCTTCTTGTTCAATTTGAAGCTATAATCACGTGGAGTAGGACCGAACACGCGAGCACCACCTACCAACAGAGGTGAGTTGATGTCACCACGACGAGCGCCACCGCCGCCCTTCTGACGACCGAGCTTACGTGTAGAACCTGAAATCTCGCTTCTCTCCTTAGACTTGTGAGTACCCTGACGCTGAGCAGCAAGATACTGTCTTACCGCCATATAAACAACGTGCTCGTTGGGCTCGATGCCGAAGATTGACTCATCCAAGACAACCTTTCTGCCGGTATTCTCACCATTTATGTTTAATACGCTGATTTCCATTACTTTTCAATTATTACGATTGAACCATTGTAACCTGGAACTGAACCCTTGATAACCAAAAGGTTGTGTTCAGGAATTACCTTTAACACTTGGAGGTTGTGTGTAGTAACACGCACGTTACCCATCTGACCACCCATTCGGAGGCCTTTGAATACCTTTGCAGGGTATGAACAAGCACCGATAGAACCCGGCTTGCGAGCGCGGTTGTGCTGACCGTGAGTAGCCTGACCTACACCACCAAAGTTGTGTCTTTTAACGACACCCTGGAAACCCTTACCCTTTGAAGTACCTGTTACGCTAACGTAAGAAGTATCTGCAAAGAGATCTACTGTGATAACATCGCCCAAAGCGAGCTCTGTCTCAAAACCCTTGAACTCGGCCAAGTGGCGCTTGGGAGCTACACCGGCCTTCTTGAAGTGGCCTGCGAGAGGAGCGCTGATACGGCTCTCCTTCTGATCCTGGAAGCCAACCTGAACAGCCTCATAGCCATCCTTCTCAATTGTCTTCACCTGTGTAACTGCACAAGGACCTGCTTCGATAACAGTGCATGGAACATTCTTACCATCGGCACTGAAAACGGACATCATTCCGATTTTTTTTCCTAATAATCCTGGCATTTCAGTTTTAATTTAAAAAATTAATAATTCGCATTAAAATTACACTTTAATCTCAACCTCAACTCCTGAAGGCAACTCAAGCTTCATGAGAGCATCAACAGTCTTAGCTGTAGAGCTGTAGATGTCGATAAGTCTCTTGAAAGAAGAGAGCTGGAACTGCTCGCGGCTCTTCTTGTTAACGAATGTAGAACGGTTAACAGTGAAAATACGCTTGTGTGTAGGCAATGGAATTGGACCGCTAACGATAGCGCCTGTAGCCTTCACAGTCTTTACAATCTTCTCAGCCGACTTGTCAACCAAGTTGTGATCGTAAGATTTAAGTTTGATTCTAATTTTCTGACTCATTGTCTTAAATGGTTTTATAAAATTTACAATTGCCTGTCGGTTAAGAGTCATTCGCTAACCGACAGGCTTTATTTATTTACTTCTGAAGTTCTTCAAGTATCTGCTTTGTCAAAGAAGCACTTACCTGCTCGTGGTGATCGTAGGTCATTGAAGATGTTGCACGACCTGAAGTGTTGGTACGCAATGAAGTCACGTAACCGAACATCTCAGACAGTGGAACCATAGCCTTCACGATACGCGCACCGGTACGGCTTGTCTCGAAGCCCTCAACCTGACCACGACGCTTGTTAAGGTCAGCGATAACATCACCCATGCTCTCCTCGGGAGTAACAACCTCAAGCTTCATAACAGGCTCAAGGAGTACCGGGTTAGCCTTCTGACATGCGTTCTTGTATGCCTGGATTGCACAAACCTCGAACGACAACTGGTCAGAGTCTACAGGGTGGAAACCACCATCGAGAAGAACAACCTTCAAAGACTCCATTGGATAACCAGCGAGGACACCGGCCTTTACAGCTGTCTGGAAGCCCTTCTGAACTGATGGGATAAACTCCTTAGGAACGTTACCACCCTTCACCTCGTTAACGAACTGAAGGTTACCCTCCTTGAAGTCCTCATCAGCTGGACCAACAGATACAAGGATCTTAGCATACTTACCCTTACCACCGGTCTGCTTCTTGTAAGTCTCGTCAACCTGAACAGTGCTTGTGATAGCTTCTTTGTAGCTAACCTGTGGACGACCCTGGTTACACTCAACGCTGAACTCACGCTTCAGACGGTCGATGATAATCTCAAGGTGAAGCTCACCCATACCAGAAATAATTGTCTGACCAGACTGCTCGTCTGTTCTTACTGTAAATGTCGGATCCTCCTCAGCGAGCTTAGCAAGACCGTTAGCGAGTTTGTCAAGATCCTTCTGAGTCTTAGGCTCAACAGCGATAGAAATCACAGGATCGGGGAATGTCATTGACTCGAGTACGATTGGAGCCTCCTCTGCGCAGAGTGTATCACCTGTACGTACATCCTTCATACCAATAACAGCACCGATATCACCAGCACCGAGAACCTCTACAGGATTCTGCTTGTTTGAGTGCATCTGGAACATACGAGAAATACGCTCCTTGCGGCCTGAACGGCTGTCGTAGATATATGAACCTGACTCGAGCTTACCTGAATAAACGCGAACGTAGATCAAACGACCAACGAATGGGTTTGTAGCAATCTTGAACACGAGTGCTGATGTCTTGTCATCCTCAGATGGTTTGCGTGACTCCATCTCATCTGTCTTAGGATTCATACCCTCGATAGCTGGAGTATCAAGTGGAGAAGGCAAGAAAGCACATACAAAGTCAAGAAGTGGCTGAACACCCTTGTTCTTGAATGAAGAACCGCAAGTCATTGGAGTAATCTCCAAAGCAAGTGTACCCTTACGGATAGCCGCGATGATCTCCTCCTCTGTGATTGACTCTGGCTCCTCAAGAACCTTCATCATCAACTCCTCATCGAAGTCAGCAGCCTTCTCAAGAAGGTGCTCTCTCCACTGGTTAGCCTCGTCAACCAACTCAGCAGGAATATCCTCTACTGTGTAATCCAAAGCGCCGTCTCTGTAAACGAGAGCCGTCATGGTAATAAGGTTGATTACACCAAGGAACTTCTCCTCAGAACGGATAGGAATTGTTACAGGACATGGGTTAGCACCAAGAATTTCCTTCATCTGACGCATTACTGAGAAGTAATCAGCACCAGAGCGGTCCATCTTGTTCACGTAAGCGATACGTGGAACGTTGTACTTGTCAGCCTGACGCCATACAGTCTCTGACTGAGGCTCAACACCACCTACTGCACAGAAAGCAGCAATAGCACCGTCAAGTACACGAAGTGAACGCTCTACCTCAGCGGTAAAGTCAACGTGTCCCGGAGTGTCAATCAAGTTGAACTTGTACTGCTGATCCTTCCAGTTCCAGAAAGTTGTAGTCGCAGCAGAGGTAATTGTAATACCACGCTCCTGCTCCTGCTCCATCCAGTCCATGGTAGCAGCACCATCGTGCACCTCACCAATCTTGTGTGAAAGACCGGTGTAGAACAAAATACGCTCAGATGTAGTAGTCTTACCAGCATCAATGTGAGCACTAATACCGATATTACGGGTAAATTGTAATTCGTTTGCCATTTTCTTGTACTATTACTGATTAGAAACGGAAATGTGCGAATGCACGGTTTGCCTCAGCCATACGGTGCATATCCTCCTTACGCTTGAAAGCACCACCCTGATTGTTGAATGCATCCATAATCTCAGCACAGAGTTTCTCTGCCATTGACTTGCCGCCACGCTTACGAGCGAACAAAATCATGTTCTTCATTGAGATTGACTCCTTACGGTCTGCACGGATCTCAGTAGGAACCTGGAATGTAGCACCACCGATACGGCGAGACTTAACCTCTACCTTAGGAGTGATGTTCTCCAAAGCCTGCTTCCAAATTTCGAGTGGAGTTTTCTCCTCGTTCTTCATCTTGTTACCAACGAGCTCGAGGGCACCATAGAAAATAGTGTAAGAAATGTTTTTCTTTCCATCATACATCAGGTGGTTAACAAACTTAGAAACCATCTGATCGTTAAACACGGGGTCTGGAAGAACCACGCGCTTTTTTGGTTTTGCTTTTCTCATTTTCTTTTGCGAAAATTTACGTTTTGTGTGGCTGTGTTATTGCAAATTCTTCAACGCTTCCACCGAAGCATTTACTCAACCTTTTATAACCTTTTCCAACAAACCAAAACTAAGTTATAAAAATATGTCTTTAAATTTTTTGAGTCATATCCCGTTTTTTACAAGCCGGGATCACTCAGCTACGCTTGAGGCGGGAATTACTTCTTAGCCTTAGGACGCTTAGCACCATACTTAGAACGACGCTGTGTACGGTTTGCTACACCTGCAGTATCAAGAGTACCGCGAACGATGTGATAACGTACACCTGGGAGGTCCTTAACACGGCCACCACGTACCAAAACGATTGAGTGCTCCTGCAAGTTGTGACCTTCACCTGGGATGTAAGAGTTTACCTCCTTCTGGTTTGTCAAACGCACACGAGCAACCTTTCTCATCGCAGAGTTAGGTTTCTTTGGAGTTGTAGTGTAAACACGTACACACACACCACGACGCTGTGGACAGTTGTCGAGTGCAGGCGACTTGCTCTTCTCTACAATAACCTCTCTGCCTTTTCTTACTAATTGCTGAATTGTAGGCATTTTGTTAATTTTTTTAATTATTATATATTGTTTTTAAATATTTCTGCGCCATCGGACCCTTCTAAACACTATAGTCCATTTTGGACTGCAAAGGTAAAAATTATTTTTCTAATAAAAAAGCATTTGAACTCTTTTTAGCAACGCACACACCTCAAAAAGCAAAAACACCCTCAAGAAGGGCGCCAAAACAGCTATTTTTATTGTTAAAAAATCTTAATTCTTATTTTCAAAGAAAAACCACGACAACATACAACATTTCGCCGACACATCCTTAAAAAAGAAGCCCGCCGCTACAGCGACGGGCTAATATATATTATATAAGGTATCCTTATTCAGCGGCAGGAATTTCTGCAGCGACAGAATCAGCGACAGCTACAGAATCTTCTATCTGCGGAGCCGCCACAGCCTCAACTTCTTCCTTTTCAAAGAATGAAAGAGGAGACTTCAAGCCCACAATCGCAAAGACATTACCTAGCCACAAACCGGCAACAACCACAGCAATCACCAACAATGAAATGAGCCATTTTGCCCAAGACGGGATGCCCTTCTTTGCATATGGATCCTTCAGCTTAAGTTTCGGAAATTTGGCAACATCAGTCAATGTCTCACCGAACAGTATATTGATTTTGGAAGAAGCATTGATAGCCCATCCATTGGCATTGAGCAGCGGAGCTATGTTGCGGCGACGCAACTTCATCCACGCAAGAATCATTGCAGGGCCGGAAATAAATATCATAACACCAATGAACACTGCAATATACTGATACCATTTAAAGCCCTCAAACAGTCCAAGAATACCGGCCAACGCAGTACCAATCATACCGAAAGCCATACCTATGGCAGCAAAGATACCGGCGAACTTGGCAATATCGAACGGAGGAGTCGCAGCCTTCGCATCACCCTCGGCAGGTTTGGCAACAGACGCAGCATTGATTTTAGCATCCGCATTCTTCATCATGGCAGCATCCTTCTCTGCAGCACTCTTATTGATAAGATTTTCCACAGTTTTCGCCATTCTGCGATAAGGAGACCAGAAAGCCTGACCCACACTGATCGGGTTGTCGACTATTTTGGTTATGACAGCATCCCACATGAGTCCGTCATTATCGAAATATATTGCATTCTTACCAACGAAAAGGTCGCCGATATCACCCACAGTAACGGCTGCTACGATACTTCTCTTCGCAGCGCTAGTCTTTGTTGTACAATCACAGTAAACAAGATACATACCACTTGCAGGTGCCATTGCATTATGTTTTGCAGCATCTGCAACATTCATACATAGACGGCACTCGCGCTGGTCGATAAGCAGACGACCGCTCTGGAAAACAGCCCTCACCTTCTTATCCCTGCAATAGAAATCCTGGAAAGTGACATAGTTGCGGAGCAAGCGATAGAAATCGCGATAGATATGCATGAATCTCTCAACCATATCAATACCATCAGCAGTCTCCTTAAGTTCGAGATCCTGTGCTATAAGGTCAAGCAAAGCCTGTTTCTTGTCATCGGCGAGAATTTGCTTTATAGCCTCAAGACCCAAAGCCTCTACCTCGCCACCCTTCTTCGCCGTCCTCCATGCATTGTATTCAGCAAAAGTGGCACCAATAGCAGCCCACACATCCTCGGTAAGCGCCTTCTCCTTGGGTTTAACAATAGACATCAAAGTATTGAACTTTGAAGCCCACGCCGGGTTGATGGCAGCATCCATTGCCAAATCAACCTTTCCAGTGATACGCGCGATAGGATATGCAGCGATTTCATCAGTCTTGGCTGTAAGATTCTCGGCACTGATAGTTTCGATAAGACCAGTCTGCACATCAAGCTTCATTGCGCTCTCGGGAGCGAACGAAGCGAGCTTTGCACGAACGAAATAATCCTTCACCTTAGCATCGAGAGCATTATATGCCTCAATTGCTTTGTCAGTATCCGCACCATAGGGAGCCTCAACTGCAGCCTCACTCCATGCTACATAATCAGTCAAAAGCTGATAGAACTTCTCAATCATCTCAGCATTAACACCGTTCTCGCCACTACGGTCCATGACACCGCCCAAAGCTGCGACCATAGCCGACACAACCGCCTTTTCCGCATCACCCTCGGGAGTCTGCGCAGTGATTATACCATCACCATTAAAACGTGTCTTTGCAAAGATAGCTGTAATATCCTTTGTATCGGCCAAAGAGATAACAGAACCCTCTTTACCTAGATTTACCAAAATCTGTTTAGCTGAGTTGTAAAGTTTCTTACCATCGGCATTCTCCTGATTGAACGACTCGACATCAATGCAGTCTGTACCCTTGATTAGCAGTTCTGCATCTTTTATAACAGAAGTCAACCACTGCGACGTAGCAATAACATCATTTACGCGAATGCGTCCATCATTGTCAGTATCTATAAACTTCAAACTCTTCTCGTCGATATCCAATCCATTGGTAGGACATGAGAGCACTGTCCACTTCTTCAAGTCAAGCTCAGCAAGATGAGCGATATCCGCACCGGTAGAAATTCTGACACGTGTAGAACCACCGATGTTTTCATAACTCCATGAATGTTTTTTTGTAGCCATAATATGTCAAGTTATAATTTATGTTTATGTCCGTTTCACTTATTCCTCGTCAAAGTCGAATTCGTCATAGTCAAAGTCATCGTCATTGTCATCATCAAAATCCGCTCCATCCTCAAAATCAGCCTCCCAATCGGCAAAGTCCGCCGCAAGCATCTTGCGATCATAGTTGCGATGCACAAGTTCCTCGCGTTTCACTGCAGCAAGACGATTCTCTTCACTGTTGAGAGCAGCCCAAAGAACATCCTTCAGTTCCTGTATTCCCTCACTGGTAGGCGCCGAGATAAACACATGTGGTATATCCTCGGGGAGATTTTCAGAAAGCATCTCCTTGAGTTCATCATCTATCAGGTCACACTTTGTAATTGCAAGCACACGTTGTTTGTCGAGCATTTCAGGATTGAAAGTCGCCAGTTCGTTAAGTAGCACCTCATACTCCTTTTTGATATCATCGGCATCGGCAGGGACCATAAACAGCAGCAACGAGTTGCGTTCAATGTGACGCAGAAAGCGCAATCCTAAGCCTCTACCCTGGCTTGCCCCCTCTATGATACCGGGAATGTCTGCCATGACGAAGGATTTATTATCGCGATAGGACACTATACCCAAGTTGGGCTCAAGTGTTGTAAAAGGATAGTTTGCAATCTTCGGTTTCGCAGCCGACACAGATGAAAGCAATGTCGACTTTCCCGCATTCGGAAAACCCACCAGACCTACATCTGCAAGCAGTTTCAGTTCCAAAGTCACAGTCATTTCCTGCATAGGCTCACCCGGCTGCGCGAAACGTGGTGCTTGACGTGTCGGTGTCGCGAAATGAACATTTCCAAGACCACCACGGCCTCCTTTAAGCAAAGTAACCAACTGACCGTCCTCCATGACATCGCAAAGGAACTCACCGGTCTCGGCATTATATGCCACAGTACCACAAGGAACATCTACAATCTTGCTTTCACCATCAGCACCTGTACTTTTATTGATACCGCCGTTCTGTCCGTTACCTGCAAAGATATGGCGTTGATACTTGAGGTGCAGGAGCGTCCAATAGTTACGGTTTCCACGCAATATGATATCTCCGCCCTTTCCGCCATCCCCACCGTCGGGACCGCCATTGGGTATATATTTAGCACGATGCAAGTGAGCCATTCCACGACCTCCACGGCCAGAACGGCACACAATCTTCACATAATCGATAAAATTTGATTCTGCCATACTGATAAAGTCAAAGACCCTCACGGGCCGTTAAAGAATTAACAGCAAAAGTTGCCACCACTGTGACAACTATGCTTTAAAAGTTCCTAAAGAATTGCCCGGCAATCCTTACATCTTTGAATCAATGGCAGCAACAATGTCGGCAAAAATCCGGTCAAGTTCACCAGAGCCGTTTATGTAACAGTGCTTGCCATCATTTTTGTACCACTCCTTGAGAGGCGATGTCTGCTCGTTATAGACTACAAGGCGTCTCTTTATTGTCTCCTCGTTGTCATCAGCCCTACCCGAAAGCTGTCCACGGAGCAAAAGACGTGTCATCAATTCCTCCTCGGGGACATCCAATTCAATCATGGCAGTTACATCCTGTCCACGTTCATTGAGCATCACCTTCAAAGCTTCGGCCTGAGCAATTGTACGGGGGAAGCCGTCAAAAATCACACCATTACCGCTTGTGAGCGAATCAAGTTTCGAAGCAAGGATGCTAATCATCAACTCATCTGGAATCAGCTGACCTTTGTCGATAAGTTTCTGCGCTGTTGCGCCAAGTTCAGTACCGGCTGCAATCTCGCTACGCAACACATCACCTGTCGAAATGTGGTTCAAGCCATACTTCTCAACAATCCTTTCGCTCTGTGTACCCTTACCGCTGCCGGGTGCACCAAAAATAACAATATTAAGCATTTTGCAATATACTTTTATTCTTTAACATCGTAAACATCGGGAAGATTACGGCCAAGACCATCGTAATCAAGCCCATAACCGACAATAAACCTGTCGGGTATTTCAAAAGCCGAATACTTCACCTCTACAGGGACACGCAGACGCGCCGGTTTCAAGAACAATGAGGCTATCGCCAAAGATGCAGGTTTGCTCTGAGCTAATGTCTCAAGCATCTTATGCATTGTAAGCCCAGTATCCACGATATCCTCGACAATAATCACGTCGCGGCCTTCAATGGATTCCATTAGCCCCATCACCTGTTTGACTGTACCCGTAGTCTCAGAACCCTGATAAGACGAGAACTTGACGAAAGAGATTTCACACTCAAGCTCAATATTCTTCATCAAATCCGATACAAACATGAAACAGCCGTTCAGGACACCAAGAAACAAGGGGCGCTTGCCGGCATAATCCCTATTGATTTTCTCCGCCACCTGCTTGACACGAGCTGCAATCTCTTCGCTTGGAATTGATTTCACAAATTCCCTGTCATGTATTCTTATTGTTGACATACTCAAGCCATGCTTTTATATTAGTACCACGCAAAAGTAAAACAAAGTTACGGAAAAACCGCGAAAAATGCCGCATTTTATTGACTAAGACAGCAAATAAAGACCTTATAAATAAGTTAAAGCCGTTTTTAAGACCGGAATTAAAAACAAATTACTATCTTCGCGGCAAATTAGAATTTTTGTACACTTGCCAAACAACCCCACGGGAATGATGAAAAAGCTGATTACTGCAATAATATTGATGCTGGCTACGCCAAGTCTGGCGCAGAACACACTCGGTTCGTTTTTCTCAAATTCAAGCGAAGGTGTTACATATTTCCTGCCGGACACAAAGATAAACATCACAGTCGAGACAAGTTGTGTAACGCAGACGCCGGGAGAGTTCTACAGCTACGCCGAGAGATTCCTGCACATAAAGAGCACTATTACCGAAGCAAGCAGCCGATGGGAAATCATTGGCATCGACTGCGAGAGCGAAGGCATTCCATGCAAGGACAAGTGCTTCACAATAAAGTTCGGCAACAATGCAGCAAGCAGCATCGGACTAGACAGCAAGGGTATAATTGAGACGATAAACACCACTGCTACCGCAAAGAACAATTATGCGCCGGTGAGAAGAATTGGCACAAGCAACAGGATTGACGCATCGCAATACATGACCGAAGAGATGCTTACAGCCACATCGACAGCAAAGATGGCCGAGTTGACTGCCAAGGAAATATATGCAATACGTGAGAGCAAGCTTGCCATAACACGCGGTCAAGCCGAGAACATGCCCAGCGACGGCACAGCCATCGCACTTCTGTTGCAGGAACTTGACAAGCAAGAGAAGGCCCTCACCGAAATGTTTACCGGCCGCACCGACACCGTATACCACACAAGCAGGGTCACCATCACCCCTAATGAACTACGCGACACCACCAAGGCGATATTGCTGCGTTTCTCGCACAAACTTGGAGTTGTCGACAAGGAGAACCTCGCCGGCGAGCCCGTCTACTACAACTTCAAAGACATGAAAACGGCGGAGTTGCCAATCGTAAACGAAAAGAAAAAGACGGACGGCATCTACTACAACATCCCCGGACGTGCAAGGTTCGAGGTGTACACAAGGACAAGAACCTTCATTGAGAAGGAGATTGCCGTTGCACAGCTTGGCATAGTAGAGATTTTGTCAAAGAGCCTGTTCAGCAAGAGCAACGCCGTTAAGGTTGTGTTCGACACAGCAACAGGCGGAATCATCAGCATAAGGAAAGATTAATAACATAAAAATATACTGAAAGATGTTTGAAAACCTAAGCGAGCGCCTTGAACGCTCATTGAAGATACTCAAAGGAGAGGGAAGAATCACCGAGGTCAACGTTGCCGAGACATTGAAGGATGTACGCAAGGCACTGCTCGATGCCGACGTAAACTACAAGGTCGCAAAGACATTCACCGACACGGTAAAGAACAAGGCCATAGGCCAGAACGTGCTCACATCACTGCACCCAAGCCAGCTGATGGTAAAGATTGTACACGACGAGCTTACAACTTTGATGGGTGGCGAGACCGCCGAAATCAATTACGAAGGACATCCGGCGGTTATTCTTATGTCGGGTCTGCAAGGTAGCGGTAAGACAACTTTCTCGTCAAAGCTTGCCAATTATCTCAAGAAAAAGAAGAACCGCAACCCATTGCTTGTTGCCTGCGACGTATACCGTCCTGCAGCCATCGACCAATTGAAAGTACTTGGAGAGGCAATAGGCGTACCGGTATATAGCGAGCCCGAAAGCAAGGATCCCGTACAGATTGCGCTTAATGCCATAAAAGAGGCAAAGGCAAAGAGCTACAACCTTGTCATCATTGATACCGCCGGCCGTTTGGCCGTAGACGAGGCGATGATGAACGAGATTGCCGCAATCAAGGAGGCTGTGAAGCCTACAGAAACACTGTTTGTAGTCGATTCAATGACCGGTCAGGATGCAGTGAACACAGCCAAGGAGTTCAACGACCGCCTTGACTTCACAGGTGTAGTCCTAACCAAGCTCGACGGCGACACACGTGGTGGTGCCGCATTGTCAATACGCACGGTGGTGACAAAACCCATCAAATTCATCGGTACAGGTGAAAAGATGGAAGCAATTGACCAGTTCCACCCTAACCGTATGGCCGACCGTATCCTTGGTATGGGCGACGTTGTTTCGCTCGTTGAACGCGCACAAGAGCAGTTCGACGAGGAAGAGGCAAAGAAACTGCAGCGCAAACTCGCACGCAACCAGTTCGATTTCAACGACTTCCTCACCCAGATTCAGCAAATCAAGAAAATGGGCAACATCAAAGACCTGATGGCAATGATTCCAGGTGTGGGCAAGGCCATCAAGGACATGGACATTGACGACAACGCATTCAAGGGAGTGGAAGCCATCATCCAGTCCATGACACCAAAGGAGCGTTCGAACCCGGATATCATCAATACATCCCGCAAGGAACGTATTGCACGTGGTAGCGGTACCACGATGCAGGAGGTGAACCGCCTCATGAAACAGTTCGAACAGATACGCAAGACCATGAAGAGTGTTGCCGGAGGCAAAATGGGCAACATGATGTCAAAATTCAAATTCTAAAGAGCATCGCCATGCAACTTATCGACGGAAAGTCTGTAGCAGCGCAGATTAAACAGGAGATTGCTGCCGAAGTCAATGAAATATTGGCAAACGGCGGCAAGCGTCCACATCTTGCCGCAATACTTGTGGGACACGATGGCGGCAGCGAGACATACGTTGCAAGCAAGGTAAAAGCCTGTGAAGAGTGCGGTTTCACATCCACACTAATACGCTACGAGGCCGATGTAACCGAAGAGGAGTTGCTTGCAAAGGTCGAGGAACTGAACAATGATACCGACGTTGACGGTTTCATCGTGCAGTTGCCATTACCCAAACACATTGACGAGCAGAAGGTGACCGAGGCCATTGACTACCGCAAGGATGTCGACGGTTTCCATCCGGTGAACGCAGGCCGCCTGTCGATAGGACTGCCTTGTTTCCTCTCGGCAACCCCGAACGGCATTATGGAACTCTTGCGCCGGTACAACATCGACACAAAAGGCAAGAAATGCGTAGTGTTGGGACGAAGCAACATTGTGGGTAAGCCAATGGCAAACCTCATGATGCAGAAGAACCAACCCGGCGATGCAACCGTCACCGTGTGCCACAGCCACACGCAGAACATCGCCGAAGAGTGTCGACAGGCAGATATCATCATCGCAGCACTTGGACAGCCACATTTCCTCAAGGCCGACATGGTAAAAGAAGGTGCCGTTGTTATAGACGTCGGCACAACACGTGTTTCCGACAGTACACGCAAAAGCGGATTCCGCCTGTGCGGCGACGTTGACTTTGAAAATGTAGCGCCAAAATGCTCATTCATAACACCGGTCCCGGGAGGTGTCGGCCCCATGACAATAGTGTCACTGATGAAGAACACCTTGCTTGCCGGCAAACGCGCCATCTACAAATGAGGCAAACAATCAGGACACTCCTCGCAGCCTTGCTGTCCTATACACTGCCATCATTGTGTATAGCGCAGATATTCGAGACTCCTGTAGAGGATATCAATCTGCTTTTTGCCGGCGACATCATGCAGCACGAGACACAGCTGAACATGGCAAGAGAAGAGAATGGCGAGTATAGTTTCTCCTATTGTTTCCGCCATATATCGCCAATTGTCAAATCTGCAGACATATCGGTTGCAAACCTTGAAACCACAATAGGCAAGAGCGGATATAGCGGCTACCCTTCATTCTGTGCCCCGGACAGTTTCCTTCACGCCATTAAGGATGCGGGGTTCAAGGTATTGCTCTTTGCCAACAACCACTGCATGGACAAGGGCAAGCGCGGAGCACTGCACACACTGGACATGCTTGATTCTCTGCAAATTGCGCACTGCGGTGTGTACCGCAACGCAAAGGAACGTGAAGAGAGATATCCGCTGATTATTGAAGAGAAAGGTGTACGCGTTGCAATTCTAAATTACACATACAGCACAAACGGCAGGGAGATTCCGACTCCAATGGTTGTAAACCTCATCGACAAGGAAAATATCTCAAACGACATTCAGGCAGCAAAGGAGATGCGCCCCGACGCTATAATTGCATGTATGCATTGGGGCGATGAGTACGTAAGCCTGCCGCCGGCAAGGATAAAGGAACTGAGCCATTGGCTCATAGAACAAGGCGTAGACCACATCATCGGCAACCACCCACATGTGGTTCAGCCTATTGAAATCAGAAAATCAGAAAGCACCCCGGACAAGCATGTCATTGCCTACTCCACCGGCAATCTGGTATCGAACATGTCACTGCGACGCACTGACGGCGGCATAATGATTGCAATGAAACTGCGTAAGATTCTAAACTACACACGTCCGCTCTGCGTGCGCTATCTGCTCACATGGATTGCCCCAAAGACAAACGACGGCAAACGCGATTTCACCATTTACCCCGCCGCAACAACAGAAATGAAAGATTGGGATTTTGCAGAACAGAAACGCAGGCTGTTCATCAATGACAGCCGTTCACTCTTTGAAAAACACAACAAGGGCGAGATTACAGAAATGTACATTGACTCGGTGCACGTCATTCAATGACATAGCGTACACCATTCCACCTGTACACCAACTTGCGCAACAGTGGTTTCACCTTTTCAGCATCCTCCATACTCATATATGCAGGCATTGTATACTCGGCAACAAGAGTATTGTCAACCGGTGAAAGTGTGAGTGAAACCAGATAGATGTCACACATATCCGAATATCCGCTTGCCCCGGAGGTAAAGAATTCATCAATGGACGGAAAGGTAAACATTGCCCCGTCATTGAGCAGATTCCATCCTTTGTCATAGAAAAATATACGGCTGTCAGCAGCCTCGGCCTTCATGGTCTTAACCATGCAGATGATTGTATCGCCCTGCATAGGCAACAGTTTCAACTGCACATCCGACGACACCGTTGTTGCCAATTTAAGGTAATCCTTTTCAAGTTCATGCAACACGGTGGCACCATCAAGCCTGTTCGTAACCTTTGCCGTCATCCCGGCTTCAATGAAATCGACCAGATCGGCACGGTCAATATTTGAGAGCAATGGAAAAATCCTATCTGGGGCGTTCAGGAAAATGGTACGCATATCCTGAGCCGACACCATTGTCATGGCGCCACCGAACATAATCATTATAAAAATCAGCAGTTTCTTCATATTGAGCCCAAATATAGGAAAAATAATCCGACCAATATCAACAAAACATCAAGTGCTTTGCTTTTAAGGTTCTTCTCATGCAGCAACAAGGCACCGAACACGAACGACACTATTACACTTCCACGCCTTATCATTGACACCACTGCTATGAGAGCGCCATCCTGCGCCAAAGCCGTAAAGTAACAGAAATCGGCAAATCCGAGAAAAAGAGAAATCATAGGTATTGACCAACGCCATATGAGCTTTCGGTCACGTTGCGCAGGATTCACGGCATTCATCACTGCTATAATAGCACCCATAAGTAGACATTGGTATATATTGAACCATGACTGCACCACAATTGGTTCGATAGAACGCATTAGATACTTATCGTAGAGAGCGCTGACAGCCCCGAACAATGCAGCCAAGGCCACGAATGCCACCCACCGGTTGTGACTGAAATCTATTCCCTCACGCTTGCCACTGCGGCTAAGCAGATAGACTGAAATGATTGCTATCACCACACCAATCCACTGATATGTATTCAACTTTTCACCAAACAGGAACAATGCACCAAGCAGCACAAGCACCGGACGTGTTGACTGTATCGGCGAGACAATGGTTATGGGCAAATGCTTGATACCTATGTATCCACAAAACCATGAGGAGAGCACTATGACAGCCTTGAGAAGCAACTGCAAATGCGTTTCAACGCCGACATGCGGCACATACAGCTGCCCCTGGGTTATCACACCCGCGTGTGATAACAGTATGAAAGGCGCAAAAAGTAGTGACGAAAAAAGAGTGTTGAGGAAAAGTACAGCAAGAACAGAGTTATCCTTTAGCGATACTTTCTTGAAGAAGTCATAGCAGCCAAGCAGTGCTGCCGACATAAAAGCAAGCAATGCCCACATCACAGATAAATCTCATTTGGATATTTTACATCGACAAGAAAAAGCGCCTCACCCATAGCCGAGTCACCGGCATCGGCACGCGCCCTGTTCTCAATCACTTCGCGGAAGCCATCGATTGTCAACTTGCCACGCCCCACAAGCAACAGCGTACCCACAATGGCACGAACCATATTACGCAAGAAACGGTCTGCTTCAATCTCAAAGACCCACTCGCTGCCGCCGACATTGCGCCATGCTGCATACGTAACCTTGCAATTGTTGGTCTTCACATCAGTATGCAGTTTGCTAAAGCTGGTGAAATCAGTATACTCATACAACAGTTCGGCTGCACGGTTCATCGCATCAAAGTCAATCCCCGGCATAACCCTCAAAGCATAGCGACGTGCAAAAGGAGACTTCGCAGTGACCACGCGATAACGGTATCGGCGCGATATGGCATCGAAACGTGCGTGGGCATCATCGCGCACACGCCTAATCTCACTGACGGAAATATCGGGTGGCAGAATCTTGTTCAACTTATATATCAGTTGTGCAACATCAACGTCGGCCGGCAGATTGGCGTGAGCCACCATACACTCGGCATTCACCCCCGTATCGGTGCGGCCCGCACCCACTACAGGAACCGGCATCCGCAAAAGAGTCGCCAAAGCGTCCTCAAGCACCTGCTGTACAGTTATCGCATTGGGTTGAATCTGCCAACCGTGATAGGCTGCTCCATCATATGAAAAGAATATGAAATAGCGGTTTGTCATATCTCATTCTTCAATATAAAAGTGTGACACGCCACAAGCGCAGCCGTCTCGGTACGCAATCGGGAAGAGCCAAGGCTTACAGGCTTATATCCGGCCTTGACAGCAAGTTCCACCTCCTCGGGACTGAAATCACCCTCGGGGCCAATGAGCACGGTAGCATCCTCACCGGGAACGAGTACATCCTTCAAAAGTACTCTTTCGCTGTCATAGCAGTGAGCAATGAATTTTGCGCCGGCGCGCTCCTGTGCAACAAACTTCTTGAAGTCAATCATATCCGACACCACAGGCTTGCTATATTTGAGCGACTGTTTCATTGCCGACACCACAATACGTTCCACACGCTCGGGCTTTACGACCTTGCGCTCCGAGAAACGGCAATTAAGGAATGTGATGGCATCAAGTCCTATTTCGGTAGCTTTCTCGGCGAACCATTCGATACGGTCCATATTCTTTGTGGGGGCAATTGCAATATGCACATAGCCATTCCAGTTCTTTGGTTTTTCAATTGGAACACAAGGCTCAACATAGCAATGCTTGCCCGCAATTGAGGCTATTGATGTCTTATAAAGGTTTCCCTTGCCGTCAGTTATCTCAAGTTCACCACCTACAGTGAGGCGCAGAACACGCAAAGCGTGGGCAGCCTCTTCATCAGAGAGTTCCCACGTATTTGCTATTTCAGGTACATAAAAAAGTGCCATTGTAGTTATTTGTCGTTGTCAGTATTGTTGTAACACGCACTGCTTTGCGCAGTGTGTCGGGAATCAATTTCCTCTTTGAGTTTGTGTGCCAACTCGTAGTTTTCCTCCTTCACAGCGTTCTCAATTGCCACACGCAGAGTTGCCTCATCGGCAGCAGTTATAGGTATGGAGAATGCCCCGTTCTGCTCATCACGTATACACATACGTGACAGGAGTTCCTCTTCTATATATATAGGGGCTGCAGCACGCAGGGCTATTGCTATCGCATCACTCGTGCGCGAATCGATACACCGTTCCACCCCATCTTGGCTGTAACATAATTGCGAGCAGAAAGTCCCATCACTGATGTTGTTGATGAGGATATATTGCAACTGCACACCAAACGCAGACGTCACATTGCCGAAAAGGTCGTGCGTAAGAGGACGGTCGGTCCTGATGCCGCGTAATGCAAACGCAATCGCCTGCGCCTCAAGAAAACCTAAAGAGACGATTATGCGTCGCAATCCTTCCTTCTCGCAGAGCAACAGTACATGGGCACGATGGTCCGATACCTTGGACATTATATCCTTCACAACAAGCTCTACCATATTACATCATGCGTAATTTGCTTTCTTCTCTTTGAACACCACTGCAAACAGCACTGCAATTACCAATGCATAACCCGCAAAGATGTACCATGCCGATGTCCAACCAGCAAAGTCAGTCTGGTTCTTGGTAAAATAATTCACCACCTCCTGTGCCGCAATGACACCGATAGAGGCACCAAGACCGTTTGTCATCAGCATAAAAAGTCCCTGTGCGCTTGAGCGCATGTTCTCAGGTGTCTCCTTGTCTACAAAAAGCGAGCCCGATACATTGAAGAAGTCGAATGCCACACCATAAACAATCATAGAGAGCACAAACAGCAGCACACCCGGCATTGCAGGATCACCCACTGCGAAGAAGCCGAAACGGAACACCCAACCCAACATTGCAATGAGCATTACAATTTTTATACCGAACTTCTTGAGGAAGAATGGAATGAGCAGAATACATAGAGTCTCTGAGATTTGCGACAGAGAGATGAGCATATTTGTGTGCTCGACTGCAAATGTACCGGCATACTTTTCTATTCCTCCAAAGCCGCTGATGAACATATTCGCATATCCGTTGGAAACCTGCAGGGCGGCACCAAGCAACATTGAAAAGATGAAGAAGAGCGCCATTCTACGCTGACCGAAAAGTTTGAAGGCGTCGAGGCCGAAGGCAGATGCCAGAGACTTTTTCTCGGCACTTTTATTGACAGGACAGCCAGGCAATGTCAAAGAGTATACAGCAAGCAGTACACCCCATACAGCCGAAGCAAAGAACTGTGAATAGTCGTTTTGGAAGCCTGTGAGGTCAACAATCCACATTGACACAATGAAACCGACCGTTCCGAACACACGGATTGGGGGGAATGCCTTCACTGTGTCAAGACCGGCTTGATTAAGCACGGTATAAGATACCGAATTGGAAAGCGCCAAAGTAGGCATATAGAACGCAACGCTGATGCTATATGTCCAGAACAAGTCACCAAAAGCGACATCGGCACCTTTTGTCATGCCAATATATCCGGTGATAGCCATGAAGACGGCTGCCACAGCATGACAGAATGAGAGCATGCGCTGCGCCGGCACCCAACGGTCGGCAATAATACCAATCATGGCCGGCATGAAAATTGACACAATACCCTGTACCGAGTAGAACCAGCCAATATCACTGCCCATACCGGCATTTCCCAAATAACGTCCCATTGAGGTCAGGTAGGCACCCCAAACAGCAAACTGCAAAAAGCTCAAAATAATGAGCCGTGTCTTAACATTAGAATTCTGCATAAAATATTTTTTCAATTGTTTTATCAACCTTTTACCGCAAACTAATAAACCGCAAAAAAATCATTATGTTCACCGGAACACAATATCCGTTATCACCTGCGCCTTAACGAATTCGTTCAACCGGGCCACAAGCGATCGCCTGTTCATCAACAATTCCTGGCGCAAAACCGATGATGTGACCGTCACAAAAAGTACCTGATTGTAAATCTTCAGATCCTTGGTATACATACACACCGATTGCCCCAAGACCTTGGGCCAGGCATTTATGAGACGATACTCATTGAGCGGAGTCTCAAGCCCCTCCTCGCGGCACATCACCCGCACCAGTTCTGCAATCGACTTGGTTTCACCTCTTTTCATTCTTGTCTTATTTGAGTATACACGAAAAAAGCCTTACAGACTACTCTGTTTCAACAAGCAGACCTCTCCTTTCTCAACATTGAAAAGCCTGTATTCACCGGTTATCTGTTCGAGAATATTATCAATATGTTCACGATTGACATCGGTGATGAATATCTGCCCGAAGTCCTTGCCCGAGACAAGGGATATTATCTGTTCAACCCTACGGCTGTCCAGTTTGTCAAATATATCGTCGAGAAGCAACAAGGGTGTCTCCTTGCCTTTAACACGCAGGAAATCGTACTGCGCAAGTTTCAGTGCAACAAGAAAGGTCTTGTTCTGTCCTTGCGAGCCTTCACGTCTCAACGGATATCCACCGAGCTGCATGACAAGTTCATCGCGGTGCACGCCTTTTGACGTGTGGCCAAGTCGGCGGTCGTCCCCGCGCGAATTGCGCAGGATATCAAGCAGGTTGCCATCAGAGAGATGTGAACGATAGGTCAACGCCACCTGCTCATTACCGCCGGTTATAGAGTTATGGAACTTTGTAAAAATGGGCACGAGCTCATCTATGAAATCTGTGCGGCATCTGTTGATACACAAAGCCTCATCAACCATCATCTCTTCAATGAGCGAAAGCATGTCAGCATCAGGTTCATGCTCCCCGCGCAACAACGCATTTCGCTGCTGCAAGGCGCGGTTATAATGTATGAGCGACTGCAGATACTCCTTGTTGTATTGCGAAATTACCACATCCATGAAACGACGGCGTTCCTCACTGCCACCGGCAATGAGTTCATTGTCGGCTGGTGACACCATCACAAGCGGCACGGAGCCGATGTGGTCGGAAAGACGTTCATATAACTTGCCATCCTTGCGGAACTGTTTCTTGTCACCACGCTTGAGACCACATGAAACCTCAGCCTCAATGCCACTGTCACTGCAATAGTTCCCCTGCAACATAAAATACGGTTCATCGTGCATTATATTCAATGAATCGGACGCATTTACCGCGCTTTTGCAAAAAGAGAGGTAATATACAGCGTCGAGCAAATTTGTCTTGCCCATACCATTGCTGCCTATGAGACAATTGATCTTGGGGGAGAAAGTGACATTCACCTCCCGCAGATTCCTATAGTTGAGTAACGATATTCCGTCAAGTATCATTGTAGGTATTCTAATCTACGTCAAAGATAGTGCAAACGAGTGAAACGACAAATCCCAACCGAACGAAAGTTACAATAAAATGCACTTTGTCATAAAGGAAGAAGGCTGTTCACTGCAAAGATTTGGATAATCCGGGCATATACGTCCTTTTAAAAGAAAAAATACCGATATAATTTTCAAGCTAACAATATTTTGTTTATTTTTGCACAATGATACTATGCCATAGAGTGGCTAAAAACATATCTGATTAAAAAAATAAATAAAAATAGACTATGAGCAAGAAAAACGACACACCTATTGCACCGGATGAGGCATTGGGTAAAGCAGAAGAGTTTGTACTCAAGAACAAAAAGGTATTCATTGGAGTAATTGCAGCAATCATTGTGGTTGCAGCGCTCAATGCGTTCGGTGTATTCTCACCAAAGAGCAATGAGAACAGCGAAGCTAACCAGGCTATCGCAAACATTGAATACAAGGTATTTGAAGGTGATTTCGAAGCGGCATTGAACGGCGACGAATTCAACATGGGTCTTCTTGAAATCATCGAGAAGTTCGATGGCACAAGCGCAGCAAACAAGGCAAACCTTTATGCCGGTATCGTATATGCACAGCAGAAGCAGTATGAGGATGCAATCAAGTACCTTAGCGAATACGAGGGCAACGACAACATCATTGCAGCAAAAGCAAAGCAGACACTCGGCAACTGCTATTCACAGACAGGTGACATGAACAAGGCCATCGAACTTGTTCTGGAGGCAGCTACAATAGCAAACAACGTTGCTGTTACACCATCATGCTGGAGAGACGCAGCTGCCATGTACGAAGCTCAGGGCAACGCAGCTGAGGCCATGAAACTCTACAACAGCATCAAGAACGAGTATCCCAACTCACCAATCGCAAACGAAGCAGAAATCAAAATCAACGCTGCGAAGTAATTCAATTTAAATACAAATCAAAAGGCTGTCGCAATAAAACGGGACAGCCTTTTTTAATAGACTACAAGCAATATGGCAACAGAATTGAAGAACCTATCATCATACGACCCATCAAAGGTTGCTAATGGCAAAGGTTGCAGAATCGGTATCGTATATGCAGAGTGGAACGATGAGATTACATATGCTCTGCGCGATGGAGCCGTCAAGACACTTATTGACAACGGCGTCGAGGAGAGCGACATTGAGTTGGCAAGCGTACCGGGCAGTTTTGAACTGATTTTTGGCGCATCGCAAATGGTTAAAAGCGGCAAATACGATGCAGTAATCGCCATTGGCTGTGTAATCAGAGGCGACACACCCCACTTTGACTACATATGCGAAGGCGTAACAGCCGGACTATCAAAGCTGAATGTAGAGTACGACACACCCGTAATCTTTGGTCTCATAACCACCAACAACCTGTTACAGGCACAGGAGCGCAGCGGTGGACGCCTTGGAAACAAAGGCGACGAATGCGCAGTAACTGCGCTACAGATGGCTGCACAGTTCAAGCATCGTTAACAACAGCAACAACAGGTCACGCGAAATACAGACTTCGCAGGGTTCAAACAACCCCCAACGTCTGTGGATTTCCAATAAAAATCCCGACTGGTGATTCACTTCACTTTGTCGGGATTCTTGTTTACAAAATCAGCCCAGGATGAATACCTTTTCTCACTCACAGGCTTGCCGTTCTGCAGGTAATGACAGAATGCAGCTCCAAGTGCATCGGTG
Source organism: Bacteroidaceae bacterium (assembly GCA_045634305.1). Classification (GTDB taxonomy): domain Bacteria; phylum Bacteroidota; class Bacteroidia; order Bacteroidales; family Bacteroidaceae; genus HGM04593. Next base: position 56,484 of record JAZQZZ010000022.1, on the reverse strand, counting down.
GCATCCATAAACTGCGGCATCTCATCACCCGAGATATTGAGCATACGGCGCAGCATGTCGGCAACTTGTTCCTTGGACGCCGAACCGTTGCCTGTAATGGCCATCTTTATTTTGAGCGGAGCATATTCATGGATTGGCACCTGGCGGCTAATGGCAGCTGCAATAGCCACTCCCTGCGCCCTACCCAACTTGAGCATACTCTGCACATTCTTTCCAAAGAAGGGTGCTTCAATTGCAAGTTCATCAGGCAGGAAGGATGCAATCAACCCCTGCACCCTTTCAAAGATTTCGCCAAGTTTCATGTACATATCCTTACATTTGCGCATATCAATCACGCCCATAGTAATGAGGCGTGCACGGTTACCGTTCACGCCAATGAAAGCATATCCCATGATATTCGTTCCCGGGTCAATTCCCATTATAACCTTGTCATCGGCAGAATTCCCCATATCAATACCCCAAAAACTTCAATAACCACTTGCAACCTGTTTCTATCTCCTTGTATGTCTTGTCGAAATTGCCATGATACCATGGATCCGAAATATCGGCACCATTACAAGGCTGCGGTTCATCACTCACAAAGTCAAGCAGTTTCCACACTTTGCCTTCGCAGTCACACCCTATCAGACGCAGGAGGTTAAGTTTATTGTAATCCTCCATAACTACAACCATGTCAAAACTGTTGTAGTCATCCACCGTGAACTGACGCGCATGGTGTCCGGCACTGACAATGCCATGCAACGAAAGTATGTTTGCAGCAGGAGGATATATGGAATTTCCTATCTCCTCACGACTTGTAGCCGAGGATTCAACATACAGGTCGGCACCTACCTTTGCAACAAGCGACTTCATTATAAACTCGGCCATCGGAGAACGGCAAATATTTCCGTGGCACACGAACATTATCCTTTTCATTATCAAAAAAATGTCTACTCAAGAAAACCTGCATCGAAAGAGAGAGGCAGAAGAGCCTTCACTCCGTCCTCAATCACATAGCACTCTTTGGTACCATAGAGGATTATGCGCATTGCCTTGTTATAACGTTTCTCGGTTTCGAGAATAACCTGACGGCAAGCACCACAAGGAGGGATTGGTTTATCCAATTCACCTTGCGCTGTACGTGCAGCAATGGCCAGCACATCAACAGCCCGTTCCGGATATTGCGAATTGGCCCAGAAAAGCGTTGTACGCTCAGCACAGAGCCCCGAAGGATAGGCGGCATTCTCTTGGTTTGTGCCACACACTACCGTACCATCGTCAAGACGCACTGCCGCACCTACATTGAATTTCGAATAGACAGCATAGCTATTGGCCGTTGCTGCACGGGCTGCATCAACAATTTCCCTATCGGCAGGCTGCAGTTCATCATAGGAGCACACCTTCACCACCGTATTTATTACCATCTCTTTCATATGTTTGTTTTTTTTTAAATCTACTGCGTCCTATTACAATTAAACAATCCACGCATAATTTCTTTGCGCGAATTTAACCCAAATATTGCGCAAAAACAATTTATTCATTTATTTTGTATTTGATTAAGCTATTGATACAATATGAAGAAATCACATATGTTGCTATTGCTGGTGCTTGCACTCATTACCTGCAATTCTGTAAATGCACAGGAGAGAACACTGAACGACAGCGAGAAATATCTGCTCAAATATTCCGCCACTGCTGTTGAACAGATGGAGAAGTATAAAATTCCCGCAAGCATCACATTGGCTCAAGGTCTGCTTGAAAGTGGTGCCGGCAAAAGCAAACTTGCAACTGAGGCAAACAACCATTTCGGAATAAAAGCCGACAACAGATGGAGCGGAGAGACATACACCTCTTTTGACAACGGCAACTGGCACAAATTCAGAGTATACAGAAATGCCGAAAAATCATACGAGGATCACTCTCTATTCCTTGCAGGGAACCAAAGATACAGTGCACTTTTCAAACTCGACCGTACAGACTACAAAGGATGGGCCAAAGGACTGAAGGATGCATATTATGCCGAGGACAGGGAATATGACAAAAAACTCATAGGCATAATAGAGCGCTATGCGCTCTACCGTTACGACACAAACACTGCCGACGCCAAAAGAGAGGAAAGAGAACACGGCACACATAAAGAGATACTCAAGGCCAATGGCATGCTCTACGTCATTGCAGACAATGACGATACATTCAAATCATTGTCAAAAGAGTTGGGACTGTCGAAACGTAAGATACGCAAATACAACGACCTGCAGAGTGACTACATATTCAGAAGCGGCGACATAGTATACCTTGAAAGGAAGAAAAACAAAGCAACAAAGGGACACGATTTCCACACGACAAAAAAGGGAGAGAGCCTCTACCGGATTTCACAGATATATGGAATTAAACTTAAGGCACTCTATAAAATGAATCCACAATATATAAGCTATACAACATTGAAGGTGGGTGATGTGGTAAGGCTCAGATAACAAGAAAGTGACGGAAATCCGTCACTTTCTGTCATCTTCAATCTTGCCGATTTCGTGCGACAAGCGGAATACCGTATACAATTCCATCAACGCACCACAAAGCAGAATCACAATCCACTCGTTGTTATAGTGAGTGAACATGAGCACCCCGGCCCCCACAAGCAACAAGGCAGCAAGTTGCTGTTGCGCCACAAGGCGGCGTATCGCCACGCCCGTATGACGCGGACGAAGCAGAAACTGTGTTACAGCAAAAAGGCCGGCACCACCAATATACATAAAAGCATACACGTCGGGGAGAAACATTCTCATAACCAACCCGAGCAGAAGCGCAATAGCGCCCACATAATTCATCAATACCAAAAACTTCTTCACTCCTTTATTATATATATATCTTCATTTTCCTTCACCAGTCCCTGTTCACGGGCAACATCTTCTATGACACTGAGGTCACCGTCGGTGTAGAGTTTCAATTTTGCCTGTATATCGGCCGAATCGGCCTCCATCTCCTCTATTTCATCATTAAGTGTTGCAATTGTAGCATTGTTCTTGATGTGCATAATCATATTGTTGTCATCGACAACAACGATTATAATAAGGAAAACAATTGTAGCAGACAAGTATTTATGCTCCATTATCCACGCACCAAGCGATTTCAGTTTATCGACTACTTTAAAACTCATAGAAAACCTTTGTTATTTTTTGCAAATATAGCACACTCTTTAAAATATTCAAGCTATCTTTGTGAGAAAGCTTTAAAAATAGCTTGGCATAAGTTTACACGAACAAATAACTGTTATCAAGAAAATGGAGAACTACATAGTTTCGGCCAGAAAATACCGCCCCGACACGTTCGAGTCGGTTGTTGCACAAAAATCGCTCACCACGACACTGAAGAATGCCATCCACAGCGGAAAGTTGGCGCACGCCTACCTGTTCTGCGGTCCACGCGGCGTGGGAAAGACAACATGTGCGCGTATTTTTGCCAAGACGATAAACTGCACAAACCCGACCGCAAACGGCGAGCCTTGTAACCAGTGCGAATCGTGCCAGTCATTCAACCAACAACGTTCATACTCTATTTATGAACTCGACGCAGCCAGCAACAACTCGGTAGAGGACATACGCTCACTCAATGAGCAGGTACGCATACCGCCCCAGGTCGGGAAATACAAGGTATATATCATCGACGAGGTACACATGCTGTCACAGGCAGCCTTCAATGCATTTCTGAAGACACTCGAAGAGCCGCCCGCACATGCGATATTCATCCTTGCCACAACAGAGAAACACAAAATTATCCCCACAATCCTGTCACGCTGCCAGATATACGACTTCAGCCGCATTGAAGCCGCAGACATCATTGCACACCTGCAAGGTATTGCCAACAAAGAAGGAATAAACTGCGAACACGAAGCACTTCGTATAATAGCCCAGAAATCGGACGGTTGCATGCGTGATGCATTGTCGCTCTTTGACCAGATGGCAAGTTTCACACAGGGCGACCTCACATATGCCAAAGTAATCGACAGTCTCAATGTACTTGACTACGAGTATTATTTTAGACTCACAGATTTCATTATAGAGAAAAAAGCAACACAATGCCTGTTGCTCTTCAACGAAATCCTCAACAAGGGATTCGAGGGAAACATATTCATTGAAGGCGCCGCATCACACTTCAGGGACCTGCTTGTGAACAGTGACCAGGCCGCTGCCGAACTTTTCGAAGGCAGTGCCGAACTGCGCAACAGATACGTAGAACAGGCACGCCGCTGTACGCCCAAAATGCTGTTCAACGCAATAAGACTATGCAGTAACTGTAGCCTCAATTACAGAACCAGTCGCAATAAACGCCTGCAGGTAGAGCTCACCCTCATAGAACTCTCCCAAATGAACGATAGTGACAGCGATGATGGTGGGGGGCGACGCCCCAAGACGTTAAAACCTATTTTTACCAACATAAACAAAGAAACGCAGCCGACGCCTGCCGCAAAAGCCGAGAGTGCGCCGGTCAAGCAACAGACAACGGGAGTAGAGAACAGAACACCGGTTACGCCGCAACAGCAAGCACCAACCGTGCGAACCGGCTCCCCGACAGCAGCAACAACGGCTGACACCGCAACAGTTGCACCGGCAAGACCAATACAGGGACGACCTGCCGAATTAAGGACCAGAGGCGAAGGCGGTGGCAGTCTTGGCAAAATGTTCAAAAAGTCAAGAACTGTTATCGGAAACGAAGAAGAGCCCCCGGCATCACCCGTAGAGGCAACGACTGTCAAAGAAACGCTCACTGTTGCCACTCCTCAGGTCACACAAGCTCCCAACAGCACCGAAATAACGGATGCAATGCTGTCACAGGCATGGACTTCATACGCACTAACATTACCGGAGAAGGAAAGGGCACTTGCAGACCGCATGAAAATAATGACACCCAAAGTGGAGAGCAGGGAGTGCTTTACTATCTCAGTAGACAACCAGATGGCAGCCGACCTGTTCGAAAACGAAGGAAAGCGCATTTGCGAGGGTATGAGCCCTTTCCTGGGCAACACCACAATGAAAATGAAAGTAGTGGTAAACAAGGTGGTTGTCGAGCGCCACACAAGCGACAAGAGCAAACAATATGCAATATTGGTTGAAAAGAACCCGCTTGTTGAAAAATTGCGGAAAGAACTGGACTTGGAAGTATCAAGATAAAGAGAATGGATGGCTGACAACCATCCATTCTCTTTATCTTATAAAATGTACAATATAAACTTTTTCATCGGGAATTATGATACCCCGGCACAAGATTGCCATACCACAGGAGGCCTTATAAGTAAAGCCATAAAATCATAAAAAGCAAATAAAATCGCCACATTTTTTTTGCGTTTGCAAGGTCTACAAAATATTTTCAAATAAAAAAATTTTTCGCACTATTTAGATTTATTCTAAATAAGACAACAATAAACAAGCCAATGACAGTTATGCTATGAAATCACATCACAAGCAAAACAGAAGCGCCTTTATGCCATTCATCAAGATTGCAAACGACATCATAAACAGAGATAATACATTGAAAATCAATGTTCAAAAAAAATAACACAGAACAACAACCTTTGATTTTTACAAAATCTTAATGCACTGATATACAGCCTATTATTGGAAACAAAATTTCCGGTACTTTTTCTTTGCTTGCAATTTCATTTTTATTTGTAGATATTTGCAAAGGATTTGACAGGGAAGGAAATCATATGAGCACACCGGTTCATTCCCACGCCCTCATTCCGTTTGATTGAACAGAATAGTAAAACACAAATTGTCGATGACACTTAACCTCGATACAAAATGGAAAAAATGTTTGGAGATCATTCGCGACAATGTCTCTGAAACAACCTTCAATACTTGGTTTGCGGATATCACACCGCTCAAGTACGAAGGTAACACTCTTACCATACAGGTGAAGAGCAATTTTGTATACGAGTTTCTGGAAGGAAACTTTGTCGACCTGTTGCGTTCTACCCTGTTCAAGGTTATGGGCAACGGCACACAGCTCATGTACAGTGTGCTCACAGACAAGGACAACAACCTTAGCATGGAAGTAGGCACCGAGGGTGGTGTTTCTACAGGCCGAAGAACCGCGAACAGCGGCAACAGTTCTCCTGTAGCAAAGCAAGAAGCAATACAGGAGCTTGACTCAATGCTCATCAACCGCTATACATTCGACAACTATGTAGAGGGTATCAGTAACCGCCTCTCACGTTCAGTGGCCATCAGCGTCGCCGACAAGCCGGGCAGAGCCTTCAACCCATTATTCATACATGGTTCATCGGGTGTAGGAAAGACTCACTTGATAAATGCCATCGGTATCAAGATCAAAGAGTTGCATCCCGAACTGAGAGTGCTTTACGTATCGGCACATCTGTTCCAGGTACAATATACAGATTCTATACTCCAGAAAAACTTCAATGATTTCATGAGATTCTATCAAAGCATTGATGTCCTTATCATTGACGACATTCAGGAGTTTGCGGGCCTTCAGAAGACCCAAAACGCTTTCTTCCATATATTCAACCACCTGCATCTGAACGGCAAGCAGCTGATTATGACATCAGATCGCTCACCGGCACAATTGCAGGGTATGGAAGAGCGTTTAATTACACGATTCAAGTGGGGCATGACAGCCGAGATCGAAAAACCTGATTTTGAATTGCGTAAGAACATCCTTCGCAACAAAATATACAGGGATGGTTTGAAATTCCCCGAAGAGGTTATATCATACATTGCAGAGAACGTAAATGCAAGTATCCGTGACCTTGAGGGCATAGTCGTGTCAATCATGGCACACTCTACAATCAACAATGCCGATATCGACATTAACCTTGCACGCAGAATCATTGGTGATTTCTCAGATTATGAGAAAAAGACAATCACCATTGACGATATCATAAAGAAGGTTTCTGAGTACTACGGTGTTGAAGCAAACGCCATCAACACACGCTCACGCAAACGCGAAGTGGTACTTGTACGTCAGGTTGCCATGTACCTTGCAAAGAAACACCTTGACATGTCTACATCAAAAATCGGCAAATATGTAGGAGACAGAGACCATGCCACAGTACTCCACGCATGCAAGACCATTGCCAACCTTGCAGACACAGACAAGCAGTTCCGCGTCGAACTTGAAGAAATTGACAACTCGCTTTTAAGCGCATAATACAATAAGTATAACGATATCAGCGGCCGTGCCACTTTTGATGGTGCGGCTGCTGATATTATATAAAATGCAAACGAATCGGATTACATGGTGACACAAAAAGCAAAACCAAATTCCATAAAAGACAATTGCAAAATATCTTTTTGGAAAACTTTTCTTGTCTCTCAAAAATTCAAATATCTGATATTCAACTGGTTAAAAATATTTTTGGAAAACTTTTCATTTATAAATAGTTAAACAACTATTTTATTTGGTAATTATGGAAATGATTTTTAATTTTGTAATCCTCAATTAAGAAAAACTTTCAAGAACCAACAACTACAAAAACACCAGAATGGAAAAACAGAAATACTCTCAGGACGAAGCCATTAAAGCCTCGCTTGAATACTTTGGCGGAGACGAGCTTGCAGCAAGAGTTTGGGTAAACAAATATGCACTCAAGGACTCTTTCGGAAACATCTACGAAAAGTCACCTCAAGACATGCATTGGCGAATAGCCAACGAGATTGCAAGAATTGAGTCGAAGTATGAGAATCCAATGTCGGCAGAAGAGGTTTTCGCGTTGCTCGACAAATTCAAGTACGTAGTGCCATCCGGCAGCCCAATGACAGGAATCGGCAACGAATTCCAGATTGCATCACTCTCCAATTGTTTCGTGATAGGTTTGGACGGCAGCGCCGACTCATATGGTGCAATCATACGTATTGACGAGGAACAGGTACAGCTTATGAAGCGACGCGGTGGCGTTGGTCACGATCTCTCACACATACGTCCCAAAGGTTCACCGGTGAAGAATTCGGCTCTAACATCAACCGGACTTGTACCGTTCATGGAGCGCTATTCAAACTCAACACGCGAGGTAGCACAGGATGGCCGACGCGGAGCATTGATGCTCAGCGTGTCCATAAAGCACCCCGATGCAGAAGCCTTCATCGATGCAAAGATGACCGAAGGTAAGGTTACGGGTGCCAACGTATCTGTAAAGATTGATGACGATTTCATGAAGGCTGTAACAACAGCCACACCTTATAGGCAACAATACCCGATAAACGCCGACACTCCTTTATATACAAAGGATATAGATGCCACCAAACTATGGGAGAAGATTATCCACAACGCTTGGAAATCGGCCGAGCCGGGAGTACTTTTCTGGGACACCATCAAGCGCGAATCGATTCCCGACTGCTATGCCGACCTGGGTTTTGAGACCGTATCCACCAACCCATGCGGCGAGATTCCTTTATGCCCATACGATTCGTGCCGCCTCATTGCCATCAACCTGTTCTCTTATGTGGTTAATCCATTTACCCCGGAGGCTTATTTTGATTTCGAGCTGTTCAAGGAGCACGCCACAAAGACACAGCGCATAATGGACGACATCATTGATCTTGAACTTGAAAAGATTGAAGCTATCAAGGAAAAGATTGAGAGCGACCCAGAGAGCGAAGAGGTTAAGGGAGCAGAGAAAAGACTTTGGGACAAGATATACCGCAAGAGCAGCATGGGACGCCGCACCGGCGTCGGTATCACAGCCGAGGGCGACATGCTTGCCGCCATGGGACTGCGCTACGGCACCGAAGAGGCAACAGCTTTCGCCGAAGAGGTACACAAGACACTGGCCATTGCAGTATACTCTTCATCGGTCAACCTTGCCAAGGAGCGTGGTGCATTCGAGGTTTTCGACATAAAACGCGAAGCCGCCAATCCATTTATCAACCGTTTGAAAGAGGCTTGCCCAAGCCTTTACGAGAATATGGAGAAATATGGCCGCCGTAACATCGCCTGCCTTACGATTGCCCCAACCGGCACGGTGAGCATAATGACGCAGACCACATCGGGCATAGAACCGGTATTCATGCCGGTATATAAACGCCGCAGAAAAGTAAACCCCAACGACACAAACGTACACGTGGATTTCACCGATGAGAACGGCGATTCATTCGAAGAGTACATCGTATACCACCACAAATTCATAGAGTGGATGAAAAGCAGCGGCATAGACACCACGAAACGATATTCACAGACCGAGATAGACAACATTGTGGCACGCTCCCCCTACAGCAAGGCAACGTCGAACGACATTGACTGGGTAGCAAAGGTGGAGATGCAGGGCCGTATACAAAAGTGGGTGGATCACTCTATAAGCGTAACCATAAACCTGCCGAACAATGTTGACGAAAAACTTGTCAACGAGCTATACGTGACAGCCTGGAAGTGCGGTTGCAAGGGATGTACCGTTTACCGTGACGGTTCACGCGCTGGCGTACTGGTATCGGCAGAGAGCAAGAAAGAGAAAAAAGAGAACGATGAGGCCAAGCCATTCATAACAGAAGTGCGCCCCACAACACTTAAGGCCGATGTTGTACGTTTTCAGAACAACAAGGAGAAGTGGGTGGCGTTCATTGGTTTGCTAAACGGAGAGCCTTACGAGATTTTCACCGGACAACAGGATGACGAGGATGGCATTCCACTACCAAAGAATGTAACTCAGGGAATCATCATAAAGCACACCAATGAAGACGGAAGCAAGCGCTATGATTTCCAGTTTGAGAACAAAATCGGTTACAAGACAACAATCGAAGGATTGTCCGAGCGTTTCAATCCCGAGTTTTGGAACTATGCAAAGCTCATTTCGGGAGTGTTGCGATATAAAATGCCAATAGAGCAGGTCATTAAACTTATTTCATCATTGCAGTTGGCATCGGACAATATCAACACATGGAAAAACGGTGTTGAGCGCGCCCTCAAACGCTACATCAAGGATGGTACATCAACTGCCGAGAAATGCCCTAACTGCAAGCAGCAGTTGATTTTCGAGGAAGGCTGTCTGCACTGCCCCGGATGCGGATATTCAAAATGCGGATAAAATAAAGATTCCAACCCACAGACTTTAAAGAGCCACAACGTGGCTCTTTAAAGCAAAACAAACCACCATCATGCACATAGACCAATACAACATAGAACTGCGCGACGTACACCTGTTCGCACACCACGGAGTCATGCAACAGGAACGCGAGATTGGTGCCTGGTTCACAATTGACATTGAACTTGGAATCGACGATTGCAGTTGCGCTGAAAGCGACTTGATTGACGGCACCGTAAGCTACGCCGACGTATATGATATCCTGTGTAGAGAGATGGAACAGCCATCCAACCTGTTGGAACACGTATGCAATAGGATTTCAAAAAGGATATACGGAACTTTCGGACAGGTAAATTCAATAAGGATAACCCTATGTAAGGACACCCCTCCAATGGGTGGTGACAGGCTCAAAGCAGCCGTTACACTTTCAAGCAGAAGACAAGATAGAATTTAAAGAGCATATTACACAAAAGGAGCGCTCATTTGATTTTTGCCAGCGCCTGACGGGCAGCTTTCTGTTGGCTCTCGCGTTTTGAGAAGCCATCACCTATGCCACACACCTCGCCGCCGACAAGCACCTCACTCACAAAAAAGACCCCCTCCTTACGCAGTTCCTCGCTCACAATGCGGAACTCGACATCAATATGCTTCTTCTGCCCCCATTCAATAAGACGGCTCTTGTAGTTCTTGTCGGCCTTCACCACCGATTCAATATCAACAAGACGCGAAAAAACCCTGTCGAGCAGGAAACGGCGGCATTGTTTATACCCCTTGTCAATGTATATGGCACCCACAAGAGCCTCGAGAGCATTGCCATATATATAATTGTTATGCTGATGCGCCACTCCACACGCATTCACATATTTGTCGAGCCCAATCTGAAGAGCAAGTTCATTCAACCTCTCGCGGCAGACGAGATTGCTGCGAGACTTGGTAAGGAATCCCTCGCGCTCACGGTCGAATTTTGAATAAAGATAATCAGCGGTAATTGAACTGAGCACAGCGTCACCCAGAAACTCCAGACGCTCGTTGCACGACAATTTCTTTGCACCCGATGTAGAACTGTGCGTCATAGCCATTTCATAGAGTTTAATATCACGAGGCACATACCCAAGAATCGAGTATAACAACAAATAAGACTCCCTGTCCTTGCGGGACAGGAGTCTTATCTTGTCAATCAGTTTCTTGAAAAATCTATCAGCCTTCAATTTTCTTAAAAGCAATGCTTGCGTTATGGCCACCGAAGCCGAATGTATTCGACAAAGCGACATTCACATTCCTCTTCTGCGCCTTGTTAAAGGTAAAGTTCATTGCATAATCAATTTCAGGATCCTCGTCCCCCTCGACATGGTTAATTGTTGGAGGAACTATACCATGCTCCATGGTAAGCACTGTCAGCACAGCCTCAAGCGCTCCTGCACCACCAAGCAAATGACCTGTCATTGACTTTGTAGAACTGATATTCAACTTGTATGCATGCTCACCGAAGAGATTCTTTATAGCCTTTGCCTCGGCGATATCGCCTGCATACGTTGAAGTACCATGTACATTTATGTAATCCACACTTTCAAGCGGCAGACCGGCTTCCTCGAGCGCAACTTTCATCACACGGTAGGCACCTTCACCCTCGGGATGCGGCGCTGTTATATGATGAGCATCAGCCGTCAGACCCGTACCGACAATCTCGGCATAGATTTTTGCACCACGCGCAACAGCATGTTCATACTCCTCAAGAACCAGGGAAGCAGCACCTTCGGCTATGACAAAGCCATCACGGCTCTTGCTGAACGGACGCGATGCACCTTTTGGGTCATCATTACGCACCGACAACGCATGCATTGCGTTGAAAGCTCCAACGCCACTATTACATATTGCAGCCTCTGCACCACCCGATATCACCACATCCGCACGACCGAGACGTATCTGGTCATATGCGTCGATTATAGCGTTCGAAGACGATGCACATGCCGATGTCGTCACATAATTGGGGCCCTTCAACCCATAGCGTATCGAGATTATACCGGTTGTCATATCCGATATCATCTTTGTAATGAGGAACGGAGAGAAGCGTGGACCATTTTCCTGATTCAACGCATAAGCACGCATCTCGTCTTCAAGAGCGCACAATCCACCGATACCCTCACCGAATATAACGCCAACTCTGTTGCAATCAACCTTTTCAAAATCCAGAGCGCTATCATTTATAGCCTCCACTGCAGCCGCCACGCCATAATGCGTGTCGATATCCACCTTGCGAAGTTCACGACGGTCCATCACCGAAGCAGGGTCAAAACCCTTCACCTCACAAGCGAACTGCGTTTTGAATAGGTATGCATCAAAATGAGTAATAGGTCCTGCGCCACTCACACCATTGACCGCATTCTCCCACATTGTGGGCACATCGTTACCAATGGGCGAAACAGCACCAAGACCTGTTACAACAACTCTTCTAAGTTTCATATAGAATAGTTAGAGTACAGTAGGAAGAGAGGTCAATTACTTCTCGGCAACCTTCTCCTCTACATACTTGACAGCATCACCTACTGTCGCAATTTTCTCAGCCAAATCCTCAGGAATTGAGATACCGAATTCGTCCTCAATCTCCATAATAAGCTCTACTCTATCCAAAGAGTCTGCGCTCAAGTCATTTGTAAAGTTAGCCTCTGATGTAACCACTGACTCTGACACACCGAACTTCTCAATGATAATCTGTTTTACTCTTGATTCAATTTCTGACATAATTGTAAGTTTTAAAGATTCGTAAAATATCTTTGCCGCAAATGTAAGATAAAAATTAAGAACTACAAAGAAATATAGAAAAAAAACGCAAACCCGTTGCACATTCAATGCAAAAATGTGCAAAACTTAGTCTAAATCAACATTCCTTCAATCATTCATTTATATGAATATCATAGGCAATTTGTTCGCGACGCAACCTGTAATTGTTACGCAACCTCTCAAAATCACCGGGCGCGCCCTTCAGCATCGCAGTATCATCGAGTGGCGAATATATTGTCAGGAAAGCCTCCTCCTCGCTCCCGGCCACCACAACAGGCTGCGACGGTGCCTCAAGCCTCAACTGCGGAACCTCTCCTTTATAATTAATATAACGCGCGAACTCGCCCAGCACAATAGATGTCGCATTCATTTTTCCCTCAGCCGAATAACCGGCAATGTGAGGAGTCGCAACATACGCCCTCTCCAGCAAAGCTAGATTTATATCAGGCTCACCTTCCCACACATCAACAGCCGCACACTGCACCGCGCCACTTTCCATGGCAGCCAGCAGAGCATCGTTATCGACTACCGGCCCACGCGAAGCATTAATCAACAGTCTGCAATGCCCGAGACGGGAGAAGAATGCCGCATCGGCAAGATGATGACTTTTATATACCCCATCAACATTCAGTGTCGGATGGAACGTTATTATGTCACTCGACTCTGCAATCTCTTTCAACGACACAAGCCCCGGCATGCCCGCATCGGCCTTCGGCGGGTCATTGGCCAACACATGCATACCCACGCTCGCGGCCCACTCAGCGACACGTGAACCAATCTCGCCCAGGCCGACAACACCCAAAGTAAGCCCGGCGACAGAGCAACCGTTATCACGTGCCCACGAATAAATCACCGACTGAACATACTGCAACACAGCTCCGGCATTACAACCCGCAGCATTCGTCCATGTAATCCCGGCCTCATTACAATAGCCGGCATCAATATGGTCGTAACCGATTGTCGCAGTTCCTATGAAACGTACCGCCGTATTATCTAAAAGAGCCGCGTTGCACCTTGTACGCGTACGCACAAAAAGAGCCTCGGCATCAACCAGATCACCATTTGCAATGGCATCGCCAGGCAACGCCACCACCTCAATCCCCATCGCCGTCAACGCATCACGCAGATAGGGAATCTTTTCGTCAATAACAACCTTCATCTTCACCTTTTCGTTTTATACCTATGCAAATATATAAACAAACGAGCGAGATACGCAAAGCTTGCTTTAGCGGATTTCACAGCGAGTGCAGCATATATTCGCGGTTTACCGCAAATATACGAACAAACGAGCGAGATACGCAAAGCTTGCTTTAGCGAATTTCACAGCGAGTGCAGTATATGTTCGAAGTTTACTTCAAATATACAAACTTAAAACGACTTTTAGGGCAAAGTTTTGCAGTTATCATTAAAATAGTTAGCTTTGCATATAAATAACAGAACCCCGGTATCCGATGCCATGAGAGCACCGGCACCAACAAAAATCCTGATACAACATGAAGAAGTTCACCCAGATGAGCTGGCCCATTTTCAATGAAGCCATAGCCGACTACCACAAGACCGACAATGTCGACACACCGATAAACAACCCCTACCCACTAAAGAGCATCGAGTACTATCTCTACCTCAAGTGCTGGATAGACACAGTGCAGTGGCATTTCGAAGACATCATCCGCGACCCGGGCATAGACCCGGTAGAGGCACTCACGCTCAAACGCCGCATCGACAAGTCCAATCAGGACCGCACCGACCTTGTCGAGCTCATCGACAGCTACTTCCTCGATTTATATAAGGACGTCACCCCCCTTGAGGGGGCAACCATCAACACCGAGAGCCCCGCATGGGCTGTCGACCGCTACTCCATCCTCTCGCTAAAGATTTACCACATGCAGGAGGAGGTGAACCGCACCGATGTAGACGAGGATCACCGCGCGAAATGCCAGGCAAAGCTCGACGTCCTCAACGAGCAGTACAAGGATATGACAACCTCGATAGGCCAGTTACTCGACGACATTGCCGCCGGACGCAAGTTCATGAAAGTGTACCGACAGATGAAGATGTACAACGACCCATCGCTCAACCCGGTTCTCTATGGCTCAAAAAAGTGACAGCAAAACCGTACTTATTACACGTTTTTCGGCTGTAGGCGACGTAGCAATGACCATCCCGTTGCTCTATTCGCTTAGCGAAACCTACCCCCGGCACCGCTTCATCTTCGTGAGTCGCGAGAGATTCGGTCAATTCTTCATCAACAAGCCCGAAAACCTTGATTTCATCGGCATAAATCCGACAGAATACAAGGGCTTGCCGGGGCTTTACAGGCTCTACCGCGAATTGTCGCAGCACAAGCCCGACATGTTCGCCGACCTCCACGATGTGCTAAGGACAAAAGTCCTCAGGACGTACTTCAGGCTCTTCAGCCGCACAAAGGTCGCAATCATCGACAAGGGACGCAAGGAGAAGGCGCAGCTCACAAAGCCCGGCAACACAGGCAAGCAGCAGCTCAAGAGCACCTTTGAGCGCTACCTTGACGTTTTCACACGCTTGGGACTGCCATTCACACCAACATTCTCATCATTGTTCAAGGAGAGCAAGGCCAACATCGGCGAATTCGCCTCATTCATACCCGACAAAGGCGACGACCGCTGGATAGGAATTGCCCCATTTGCACGCCACAGCGGAAAGATATACCCGACAGAAAAGATGGAGCAGGTTGTCGCGCTGCTGTCGCAACAGAAACAGACCAAACTGTTCTTCTTCGGCAACGGCCCCGAGGAAGAGAAAACCATCAACCAATGGTGCAACAAATACCCCAACACCATCTCATTCATTGGTAAAACCGATTTCAGCGGCGAGTTGCGCCTCATCAGCCACCTCGACGTCATGCTCTGCATGGACTCGGCAAATATGCACATGGCCTCACTCGTCGGCACCCCGGCAATTTCAATTTGGGGAGCCACCTCTCCCCTTGCCGGTTTCTTGGGATGGCAGCAGAGCAAGGACGACTGCATAGGCCTGGCGTTGGAGTGCCGTCCATGCTCAATTTTCGGCAACAAGCCCTGCCGCTTTGGCGACTACCGCTGCATGGATATTGAACCACGCGTCATTGCAGAAAAAATCATACAAAGAACAGAAAAACCGCAAGCATAAAACATAAACCATGCAAACTGTCACCAACAAGGAAAAAGACCCGATGGGAAGGGCGATTTCCGACTACTACCACACCGGGAAAGCAGGCAAGTTGAGAGTACTCTCGTCAATGTTCTACGAGGACGAGATTCCCGTTGCCACACTGTTCCGTAACTTTCCCGACATGCCCATACAGGAACAAAAAGCCTTGGAACTTTGCCACGGCAAGGTACTCGATGTGGGCGCCGGCAGCGGTTGCCACAGCGTCATACTCAAAGAACGCGGACTCGTGCCTGTCGCCATCGACATCTCGGAGCTGTCGGTCGAAGTAATGACAGAGCGCGGTCTCGATGCCCGCAACATCAATTTCTTCGATGAGACATTCACCGAGAAGTTCGACACCATCCTGCTTGCTATGAACGGTATCGGCATAGTCGGCAAGATAGACCGTCTGCCACTCTTCTTCCGCAGCATAAAACGCCTTTTGGCACCCGGCGGTCAGGTATTGCTCGACTCCTCCGACATCAGCTACGTCTTCATGGACGACGATGGCGGCATGGACATAGACCTCGCGGCCGGCTATTATGGCGAGATAGACTACAAGATGCGCTACAAGAACATCACCGGCACCCCATTCGACTGGCTCTACATCGATTTCGATACCCTGTCAATGTATGCCGAGGAGCACGGCTTTGCCTGCAAAAAATGCATCGACGGCGAACACTACGACTACCTCGCCCGGCTCACCCTCAAATAACATCCCGATAAAATATTTTTACACGATACTCTGCATTTCCAAAAACAATTTGCACGGTATCGTGTTTTTTAATACATTTGTTATCAGAATGTAACGAGCATCGCACCTCCCTTGCACGTCCATTCATCCCCACATTTGGGCAAAAATATTTATTCAAAAGCTAAAAACTTGATGGTCAATACATTACATAACCATCGAGGAGCCCGAAATATGCCCATACGACAACCATCCACATCCATCAAGCGGCATCACACCATGGACAACGACAACACCCTCACCTGGTTTGCAATGAGCGCACCCTATCGCCGCGAACTCATCGCCAAGGAGTTTCTCCGCCAAAAAGAGGTCGAGTGTTTCGTCCCCATGAAAGAGGCTCTTGTCGAGAAACGTGGTGGCACCAAGAGACGTCAGATGGTACCGGCCATACACAATCTCATTTTCGTACACACCACAAAAGAGAGAATCAAAGCACTCAAGCAAGCCGTCAATTTCCTGCAATACTGCACACGCCCGCAAGACGGCAAGAATGTCCCAATCACCGTTCCAGAGCGTCAGATGCAGCAATTCATTGACATAACCAATGCAGCCAACGCCGACATCACCTACCTGCGCCCCGAAGAGATTGACATAAAGAAGGGCACAAGAGTGCGCGTTCATGGCGGAGTCTTTGACGGCACCGAAGGCTATTTTGTCAAGGTGCAAGGCAAGCGCAGCCGCCGGGTGGTACTGCTCATCGAAGGCATCACCGCCGTTGCCCTGACCGAGATAAGCACCGATTTTCTTGAGGTTCTCGACCCAAAGAACCCCGCCACACACGCATAAAATATTTTCAAGTAAAATATATTTACAATATATAAAACACGCACGTACGCATGTAGTCGCTTAAATGGTTGAAAGACACCCACAGGCGCAAATAACCTGATAAAATCAAAAAAAATAAACGATATGAAAAAACTCATTCCCGCACTGCTCATGCTGCTATTGACAGCATCGTGCGCCACACAAAAACAAGTCCCCTATTTTCAGGATCTCAACGATGGCCAAAGCGTAAAAATCGCCACACCCCAGGATGTAAGGCTCAAGGTCGGCGACCAGTTCACCATCCACGTAAACAGCAAAGACCCCGAGCTCACCCTCCCCTTGAACCTCACCCGTTCAACCAACAACACCGGTGGCAACGAAACACGCCTTGCCTACACCGTCGATGAGCGCGGATACATCGACTTCCCCACTCTGGGCGAAATCTATGTCGAGGGCAAGACCCGCGACGAGGTAGCAAAGCACATCAAGAACATCATCCTCGAGAAGAAACTCGTTCTCGACCCCGTTGTCATTGTCGGTTTCCACAACCAGCAGGTATCGGTACTTGGCGAAGTCGGCCGCCCCGGCAAATACGACATCAACAAGGACCGCTTCACCATCCTCGACGCCCTTAGCCTTGCCGGCGACCTCACCATCCAGGGCAAGCGCGAGAACGTCACCGTGCTGCGCGAGGAGTACGGCGTGCAGAAAGCCTACACCCTCAACCTCAACGATGCCGCGCAGTTCCACGCCTCACCCGCCTACTACCTGCAGCAGAACGACATCGTCTACGTTGAGCCCAACACCGCCAAGGCCGGCGCCTCATCCATCAACGGCAACACCGTGCGCTCCGTGTCGTTCTGGTTCTCTATCGCATCCCTTGCACTCACCATCGTAACATTCATCCGCGGTTTCAACTAATCCCTAAAATATTGCTACAAAAATGGCAAACAACAACGCATCACACAAGAACGACAATGTCATCCCCATCAGGGACCTGATATTCCATTGCCTCAAGAACTGGTACTGGTTTGTTCTTTCACTCACCATAGCATCGGCAATAGCGGTGTACGTCATCAAGTCTACCCCGCCCAAATACATGCGCCATGCCGAGATTCTCATCAAGGAGAGCGAGCGCGGTGGCGGTGCCGGCACCGGCAGCACCTTCAAGGAACTTGGCAATTCACGCACCACCGCCAATGCCCAGAACGAAATCACTGCTCTGCAGTCGGTCGAAATAATGAAGGAAGCCATACGCCGCCTGCGTCTCGACATCGAGTTCCGTGGCGAAGGCACATTCTTCAACGGAATCATCTATAAAGAACGCCCATTGAGAATTACCACCCTCGACCTCACCGAAAGCGACAAGGCCACCTTCACCGCCGTCATCACATCCGACAGCACCGTCACACTCAGCAATTTCACCTTCCGTGGCGAGTCCCTTGCCGGCACCGCAATACAGGCCGTCATTGGCGACACCGTCTCAACTCCCATCGGCCTTGTACTCCTCGAGAAGACAAGCAGTTTTGGCACATTTGGCGGCTCCAACCTGTATATCGAGAAGCACAACGTCGACATGCTTGCCAACCATCTGCGTGCAAACCTCAACGTTGGCCTCATCAAGGAAAAGACCAGCGTTGTCAGCCTCAGCATCAAGGACATATCAGCCTTCAGAGCCACCGACATCCTCACAGCCATCCTCAACATCTACAACGAGCAATGGGTCGAGGAGAGCAACTATGCCACCATCAAGACAGCCGAATTCATCGGCAAGCGCGCCGAAGAAATCAGGCAGGAACTCGAGGCCATTGACCGCGAAATTGCCAAGTTCCGTGGCGACAACAAGCTATCCCACAGCAGCGCAAGCACACTCGTTCAGGAGGCTGTCAACAGCAAGGAGCAGGAACTCATCCTCTCGCTCAACAACCAGCTCGAACTCGCCAATTTCATAAAGTCATACATGGCGCAAGGCAGCAAAAAGGAGATTATCCCGGCAAACACCGGCATACAGGCCGCCAACATCGAGTCACTCATCGACAGCTACAACACCAAAGTTCTCGAGCGTAACAGACTCGTTGCCAACAGTAGCGAGAACCATCCCGTCGTCATCGACTACGACAAGGACATCGCCGCAATGCATGCCGGCATACAAGCTGCCATCGACAGCCACGTCGCCGACCTCAAGCGACAGATATCCGATGCCAACAAGGAAATAGAGAGCAACATCACACACTTCACCACCACCACACACAGCACCAAGGAGTTGCAGACACTCCTTCGCCAGCAAAAGGTGAAGAACGCCCTCTACCTCTTCCTGCTGCAGAAACTCGAAGAGACCGAGCTCTCAAAGGAGTTCTCGGCATCCAACAACCGCATCCTCGTCCACCCCACAGGCATCAACATCCCTGTTGAGCCAATGAAGAAACCCATCATCATGCTGGCATTGACGCTCGGTGTCATGGTGCCGCTCATCATCATCTTCATCTGCGTCATCACCAACCGCAAGGTACGTGGCCGTCGCGACCTCGAGGATTTGAACATCCCCTTCATCGGCGAAATCCCCCTGCAAAAGGAGCAAGCCAACAGCAAAGAGAGAAAAATCATTGTCAAGGGCGGCAACCGCAACATCATCAACGAAGCCTTCCGAATCATGCGCACCAACTTCGAGTTCATGACCGACAAGTCAAAGCCCTGCAATGTCATCATCACCACCTCCTTCAACCCCGGCAGCGGCAAGACCTTCCTCACCATGAACCTCGCCGCCACGCTTGCCCTCAAGGGAAGCAAGGTACTGGTCATTGATGGCGACCTTCGCCGTGCCGCAACTTCAGAGTACATACACACCCCCTCTGTCGGCATCAGCGAATACCTCTCGGGCGGCACAAGCAACATCGACGACATCATAACCACCGACACCGGTTACGATAACCTGCACGTCATCACCGTGGGCACCATCCCGCCCAACCCCACCGAACTCATCGGCAGCACTCATTTCGAGCACCTCATTGCCGAGATGCGCAAGCGCTACGACTACATTTTCATCGACTGCCCGCCAATCGACATCGTAGCCGACACACAAATCATCGAGCGCTACAGCGACCGCACACTCTTCGTCATCCGTGCCGGCCTCTTGAACCGCGACATGCTTGGCGAGTTGCAGGACATCTACGACAACAAACGCTTCAAGAGCATCGCCATAATACTCAATGGCACCCACAGCGGCCAAGGCCGTTACGGCTACCGCTATGGCTATAGCTACGGATACGGTTACGGCTATGGATACCACTACCACTCTAAAAAGTGAAAGCCGAGGATTGATTCATACCGAGGTTTTGACAACATCGGTTGCAACAGGCCGCAAGCAGCACCGGCGAAGATAGTGCCCTGCGGGCTGCGAAAAAATGTCATCAATGCGAAAAAGTGAAAAACATTAATAAAATGAATAGACAAACAAATTTGGAACTATTACGTGTACTATCCATGCTATTCATCTGTTGTGGACACCTTGGCAATTGGGGGAACTTATCACCATACCTGATTAGTTTCAATACCATTGCGCCACACGCCGTTGATTGTTTTGTGGTGATTTCCGGCTTTTTCTTGATAAAATCAAAATTCAAGACAGAACGTATTCTTCGAACTGTGACATCCACAATTTCATTAAGTTTCATAGTAGCACTGATTCTGTATTCATGTAACAAAATTGACATCACATCCCTTTTCAAATCTTTAGTTCCACTATACAACTATTGGTTTATTAACAAATACATTGCTGTTTTACTATTGTCACCTTTTATAAACAAAGTATGCAATAGCATTACAAAAAAGCAGTATCAAATCCTCATCGGTTCTCTGTTATTGCTAAGTTCCCAACTTTTCAACCTTTTCCCTTTAGGTGAATTATATGGCAATGGATTGTCATTGCTATGGATGACAACAGTATATATAACAGGTGGATACCTTCGGCTACATACTCCCAAATTCAACTACTGGGGAACTGCAACACTCATATTATTAGCCATATATAACATCTGTTATATTTATTTCCTTGGAACAATACAGTTAAATAATAATTCGCTAATTACATTAACCTTGGCTATAACAACATTTATGTGGTTCAAAAGCTTCACTATTCCTGATAAAGGTTTTATCCCTGGAATAATAAAGCGAATAGCCCCAAACACTATTGCCGTATACATAATACACTCACAACAATATGTAACAACATATATTTCGCAAGTATTCCATAAATTCATAGGGCATATCCCTGATATTTTTTATCTATACCTTTTTGCCTCTATTGTTTTCCTTCTATCTGTCATAATAGACAAAATAAGATTAAGAGTTTTCCAATATTCGGGTATTGACAATCTAATAGGGAAAGCGGCAACAAGACTAGACAAATTATATGAGGAATAAAACATTGTAAGGAATTCTGCTTGCAAAAGTTTTCACCTTTCACATTTCAGTTTATTTAACCGTGTGGTTCTTCAGTAAAAAAACAACAATAGTAGCAAGCGGCATTCTGCAGGGTGCCACCGACCACCACTCCCACATACTCCCCGGAGTGGACGACGGTGTTGAAACCATTGCCGAGTCACTGCGCATACTTGCCACATACGAGACATTGGGCATAAAAGAACTGTGGCTCACCCCACACATAATGGAGGACATCCCCAACACGCCCCAAAAGCTCACAGCCCGTTTCAACGAGCTCAAAGCCGCGTATACAGGCAACATCACCCTGCACCTTGCCGCAGAGTACATGATAGATAACAACCTGCGCAAACTACTGCAAGCTGGGAATGGAGATAAAACGACAAAAGCACAGGGAGAAGGAGATGAAATACTCCTCCCCATCGGCACCACAGGCAAGCACATACTCGTGGAAACATCATACTACAACGCCCCAATACGCTTCAACGACACCCTGCAGCAAATAAAGTCATTGGGCTACTTTCCACTGCTTGCCCACCCCGAAAGATATATGTACCTTGACGATGCCGACTACCTTAAGCTCCACAGCCAAGGCGTAAGGTTCCAGCTCAACCTGGCATCCATTGCCGGTGGCTACGGCAAAGCAGTCCAGAAAAAAGCCTTGTGGCTCTTGAGCAACGGACTTTACTCCGTTTGCGGCAGCGACCTGCACTGCGAAGATGCAATTGAATTCATCACAAAATGCAAATTGAGCGAAAAAGATATTGAGCAGGTAGTGCGTTTATTGCACAATAGAATATAATTTTAAGTTATGCCAAAAGAATCTAGAGTAAAGAAAACGATGCTCAATGCAAAGATTAACTTAATATGCTACTTTGCATCGTTCATTACAGCATTCTTTACCCGCAAAATACTGCTCGACCATCTTGGAGCAGAGTTCATAGGTTTCACCGGCACTGTCGGCAGCCTTTTGTCGTTCCTCAACCTTGCCGAGCTCGGTATTGGAACCGCCATCGGCTATGTACTCTACAAACCCATTGCAGACGGCGACAAGTTCAAGATAAACGAAATAATCTCTGTATTTGGCTATCTATACCGCATCATCGGCCTTGCCATCCTATCGTTGGGTATCATTGGTTCGCTGTTCCTCCCATTGATATTCAATGACACAACTATTCCACTTGGAGTTATATACTTTGCATTCTACGCATATCTTGCGGCCTCAATGATTGGTTATTTCGTCAATTACCGAGCTGCACTCCTCTCGGCCGACCAACGCAACTACATTGTAACAGGCTATTTCCAAATAACCACAACCTGCAAAGTAATTCTACAAATGGTGCTTGCCATCTATTTTGGCAGTTTCTACATATATCTTGCAATTGAGTTAATCGGCGGTACCATCAATGCAATAATTCTTAACTGGAAAATAAACCAGACCTACCCTTGGCTCAAGAGCGAGATTAAACAAGGGAAACTGATATTCAAGAAATACCCTGAAATCATCAAGTACACCAAACAGATATTCGCGCACAAGGTAGGCGGTTTGGTACAGGGACAACTTACTCCATTCCTCATCTACTCCTTTGTGTCACTACCAATGGTTGCATTGTACACAAACTATACAATTCTGACCCAAAAACTTGAAGGACTCATATCAGGCGTCATAAACAGCACCGGCGCTGCAATCGGCAACCTCATCGCCGAAGGCAACAAAGAAAGAATACTAAAAGTATTCCGCGAATTGCTCGCTTTAAGAATATTCGTTGCATCAATTGCTGCATCCTGCATATACACATTCGCATCAAAATTCATCGGCGTATGGTTGGGAGAGGAATATATCCTTAACGGCTATACTGTAGCACTAATTGCAATTCTTAGCGGACTTGGCATTGCGCGTGGTGTACTCGACCAATTCTGCTATGGCTGTGGATTGTTCGCCGATGTTTGGGCACCATATGCAGAAAGCCTTATAATGGTTATTTTTGCTGTTACCGGCGGATATTATTGGGGGCTACCGGGTGTACTATGTGGACCATTGGCCTCAATTATCGCCATTATATATATTTGGAAACCATTTTACCTGTTCTCACGAGGTTTCAAGCTATCAGTTCTCAAATATTGGAAACTCTTTGCAATAAATATATCTGCAACAGCGATTTCCTTTTGGGCAACAGATTTTTTATTCGGTAAATTTATTCAAGACCATATCCCCACAAATAATTGGTTTGGATTGATTGCAAGTGGTGCTATATACGCCGCAATCATAACAACTATAACCTTTATTGCATATTATACAATTTCCTCAGGCTTCAGAGATTTTGTGCTTCGTAGTAAACTATTCAAAAAGATAATCAAATGACATTGGGCAGTCTGATAAAAAATATCAAGTGGAGATTATCCAAAGTTTTCCTTAGCGATGAGAAACGCTCATGGAACAAAGTGAAGAACCAAAATATAAGGTTCAAGAAAGGCGAGATAATCTCACTTGATGAATACTCCACAAACGCTGCGATAAAACAACTCGACAACAAAAGAGTCATATGCATATATGATGGTAAAATAAGGAATGGAGGCCTTGCAGACCGTTTGAGAGGTATTGTTTCAGTTTACAAAGTGTGCAAAGAAAAAAACCTTGAATTCAAAATCATATTCACAAGTCCATTTAACCTTGTTAAATTCCTTGAGCCCAATAAGGTAAATTGGTATGTTTCTAAAGAAGAACTAAACTATAACACTAAGGTCACAGACATTTGTTATATTGACACACTTAACGGCAGTGATTACGAGGCAAAAAAACAGAAACAATGGTTCAGACGAGAATTCAAGAATAACTACAAAGAGTTCCATGTTAGGACAAATGCCATATTCTCCTACAATGGTGACTACCCAACCCTTTTCAATGAACTTTTTAGGCCATCTCCACAACTACAAACTAGTATAGAGAAACAAAAGAAGGCATTAGGCGCAGGTTATATAAGCACTTCATTCCGTTTTATGAACCTATTTGGCGATTTCAATGAAACCGTAGAATTACATGGTAAATTGACAACAGAAGAGCAGAATGAACTGATAGCAAAAAATATTGAGCAACTGCAATTGTTGCATAAAAAACACCCAGCACGTATCATTTTGGTAAATTCTGACAGTGCCACATTCCTGCAAACTGCATCAAAACTTGATTACGTATATGTTATCCCGGGCAATATCACGCACATCGACGGCCAAAATGGGAGCGACGAATACGAGCTATACGAGAAAACATTCCTCGATTTCTTTATGATAGCCAATGCCGAAAGAATATACATCTTGCGAACCGGACAGATGTACAATAGCGGATACCCCTTTGCCGCATCAAAGATATATAACAGACCATTTGAAAAAATAGAATTCTAACAATGAAGCAAGGACTCATTGGAGTAATCGTTCCGGTCTACAAGGTTGAGAAATATATTGCAGAGTGCATTGAAAGCATTCTTGCACAGACTTACACAAACTTTCGTCTGATACTCGTAGACGATGGAACGCCCGATAATGCCGGTAAAATATGCGATGAATACGCAAATAAAGACCCACGCATAACGGTCATTCACCAAGAGAATACAGGGGTAACACGCGCTCGTGCACGAGGTGTTGAGGAGGCGGCGAATTGTGAATGGATTACATTTGTTGATGGAGATGATACAATAACAACAGACGCATTAGAGGTATTACTATCGGCAATTGACATTGATACAGATATTATTATAAGCCAGCCCATAGGTTTCGAATATCCATCTGAAACTCAAATTACACTAACCGATTATATACATTGTTTGATTTCAGGACATCAGTTAAGTTGTGCTCCTTGGGGTAAAATCTTTAGGAAAGTATTATTTACTGAAAAAACATTTGAGATACCACGAGAAATAATAAACGGAGAGGATTTAATAATGAATATTAAGTTGGGGCTCCAAACACAACAAAATGTTAAAATTTTACATCGAGCAATATACAACTACAATCTCAATGAAAATAGTACTACTATAAGTTTTAAACATTCCTTAGACCATGAAACATTATTTCATAAGGAGCTTCTTTCTGCACTATCAAAAGATCATGAGAACAAATATACCCATTCACATATTACTAGAAGACTTATAATTTGGAACAGTTTGTTTGGATATTCATATAAAAAACCTCAATGGTTTGGCACTGCATATCACAAGTTACTAATTCAAGATATTAAAAAGTACAACTATAAAGGAAATGTTATAGAGATGTCTTTATTAAAACACAAGAATCCAATATTACGTTTTTTTGTTATAAATATAAAGAAATTGAAAAACTTAATTTTGTAATTCTCGTCTGCATTAACTGAACGTTTTAAAACACCACGAATATGAACATTTGTTTTATTACGAGCCAACATGTATCCAAGTTCCGGGGCGGCGTGGAAATGGTTACCTCAATATTAAAAGAATGCTTCCAAACCAAAGGATATAATGTTGTCATGTTATCATCTTTGCCACCCATTGATTGTGACCTGTTGTTAGAGAACCAATTTGTTCTACCCAACGACACAATAAACAGCAAAGAAAATCAGTTTTTTTTAACCTCGTTCATCGCAAAACATAAAATTGACATTATAATTAATCAATCGGAAGTCAAAACTATCCTTGAACTAATAAAGGTTTCTGTACCCAAAGTTCCTGTAATATCAGTCATACACACAGATCCTAAAGCAGCAATAAAAGCAGTACAAGACAATTGGGACTATTGGAAGATACAATATGGAACTATAAAATTCCCACTTTTGTTACCATATTTATTTTTAAGGAGACTATACCAGATATACACGAGAAAAAAATACACAAAATCAAAATACCAGTACTTTTATAACCAATCAAATGCAATAGTTCTTTTGTCCGAAAAATTCTTTGATAGTTTAAAGTATTTAGCTGGCATTAAAGACACATCTAAGTTATACGCAATAAGCAACCCGCAAACAATAACAAGAACACAGAATATTGAAAATAAAAAAGAGAACATAGTTCTGTTTGTGGGGCGTCTTGTATACCAAAAGAGGTTGGACAGACTATTTAGAATATGGAAAAGAATAAAAGATAAAAAAGACTGGAGGCTCATTATTGTAGGCGATGGACCAGACAGAGATTTGTATGAACTCTTATGCAAAAAATGGGATGTCAAGAATATTGAATTTGTTGGTCATTGCAACCCATCTCCATATTATCATAAAGCTCAGATTTTATGCATGACAAGCAGTTTTGAAGGAAGTCCATGTGTCATTCAAGAAGCAATGCAATATAACATTATACCTATTGCATACAACTCCTATGAAAGTATTGAAGATATCATCTTAGATGGCATAAATGGATTTACAATAAGACCATTCTCTATAAGTGATTATTCAAAAACTTTAAAACGGATGATGATTGACACCTCATATAGTGAGCAAATACTCGAGAACATAAGGCAAAAAAACATTTTAAATCAACATTCCATTGATAAAATCATGGAGCAATGGAGTAATTTATTCAAATCGGTAATTTGAATTTTATAAAAGTAAAAACAATGGGATTTATAAACAACATATACTTTAAAGTGAGCAAATCGAAGATGTTTGTAAACTTCGTGGACCAACTGTTAAATGTCCTATTTATCCCCATAGGATGGTATTTACATTGTACAAGAAAGAAACTGAAAAAGAAGAATAAATATTACATCAGCATATGTGCCATTTTTAAAAATGAAGGATGTTACATTAAAGAATGGATAGAATATCATAAACTTATAGGGGTTGACCATATCTATACAATAATTTCAGCGATGATAATTATCATGAAATCCTAGATTCATATATTGAAGAAGGGTTTGTAACACTCACAGAATGGCCATACAAACATTCGCAAATGGAGGCTTACCACGACTGTTATATAAAGTACAAATGTGAAACATTTTGGCTTACATTTATTGACCTGGACGAGTTCATCTGTCCCAAATACAAGTACAATGTAAAAGACTGGATTAAAAACTACGAGGGTTATCCAGCGGTTACAATGTATTGGCAGATGTTTGGAACATGTGGTATAATGAAGCCGGACTACTCTAAACTTGTTATTGAGCAATATACAAGCTCTTGGGAAAAGCTTGATGGTATAGGGAAGTACATTCTATGCACAGATGAACGGTTTGCACTAAAAAATATACTTAGTCATCACCATATTTTTGTAAGTTACAAAATAGGTTCTATCAAGATAAAGTTACCTATGATAAACGAGAACAAGAGGTTCATATTCTTTCCTATGCAGTATAAACCCACCAATAAAAGTACGATACAACTAAATCACTATTTCTCTAAATCATACGAAGAGTATGAGAAGAAAATAAACAAAGGAGATGTACATTCAATTTCTCACGAAGATATCAGGAAAAGCAACCGGTTTTTTATCAATCACGAGAAACACAATATAAGCAATAAT
This sequence comes from Bacteroidaceae bacterium, assembly GCA_045634305.1. Taxonomy (GTDB): domain Bacteria; phylum Bacteroidota; class Bacteroidia; order Bacteroidales; family Bacteroidaceae; genus HGM04593. The sequence continues at coordinate 28,097 of JAZQZZ010000022.1, read as the reverse complement.
AAGGTAATATTCAAATACCTTACAATGTTAAAAAGACAATTGAATAAAGAATAAAAAACAATGCGTATACTTTGGTTCTCGGTAACCCCATCACTTTTTAATCCACACTCTAATGGTCACAATGGTGGCGGTTGGATTGCATCGCTTGAGCAAATTGTAAGGAAAAACAAGAATATTGAACTTGGAGTTGCCTTCAACTTCCCTGACAATGGTTTCAAGTATGAAAACAACGGCGTTTCATATTACCCTATTATGACTGAAGAGCGCTCGCTCGTTGGCAAATTGTTTGGAAAGAGTAACGATGGAAATAGGATCGTAAAATACTTGCAGATAATTGAAGACTTCAAGCCAGACCTGATACAGATTTTTGGCAGCGAAAATGAATTCGGGACAATATGCAAGCATACCAATATTCCTATTGTCATTCACATGCAAGGTTGCATTCCCCCATATCATAACGCATTGTTTCCTGTAGGAATGAAGAAAAGTGATTTCCTATTCAAAAAAGGTTTGTCGCTTAGTTATCGTATAATTGGCTTACGTAGTGAAAGAGCATTCCGTAAACGCGCAGAGATGGAAATTGAGACAATCCAATCGTGCAAATACTTCATGGGGCGCACTGAATGGGATAAATCGCTAATCGACTTATTCAACCCCAATGCGACATATTTTCATTGCGAAGAAGCCCTGCGCGATTCATTCATCAACAGCAACAAGCAATGGAAGCACTCCGATGGAAAGAAAAAAACAATCATAAGCGTAATATCACGTCCCTGGTACAAAGGATGTGACCTGATACTTAAAACGGCATCATTGCTCAAGCGATTTACAGACATTGACTTTGAATGGAAGGTATATGGAATACCCGAAATGAAATTCTATGAATCCGTTTATAGAATTAATGCAAAGGATGTAAATGTACACCCAATGGGAAGCACATCAAAAGAAGAGCTTGTCGATGCACTATGTTCTGCATCCTGCTATGTACACACAAGTTACATTGACAACTCGCCAAATAGCATCTGTGAAGCGCAGATTTTGGGTGTTCCGGTACTTGCCACCAACGTTGGTGGAATATCATCAATAGTAAACAATGGCGCTAATGGTCTATTGTTCCCGGCTAATGCGCCATACACTGCTGCATCACTTATAAAAAGAGTTATTGCAGATGAGGAACTTGCCAACACGCTCAGTTCAAACGCAATTAAAAGAGCGACAAACAGGCATAATCCAGAAGAAATCGGCAACAGGCTTGTTGAAATATACGAAGCAATAATAAATGAGAATAAAATAGTATGAAAGTTTTTATATTGATAGGCAAATTCTTTGGCTATCTGTCCCTCATTGTTCCACGAAAGATATCATATCCATGGTATCTTGTAAAACGAGCTTTTATAACAACCCGTCAGAAAGGTGGGTTTAAACATTTCGGCAAAAACAGTTTACTTGCTCCTAATATAATGTTCATATCACCTCAAAACATCTCGATAGGTGACAATTCATCCATTATGGGCCATAACACAATTTCAACTCATCAAATGAGGAACAGCCATCCATCGCTTGAAATTGGAGATAATGTTTCAATTGGTGAATATACGCATATTACTTGTGCCAACAATATCACAATTGGGAGGGGAAGCGGAATTGGAAGGTTTGTGCTTATAACAGATAACAGCCATGGAGGTTCAAATATAGAAGACGTTGAAATTCCACTTTTTGGCCGCAAAATACAATCAAATGGTCCTGTTCACATTGGCGAAAATGTGTGGATTGGTGACAAGGCAACAATATTACCCAATGTAACCATTGGCAAAGGGTGTATAATTGCAGCCAATGCAGTGGTAACAAAAGACATCCCTGATTATTCAGTAGCAGCAGGAATTCCTGCAAAAGTCATAAAAATAATAAGATGAGCAAGGAGATAAAAGTCATTCCGTTATACCTCCCTCAATTCCATAGTATTCCAGAGAATGATGAATGGTGGGGTAAGGGGTTTACAGAATGGGTAAATGTAAAGGGAGCAAAACCGCTATTCGAGGGACACAACCAGCCCCGTGTTCCATTGAATGAGAACTATTACGATTTGAGTGACGTTGAAACACTCAAATGGCAATGCAAAATAGCCAAAGAACACGGCATATACGGTTTTTGTATGTACCACTATTGGTTCAACGGCAAGCTATTGCTTGAAAAGCCTATGGAGATGCTACTAGCACATCCCGAAATTGATATAAAATATTGTATAAGTTGGGCCAACCACGATTGGACAGATGCTTGGAAAGCATCTGATAGAGCACCCAGAGTTTTGATTGCACACGATTTCAACGATGAGCAGGATTGGATGAACCATTTCAATTATATGTTACCTTTCTTAAAAGACCCACGGTATATGCGCGAGGACAACAAGCCTATAATGGTAGTATATGTCCCGCACATAATCCGCAAATTGGACAAGATGCTTGCCGTTTGGACAAAGATGGCAATAGATGCCGGTTTTGAAGGATTGACTTACATATACCAAAGTGCAGCATCGAGTTTCGACAATAGTTGGAACAAATCTCTTTTCAAATATGGAGTAGAGATGCATCCCGGTTATGTGAATATGTATTTCAACAATAAAAACAAGGGGCTGTTTCCTAAACTGATGAAATATTCAAGAGAAATCAAAAGAATATTAGGTATCAAGCGAAGCCTTCTTCCCGAAAAGAAAAAGACAGAAGTTGCACTATGCGACTACGATGCAACATGGCAAAACATCTTGAAGATAAGACCATCCGAGGGAAATAATATGATTCCTTGCGCTTTCGTCGATTGGGACAACACACCGCGCCACAATATGAGAGGATATGCATACAAAGGAGCAGATCCCGATAAATTTAAGAGATATTTCGCCGAACTTGTAGATAACACAAAAAAATACTACAACACAGATATGATTTTTGTGTTCGCATGGAATGAATGGGCCGAGGGTGGATATCTTGAGCCAGATACAAAAAATGGTTGGGGATATTTGGAAGCAATAAAAGGATGTATAGAGTAATATTAAAATGAATATTATAGCTTCGACAAAAAGATACTTCCAGTACTTGATTAATTTTGGTCCCAGAGTAACTTTCTACTATTTATTATACCCACGTTTTGGAGGTGCCAAAGCCATTGCAAAAAGACACTACGAGATTAAGCGTTATATAAAGAAAAAGTTCAAGGATGTATTTGAAATATACCGGAACATACCGCTGGAAGCAGAAAAAACCAATGGGCAAGAAACGCCCATCTGGGTATGTTGGCTGCAAGGAGAGGAGGAGATGCCCGAGATTGTGCGCATATGTTACAAATCCTTGTTGAAACACTCTGTTGGCAAGAAAGTAAACCTTGTTACATCAGATAATCTCAATGAACACATCCAAGTCCCGAATTTCATTAAGGAGTATCTTGATGAAGGCAAAATCAGCAGAACCCACTTTGCCGATTATATACGAATAATGTTGCTAGCAAAATATGGTGGTCTGTGGATTGATGCTTCGGTTCTGGTAACCGGTGACATTACCGACGAAACACAAAGACCATTCTACACCATAAAACAAAAGTTAAAGGATAGCATACATTATGTTTCGGATTACCAATGGACTGTGAGTCTGATAGGTTGCTCTGAAAATAGCGGAAAATATATGTTCTCTTGCTTGAACATCCTATTTGACCGTTATTTAAGAAAAAGGACTTTTTTTATTGATTTCTTTCTGTTCGACTATTTCATTGCTGCCATGTATGAGGAATTGCCTGCAATAAAAGAACTGATAGACAACAACAGAGAAAACTGTGAATCATTCTACCTGTTGTCAGAGAATCTCAATGAAAAATATGAAGAGAAGGTGATGCGGAGCATCAGAGAACAGGGTAAATTCCACAAGACCAGTTGGAAACAGGAGTTGCACGAAACGACTGCAGACAACGTACAAACATTCTTTGCATACATAAAAAACCTATAACGTGAAAAAGCCTCTTGTAAGCATTATAATGCCCGTGTTCAATGCAGAGATGTATATCGAAGAATCAGTACAATGCATACTCTCGCAGACGCTGCAAGCTATTGAGCTTGTCATTGTCGATGACTGTTCGCAGGACAATACATGGAGCATCATACAGGAAATATCAAAAAATGATGAAAGATGCCGTTGTTTTCAACTTGAGAGAAACAGCGGCTCAGCAAAATATCCAAGAGATTTTGCTGTAAAAATATCTGTCGGCAGTTTTGTCTGCTGGATTGACGCTGATGACAAAGTCCCATCCAACTATATTGAGCAACTCATCAAAAGACAAGACGAAACACAAGCAGACATCGTATGCAGCAAGATGTTGGCATTTGAATCAAATGGCAATATCGCATACACGTTGCCAAGAGACCATTTCAACTACGGGCAAATACTTGACGGCAAAAAAGCCGTTATGCTGACTATTGGTAAAGAATGGCAAATCAGTGTGAACGGATTCCTGGCAAAGCGAGAAATATGGACTTCAACCGAACATTTTCTTGACAGGAGCGTAGTGCAGATGAATGCCGATGACTATGCTTCGCGTGAGATGCTCCTAGCATCAGAAAGAGTTGCATTCAGTGATGTTGAATACCATTACAGACTACATCAACAATCAATAACCAAAGCCATTTCGCATAAACTTTTTGAACCGCTGATAACAGACCGGATGGTTATTGGACTTTTAAAAAGATACTTCGACACTGAAAGTACAGAAGTTGCAGAAGCCTGGAGTCAGTATTTCTTTCATTGGATATCAATGATGAGGATATTCGTTCTTAACAAACACAAATTTAAGGAACATAGCCACGACATTGCCAAAGGCTTGCTGAAAGAGCACAAGAGGATTTTCCCTATTTTGCGGATATTAAAGGATAAGAAGGTTCCATTTGCTCAAAGAATTTTGCTTCTGTTACCACATGGCATAACTGAACTAATTGTAAAAAAAATCAACAAATAAAATATGCGCGTTTCTATTATCATACCTGTATATAAAGTTGAAAAGTATATACGCACATGCCTGGAATCAGTCTTGAGACAGGATTATCCCGACATTGAAATAGTAATCGTGGACGATTGTTCACCCGATTCCAGCATGGAAATAGCAAAGGAGATAATAAGCACTACAGATATACCCACCAGGATTGTCACGCATGAATACAACAGTGGGTTGTCTGTAGCAAGGAACAGCGGCATCAATGTTTCAACAGGCAATGCCCTATATTTTATAGACAGCGACGATGAGCTATACGATTGTTCTGTAATATCACATCTGGCGCAAAAAATGTGTATAACAAATGCAGATATTGTTGCCGGTAACTACCAACGTGTATATAAGGATAACCGGATGGTTTCTACAAGGTATTCTCAAGAAAGGATATTTACAGACGGTAGCAAAATCATCGATTCCTTTTGTAATGGCGACATACCTATTACAGCTTGGAACAAACTAATAAAAAAGGATTTCATTACAGGGCACTCCCTGTTCTTTAAAGAAGGGATTCTGCACGAAGACGAACTATGGACATTCAATACTGTTTTGACAGCCAATTGCATAGTATTGACAGGTAGGACAACCTACAATTATTATATTCAGGAAAACTCCATAATGAGCGAAAAGAACTGCCGCCATCTGCAATCATCAATAGAGATATACAAGGAAATGTCATTGGGATATTCCAATATTGAAGTAAAAAAGCAGAAAATATCGTCACATCTGAATCGCTTTGCATTCCAAAGATATCTTGAAATAACGCATATAAAAGCGCCTATACAAACAAAGAAGGATTTATATAATGCTCTCCGGACATATCAACTTGACATAAAGACAGACAAGACATTCAAAGAGTTTGTTCAACATATTCATCTAATGTTTCCTGCACTGCTCGGTTACTATATAATGTCAGTGACAACAAAGTTGTACTCTTGGACTAAAAGGATGATATAATACTACCATTATAATCTTAAACACTTTTTTTATACACGATAGCAAACGTCTATATTATGTTTAAAGGGAACATATTATCAAACTACAATATTGCAACCTTCACACTCCTAATAATGAGTATACAATTCATATATCTTGAAGGTATGACTGTTAGTACCCCAAAAGTCATATTTATGGCCTTGACTCCATTTATTATGCTTTTCAGGACACAGTATATTTCAAAGGCGACAATATATGCAAATTTATACATTTTAGTAACTCTGTGCTTTTTGTTTCTAAAACCAGACTTCCGCTCCTCAACCATATACTATTCCATTCTATTCTTTTTTACGTTCAATCTATACTACAATCTTGTTTACCACGAAAATGCATATACAATAGATGACTTCATAAAAATATTGAAAAGTCTAATATATGCATATGCCATATGTTTGGTGCTACAACAATTATGTATAATCATTGGAATTAGATATATGCCCCTTTTCAACCTTATGGGCATGAGTTATTATGGAATATTCCATTTGAACACACTAGCAATTGAACCATCACATACAGCGCGTTTACTCACTGTGTTCTTTTATGGATTATTAAAATTGAGCCAATACAAGAATGATGGAATACCACTTAAGATATCAGAACTATGGACAGAGCATAAATGGACAATCATAGCTTTCCTGTATACCATGATATGTATTGGAAGCGGAACAGCCTTTGTGGGATTGGCTATACTTTCGTTATATTTCCTAAAGAAGGAGTATATCATTGCCGTACTTGTTGGTGCTACAGCATTCTATATGACCGTACCATATATTGATTACGAGCCGCTTACAAGAGCCATTGAAATATTCAATGCTACACTCACTGGAGATACAGAAACCATTACTAAAACAGATAGCAGCGCTGCAGCCAGAGTCAACATTATAGTAGACACATTCAGTAATATTGACCTGACAGATAGTGCAATTTGGATTGGCAGTGGCACAGACAGTGCTAGTATGAATGGCAAACAAATTGTCAGCGCTATTGCAGACTATGGTTTATTCTCATATATCAGCAAACTTATTTTCTTCTTCGGCTGTTGCTTTACATCAATATTCTCACTTGAAACCTTGATGTTTATTCTATTATTTGGTATGAATATTGGAAATATAGCATACGGTTTTGCCACACTCATGGTTTTTGCAACCATAAAACATTTCAAGAACAACTATACAAATGACTTACAATGAAAAGTAACAGGATTCTCTTTTGTATAGAAAACGTAAGGCAAGGAGGAATTTCCAAAGCACTAGAGAGCCTATTGCCTTTTGTTGAACAAGAACACATTGATGTCCACATATTCTGTGTAAACCAAAAAGATGGTCCATACGCAGAAACCTTCAAAAATTATTTTTACAAGAAACAGAATAAACTCCTGTATCTTTTATCAACTTACCATAGTGAACATAAGGGATTAGGAAGAATTGGACTGATATTTGTAAAAGCTATTTTCAAAATTCTCAAAAAAGTATTTAGAATTGATGTTTTTAGCAATGCCCTAAAAAAAGAATTGAACAACATATCGGAAGAAAACTTTGATATTGTTGTCGCTTTCTCAGAGGGTTTCATTACACGGATTTGTTCGCAAATTAATGCCAAGAATAAAATCGCCTGGGTTCATTTGGACTACGAAAGATATCTGGCATACAGCAACAATATAGACGAGGAGGGTGTATACAAGAAGTACGACTATATTGTTATTCCAAGTCAACATTGCAGCAAATCATTCATAAAGGTATTTCCTCAATATAATAATAAGGTTCAAGTTATACCAAACCTTGTAAATGAAGCAAAGATTAAAGAGCTGTCGGCATCGGATAAAGATTTAGACAAAAGATTTTCCATTGATAATAAATTCCGAATTGTGTCTGTGGGACGAATATGCTACGAGAAAAGATTTTTTGAGATTCCGGCAATTGCAAAAGAACTTAAGGAACAGAATATTCAATTTAAATGGTATATAATTGGAAGTGGTTCTGTAAATGAAACAGCATATTTAAAGGAGCAGATTGTATTGAACAAGGTAGAAGAACAGGTTATTCTGCTAGGTGCGAAAGACAATCCATACCCATATATCCGCCACAGCCATATTCTTGCAGTTACCAGTTTGACAGAAACATTCTGCTATGCAATTGCAGAGGCAAAGACATTAAACACACCTGTCATTACCACAAACTTTGGAACTGCATATGAGGTGGTTAATCAAGAAGATGGCATAATTTGTGATTTGAAGGATTTCAGCAAAAATATCATTAACCTATACAGCGATAAAGAATATTACTATCAGTTAAGATCCAAACCTAATTTGAAACAAGACAGTAACAACGAACTTTGTATTTTCTTGAAAAAAAATATTAAACATACATAAACAATAATAATGACCAACCTCACCCTTGCCATTTGCGTTTATAACGCCGAGAAGTACATAAAGGAAACGCTCGAGAGCGTTATGGCACAGACTATGCAGGATTTTCAGCTGCTAATTGTCAACGATTGTAGCACGGATAATAGTGTTACCATTATTGAAAAGTTCTTTGCCGAGAATCCGAGACAGTACGAGATTGTTACACTGAAAGAAAATGGAGGCCTGTGTGTCGCACGCCGATTTGCCGAAGAATATGCCAAAACGCAGTACATTATGTTCGTAGATGCAGATGACTGCATAAAACCGGAGTATATAAATACATTGTACAGCACTATCACATCGGATAGCGACCTCATTGCTGTAGGTTGCCACGCAGAATATATGAATTCTGACAGCCAGAAAATAAAAGGTGGCATATATCTTGGGGAAACCACAAAGAGTGGTTTTTATGAGAAAGCCGCAAATGAAAAGTTGATTTTTATGCTGACCTCTGCAATATATGACCGTGAGGTTGCACTGAGCGTTGGTGGACATAACATAACCGGATTCCCAATGGGCAAGCCTCGTTATCAAGACCTATGTGAAGACCTTGATTTGTGGACAAGAATGAGCGACCTTTACACACATGGCAAGGCCATTATTGTTATACCAGAGACATTATACCGCTATCGTAAGCACGAAAGTGCAATGTCTGGCGATTCTATTGGTATGATATTACGCATGCGTCATATTAAAAAGAACCTTAAGCTACGCCGTCGTGGAAAGAAGGAACTCACATTCATAGAATTCCGTGAAAGTCTTTCACCACAGGAAATCAACAAATTGGAAAAAGACGCAAAGGCTGCAAACGACTTGCGACAAAGTTATTATGCCCTGAAAAAAGGACGTCTAATTACCTTTTTTGGAAAATTGACAAGTTCAATATACAACAATCCGTCTTACTTCATTGACAAGATAAGACACAATATATTTAAAAAGAAATGACAACAGCCTCGGAATTACTTGCTGAATTATTCGACCACCTCAACGCGAACAGCAAATACGCCGTATTACGCAATTTTGAAGGATTACCGGAGAAGAACAACAGCAGGGATATTGATATAATAATTGAACGCAGGGCGTACAAGAAACAGAAGAAAGCCCTGATTGCGCTGTTTGAGGCACATGGATGGAAAATCATCACATATCTAAACAGTGACAGGGTTGTTACATGGGTCTGTGGATGTGTTGACCAGGACAGCAGTGTTGAGATCGTACAGCTCGATTTCTTTTTCAACACATCGCTCTTTGGTGTAAGACTAATCAATGCAAAGGAGTTCATTGCAAATCGTGAATTCAACGGCAATATATACCACGTGAACAAGGATTATGAATTCCTTGACAAATATATGTATGACAGGGCTGTTGGTGTACAATATCCTGATAAATACAGCCATGTCAAAGAAGCTGTAAGTGATAGCAAAGTGGTGGCCGAAAAACTTAAAAGAGTTTTTGGTGTAGGCACTATTGATGAATGTGACAAACGTTCAGGAAAAAAGATGCTGTTACACGCAGCAATGCGGAATCCACTAGCTACTGTTGGTAGATTCATCAAGTTCGAATATTACCGTATAAAGAACTATCTCTGCTCTAATACCGGTTTCAGCATAGGTTTCACAGGCCCCGACGGCAGTGGCAAGACAACGGTTATTGACACAATACTGGAGCGCATTGCACCGGTATTCAAGACAGCTCATAAATACTACCATTTCCGCCCTGCCCTTTTCGGCAATTTGGGCGAGGTAGCACATTCGGCCGGCATAAAGAAGGAGGTTGACCGCAACTACAGCGACCCGCACCGTGGTGGCAAGACAGGCAAGCTGAACTCACTACTGCGCCTATGCTACTACTCGTTGGACTACATCATCGGTTATTTTGTAAAGGTAAAATCGGTTACCCGCATAACACGCATTGTGGTATTCGACCGCTATTATACCGATATCATCTGCGACAGCCGCCGCTCAAGGATATACCTGAGTCCAAAGTTCCTCTATTGGTGGGGCAAACTGTTCATTCCAACCTTAAATTACAACATTCTGCTCACAGCAAGCAGCGAGACAATTCTTGCCCGCAAGCGCGAACTCGACGAGGAGGGCATAAAGACCATCAACGCAAAGATTGACTACCTTGCCAGCAAAAAGGGATATACAAAGGTGCTGAACGAAAGCACGCCACAAGTTGCAGTATATGAGATACTGAACTTTGTATTCAATGAACAACACAAGAAGAATTTAAAGAGATTGAAGTAAAATGAACAAACAACCATTCTTTAGTATAATCACTGTTTGCTGGAACAGTGACAAGACAATATCAAGGACAATTGAATCTGTCCTTGAACAAGATTTCCAAGATTATGAATACATTGTGGTCGATGGAGGTTCAACAGACGGGACCCTTGACATAATCAAAGCATACGAACCACGTTTTGTGGGCAGGCTCAAGTATAGCAGTGAACCGGACAGGGGGATTTATGATGCTTTCAATAAAGGAATTAAACGTGCTACTGGTAAATACATTTGGTTGGTAAACAGTGACGATTACATTGAATCTGGAGTACTTGGCAAATTATATAACCTTGTAAAGGATTGCAAGGAAGAGGATGAACCAATCATTTCAGCAATGATGAATTGTATTTCCGACGATGGGCAAACTTTGTATCAGGTAAAATCATCGCCTGAAAAGGTTGCAGCGGCATATCGCAATAACACAATGGGAACAATACACCCTGCAACAATAGTACCAAAAAGAATCTATAATCTTGTTGGGTTATATGACATCAACTACAAAATCATTGGAGACATCGACTGGTTCAAAAGAGCATATAAAGCCAATATGCCTATAATTTTCGCTGATTTTGTTGTAACCAATTTTATGGTTGGTGGTGTGTCAACAGCATCAGGTAGTGCAAAAAGCAGAAGAGACCGCAAATACCTTTTAAAGAAGTTCTATCCAAATGTATTTGCGTATTACTACCAATACTGCAAATGGTTGGCTGCTTTCTATATTACCAGATATATCAAAAGATAATCAATGTCCACTACCGACAAACTAAAAGTATTTGTCTCGGCATACGCCTGCGAGCCGGGGCTTGGCAGCGAGATTGGCGTGGGTTGGCACTGGGTGCTTGAGATGTCGAAGCACTTTGAGCTGTGGGTGCTTACACGCGAGAGTAACCGCGGCACAATAGAACCATGGATTGCCGCGCACCCCGAATTTGCCGGCATACATTTCCTTTACTTTGACTTGCCAAAATGGGCGAGGTTCTGGAAAAAGGGGTTGCGCGGTGTGCGAACATATTACAACATATGGCAGGCATGCACCAACCGCATTGTAAAGCGAACAATGCGCGAGAATGGGATAAAGGTGTTCCACCACCTGACATACGGCAACGTGCTGTGGAAGGTGAGTTCATACGGTCAGAAGCAGTTTTTCATTTGGGGACCGGTGGGTGGTCTTGAGACAATCCCCGCAGAATACAGCAACCAATATGCGCGCAAGAGCCGCATCATTGAATGGGTGCGCCGCACAACGGTAAAGATGTTGCCGTTGAATTTCGGGTTCAAAAAGCGTTGCAAGAACGCCGACCTTATGCTGTGCAAGACAGAGATAACACGCAACCTGATACCGGCCAAGTACCGTAACAAAGCGGTGTTGTTCACCGATGTTGCTGTTGAAGAAAACCCGACAGCAATTACAAAAAGCACAAATGGCAAGGATAAAGGCATAGTTGAATTCATCACCGTTGGCCGCCTTGATGCGTGGCGAGGGTTCGACCTTGTGATTGAGAGTTTTGCACGCGTGGCAAAGACACACAAGAACATGCACCTTACCATTGTGGGCAAGGGTGCGGACAAAGAGCGCCTGAAAGGCATTGCCGAAAGCCTGGGCGTGCAGGAACAGGTAACATTTACCGGCAATGTGCCAATGGATGAATATTACCGCCTGCTTGCCGCAAGTGATGTAGTGGTGAATGCATCACTAAAGGAAGGTGCTGTAACGGTATCGTTCGACTCAATGGCAATGGGCAAGCCGCTTATATGCCTTGACACGACAGGCTACACACGCTATTTCTCAAATGAATATGCCGTTGTCATTCCACGCACAGGGCGCGAGGAGGTTATCGATAATTTGGCGGCAGCAATGGAAAGGATGACAAGTGCCGATGAACGCACCGCAATTGGCGAAAAGGCACGGAACGCCGGAGCGCAATTCACCTGGGCCGCCCGCGGCGAGGAGTTCAAAGAGTTGCTGAACATGAAATTACCAAACATATAATTGAAACTTCTATGCAAAAGACAAGGAATTCAAATATTGAATTGTTGCGAATCATAGCTATGCTTATGATTTTAGGGTTGCATGTCAACTTTCTTGCTATTGGACAACCAAATACAGAAGAGATTGTATCTTCACCAATTCAATCATTTATAAGACTATTTGCTGAATATACATGTATTGTCGGAGTAAACGTTTTTGTGCTTATATCGGGATGGTTTGGAATAAATTACAAACCAAAAGGAATTGTACAATTCCTTTTTCAAAGTTTATTCTTTTCGCTGATAATCTTTATTCCTTTTGCCATAGCAGGAAAAGTCGAAGTTAACAGGTTAAATATTATGTCCTCTTTCTTGCTCTACAAGAACGCCTATTGGTTTGTTTGGGCATACCTTGTGCTATACATTATGGCACCAATGCTGAATGCTTTTATTGAAAAGAGCGACAAGCAGACATTAAAACGGCTATTAATCTTGTTTTTTGTTATACAAACCATTGCATCGATATTTACGAACGTAGGTTTCTACAAAGCAGGATATGATCCTCTATCATTTATTGGTTTGTACCTATTGGCAAGATATTTCAGGTTATACAGAGAGAACACAGATAAATACATATATCTTTTTATCTTTGTGCTTTGTGTATTGTTAAATACTCTTGCATGCTTTACGCCACCATTTTTTGGAATAAGCAATGGTTTGATGGTTAGCATTACTTGGATGTATACAAATCCTTTGAACATAATTGGAGCACTAAGCCTTTTGCTGTTCTTTACAAAATTGGAATTTAAAAGCAGAACTGTGAATTACATTGCAACATCTTGTTTTGCTGTATACCTACTACATATGCATTTTTGCTTAAGTGATTATTATGTTGACACTGCAAAAGAATTATACGATAAGTTCTCGGGGATTAGCTATTTTGCTACAATCATAGCTCTATTTGTCGCTGTGTTTATAGTATCTGTAGCATTGGACAGAATAAGAATAGTCTGTTTCAACTATTTGTGGAACAAATACGAAACACGATTAAAAAACCAATGACCACTCTTGATAATTTCCTTGATTTCACCGGTGGTGGGAGGTTCTACCGCTTTGGGAATACCGACGGCAAGTACTGGATTGTGCCGGCGCGGGGAATGCGCACGGCGATGAACCTGTACCAACCAAGCGGCATAAAAGGCAAGATGGTGAAGACGTTGTTGCCCTGCCTGCACCTGCTTGCACCGGTGCGCAAAGCGATAAAGGCCGAGACAATAAACTGCCGCCTGAAGAGCGAACTGCATAGCCTGCTGTGCAAGGTTTTCGATGTGCAGGAGATTGGGTTTGCGATATTCGAGGGGACGCCAAGTGTGCACCGGAAGATTACAATGCAGCTGAGCTGCAGGGGCAGGATTCTGGGGTATTGCAAGCTGAGCGACAGCAACGACATAAAGGCGTTGTTCGTGAAAGAGAGCGAGATGTTAAACGTGCTTTGCAACAATGGTGTTGCAGGCATTCCAAAGGCACTACATTGCGGCACTTTGAGCAATGGTACACACGTATTTGTGCAGAGCACGGAAAAACGGGCCTCATCGGAGGTGGTCCACGAATGGAGCGCGTTGCAAGAGGAGTTCCTGGTGCAGCTGCACGAAAGGACAAAAGCGAAGGTGCTGTTTGAGGAGAGCGGTTACTACACTACCCTTGCAATGCTTGAGGAGCACATTGATTGGTTGCCAACGAATATTGACAGTTCCGTGGTGGCAAAGGCCATAGATGTTGTTAAAAAGAGGCTATGCGGCACCAAGTTGGAGTACAGTGTATGCCATGGTGATTTCACTCCGTGGAACATGTTTGCAAACGGCAGGAGGCTGTTTGTCTTTGACTTTGAATATGCAGCGCCGGGTTACCCTGCGGGGATTGACCGCTATCACTTCTTCACACAGACCGCGGTGTTCGAGAAGCATTGGGGAGCAAGTGAGATTATTGCATATATGGAAAGCAACGCGGGAGAGTGGATTGACAGGCAAATGTATGCCATGTATCTGCTGGATGTTATCTCGCGCTTTACAATGCGTGAAGGGGGCAAAGTCGAGGGCTGCGCAGCAACGCCGTTCGGGCTTTGGGGCAGGCTGTTGGAGAGGGTTAGCGAGTGACCCACGCACAACAGAAAAACAGGATAGACAATAATAGAATTGCAGGAGACCGTAAGATGATGTACGGTCTCCTGCATTCGTTTTATATATGCACCTTTTAAAGGAAATTCTTTATGAAGATGTAGAAAATGAGCAACGGGGTGATGAAACGCAACATGAAGAGCAAGACGCCAACGACCCTGTTGTTGCAACGGCCGTCGTTGGTGATTTCCTCGCGCATGAAGCCCTTCTTCATGAACCACATTACAAAGATGCAGGTGAACATTGCACCGAGCGGCATGAGGATATTGGCTGTGACGTTATCGAAGAGGGTGAAGAAGTCGACACCGAAGAGTTCCATGAAGGTAACGGCACTCAAAGCAATTGATACACCTGTTGTGACAAGTGCGCCGCCACGGCGGGAGAGCTTGAACTCCTCGGCAGTGTAGGCAGTGAGCACCTCGTGGAACGAGATGGTGGATGTGAGCGACGCCAGAATTACAAGCAGGAAGAAGATTGCCGACCACAGTGAGGGCAATGGCATGCCCTTGAAAATCTCGGGCAGGGTAACGAACACAAGCGAAGGACCCTCGGTAGGTTCAAGCCCGGCACTGAACACTGCCGGGAAGATTACAAGGCCGGCAAGCACAGAGACTGCGAGTGTGAGCAACGACACGTTCAAGGAAGTAGAGACCATGTTGTTGTCCTTCTTGAAATAGGATGCGTAGGTGACCATGCAGCCCATTCCCACCGACAGCGAGAAGAATGCCTGACCGATGGCCATCATAATGGTATCGGCCTTGAAGGCCTCGGCAAAGTCGCACGAGAAGAAGAACTTGTAGCCTTGGGCTGCACCGGGCATGAAAGCTACTCGCACAGCCATGACAATGAGTATGATGAAGAGTACCGGCATCATAATCTTTGAGGCCTTCTCAATGCCCTTTTCCACTCCTCGGGAGACGATGAAATGTGTCATGAGGATGAAAAGCACGCCATAGACAAGAGGCCTCCATGAGCCCTGGAACGATGCAAACTGTTCCTTGAACGAGAGGTCAGAGTTGAATATGGAACCTGTTATGGAGTTCACAAAGTACTCGAGCGACCAGCCTGCAATGAGGTAGTAATAGCCCGAGATGAGCAGCGCGCCCAGCACACCGCTATAGCCCAACCAGCTCCAACGCTTGGAGAGGGAACGGAAAGCACCAACGGCATTCTTGTTTGTTCTGCGGCCAACGGCAAACTCGGCAATCATTGCGGGAACGCCCACAACAAGCACACTTAGAAGAAAGACAAGCAGAAAGGCTGCGCCACCATGCTTGCCCGCGATATATGGGAAACGCCACAAGGCGCCAAGACCGATGGCACTGCCGGCAGCCACCAATATTACACTTAATTTGCCCCCGAACGAGGCTCTTGGTTGTTCACTCATAGTAATAGTTTTTTTGCAATGGTATAGATGTTGTATCCGATGTCATATCGAACGAACGTGAGATATCTCTATATTCTTTAAGAGATCCCTCACACAAGGTTCGGGATGACACATCATAAGACAATAACCAGGAAGACAACGCCTATTTTGTTTCTTGTTTTTCTGAATAGACCGCGAAAATAATAAAAAAGCAGAAACTTCACAGCAAAAGAGGCATGAAGTTTCTGCTTTTAACTATTTATCGGAGAGGTTAAAAAACCTTACACCAAGTGCGCAATGTGCTGTTCCCTGTCACCGTAGAGCAAATCGATGAGCGGAATTTCTATCATGGTGTAGCAACCCGGAGCCTGGCGCATTGTGGCACGTGCACAGCACACAAGTACCTGGGCTGTGAGCGCAGGGTTGTTGATGCGCATGTTGAACTCGAACAACTGGTTCTGTGTAGTGCCCGAAACACCCTTGCGGGTGAGGTTAACGCCATGACCCATGTCGAGCAGGTCGTCAACACAAGGAACCTCTTTAACATGTGTCTCGTCATTGACAAAGTATGGGTCGGCCTTGATGGCTGCTGCAACCTGGTTGAAGTCATATCCCTCCTCAATCTCAACATATACCATGCGACGGTGTATGCCTGTACCGACAGGGATTGTCATTGAAAGCGCAGCCTTCACGCCCTCGATTGCCTTTACAGCAACAGTGTGTCCCATGCTCATACCGGGGCCGAAGTTGGTATATGTGATACCCTTTGGAGCAATGGCCTCGAGCAATGTGCGGATTACAGAGTCGCTACCCGGATCCCAACCGGCAGAGATGATTGACACGGCGTTTCCGGCCTCGGCACTCTCGTTCAACGAACTGCGCAGGTCAAGAATCTTTGAGTGGATATCGAAACTGTCGACAGTGTTTATACCAAGTGCAAGAATGTCCTTCGCATATCTCTCGACACTGCGTGTAGGGGTTGCCAGAATAGCAACGTCAACATCGCCCAACTCGCGGATGTCCTTTACGACGTTATAGCCCTCGAGTTCTGCAGGGAGATTCTCGGCACCTGAACGGCGCACAATGCCTGCGACTTCAAAATCGGGCGCAGCATTGAGCGCCTGCAATGTATATTTTCCAATGTTGCCATAGCCTACTATGGCTGCTCTTGTTTTTCTCATAATTACCTATATTTATTTTACTCTGCGAATATATACATTTTCTTAAATTAACACACAGCGCAGGGATGTTTTTTTAGCAATATTAACAAAGCCTTGAAAAGGATGTTGTTTTCAGTCGCCGGAATCGGAGACTATGAATCCCAGAATGGCAGCAAGGATGACAGCCACATCAAACACAAGATATTGCATGTCGGAGACATAGCCTCCCGAAAAATCAAAATCGCCCCAGTTGACACCGGCTATCAGATGGTAATTGCATGACTCGTGCAACCAACACTGGAAATCAATCATGAAACCCGGAAGGATGGCTGTGACATCGGGGTCGCAGAATGAGATTATAAGGAAAGCAGCGAGGGCAAGCATCAGGGCATCGAACCAATGGTAGCCTTCACTCACTGAACGGTAAATTTTATAGAACACAAACGAAAAGGCTATAAAATATATGATTCCTGTCTTTATGGCATAGTACAGGAAACCAATGAATCCGCTCTCGAAAACGCCACTGTCCTCCAAAGCTATACCAAAGAGACTGAACGGAAGTGAAAGGATATATATAAAGATGTTTGCTCCCCAAATGGCAAGCCATGAGGCCAGAAGCGAGAACAATAAAGCCAAAAGGGCTGTTGTGTATTTCATAGTAGTTTTAACAGGGTGTTATAAAACATTCAGGAGCCGCAATATTGCAGCTCCTGAACTTTATTGTATTGAATTACTCGTTTCCGCGTGGACGGCGTGGCTCACGCTCGCGGCGTGGACGGCGCTCGCGCTCCTCGTAACCCTCGGGCTTCTCAAGGAGAACCTTGCGAGAGAGCTTGAACTTACCGGTCTTGGGATCAATCTCCAAAAGTTTAACCTGGAGCTTGTCACCCTCGTTGATGCCGGTCTCCTCCATTGTCTCGAAACGCTTCCAGTCAATCTCAGAGATGTGCAACAGACCATCCTTGCCTGGCATGAACTCAACGAATGCACCATAAGGCATTACGCTGCGTACTGTACCCTCGTAAACCTCACCGGCCTCGGGGATGGCAACGATTGCGCGGATCTTGGCAATTGCATCGTTGATTGACTTGCCGTTGTTTGCAGCGATTTCGATAACGCCCTCGCCATCAACCTCCTCGATTGAGATTGTAGCACCGGTCTCCTCCTGCATACCCTGGATAATCTTGCCACCAGGGCCGATTACAGCACCGATGAACTCCTTAGGAATGCGCATTGTCTCAATGCGTGGAGCGTGTGGTTTGAGTTCCTCACGTGGCTCGGCAATGCACTCGGTAATCTTGCCGAGGATGTGCATACGACCCTCACGTGCCTGGTTCAAGGCCTTCTCAAGGATTTCGTAAGAGAGACCGTCGACCTTGATATCCATCTGTGTTGCAGTGATACCGTCAACAGTACCTGTCACCTTGAAGTCCATATCGCCCAAGTGGTCCTCGTCGCCAAGGATGTCGCTGAGGACAGCATATTTCTCCTCACCTGCGTTCTTGATGAGACCCATTGCGATACCTGATACAGGTTTCTTGATCTTAACACCGGCATCCATGAGCGCCAATGTACCGGCACATACGGTTGCCATTGAAGATGAGCCGTTAGACTCGAGGATATCTGAAACTACGCGAACGCAGTATGGATAGTCGGCAGGAATCATGTTCTTCAACGCACGGCAAGCGAGGTTACCGTGACCAATCTCACGACGGCCTACGCCACGCTGTGGGCGAGCCTCACCTGTTGAGAATGGAGGGAAGTTGTAGTGGAGCAAGAAACGCTCTGTGCCCTGGTTCATCACGTCGTCGATAATCTTCTCGTCGCGCTTTGTACCAAGAGTAACTGTTGTGAGTGACTGTGTCTCACCACGTGTGAAGACAGCTGAACCGTGAGGACCAGGGAGATAACCTGCCTCGCACCAGATGTGGCGGATATCGGTTGTCTTACGGCCATCGAGACGCTTGCCCTCGTCGAGAATACAACGGCGCATAGCCTCCTTCTCGACATCGTGGTAGTAACGGTCGATGAGTGCACCCTTCTCCTCGAGCTCTTCCTCGGTGAACTGTGCCTTGAACTCCTCCTTAATTGCGTCGAACGCAGCAGCACGGCCGTGCTTGTCGTTGTTGCCGCTTGCAGCAACTGCGTATGCCTTAGCATAGCAAGCATCGTGTACCATTGCGCGGAGCTCCTCGTCGTTAACCTCGTGGCAGTACTCGCGTTTTACGGTTGAGCCAACCTCTTCCATCAACTCCATCTGCGCCTTGCAGTGAACCTTGATAGCCTCGTGGGCAACCTTCATTGCCTCGAGCAGGTCGTTCTCAGAAACCTCCTTCATCTCACCCTCAACCATCATGATGTTGTCGTATGTAGCGGCAACCATAATATCCATGTCGGCATCCTCGAGCTGTGCGAATGTAGGGTTAACCACAAACTCGCCACCGATGCGTGCAACACGCACCTCTGAGATTGGGCCACCGAAAGGAATATCAGAAACAGCAAGAGCTGCTGAAGCAGCAAGACCTGCAAGAGCATCAGGCATGTCAACACCGTCGGCAGAGCAGAGCATGATGTTCACGTAAACCTCGGCATGGTAGTTATCGGGGAAGAGAGGACGCAGAGCGCGGTCAACCAAACGACAAGTAAGGATCTCGTAATCCGAAGCCTTACCCTCGCGCTTTGTAAAACCACCGGGGAAGCGGCCGAACGCAGCATATTTCTCTTTGTACTCTACCTGTAAAGGCATAAAATCGGTTCCTGGCACAGCATCCTTCGCCGCACACACTGTGGCCAACAACATCGTATTGCCCAAACGCAGCATAACTGCGCCGTCAGCCTGCTTTGCAAGCTTACCTGTCTCAATGGTAATTACACGACCATCGGGCAAGGCCACATTTTTTGTAACAACATTCATATCTTTTATCTTTAAAAACGAAATTTTAATGTAATTCTCGCAAAGATATACATTTTTCGAGATTTTAACCATCTTTATGCAGAAAAAAACAATAAAACAGGCCGTGTTTGTCGAGAAACATGGAATTTTCGTTTGTGTTTCGCTCATTTGCACTATCTTTGCGCATCAAATACGGAAGGAACATTTACATTTTGTAAGTTTTCGGCACAAACACAAGCAAAAAAACAAGACAATTATGAAAAAATTCAGAGGAATACTGACTTATTTATCATTTATCATCGCTGCTGCACTGTTCTTCGGTTCATGCAGCAAAAAGAATGAAGGCCCCACATTCACCGTCAAGGGCAACATCACAAATGCCGCCGACAAGAACATTGGCATATACCATATTGCCGAAGGTGGAGCCAAGGAAATTAGTAAGATAAAACTAGACAACAGCGGCAGCTATGAGTTCCATGTACCACAACCAGTACATTTCGATTTCTACCTGCTGAACGTCGAGGGTTGCGGAACCATTGCATTCATTGCCGATTCGACAGAGACCATCACAATAAACAGCAACGGCGAGGATTTCATCCAGAATTACACCATTGACGGCAACGCCGAGAACCAGCGCATAAAAGAGATCATCGCTTTGCGCGATGCACTTGAGGAGCAGGTAAAGGCTATGGCAAAGAGCACTTCGCCGGCAATCGTAAAGACCGAGAGGGAAATCAGAGCCGTGGTCGACGAGTTCAAGGAGAACATCAAAAGACAATACATAATCCCTGCCCCCGGAAGCGCAAGTGCCTACTATGCACTCACGCTGACACTTGCTGATGCCCCCATCTTCAACCCCATGAGCGACAGGAACGACTGTCGTTGTTTTGCAGCCGTTGCAACAAATTTCCAGCGCATGCACCCAGACACAAGACACACAAAGCGTATCACAAAGATTGCCGAGGAGGGTCTCAAGGCCACACGCCCGGCCAAGCAGGTTGAGCTGGAATTCGAAGAGAAAGAGGCCACCATCACCGACATTTTCAACATCCGGTTGCCACAGGCCAACGGCGACAGCATAGCGCTCTCATCCCTTCAAGGCAAGGTCGTGTTGCTCGACTTCACCATCTACGAAAATACAGAGATGAGCGGACGCAACATCAAAATGCGCGAGCTCTACAGCAAGTACAAGAGCCAAGGATTCGAGATATATCAGGTGTCGCTCGACAGACGTGAGCACTTCTGGCAGCAGTCGGCAAGCAACCTTCCCTGGACTTGCGTGCGCGACGCAAGCGGCGCGAGCGCGAAACTATATAATGTACAGGTACTGCCCACATTCTTCCTCATCAACAAAAAGGGCGAGGTGGCGTTGCGCGACGCACAGATTGAGAACACCGAAAAGGAGATTGAGAAACTCCTTAAATTTAAGGAGTAGAGGGCAATCAGGTTACAAAAAATAACTAATAATATTTTTTAGCCATTTAAATTTGGTTTATAATTTAAAAGGGGTTACCTTTGCCGGAGAAATAAAGGGAAATGGGTTCCAGCACTAGTGTTGGAATCCTTTGTTTTACTGTTTTTTAATACGAAGATACTATGAGTTATATGTCAGAAGAGGGCTACAAGAAATTGTTGGCCGACTTAAAGGAACTCGAGGCAAAGCGCCCCGAAATTGTTCGCCAGATTGCCGAGGCACGCGACAAGGGCGACCTATCGGAGAATGCCGAATACGATGCGGCAAAGGAGGCACAGGGTCTGTTGGAGATGAGAATCAACGAGCTCAAGCTCATTATTGCCGATGCAAAGATCATCGACACCACAAAGCTCAGCAGCGACACAGTACAGGTGTTGACTAAGGTTGGTCTGAAGAACACCAAGACCGGCGCAGCCATGCAGTACACCATCGTTCCCGAGAGCGAGGCAAACCTGCGCGAGGCAAAGATTTCAATCAACACACCAATTGCAAAGGGTCTCCTTGGCAAGAAGGTTGGCGATGTTGCCGAAATCACCGTGCCACAGGGTAAGCTTTTCCTTGAAATCACAAGCATTTCATTCTAACGGCAAAGGAGTATGGCAACAATATTCTCAATGATTGTCGCAGGCGAGATTCCAAGCTACAAGGTAGCCGAGAATGAGCAGTTCTACGCTTTCCTCGATATCAACCCGCTTGCCAAAGGCCACACGCTCGTAATCCCCAAGCGTGAGGTAGACTATTTCTTTGACCTCACAGACGAGGAGATTGGCGCAATGCAGATTTTTGCCAAGAAGGTTGCCGAGGGCATTAAACGTGCATTCCCATGCATAAAGGTGGGACAGGCTGTGCTGGGACTCGAAGTTCCCCACGCCCACATTCATCTTGTACCAATGCAGAGCGAGAAGGACATGCTCTTCACCAATCCCAAACTGAAGCTCACCCCCGAGGAGTTCAAAGAGATTGCAGAGAAAATTAATAAAGAGATTGCTTGAGCGGCAATCTCTTTTTTTATATCTTTACGACCAAAGATATTTTGAACCATGCGCACACTTATCAGCAACCCAACAATAGTGAACAACGGCGAGCAATTCCAGGGCTCCATAGTAGTGAACAACGGCAAGATAGTAGAAATTCTGCGCGGAGACGAGCTGCCACGCGCCGAGTGTGATGAGATTATAGAGGCCACGGGACTTTACCTTATCCCGGGTGTGATTGACGACCACGTGCACTTCCGCGAGCCGGGACTCACCCACAAAGCTACCATTGCCACCGAGAGCCGCGCAGCGGCAGCAGGCGGCGTAACTTCCTTCATGGAGATGCCAAACACCTTGCCCCAGACAACAACCATAGAGGCACTGAAAGAAAAATTCAAGATTGCCGCAAACGACAGCGTCATCAACTACTCATTTTTCTTTGGCGCCACAAACAGCAATGTGGACGAATTTGCAAAGCTCAATCCAAAGAACATCTGCGGCATAAAGCTCTTTATGGGCTCGAGCACAGGCAATATGCTTGTAGACAAGAGAAACGAACTTGAGAAGATTTTTGAGGAGGCCAACAGACTTGACATGCCCGTTGCTGTGCACTGCGAGGACAGCGCCATAATTGCCGCCAACAGCGCTGCAATAAAGGAGCGCGAGGGTGATGACCCCGATGTCAAGTTCCACCCTGCAATACGCAGCGAGGAAGCCTGCTACCAAAGCACGGCAAGCGCAGTGGAGCTTGCAAAAAGATTCGGCACCCGCCTGCATGTAATGCACATAAGCACCGCCAAAGAACTTGAATTATTCACAAGCGATAGTCTCGAAAACAAAAGAATCACAGCCGAGGTGACACCGTCGCACCTCACATTCTGCGATACCGACTATGCCACACTTGGCACACGCATAAAGTGCAACCCTGCAATAAAGGGCGCCGATGACCGCGCCGCGTTGCGCTGTGCCGTAAACGACGGCAAGGTAGACCTCATCGGTACCGACCACGCGCCACACCTGCCCGAAGACAAGAAGGGCGGAGCACTGAAGGCCGCATCCGGCATGCCAAGCATACAGTTCTCTCTGCTTGCAATGCTCGACCTGGTCGATAGGCAGGAGATGACAATAGAGACACTCGTTGAGAAGATGTGCCACGCACCTGCGAAGATTTTCAATGTGAGCAAACGCGGTTACATTGAAAAGGGGTTCAATGCCGACTTTGTACTGTTGAACCCAAACAAGCCACACACCATTACTGCTGCCGACATCATTAGCAAATGCGGATGGAGTCCTTTTGAGGGCACCACTTTCAACTGGGCTGTAGAGCAGACATGGAGCAACGGTGAATGTGTCTACAAAAACGGCACAATAAACGAGGATGTGCGCGGCAAGGCACTCAAATTCAACCGATGAAAAGATATGTTTTCACATACGGAATAAAGGAAGTAGCTCCATTCATTGACTGGAGCTACTTTTTGCACGCCTGGGGCATTGCCAATGAGAGCACACAATCCCATGGGGTTATAGCAGAAGCAAAAGCTATGCTCGATGAACTCGACGACAGATACCGGACAACAGCCATCTTTGCACTGTGCGATGCAAAAGGTGCCGATGATAATATTGTAATAGAGGGCACCACTCTGCCTTTGCTGCGCCAACAGCACTGCACCGACGGGAAATACAACCTTTGCCTCAGCGACTTTGTATCGCCACACGGTGACAAAATTGGATTGTTTGCAACAAGTGTGGAAGGGACGTTCGGCAAAGAGTATGCCAACGACGACTACAAGCACCTGCTTGCACAGACACTGGCCGACCGCCTTGCCGAGGGCACTGCTACCCTGCTACACAGACAGGTGCGCACCGACAAGGGACTATGGGGCTATTCATCCGACGAGGAACTCACTGTCGAGGAGATGCTTGCAGAAAGAAACAGGGGCATACGCCCGGCTGTGGGCTACCCCTCACTGCCCGACCAAAGCATCATATTCATAATAGACAAAATGCTGAATATGGCAGACGCAGGTATCACTCTCACCCCAAATGGTGCAATGACGCCCCACGCAAGCGTGTGCGGACTTATGATAGCCCACCCGGCGGCACGATATTTTGCGGTTGGAAGGATTGACAAGGAGCAGTTGGAGGATTATGCAAAGCGCCGCGGAACGCCAAGCGATGAATTAGCAAGATTCCTTGCAAAAAACATAGGTTAAGACATCGTGCGGTTGCGATAAAAGACCAAAAAGATGAGATTATATGCAGTCGCATTGCCATTAACACCTTGCATTTTAAAAAAATCCATAAAAAAACACTATATTTACAACGATAATTCAAACACTTACATTTATGTTAAGAAAAATCCTACACCCGCTTTACGTGTTGTACCAGGTGCTTTTCGCCTGGTGGGCTGCATTGATAGTTGTAGCAATAGCAGCAATAGTCATTGACTTGTTCGGACACTACTTCAAGGTAAAGAATGCCGACCACACACCGGCTGTAATCTGGTGCAAGCTCACCTGCTGGATATTCCTTATCCCGGTGAAGGTTGTCGACCGCGATAAATATGTAAAGAAAGACCGGAACTATATCTTCGTTGCCAACCATCAGGGCATGTTCGACATCTTTGTGATGTACGGCTATGTGTGCCGACGTTTCAAGTGGATTATGAAAGACTCGCTACGCAAGATTCCTTTGCTTGGAAAAGCATGCTATGACACCGGCCACATATACGTAAACCGCGAAACACCGCAGAAGGACCTGTTACGCAAGTCAATTGCCATTCTCAAGAGCGGCACTTCAATGGGTATATTCCCCGAGGGCACACGTTGCCGCAACGGCAAGATGGGCAAGTTCAAGAAGGGCGCATTCGTTATTGCGAACATGACACAGACACCGGTTCTCCCCATCACTATCGACGGTGCATACGACATTCTGCCAAGAGGTTGCAAGTGCCTGCACTGGTCGCCTGTGACATTGACATTCCACGCCCCTATCGAGTGCCAGGGCCGCGACAGCGAAAACGTCGAGCGCATGATGAACGAGGCCGAGACCGTAATTGCAAATACACTTTACAAGAACAAATAATCCTAAAAACAATAACACTATGAAAAGAATCTTATCAGTACTGTTGATGGCAGTACTCATCGCTCCCCAGGCTATGGCCGACGAGGGTATGTGGTTGCTCCAGCTCATGCGCCAGCAGAACCTCAAGGACAAGATGGCCGAGGCGGGATTGCAGATATCAGTAGACGAAATCTATTCACCCGATGCTCCATCATTGAAGGATGCCATAGGTATCTTCGGTGGCGGCTGTACAGGTGAGGTTGTTTCACCAAATGGTCTTGTATTGACAAACCACCACTGTGGTTTCAAGTTCATACAGCAGTTGAGCACCGTTGAGCACGACTACCTTCACAATGGTTTCTGGAGCAACAGCTACGAGGAGGAGTTGCCATGCGAAGGCATTGCATTCACATTCGTGAAGGAGATTAAGGACGTTACCGACGAAATCAATGCCCGCGTTGCCGACGGCCGACTCACAGAGGAGGCTTCGTTCCAGCGCAATGCTCTTGCAGTGATTGCCAAAGAACTTTTCGAGGCCGACAATATTGAGGGTAAGGAGCACATGTACCCACAGCTGCTCCCATACTTCGAGGGCAACAAGTTCTACCTCGTATACTACAAGAAGTATACCGACGTGCGCCTTGTAGGCACACCTCCAAACTCAATTGGCAAGTTCGGCGGCGAGACCGACAACTGGATGTGGCCACGCCACACCGGTGACTTCTCGGTATTCCGCATCTATGGCGACAAGGACGGCAACCCTGCTGCATACAGCAAGGATAACGTACCCTTGAGCACACCAAAGCACTTGAGCATTTCACTCGCAGGTTTTGAGCAGAACGACTATGCAATGATTATGGGCTTCCCCGGCAGCACATCACGTTACCTCACAGGCGACGAAGTGAAGCAGAGAATGTTCCACGAGAACGAGCCACGCATTGCAATGCGCGACGTGACATTGAACATCATCCGCGAGGAGATGGCAAAGAGCCAGGACATCGCCATCCGTTATGCCAACAAGCAGGCAACCATAAGCAACTATTGGAAGAACTCAATTGGTATGAACAAAGCCATTGTTGACAACAAGGTTGTAGAGACAAAGCTTGCCGAGGAGGCTGCGTTCAAGGCTTGGGCACAGCAGAACGGAAAGAGCGAGTACGCAGACGTCGTTGAGAAGATCAACGCTTGCGTCGAGGATGCCAACCGCACAACATACCTCACCACACTTGCAACAGAGCTCATCAGCTGTGTCGAGTTCATCCAGCGCAACCTCTACGAGGAGGCAAACCTGTTCACCGACCCCAAATTGACACAGGACCAGATGAACTCTTTCTACAACTGGCTACACAACCGCGACTACGACCACAACATCGACCGCCGCATTGCCAAGGAGGTTCTCCCGCTCTACTTCAGCCTCACACAGCCCGAGGAGCGCGACGCACACCTCAACGAGATGTATGCGAAGTACAAGGGCAACCTCGAGAAATATATCGATGACGTATACAACAAGTCAATCCTCGCAAACAAGAAGAACTTCGACAGCTTCATGAAGAAGCCAACAGCAAAGAAGTTCGAGAAAGACCCTGCAATGCAGTTGCGCGCGGCAGTCTTCAGGACATACAGAGCTTTGGTGGCAAAGGAGAGCGAGATTGCAAAGGTAATCAACCCACTGCACAAGACATATCTCAAGGGACTGATGGAGATGACAAATGGCCCTGTATACCCCGATGCAAACTTCACAATGCGCCTCACATACGGTAACGTGAAGCCCTACAACCCCAAGGACGGTGTCACATACAACTACTACACAACCCTCAAGGGTGTGATGGAGAAGGAAGACCCCACAAGCAGCGAGTTCGTGGTGCCAGCACGCCTGAAGGAGCTCTACGAGGCAAAAGACTTCGGCCGATATGCATTGCCAAACGGTGAGATGCCCGTTGCGTTCCTCACAACCAACGACATCACCGGCGGAAACAGCGGTAGCGGTGTATTGAACGCACGCGGTGAGCTCATTGGCCTTGCCTTCGACGGCAACTGGGAGTCACTCAGCGGCGACATCAACTTCGACGACAACCTGCAGCGATGCATCAACGTCGACATCCGCTACGTACTCTTCGTAATCGACAAGTTCGGCGGTTGCAAACGCCTCATCGAGGAGATGAACATCGTCGAGTAAGAGATTATTAAAAACTGATATAAAAGATGGATAGTTCCACAAACGAGGACTATCCATCTTTGCTTTAATCAAATTCTAATTCGACAACTGCAATTGTCGAATTAAAGAGGAGAAGAAATTCACTTCGCATACGCCCCATTATGAG
>JAZQZZ010000021.1:0-3816 GCA_045634305.1 Bacteroidaceae bacterium | reverse complement strand
GGCTCAGTAGCAAAAAGGTGTGGGTGACAAAATATTTGCGGTTGTAATGAAAAAGAGATCCCTCGTCGCTACGCTCTGTCGGGATGACAATTGCGCAATGACAAGCAGAGGTAATCTCTTTAAACGGCACCGTTAAATTCCACAGTTTGAACCTGTTTGATTTTTGGAAAAAGTGCGAGGCCTGTTTGACCGCTAGTTACACGATTGCTTGCAAGCGGGTAACTGAGGGAGTCCCGCAGCACCCAAAAATCAAACAGAAAGTTCAAGCGGCAAGACCTCTTTGACTGAAAGATGTCGCTTGCGACTCTTGAACAAAAAAGAGGTCGACTGGAATTTCCGTGTGCCGGGACCTTTTGCGTACTTTTCAGTCATGAAAAGTATGTGATAGAACGACAACAAGAAGAATAAACGACAACAGATTAAGGGTAAAACAAACCAAGGAATAACAGTTTTATTTAGTTGAGTTATTTAGTCCACACGAAATTTCTACTGAGCCAAAAAAAGGGCTAACAAAGCGAACTCCTCTGCCCCGATTATCGGGGCAGAGGAGTGGTTATAGAGATTTGTTTGATTTTTCACTTAGTTACTCCACATAAACCTTCTTGTTGCCAATGATATATATGCCCTTAGGAAGACCTTGCAGTTTGTTCACACGGCGGCCATCAATGGTATATACAGGTAAATCAGTGGTAGTTTCCACAACGTCTATTCCTGTTGCTTCGCCTACAATGATGATAGCATCAACGATAAAACCACCATTGGCAATGATACCATTGCTACCTGTTGGAGTACCGTCTGCAGCAAGCTGTCCGCCTGGATCTACGCTATTCCAGTCAACTTTGAAGCGAATACGATAGTTACCTGGTTCTGCCGGAGCCTGGAATGAAGGACAAGCCATGGTATTGCGGCTATTACCGGTAAGCCTGGTACCGGCAGAGTTGTATCCGCTTGCAGAATCATTGAAATCTCCCGAATAGAAGCTGAAGCTCTTTACCTCGGTATTGCTCTGGTCGGTGCTGCCTTCGGCAAACGAGAATTGTTTGTCGTTGTTTTCATCAATGAATACATAACCATGCATCCATGAACCTGTATATGAAAATTCTGCTTTCAGATTCTCACCAGGCTGACACTTGAAGTGGTTGCTTTCCTTTGTTGTCAAGTCATTGTAGACTTTACTGCCTGTCACGTTCAGAGTCTGTTTTTCACCACCAGTAGCTGTCAATGACACAGCGTTGAGTTTACGGTCGGTACGGGTCGCAGTAGTATTCTTAGGGAAATTGACAGGATAAGTGCCGTCATCCTCAACTTCGTCTTCACCCTCCACTGTAGCAAATACCGCAACGAGGTCTTTGTTTTCGGTCATCACCACTGTGTATTCAGGCTTGTAAGAAACGATAGTTCTGCCCTTGCGCCAGCCGTGGAAGAAGAAACCTTCTTTCACCTCTGCCACGACAGTGAGTTCTGTGCCCGGTTCAACATCCAACACCTTTTCGGCAGCATCCTTGATACTGACTGTACCACGCTCCGCAACATTGGCTGAGACTTTTAATGTGCGATGTGCCTGAGCCGTACCAAGCTCAAACGGCAAATCATACATTGTACCATAGAAACCGGCGTTGGCAGACTCGCCACCGCTTTGATCTACACGTATACGGAAACGGCCATTCGAAGCATTGCCGGCAGGCACGGTAAATTCAGCTTCAATCAATTCGCCCAAAGCAGGTTTTACGCTTTGTTCAAAAGCACCGTCACCGTCAAAGTCGGCCCACACTGTCACCTCCAGACCTATCTCGTCGGCACCAAATAGCTTTGCAGCCAACTTTACATTACCTCCGTACATCAACTTTGCACGTTCCTTGGTATATAGTGTATAGCGTCCGGTAGTAGCTGGTTTGTAGTGCAATTCGGACAACACACCGTCGCCAGTGATATCCACTTGGGTCAAACGGGTCTTTGCCGAATATGTTCCACAAGGCAATCTGTAAGCAGCGATAGCAGAGCAGACATGGCCATCCTCATCTTCTGTAGTCTCCGCAGCAGATGTATTATAGCTGATCTCATTGATTTCCCAATACGAATTACCACGACCTGTCTTCACATAGTAAGCTACAACACCGGTAGCGCCTTTATTGAGACCGAGTGTCGCATCTTCGTTGTAATTAATTGCACCTTGGTCGTTGGAAGCCAGGAAATATGTAGTACCGCTGCCGGTTGTGCCTGCACCGGTGCTCACATAATATTCCACAGGATCATTACCCAAGCTCACATTAGAACTCAATGTTATATTAGTCGACTGCATGTATGTGTCAGTCACAACGTTCTTGATGTAATAGCAGTTATCCTTGCCTGTAGGGATAAACTGCCACACGTACATGCCATTGTCTGCATTCAGTGCACCGGTCTGCATCACCCCATCTGCCGCGTAGATATACGAACCCGATTCACCATTGCGATTGATTGTATAATATTTGTCTTGTTCAAAGGCCCAACCTTGTAAAACGGCGACCAAAGACAAGAATAGGATGAATATCTTTTTCATATGGATATCTTTATTTAAAGAAGTTTTTTGAATTTCTTTCAAAAGCATTATTTACATTATCCGCAAGAAGTGCTTGTCTTTTTATGCCCTTTGTTGCACGAACCCACTCCCGCTCGGCAAAGCAAGTAAACTTTCTTTGCTCTCGCTTACCCGTGGCTTTGTCGCCTGTTTTTACCTTTTTTGCAGTTGCATAGCCCGCTATGCGCCTTTAAAAAATGAAAAAATACTCTAAAAAAGTTTCATAAAAATTTCAAGGACATAAATTCAAACAACTTCTAAAGTGATGTGTAAAAACCGGAATAGCCAAAGTACACCCGGCATCCGAAGTACTCTGCGTATTCCAACGATTCACTACATTATCTCTTTGTTGATTCTCCAGGCATTGTCACTTTGAATAAGTTGCTGGTTATATGTTCCTGGTTGATGATTTGCACCATCTTTTGAACCACGTCAGGATTTTCTGCGGCAACGTCAGTATCTTCGTGCACATCAACAGCGAGATCGTACAACAGTGTCGCACCATCCTTCACTACCAATTTCCAGTCGCCCATACGCAACGCCATCATATTTGTCTCGTGGAACTCCCAATAGAGGAATTCATGCTTTTCCTGCTCGGCATCATTTCCACGAAGGGTATTGTTGAACGAGATACCGTCCCAATATTGTGTATCTGTGCTCGCCTTACGACTATAGGCATCGCCGTCAAGTCCTGCATAATCGACGAGTGTAGGCATAAGGTCATAGAATGCCAACTGGTGATCGTTCACTGTACCTGCAGGAACACCGGGGCCTTTGACAATGAATGGCACACGGATACCACCTTCGTGTGTAGAACGCTTGGTTCCACGCAACAGGCCGTCACGGTTGAACCAACTAGGATCTGCTCCGCCTTCTTCGTGAGGGCCGTTGTCTGATGTAAAGATCACGAGAGTATTGTCTGCAAGTCCCTTTTCTTTCAACTTCGCGAAAATTTCGCCCACGTGAGTCTCGAGGCGAGTAATCATGGCTGCAAATTGGGCATGTCGGTTGGAATTCTTGTAATACCAAGAGGAGAATGCACCACCAAAACCACTATCGTCACATTCAAATGCCTGGATATACTTTTGCAAGATACTGTCATTAGGCTGCCACAGCTCGGCGTGAGGCAAAGTATAGGTAAATATACCAAGGAATGGCTTGCCGGCCTCCTGACGGTCTATCCAATCCAAAGCGTATTGGTGAATGAGATCGGCGGTGTATTGCTCACGATTCTCATAGTCGGCATTTCCGGACGACAC
>JAZQZZ010000020.1:0-32360 GCA_045634305.1 Bacteroidaceae bacterium | reverse complement strand
GAATGTGGTGTTGCGATGATTCGCTTGCGCAAACCCTTGAACTACTATCAGGAGAAATATGGTACATGGGCCTATGGTATGAATAAATTGTTCCTGTTGATGAATAAACAGTATAACCGTGGTCAGCAGGGCGCCGGTATATCTTGCGTCAAACTCAAGGCCTCTCCGGGTGAGGATTATATGTTCCGTGAAAGGGCAGAGGGCTCGGGTGCCATCTCCGAGGTCTTCGACTTGGCAAACAAGAGCATTCTCTCTCATCCAAAGGAGATGAAGAACAATGCAGACTATGCATATCGCCACTTTGGCTTTGCGGGTGAGCTTTACATGGGTCACTTGCGCTATTCGGCAACAGGAAAGACCGGTATGCAGTATGTGCATCCTTTCCTTCGCCGCAACAATTGGCGTGCAAAGAACCTTGCCCTTTGCGGAAACTTTCATATAACAAATGTTGACGATGTGTTCCGTGAATTGGTTTCACACGGTCAGCATCCACGTGTACATGCCGACACTTATATCATGCTTGAGCTTATGGGTCACCGTCTAGACCGCGAGGTCGAGCGCATCTTCAGGGATTGCGAATACGAGGGTCGCGTGGGTATGGATATCACAAATACCATTGAGGAACGAGTAGACATGGCCAATGTTCTCCGCACCTCAACCGAGATGCTCGATGGCGGTTATGTATTCTGCGGCGTTACCGGTAGCGGCGAGATGTTTGCTATGCGTGACCCTTGGGGTGTGCGCACTGCCTATTGGTATGCCAACGACGAGATTTTCCTTGTTGCCAGTGAGCGTGCTGCATTGCAGACTGCAATGAACCTGAAGGCCGAGGAGGTTATTGAGATGAAACCGGGTGAGGCTCTCATCGTCAACAAGCGTGGCGAGTTGCGCGTTGAGCAGATAACACCGCAAAAGGCATTCCTGCCATGTTCGTTCGAGAGAATCTATTTCAGCCGCGGCAACGATGGCGATATATATAAGGAGAGAAAACTCTTGGGCTCAAACCTCAAAGAGCAGATTCTCAAGGCTATCGACTACGATTTGGACAACACTGTCTTCTCGTTCATTCCAAATACTGCCGAAATGGCATTCTATGGTATGGTAGAGGGTATGCAGGAGTTCCTTGACGAGTGGAAGGTAAGGGAGATAAACTCCGGCAAGCAGTTCAGCCAGGAGGAACTCAATGCAATTGTCACAAAGAAGGTGCGTCAGGAGAAGGTTGCCAACAAGGATATCAAGATGCGTACATTCATCTCTACAACCGACAAACGCAACGACCTTGCTTCTTATGTATATGACATCACATACGATACAATCAAGCCAAAGGTTGACAATCTTGTTGTGATTGACGACAGTATTGTTCGTGGAACTACATTGAAGCAGAATATCCTTAACATCCTCGATCGTCTGGAGCCAAAGAAGATTGTGGTTGTCTCTTCAAGCCCACAAATCCGTTACCCGGATTACTATGGTATCGACATGGAGAAGTTCGACCACTTCGTTGCATTCAAGGCAGCTCTTGAACTGCTTTACGAGAACGGCAAGCAGTCGCTCATTGAGGAGACATACCGTGCATGTATCGAGGAGTTGAAGAAACCCGATGCCGAGCAGGTAAACTGCACACGCGCAATATATCATCCGTTCACTGCCGATGAGATTTCGCGCAAGATTGCCGACCTGTTGAAACCTGTTGACCTGAAAGCTGAGTTGGAACTCGTGTTCCAGAGCCTTGAAGGCCTGCATTCGGCTTGTCCGAATCATCTTGGCGACTGGTACTTCAGCGGAAATTATCCTACCCCCGGTGGTAACCGTCTTGTAAACGAGGCGTTCATATACCACTACGAGACTTATCTGAAAAAGTAAATAATAAAATTATATATAAGCTATGAAAGAGAAATTGAAAAAGGTGTTATTGCTTGGCTCGGGCGCGTTGCGCATTGGCCAGGCCGGAGAGTTCGACTACTCGGGTTCGCAAGCATTGAAGGCACTCCGCGAGGAGGGCATCCAGTCTGTATTGATTAACCCTAATGTCGCAACTATCCAGACATCGGAGGGTATTGCCGACAAGGTATACTTCCTTCCTGTTGACATCCACAATGTAGAGGAGATTATCAAGAAGGAACGCCCCGACGGTATTCTGCTTGCATTCGGTGGACAGACTGCTCTCAACTGCGGTACAGAGCTCTATCAGAAGGGTATCCTTGACAAATATGGTGTAAAGGTGCTCGGTACATCGGTAGAGGCCATCATGTACACCGAGGACCGCGACCTCTTTGTGAAGAAACTCGACGAGATTCCAATGAAGACTCCTGTGAGCCAGGCTGTCGAGACTATGGAGGATGCTCTTGCTGCGGCACACCGCATCGGTTTCCCGGTAATGGTTCGTTCGGCTTATGCACTCGGTGGCTTGGGTAGCGGTATCTGCAAGGACGAGGCAAGCTTCAAGGAACTTGCCGAGAGCGCATTCACCTTCTCTAATCAGATTCTTGTAGAGGAGTCACTCAAAGGTTGGAAGGAGATTGAGTTCGAGGTAATCCGCGACGCCAACGACCATTGCTTCACAGTGGCAAGCATGGAGAACTTCGACCCGCTCGGCATCCACACCGGTGAGTCAATCGTTGTTGCTCCAACATGCTCACTCACACCCGAGCAGGTAAAGTTCATGCAGGAAATCTCTGTAAAGGCTATCCGTCACTTGGGTATCGTTGGTGAGTGTAACATACAGTATGCATTCAATGCCGAGACAAACGACTACCGCGTAATCGAGGTTAACGCACGTCTCAGCCGCTCATCGGCTCTTGCGTCAAAGGCAACAGGTTATCCTCTTGCATTCGTTGCAGCGAAGATTGCTCTTGGCTACACACTCGACGAGATTGGCGAGATGGGCACACCGAACAGCGCATACAAGGCTCCCGACCTCGACTACCTCATCTGTAAGATTCCACGTTGGGACTTGACAAAGTTCGCAGGCGTGTCACGCCAGATTGGTTCAAGCATGAAGTCTGTGGGCGAAATCATGTCAATCGGCCGCAGCTTCGAGGAGGTTATCCAGAAGGGCTTGCGTATGATTGGTCAGGGCATGCACGGTTTCGTAGGCAACGAGCACACACACTTCGAGAACCTCGACGAGGAGCTTGCCAACCCGACAGATATGCGCGTGTTCTCAATCGCTTCGGCTCTTGAGCAGGGCTACACAGTAGAGCGCATCAGCGAACTCACAAAGATTGACCCATGGTTCTTGGGCAAACTCAAGAATATCGTAGATTATAAACATGTACTCGAGGGTTACAACACACTTGAGGAACTCCCAGCCGATGTACTCCGCAAGGCTAAGGAACTCGGTTTCTCTGACTTCCAGATTTCACGCTTCGTCCTCAAGGACCAGAAGAACATGGAGACTGGCAACCTTGCAGTGCGTGCACGCCGTAAGGAGCTCGGCATCGTTCCGGCCGTTAAGCGCATCAACACTGTAGCTTCGGAGCACCCGGAGTTGACAAACTACCTCTACATGACCTACGGCGCAACAGGTTACGATGTTAACTATTACAAGACCGACAAATCAGTTGTTGTCCTTGGTTCAGGTGCTTACCGCATCGGTTCATCGGTTGAGTTCGACTGGTGTTCTGTGAACGCAGTGCAGACAGCGCGTAAGCTCGGCTACAAGTCAATAATGATTAACTACAACCCCGAGACCGTATCTACCGACTATGATATGTGCGACCGTCTCTACTTCGACGAGTTGTCATTCGAGCGCGTACTCGACGTTATCGACCTTGAGCAGCCGGGTGGTGTAATCGTTTCTGTTGGTGGTCAGATTCCTAACAACCTCGCGATGAAGCTCCACCGTCAGGCAGTGCCCATCCTTGGTACATCTCCGCTCTCGATCGACCGTGCCGAGAACCGTCACAAGTTCTCTGCTATGCTCGACCAGCTTGGCATTGACCAGCCCGCATGGAAGGAGCTTACCAGCCTCGAGGATATGAAGGAGTTTGTAGACAAGGTTGGCTATCCTGTGCTTGTACGTCCATCGTACGTGCTTTCAGGTGCAGCCATGAATGTCTGCTACAACGAGGAGGAATTGCACGAGTTCCTGAAGATGGCAGCCGATGTATCAAAGGAGTTCCCTGTTGTGGTATCACAGTTCATGACCGATACAAAGGAGATTGAGTTCGACGCTGTGGCACAGAACGGTGAGGTGGTGGAGTATGCTATCTCTGAGCATGTTGAGTTTGCCGGTGTACACTCGGGTGACGCAACACTTGTGTTCCCTGCACAGAAGATTTACTTTGAGACTGCACGCCGCATCAAGAAAATCTGCCGTCGCATTGCCAAGGAGTTGAATATTTCAGGACCTTTCAACATCCAGTTCCTTGCAAAGAACAATGAGGTTAAGGTTATCGAGTGTAACTTGCGTGCATCACGCTCGTTCCCATTCGTGTCAAAGGTATTGCGCCGAAACTTCATCGAGACTGCTACACGCATCATGCTCGGTGCACCATACAGCAAGCCCGACAAGTCGGCATTCGACATCGACCACATCGGTGTTAAGGCATCACAGTTCTCATTCAGCCGCTTGCATCAGGCCGACCCTGTATTGGGTGTAGACATGTCATCAACCGGTGAGGTAGGTTGTATTGGCGACGACTTTGAGGAGGCATTGCTCAATGCAATGATTGCCGTTGGTTACAGCGTGCCCGAGAAGAACGTGATGGTATCATCAGGTGCAGCCAAGTCAAAAGTTGACCTGCTTGAGCCCGCAGCGCTCCTTGCACAGAAGGGTTATAACCTCTTTGCAACTTCAGGCACAGCCAAGTTCCTTAATGAGCACGGTATACAGACAACTCCTGTTATCTGGCCCGATGAAGACCCCGCAGCCGAGAACAACGTAATGCAGATGATTGCCGACCACCGTTTCGACCTCATCATCAACATTCCAAAGAACCATACAAAGCGCGAGCTTACAAACGGTTACAGAATACGTCGTGCGGCCATCGACCACAACATTCCGCTCATTACCAACGCCCGCCTTGCAAGCGCCTTCATACGTGCATTCTGCAAGATTGACGTTAACTCAATGCCGGTGAAGAGCTGGGACGAGTTCAAGTAATTGACGAGAATTTATACAATAAAAAAACAGCACCTTGGTGCTGTTTTTTTATTGTATCATCTATACTCGTACCCCTTAATCTCTAACCTTGAATTCACCGGTATTTTTCGGGATGTTGATAGGACTGTTATGTCGCTGCCAATAATGACAGGGCAAACAGTAATCTTTTTATGGGTGTGTAGTTTCTTATTCTTTGTACTCCAGAATATCTCCCGGTTGGCAGTCGAGTGCCTTGCAAATGGCTTCGAGTGTGCTGAAACGTACAGCCTTAGCCTTTCCTGTCTTCAGGATTGAAAGGTTAGCCTGGGTTATTCCTATCTTTTCGGCCAGTTCGCCCGACGTCATCTTGCGCTTGGCAAGCATAACATCAACATTTACTATTATTGACATGGATGTGAGGGTTTTAGATGGTGAGGTCTTGCTCGTTCTTCAACTTGACTGCAATGTCAAAAAGCTTGCCGAAGAATACGATGAATATACCGAAAATCATATAGTACATCATAACAGTGTCGTTGGGAATCATTGGGGTGGTTGTCCATAGTTCGCTCTGCAACAAGGTGCTGCTGATGATGGTTGCTCCAACACCGTATATGCAGTATGAGTTTCTGTTGTCGAACACCCTGCGTTTTGATACATTGTAAAGTATGATGGCAATGAATATCCCGCATACCAATAGGGTCAATATGTTTATGCACTGTGGCAAGTGGGCATTGATAGGTAGCCCGTTGTTGTAATCGGATATCATAAGCTTTACCGTTTTCACAGCTTTAGCCACGGCACATATCATAGCGATGACAGCTACTATTGCCAGACTGCGGAACCCGGGTCTTTCGTCCTTTGCGCTTTTCATCTCCTCCTCTTTCTCCAATTCGCGGTTGGCCTCTTCGAGCGCTCCTTTCAGACGGGTACGTTCAAGCACCTTCTGAAACACAATCATGCCACCCATATACACGAATCCAAAGCATAGGTAGAGCAAAATAGCCGGAATCTCGCTTTTTGCACGCAGGTAAATGAGTGGTACAATGAGCAGTGCCATCCAAATGAATGCAAATATGTTTATGATGCGCATAATCTTCTTTGTTGATGGTTTCTTCTCGTTCATGGTTTTCTTTGTTTTTGATGGTTGTGTAATGTTTGCTGTTGGGGCGGGGGTTGCCCGCACTTTTTCAATATAGTCAAATGGTGAGGTTGTTCTCCTCGGTTACATCCACTGCTACCTTATATAATATGCCGAATATTATGAATAACAAAGTATAGATGACGGTGGTGTCATTGATCATGAGCGGATTATTCTCGAAATAGAGGAGTGAGAGGTTGTCGGTAAAGAAATTTCCTATGAAATAAAATGCTGCAGCCATGAACAATAATGCCACATTTGCACGTGGGAACAGAATACCATTCTTTATTGCAACAAGCTGTTTGGCAAGAAACGTTATCAGCAGGATATTGTATAAAGGAAGGAAAATCAGCCGGCCATAGAATATTGCCATATAGATGAATCGTGCTCCCTTTGTAAATGTCAGGAAATTATTCTCCTCGGTGTATATGTTGTAGCTCTGTACACATACCCACACTGCATTTATAACACAAAAGAAAATTGCAAAAGCAGTAATCGCCGTCAGGGTTTTAAAGTTCTTGGTTTTCATAATAGTTGGTTTTTAGGTTATCAATGATGCTGCAAATATAATGCTGTTTTATCGTAAAACAATAAATATTAAAAGAAAAACGATGTGTTTAATATTGTTTAACAATAAAACGGGTGGTGAATGGACAAGAGTGAAGGGTTGAAGAATTACGAGATTTTTTATTATCTTCGCGTAAACCTTTTAAACACAAATATAATGACAGACATTCCAAAATGCCCCAAATGTAACAGTGAATACACCTATTTCGACGGTATGCTCTACGTGTGTCCCGATTGTGCCCATGAGTTCAGTGCCGATGACACAGCCGAGGAGGCAGCCGATGTGGCAAAGGACAGCAACGGTGCCCAGCTGTTCGATGGCGACGCAGTGACTGTGATAAAAGACCTCAAAGTGAAAGGCTCTTCAATGGTAATCAAGCGTGGAACAAAGGTAAAGAGCATCCGTCTCACCGAGAACCCCGAGGAGGTCGACTGCAAGATTGACGGCAGCAGCATTGTGCTAAAGACCTGTTTCTTGAAGAAGTAAGAACAAAATATGTTGATGAAAACAAATATAGACTCACTAATTAATAAGGTAAAGCAATTCTCGGCCGAGGGCTGGGCGCTTGGTGTGTGTCATGGTGTTTCGCACTGGGAGCGGGTGGAGCGCAATGGCTTGCTGTTGGCTACCAATGAGGTGAACACCACCGTTGTGCGCTTGTTTGCTTACTTGCACGACAAATGGCGCGTCGACAACTGGGAGGATCTTGAGCATGGCAAGCGTGCAGCCGAGAACCTGCCTGCATTGCGCGGCACGTTGCTTGCCGGTATTACCGACGATGAATTTGAACTGCTTTGCAAGGCATGCGAACTGCACACTGTATGCCACAGAACGGGTAACCCCACGGTTGATGCCTGTTTCGATGCCGACAGGCTGGACCTTATGCGTGTGGGTATAATCCCCGACCCAAAGAAGATGGCAACCGAACGTGGCAAATTCTATGCTGCAAACTTGAGCCAATTCTATGCCGATATCGGTATGAAGGAGGATGATTACTATTTCTTTGACGAGGATGATATTTCTTTGATTTAACAAAAAATAGGCAATTTTTTTCTTTGAAAATGTGAAAGGTTGTTATCTTCGCAAGGTAGATAAATTGTATAAATCTTAACGCGTATGAAATTGTTCAATACTTTGGCTTGCGGCTTGTCGTTGGTAGCAGCCGTTGCATGTGGTGGTGATGCTGCATGCAAGAAAGAGTGTAATGGTGGCGATTGTGCTACAGAGTGTACAAAAAAGGAGTGTATGGAAAAGAGTGAATGCAAAAGTGCGGCGGTGATCGATAATATGATGTCGCGCCGCAGTATAAGGAACTACAAGCAGCAGGCTGTGCCTCGCGAGGTGTTGAACCAAATTATGGAGTGTGGTATCAATGCACCGAACGGACAGAACAAGCAGTCGTGGGAGGTGCGCGTGGTGGAGAATCCCGAGTTGCAGAATGAGATTAAGGCTCTGATGGCAACAGTTGGCGGCGAGCGTGCGGCGGGCTGTTTCTACAACGCCCCGGTGTGGGTGTTCATTGCTCGTGACAAGGGTTATGATTTCTCTGCATACGACTGTGGCCTGATGGCTGAGAACATGATGCTTGCAGCCAATGCTCTTGGTGTAGGTACTGTTTGCCTGGGTAGCCCAGTGCGTTATATACTAATGGCCGAGGGTAACGAGCAGGTTTTGTCAAAGCTTGGTTTCAGTGAGGGGTATGAACTTTCTTTGTGTATTTCAATGGGTTACCCCGAGGGTGATATGCCTGAGGCGAAGCCCAGGGATATAGGTAAAGTGAAGTATATTGATTGAAAATAATAATATAACGTGAGTTCGATATAAACTCTAACAGACCGCAACTTGTCATTCTGACAGAGCGAAGCGACGAGG
The DNA here is from genome assembly GCA_045634305.1 of Bacteroidaceae bacterium. Taxonomy (GTDB): domain Bacteria; phylum Bacteroidota; class Bacteroidia; order Bacteroidales; family Bacteroidaceae; genus HGM04593. The sequence continues at coordinate 23,696 of JAZQZZ010000020.1, read as the reverse complement.
AATCTAAAAAAAAATATCGCGAAATAAAAGATTTCTCACGTTCGTTCGAAATGACAGAATACAATAAAATATCAGTATGAATTGTTATTTCGAACTCATGTTAATATAGATGTTTATATAGCGTGTATTGTCATGCCCGAGAAATGACATATCTGCAGAGATTAATATAAATGATAAGAGGATAGACCAATGAAGTCTATCCTCTTGTCATTTATACAGGAGTGGGTTGGCGTTCCACCATCACTGCGCGTTCGCCGTTGAAGATGTGGAGCCGCAGCTCTTCCATTATGTAACGGATGGCATGTTGTGCCTTTACCGAGTTGCCGGCCTTGTCTATTGGTGGCGCGAATGCGGCTATACCAAAGATGCCGGGAAGTACACCGATGATACCGCCGCCCACGCCCGATTTGGCCGGTATGCCTGTCCTGAACATCCAATCGCCGGTGTATTCATACATTCCGACACTGGCAATCATTGATGTTATCTTCTCGCTGAGCGCAGAGGGGAAGACTCTCCTTTTTGTCACAGGGTTATATCCGCCGAAAGCTATGGTCGCTGCCATTGTAGACAATTGTGTTGCAGTAACTCCCAATGAGCATTGGCGAGTGTACAGATCGAGCGACAATTCAGGGTCGTCATATATGCGGTCGTAACCTTTAAGCAGCCACGCGATGGCGCGGTTGTTGTGGTTGCTCACGCTCTCGGACTTGTAGAGCTCGTTTATCAGTTGCGGCTCGCTGCCGCATAGCTCGGTGATGTTCTGCATAATTCTCTCCCACTTCCCGCGGCTGTTGCCAACCGGGCTGACCATACTCACGGCAGATATAGCCCCTGCATTTACCAAAGGGGTAGAAGGGTGCTCGTTCTCGAGCAGTATGGCGAGTATGGAGTTGAATGGCATTCCGGTTGCGTCTGCACCAATCATGTCGATGATTGTTTCGGGTCCGTACTCCTTGAGCACCAGCAGTGCTGTTGCCACTTTGGATATTGACTCAATGCCGAACCGATAGTTACAGTCACCCACTGTGAGCACCTCGCCATCCTTCAGGCAGACAGATATGCCGAAAAGGTCTTTGTCAACGTTGGCAAGATAAGGTATGTAGTCGGCATTCTTGCCGCTGTTCTCGTTCTTGAACTTCCTGTATGCTTCATTGAGGGCTGCCTTCAACTCCTCGCGTGTTATCCTTCTATCCCTGTCCATAAATTTTTCTTGTTATTGTTTTTTTGTTGTAATTGCCTGTTGTGCGAATTGTCATACTGAGCGTAGCGAAGTATCTTTTTTGAGACACATAGATCCTTCACATACGTTCAGGATGACACTGCATGAGGGATTATTTATTATTTTCCCGTGTGGGTGTACACTGTACCCTTTACCTTGATGTTGCTCTCGATGCTCAGACGTGACGGTGTGGGGTACTGCAGCTTCTCCAGTTCTGCCACAGCGGCCTGTATGTCGCCAAGCAACTGGTCGGCCATGTCGCGGCTGAATCCCTGGCGCACCACGATGCGCATTACGATGGTTGTCTCCAATGTTTTTGGCAAGGTGTAGGCCGGTACCATCCAACCGTTCTGGCGTAATTTGTCCTGCAAGTCGTAAAGCGTCCATTTTGCCTGCTTTGCATGCTCCTTCTTCATTTCCCAGATGAAGAGCGGGTTGCACACCTCGGTACTATAGTTCTGGAAAGGTTTCATCTTGCCAATCTCACTGTGCAGGTACTTTGCCACCTCCATTGAATTATGCTGTATCTCCTTGTAACCTTCGTAGCCCAAGCGGATGAACTGGTAGTACTGGCCAAGAATCTGTGCTGCAGGGCGCGAGAAGTTTAGGCCCACCTGTGTCACGTCGGCGCCCAGGTAGTTGACACTGAATGACATGCTGTCGGGGAGGAACTTCTTGTCTTTCCACACAATCCAACCAAGACCGGGGTATACAAGGCCGTACTTGTGGCCGCTGGTGCTGATGGATAGCACCCATTTGAGACGGAAATCCCACTCCAGTTCGGGCTTGATGAATGGCATGATGAAGCCGCCGGATGCTGCATCCACATGGATGGGGATGTCGTAGCCTGTCTTTTTGTTATATTCTTCGAGTGCATCGTTGAGCGCCTTGACATCGTCGTTGAGTCCGGTCCATGTCACGCCCATGATGGGGACGACGCAGATGGTATTCTCGTCGCACATTGCAATGGCGTCCTTGGGGTCGAGGGTGAGTTTCTGGCTGCTGAGAGGCACGGTGCGCATCTCTATCTGCCATAGCTGTGCGAACTTCTCCCACACAACCTGGTAGGCTGCCGAGATGACAAAATTTGGCTTGTCGCATGGCTTGCCCTGTGCTGTGCGGCGCTTTTTCCATCGCTGCCACGCCGCCACGCCACCAAGCATGCAGGCTTCGCTCGAACCTATGCCCAACGCTCCGGCTTTCCATTTGGCCTGCTCGGGGCTGTTCCACAGGTTGGCGATGATATTGATGCACTTTGCGCACATTACTGCAACGCGGGGGTACTCGGTCTCGTCGATGTAGTTGATGTCAATGGCATCGTTCATCAGCTTGGTGGCGTAAGGATCCATATATGTTGTCACAAACGTTGCCATGTTAAGGCGTGGCTGGGTTTGTGCGATAGTCTCATCCTTTACCATACGGTAGGCGATTTCGGGGGTGGTGGAATGCTGTGGTATCTTGTCGCATGGAGCGCTCTTGAGCATCTCTTCCGAACCGAACACTGGTGCACACATTGTTGTTTTGCAATTTTCTTCTTTCATCATTCTTCTTTTTAAATGGTTAATAAAACGGTGTTTTTGAAACTGTTTTATTCTTCAAACAAAATCAATGCTTTAATGGTTTGTATTTTTGATGCTTTTAATACTTTTTCGTATTTTGGTTAGGTCTCGGTCTATATGGATAAGTATTATAGTTTTTTTACTATATTATGCGGGCTGGAAACTACCGCTTTCATGAGATTTGCTTTGTGACCAAATTCTTGGATTTTATCTTGTTATATAGCCCTAAATACATTTATGACCTTAATTTTATTGAAAAAATAAAATACGGTCAAATGGGGAAAATTTGAAAGTATAAATATTGCATAAATATATTTTAATAAATTGGTTTTGATTTTTTATATTTATTGATTAAATTCGTGTAGAGAGGTCTTCTACATAGAGTGAGTATTTTGTAAAAAATAACATAAAAATAGTAATATTATGTCAAGATTTTTCTTAACTCTTTCGACGTTGGTGTCATTGAGCTTGCTGAATGTTTCATGTAACAATGACGATTTGAATGGAGTGTTGCCGGATGATGGCGCAGTTGAGGTTTCATTTGTAATTGATGTTGAAGCCGTGCATTCGAGCCGTGCAATAAGTGATGGAACAGGTGCTACACAGTTGATGTATGCTGTGTTTGATGAGAATGACCAAGTTGTTATACCAAAGGTTGTAAAGGATAATATTGAGTCCTTGTTGACAGCAAAAGGTTATACAATGTCAATCTCGTTGCCCAAAGGTAACATCTACCGTGTGGTTTTCTGGGCACAGAATCCCGAATGCAGTGCTTATGATGTGGCTGATGACATGAATGTAACCATTGATTACACCGGTATCAACAATGATGAGTCGCGCGATGCCTTCTTTGCTTACACTGAGCAGTTCAAGGTCGATTACGACACATCCGTATCTGTCGTGTTGAAACGTCCGTTTGCCCAGGTAAACGTTGGTGCTTATCCATATGATATGGAATATGCGTATGAAGCAGGTGTTGACATTGCAAAGTCAAGTGCAGTCATCAAGAGTATTCCCAACTCTATCAATCTTCTCGACGGAACAACTGCCGGTGAGGTTGATGTTACTTATACACTTTCTGCAAGGCCGGCAGAGAATCTTCTTGTCGATGTAGATGAGAATGGTAGTGCCGAGGTATATGAGTATCTGTCAATGTCCTATCTGCTTGCAACACCCGAGGGCTCAGTGCATGAGATGTCATTCGGCTTTGCAAATGAGGATGAGACAAAGCATATTGAATTCAAAGGTGGACTTGAGACTGTGCCGGTAAAGCGTAATTGGCGTACAAATATTGTAGGTCAGATACTCACCGGTAATGTTTCATTCAATATAAAGATTGACCCTTCATACGAGGGCGAGACAATCAATTCTGCAGGTCTTTACTACAATTTCAGCGAGGATACTGAAATTGTGGATAAAGTGTTTGCTTTCAATACTCAAGAGTGGGCTACATTTACATCGGAGAACAATAATCTGTTGACATTCAAGAATGTCGAGTTCTCTGGCAAGGTACAATATATAGCTTTTGGCGATTATGTTAAAAATGAGAAGGGCCAGGTTGTAGTACCATTTACCAATATTCTTACCAATGTTGTTGCAAAGGATATGGTGGTGACTCACTCGAAAGGTATTACAAATGTGGCATCTATAGATTACATGGCTCCGCTGATTTTCCTCCGCGGTGAATCTACATTGTATGATTGTGAATTTACGGGTACTACATGTTTGGCAGAAACCTATGCACAAATGACTGCAGATAGGGGGTATGACTATTACGAGGTGCTGCCTTATGATTGTGGTGTCCCCAATGACAGCAAGGCTGTGTTCAATGACTGTACCATTGGTACAATGTACGCATGGAGCCACTCACAGATTACACTCAACAATACCAAAGTCGAGTATTTGCGTTGCAGCACTCACAATCAGTCCGACTCCAATGCGCATGTAACCATAAATGCCGGCTCTGAAGTGGAAACTATCTTTGTAACAAGTTCAAGTACTGCAAAATCATACACTGGTGATGATGGCAGAAAGCATTGGACAGCTACTCCTTGGGCTCCATCACTCATTATTAAGTCTGGAGCTAAGATTGGTACCCTTGATATGAATGGTCGTGGCAGGTATGATGTAAACGGCAATCTGGATGTTGTAATTGAAGACGGAGCTATAATTGATTCTATTATCAATGAGGCTGTGTAAAATCAAAAAAATAGCGGTTGATTAACGTTGTATATATTCTGATGAAAAGGACTGTTTTCTATATTTTGCTGTTTGTTGTCATTGCAATTTTCTCGGTATCATGTGCCGAGAGGGATATCGTGCCCTCCTCTGCAGTACGTGATGTTGAGTTGGTCTTTATGCTCGAGACCGACGGCAATGGAGCAACGCGTGCAATAAGCGATGGAAACAGTGTCGACGAATTGGTGTATACCATTTTTGCCAATGACGGTACCATTGTGGTGAAGAATGCTGTCAAAAGGAATGTTGCAGCATTGTTGGACGGTGGTATTCTTAAAATGAATGTGTCGTTGGTCGAAGGACAAAGCTATAAGGCATTCTTCTGGGCATATAACAGCGAGTGTGATGCCTACACACTGACAGAGGATATGAAGCTGATTGTGGACTACAGCGGAGCCGGAAATGATGACAAACGTGATGCTTTTTACGGATTGTCCGACAATTTTGTTGTGGATGGCAGTGTGAAGAGTGTTGTTCTCAAGCGACCATTTGCTCAGATAAATGCTGTGGCATATCCTTTTGATTGGGAATATGTGAAGGAGTTCCATGGGTTCGATGTAGAGAAGTCATGTGCTATAATACGTGACGTGCCAAATACAATGGACATGTTTACCGGTGAAGTTTCGGGTTCGGTTGATGCTTCGTTTGCATCGTCAGAAATCCCGACGGAAAGATATTATACCGATTTGGACGGTAATGGTGTTGACGAGGAATATGTTTATTTGTCAATGTCATATGTCCTTGCAGGTAATGAACCTACAAGCCACAGGGCCGATTTCTTCTTTATAGATGCTGATGATAGGGCTGTGATGTACGAGAATGAGGCAAATAGTGTCGTTGAAATCAAAAGAAATAACCGTACGGATGTTGTCGGGCAGGTCATTTCAAACTATGGAGAGTTGAATCCGCGTCAATATTCAGCAGCCAATAGTGTATATCACAATATCTCGGCTGATACAGTAATTGAGAACAGGATATACAATATGTCGGGGCATGACGCATTGAATTTCGCAAGTGAAAATGGCCAGAAGTTTACGTTGAATAATGTGTTTGTTACCGGAGATATATGGACTATTGAGTTGGGCGAATATCGCGGTAAATCATATGTCAATTATAACAACGAATTGAACAATGTGGTTTATAAGGATTTGTGTGCCTCTTCATCAATAGAGTGCCATGAGTGGTTCTTCTCACCGGCATGCATTGCATATGGCAATACTGTGCTCAACAATTGTGTGATGACCGGAGCAACATCACTCAAAGACTCTATTGTCGACGAAAAGCACGGCTTGAAACACAAACTGATTCCGGTTGATATTGGAATACGGAATGAATCAGATGCTATAATCAATGGTGGCGTCTTTGGAACTTTTTTTGCCTGGACGCATGCTGTGGTAAATATATATGGTGCGGTTATCGATACTCTTTATTGTGGAACATGTGATTCTACCAAACATTCATGGATGACAATCGGTAAAGGCACTGTAATAGACAAAGTTATATGTTGTGAACCACGTTGTCCTTATGGTGGCAAAGAATACTCTACGACAATGACAATTGAAAGTGGTGCCAAGGTGGGTTCATTGCAGCTCGTTTCAACTGATGTGGAGTTCCTGATAATAGAGGAGGGTGCATCGGTCGGTAGCATCACTTGCGAAGGCGTGGAATACACATATGAAGAATTGAGGAGTGCAATGGGGTTATAAGATAGTATTATGATGGTAAATGACAGAATGGACATACCGGTTTGCAAGAGGTTGGGTAAGTTTGTTGTTACCTCACATAGTTTGTTGCGTGGCATTTTGATGATGCTGCTCTCTTTGTTGTTTGCCAATACGGAACTGATGGCTTTTGAAGCTGTTGATGGCAGCGATAATGAATATGTAATGTCTGGCGAGGTGTATACACGCGAGGAGATGCATATCCGTTTTGTTGTTGCAAAGAACAAGATTGAGCGTGATTACATGAATAATGCCTATGTCCTTGACAGTATTATAAGATGGGTGGACAAAGTTTCCAACGATGAAATGGTGGAAATTGTGAGTGTCGAGTTCTGTGGAGCCGTTTCTCCCGAGGGTAGTGTGCGCTTTAACCGATGGTTGAGTAATGCCCGTTTGACAGCGCTTGAGAAATATGTGCGCGAACGTATTGATATTCCAGAGGAGAAAATTATAAGAAGTGACCATTACATTGCATGGAATGAACTTGACTCGATGGTTGCCAATTCCGATATGCCTAACAAAGAGGATATTCTACGCATAGTAAGGAGTGAGAACAGTTCTACGGGTGAGCAGCTTGATAGCCGCATTGGAGAATTGAAGAGACTTGACAATGGCAAGACCTGGCGCATACTGCTAAATACATTCTTCCTGGAGATGCGTAATGCGTACATGGTCATTACAGCCAAAAAGAGTGATCTTGCCATTATGCGTGAGAACTTGTTTGAAAAGGAAATAGCGCTGGATTATAAACCGGTAGATGAGCCAAAAGCATTGCTTTCACCGATAAAAACGTTGTTGGAGTGCTCTACACCACACTATATGTATGTCAAGACAAACATTGTTGGGCTGGCGATGCTGAATGCAAATGTCGGCGTTGAGTTTGACCTCGGCAAATATCTCTCATTGAGTGTTCCCGCATCTTATTCGGCTATTGACTACTTCAAGTCAACGATCAAGTTCAGGAATTTCTCTCTTCAGCCCGAATTACGTTTTTGGCCAAAGAGAAATCTAAAGGGATTGTTCGTCGGTGCGCATGTGGGTTTTGCTTACTATAACTTCGCGTTTGATGGTGATTGGAGGTATCAGGATCATGAGGGTAGAACTCCGACACTTGGTGGAGGTATGTCAGTCGGTTACCGCATGCCGTTAAGTGCTGATGGCGATTGGAATATGGAGTTTGCCTTGGGTGCCGGTGTATATCCTTTGCACTATGATGTGTTCCACAATGTCAAGAATGTGCTTGAAGGTGAATTGTATGATACAAGAAAGAAGACTTATGTGGGACTTGACAATATATATATAGGTATATCATACCGTATTCCTACAGTAGAAGGTCGTGCGAAGAGTTTGAGTGTTATAATGGATGCGCTGGATTGATAAAAGAATAAATGATTTAAAGATGAAGGGCTTACGCTACATATCAATAATTGCCGGTGTGCTTTGCTGCATGCTGTCTGTTTCGTGCGATGTCCATGAATTCCCCAATCCGGTAGAGAGGGAATATCCGTTCGTTCTGCATCTGAACTATGATACGAACATGCCTTTATATAAGATAGTGGAATATCATGAGAATACCCGTTCGTTGAATAATGGCTACGATATACGTTACATTGTCAAAGTTTATCCGGCCGGCGATTCAAGAGAGGAACTTTTGCATTGTGAGTTCTTCAAGGATGAACTGGAAACGCTTGAGAATGATGTAACAATCATGCTCAAGGAAGGGGAATACAAATTTGTAGTATGGACCGACTATGTCAGTTCGCACAATGGAGTTGATTTGTTCTATAATACTCAGGGATTTGAGGAGATTCAGCTGCAGGGCGATGAGCATTATGGATGTAATGATTTGCGTGATGCGTTCAATGGTACCGTTGAGGCAAATGTTTCCGAAACATCGTTGGAGGCGACAGTGGAAATGGGCAGACCGATGGCTAAGTTTAGCTTTATAAGTGATGATTTGGAGGATTTTATGTCAAATATGGTGAGGTCGCGTTCCGGTAAAGATGAAGGTTGTGATACTCGAGCCGTTGAGCTCTCTGATTTTAAGGTTGTCTTTCATTACTATGGTTTTATGCCGTCGTCATTCAATATGTTTACGAACAAACCGGCATCGGCTGTTTCAGGTGTGAGATTTGAGTCTGATATCAAAGCGCTGAATGAAAAAGAGGCTGATTTGGGATTTGATTACGTTTTTGTAAATGGTACAGAGTCGGCAGTGAGCATATATCTTGAAATCTTTGATGCTGATGGCACCTTATTGTCAAGCTTTAAACCGGTCAAGGTTCCTCTTGTACGAAGCAAACTTACTGTTGTCAAGGCTGATTTCCTTACTTCCAAGGCTAGCGGTGGAGTTTCTATCGTTCCTGATTTTGACGGAGAATATAATTTCCCGGTGTATTGAATTATTAACTAACATTTTAATAAAATAAATTATGAAAAAGTCTTTATTAGCCGTTGCAGCTCTTTCTGCAATGTTCGTTGTTTCTTGCAACGAATCGGAGTTTGATGTAAACGACCCTAAGCATCTTTCTGAAGTGACAATCTATGTTGAAACTCCCGAAATTGTATCTCGTGCTTATGGTGATGGAACAAGTGCTACCGATCTCTATTATGGTGTCTATGATGCACAGGGTAATCTCGTAAGTGCAATATCAAAGATTGACGATAGCAGCAAGGAGGAGATAAACATTTCGAAGACTCTGAACCTTAGTCTTGTTACAGGTAACACTTATAGCATGATTCTATGGGCCGACAATGCCGAGGACGTATGTGATGTGGATTTTGTAAACAAGGTGATGACTTTCAATCCTGTAAAGGCTAACCTTGAGGCTTATGATGCATTCTATGCTTACGAGGCTCCTTTTAAAGTCGAGGGCAATATGTCGAAGACAATCAAACTCTATCGTCCTTTTGCACAGGTAAATGTGGGTACAAATGATATTGAACTTGCAAAGGCAGCCGGTCTTGAACTGGTCAATTCCCAAATCAAGGTTAAGACGTACAGCAAAATGGATCTTGTGACAGGTAATGTGTCCGAAGAGGCTGATTGTGTATATGCGTACAATGCAATTCCTCAAGGTGAGGCTTTCCCTGTTGCCGGCTATGATTACATCTCAATGAACTATTTGCTTGTTGCTGCAGACAAGGCTACTGTAGATGTTGAGTTTTCTTACAATGATGGCGGTAACTATGTGTATAACTATACTTTCGTTCCTGTCCAGCGTAACTATCGTACAAATATTTTCGGTAGCATCCTGACAAGTGATGTCGAGGTGAAGGTTGTTATTGAGCCTGCATTCAATGAGCCTGATAACAATTATCCTGTCAATGAATAAAAATTGTATTTGATATTTTAGGAATATATTGCACGTGTAAAATACAAGCCGCACTTTATAAGAGTGCGGCTTGTATATATTATTGGGGGTATTGTTCGGCCGAATACTGTAAAACTCAACTTTTTGTCATCATGAATTGTTTTGCTATTTGTATAAATAGTATTTCATATGAGACAGATTAATACCGGAAAAGGCGTGATGACAATTTGGGCGTTGCTTGGAATATGGTCGGTGGCGGCACTGACGTCACTTCCAGGGCTTGCCGTTTCGCCAATACTTGAGAAGCTTGCTACAATATTCCCCAAGGCAACCGACCTCGATTTACAGATGCTTACAACCTTGCCCTCCTTGCTTATTATCCCTTTTATACTTTTTGCGGGTTATATAAGTAATAGAATAGGGTATATCAGGTTGTTATACATTGGATTATGGCTGTTTCTTTTAAGTGGTGCTTTATATTTTGTGGCGGGGACGATAGGGCAGCTCATCGCAGTTAGTGCCATGCTTGGTGTGGGTGCCGGAATTATAATTCCTTTCTCCACTTCACTTGTGTCTATGTTCTTCAGTGGCAAGGAGCGTAGTAAACAGTATGGTTATGTGTCGGCAATAACAAACATCACTCTGGTGGTTGCAACTGCCATTGCAGGATGGCTTGCCGATGTGCAGTGGCGCCTGCCGTTCCTGGTCTATCTGTTGCCTGTGGTTTCAATTCTTCTTGTGCCTGCGATAGGGCGTGCCGAGAAGAGTATCGGACTACAGGGAGGACAGGGTGACACTGTTGTGCAGAGTGGCGGACGTATAGAATATGGCTCGCTGGTAAAGTATATGCTATACTATCTGTTTATAACTTATCTTGTTATGGCTGTGAGTATTAACCTGCCGTTCCTGCTTGGCAAATACGGTTACGACAGCGGCGTGGTCGGTATGGTGACATCGATATTTTTTCTAGCCATGATGTTGCCGGGTTTTTTCATAAACCGTCTGGTGGATATGTTCGGGCGTAGTATTCTCATTTGGGCAGTTTTGCTCATAGCTTTGGGCTTGATAGATATCTTTTACAACAGTTCATTGTTGTTCATTATAATTGGTTGTGTGGCTGTCGGCTTCGGATATGGCATGGCGCAACCGTATGTATATGACAGGACTGCAGAGTTGGCATCGCCACAACGTGTCACATATGCGCTGGCGTTGTTGATGTCAATGAATTATGTGGCAATTGTGATGGCGCCGTTTGTGGTGGATTGGGTTCAGGATTTGCTGGGTGTGAAAGGTGAGCGCTTTCCGTTTGTATTCAATGCATTGCTGGGATTCGTGGCGCTTGTGGTTCTGTCGTTGATGAATGTGCGCAAGAAACATGGAGAGGAGAGATATGAATAACTACACTAAAGGTTCTCTCTCGCTTTTTACGGCGAGGGTGTTGAGCGGATTGAATGTGAATGCCATGGGGTATCTGCTGCCGCTGTGGATTGCACCGATAGGGTGTGTGACATTGCGTCTGGTATTTGCAGCTGTAGTATTCTGGATTGCGGGTATATTCGCCAAACCCGAGACTGTGACATTTAAGGACAAGTTGAAGTTGATGTTGCTTGGCGGTGCGGGTATTTTCGGGTATATGTCGCTCTATGCGGTGAGCCTGAGCCACACTACGCCTGTGAGCTTTGCTATTTTCAATGCAATGCAACCGCTTTGGGTTGTCATTGCCTCGGCTGTCATTTTTCATGAGGGCATTGATGCGCGCAAGCTTATGGGAATTGCTGTGGGCTTTGCTGGGGCAATGCTTTGCATACTTGCCGAACCTAACCGTGCTGTTGCCGATAATCCATTGCTCGGTAATGTGTTATCCATAGCTGCTTCAATAATTTATGCAGTGTATCTGGTGTTTTCGGCAAGGATGGTGGGGCATCTCTCCAGGATGACAATCCTGCGTTATACTTTCCTGTCGGCAGCGGTGGTTGCATTGTTGTTTACCTGGATATTTGGCTTCTCGGCGCCGCTTTTTGAAGATGGTGTCAAGATTAAGCCGTTGCTTGTGCTGGCATTTGTACTTATATTTCCTACTGTGATAACCTATTTCCTCATTCCGATAGGTCTCAAATACCTTAACAGCACGGTTGTGGCAATATATGGATATGTAACCCTGATTGTTGCCTCGTTGGTGTCGTTCATTACAGGAGTGGATAAGTTTGAGCCTGTGATACTGTTGTCTTTGCTGTTCATTGGGTTGAGTATCTACTTTGTAGGTGTCAACGAAAGGGGTAAAGGCGTAGCCGTAAAAAACTGAAAGCGGTTAAAATTCCTTCTATATATGAATATATAGAAAATATTTATTAATTTTGCCGAAAGTGGGTTTTGTGCCCTTATTGAACAGTGAAATTAATGAATATAAATATGAAGAGATTTTTACTTTTTTTGGTTGCGGCGTTTGTATCGGTGTCGGTGTTTGCAGCCCCTGCATATCGTAAACCGTTTACCGTGAAGCAATCGGATGGTACCGAGTTGACAGTGATGCTCACCGGTGACGAGTCGCTTCACTACTATGCGACAACAGATGGCATGCCTTTGATGAAAGAGGCTAATGGCGACTACAGCTATGCTGCTTTTGATAAAGGTGTTTTTGTGTCGACAAAGTGCCTTGCACATGACAGTAAAAAGCGTAGTGCGGCTGAAAGGAAAATGCTTTCATCAATGGACTTTAAATCAATGAAAGCAGAGATTGCAAAGGCGGGTGGTGTGCGTGCTGTTGCTTACAAGGCTGCTGCCCAAAAGGCCGGTTCGCAGATAGTTCCCGAGGGTGACGTGAATGTAGCAGTGCTCCTGGTGCAGTTCAAGGATACCAAGTTTACATATTCAAAGGATGATTTCAATAATATCCTCAACACAAAGGACTATGTTTATAAAAATCCCATTGCAAACAGCATTGGCAGTGCACGCGACTATTTTATGGCACAGTCTGACGGCAAGTTCCGTCCCAACTTCATTGTGACAGACATTGTTACATTGGACAATAATATGTCATACTATGGTGGTAACGACGCTTCCGGTGATGACATTAAGCCGACTCATATGATAAAAGAGGGTATCAAAAAGGCTAGTGTTTCCGGGTTTGATTTCTCAGTCTGCGACAACAACGGCGACGGTGAGGTTGAATTTGTCTACTGTATATATGCCGGATATTCCGAGTCGTACGGTGCAGATGAAAATACGGTTTGGCCGCATCAGTGGCAACTCAGTGCCGATGCCGGTGCTGTTACTGTCAATGGCGTGAAATGTGATACATACGCATGCAGCGGTGAACTTGTATATAACGAGAAGTATGAGGATCGTATTGGTAAGACAATGGCCGGTATTGGTCTTATTTGTCACGAGTTCTCGCACTGTCTTGGCTTGCACGATATATATGATACAACATATGAGAGCGGCAATTGGTGTATGGATTACTGGGATGTGATGGACCAGGGCAACTATGCTGCAGAGGGTTATGTGCCTGTGGGATATAGTGCTTATCAGAGGGATTTCTGCGGATGGAGAGGGTTGGTTGAGATAAATTCAAAGGATACATACTCAATGGAGCCACTTACACAAGGTGGCGTAGGTTACAAGATTGTGAACGACGCCAACAAAAACGAGTATTACATCCTTGAAAACCGCAAACAGGAGGCCTGGGATACCTATTTGTTCGGTAGCGGAATGCTTGTGATTCACGTCGATTATCTCAAATCGGCATGGGATAACAATACTATCAATACTACGAAGAACCATCCACGTTACACGTTGATTCCTGCAGATAATGAACTCGCCGCTTATGGCGAGGTTACAAATGAGGCGTTTGTTGCCAGTCTTAAAGGCGATGTGTGGCCGGGTACCAGTGGCAATACGGAATTGACAAATATATCAATACCGGCTGCCAAGGTATATGCGGGCGATTTCATGAACAAACCTATAACCGATATAAAATATGAGAATGATATCATAACGTTCAACTTTATGCATGCAGCATCTTTGGATGTGCCAATGGTGTTGCCGGCAATAAATGTTACAAATAACTCTTTTGTTGCAAATTGGGTGGCGGTAGATGGTGCGGTTGAGTATACTGTAGAGCTTTATAAACAGTCGGGTGCAGAAAGTGGTGCCGGTGACAAACAGGTGTTGCTCAACGAGGATTTTATGAATTGTACACTCGGTAATACTGTGTTGAAATACGAAACAATTAATAACTATATGTCGTCGACAGGTTGGGATTGTGAGAATGTGTATAGCGAGACCGGCGCTCTGCGTATCGGTTCGTCAAAGAATGGCGGTTCTCTTTATACTCCTTGGCTTGAGGCTAAAGGAGCTGTTGTAACAATGCTCGATGCTTCACTTTATAATTCCAAAGATGCTGGTGTCGTTCTGTCTGTTGAGTATCGTGACGATAATGCTGAATTGATATGTTATGAAGACTTTGATATAACAGGAACAAATGAGAGGATTTCATATTCTGCAGATGTCGATGGTTGTTTCTTTGTGGTTTTGCATACAAAACTTTCAACAGGCAACAAACGTGTGGAGGTTGATAATTTGAATGTTTGTCGGGAGACATCTGTCAGGAAGGAACTTGTAAATACTGTTACAACAAAAGCGACTAACTTTGAATTCGAGAATCTTGAGAAAGGGGCTGTGTATCTTTACAGGGTTAAGGCATCTGATGGTAAGATTTCTTCGCCTTTCTCTGATTATGTTGAGGTTGCACTCTCGTCAACCGGAATTGACAATATAGTTGCAGATGCCGATTGGTGTGAGGTTTATAGTGTGTCTGGCGTAAAGGTGTATAGTGGTGACAAAAACAGTATGCCGCAGCTTTCTAAGGGTGTGTATGTTGTTGTGACAGCAACCGGTGCGCGCAAAATGGTTGTTGAATGATAATTGCAATTCTGTTATAGTGCCTCAATGGTATTATGGGCATATAGCCTGCTCCTTGATGGGGCAGGCTTTTTTTGTCTCCGGATTGCCCCTTGGTTTTATTTTATCCCGATAAATCTCGGTTAGTTTTTTTAAAACAAATGAGTGGGCTTGGGAAGTTGGCCGGCTTATACTTTTGCGATGTCTTATTTTGCAGAGATAAATACAGAATCCTTTTTTATCTGCTATTCTTATGTTCATCAGGTGTTTTGTCGACTTGTTATCTGTATAATGAGGCGGAGATTTGTTTTTTTTGCTATTCTAAGCATTTGTTTTCTATATTGTGATTTACCACAACGGTTCTTTTTGTAGTTAAACTCTTGTGTAGTAGTGTGTTATCTTGATTTTTACTCACTGAGAATCCAATATTTTTTCTTTTTCCATAATTCCCCCGCATTTTCTTGAATTATTGTAAAGCAAGAGGGTAGATGCACGGTTTTCATTGTTCGGGGATGTTGATAATGAATATTTATTTGAATATTTTGATGATATATTTGTAAATGTTGAGTATTTTTTGTTTGTCAAATGTTGGTGTTTGTAAATTTTAAACTTCCGTTAAAGCGTGGGTTGTAATATGAATTTACATTTGTGTATACAAATGTTTTGTATATTTGACCTGTGTCAAGTATATTCTTTGGGGTTATCAACAGGTGGATATGAACACTGTTTATAGTGATATGCAAAATGTATGCATATTGTGTATATGTGTTGTAATATGTTGAAAATCAGTATTTAATATCTATTTGTTTTTAGTTTTTCTTTTAGTGTTTTTGTGATTTACGTCCGATTTTTTGTATTTATTGCATATTTTGTTGTATTCGTTCCGTATATGTGTGTAATAACTACCATTTTACGTGCTTTTATTCAAGTGTTTTATATTATTGTGGCAGTATAAGGCGTTGTGGTTGGAATGGTCTGTTTGAGTGGTTGTTGCTGTAAACTATGTAATCGTTCTGTCATTTTGTTTTGTGTACAAATGTTTTAATTTTGTAAACTATGCGGGTTTTTAATTATTGGTCTTGGGTTTTGTATATTTGTATATTTGTAATATCTTTGTAAATGAATTTGGAGAAACAATTGTAACACGTAAATATTGCATACAATTATGAACGAGCGTGAGAGAATTGAACTGTTAATGAAATGCTATGATTTGTCGCCGTCGCAGTTTGCCGAGAAAACCGGTATTCAGCGTGCATCTGTGTCACATATCATAAGTGGGCGTAACAAACCGAGTCTTGAGGTCATGTTGAAGATATATGATGCTTTTCCGGGCATTGATATGAAATGGTTGATGACGGGTATTGGCGAGGTTCCTCTACGTCAGCCTGAATCGGAATCTGTTGCAGGTCTCCCTCATGAGTCGTTATTTCCGGAACAGGTTGCAACGCCGTCTGTTGGGAATACTCTCTTCGCGGCCCCGGTAGAGCATGTGCCACCTGTGGTGGAAGAGCCTAAACCCCGTCGTAACGCAATACAACAGCCTTTGCGTGAGAAAATAACGGTTGAGCCGCGTCCAAAACGTCAGACGGGTAATCGTGCTGCACAGGTGCTGGCTCTACAGCCTGAGAAGAAAATAAAGGAGATACGTATATATTACAGTGATGGTACGTATGAGACTCTTGTTCCCGAGAGGATTGGATAACCGTTAAAATGTTGGAGCATTCCAACATTTTTTTTATTTGCTTGTGTGTGGAGTAAAATTATGCTATCTTCGCGCAAATAGATATTAAAAACACATTATAAATAATATCCAACATTTTCGATATGAAAAAAGTTCTTGTCGATTTAGAAGTGAAGGAGGTGCAGCAGGTCAACGCCAACTGTGTTCTGTTGGTGATGGCAAGCGAAACTCCTTTCCCCGAGGTTCGTCCCGGACAGTTTGCGGAGCTCCGTATTGACCAGACGCCTTCTGTTATGTTGCGCCGTCCCATTTCGGTGCATAGTTTCGATGCCGAAAAGAATGAGATCGGCTTTTTGGTTCAGGTTGTAGGCGATGGAACAAAGTGGCTCGGTACACTCAAGGCCGGTGATAAGGTAAATACTCTTTTGCCGCTTGGCAATGGCTTTACAATGCCAGCCGAGGATGGTAAGAGATACCTGCTCATAGGTGGCGGTGTAGGATCTGCTCCTTTGTACTACCTTGCCGAGCAGTTGAAGAAAAGTGGTCACGAGTTTACAATTCTCATTGGTGCGCGCTCTGCAAAAGATCTCTATTTGCGCGAGGCGTATGAGGCTCTTGGTCGCGTGGAGTATACGACCGAGGATGGTTCACTTGGTGAGAAGGGCTATGTAACCAATCATTCGCTGCTCGCCGAAAAGTATGATTTTATCTACACCTGTGGTCCGAAACCTATGATGATGGCTGTGGCGCGTTATGCGCGTGAGAACGGCATAGCATGCGAGGTTTCGCTTGAGAACAAGATGGCGTGTGGCCTGGGTGCGTGTCTCTGCTGTGTCGAGGATACAAAGGAGGGGCACAAGTGTGTTTGTACAGATGGTCCGGTATTTTCAATAGATGAACTGAAATGGTAAAGACAGATGTTAAAATAGGCGGTCTGGAACTGAAAAATCCGGTTCTCACCGCGTCGGGAACTTTTGGCTACGGCCTTGAATTTGCCGATTTTGTCGATTTGAACAAGTTGGGTGGCTTTATTGTAAAAGGTACGACTCTTAACCACCGCGAGGGTAATGCCTATCCGCGTAGCGCTGAGACTCCTATGGGAATGCTTAATGCTGTGGGTTTGCAGAACAAGGGTGTGGACTACTTTGCTGCGAATATCTATCCGCAACTCAAGGATCTTGATACCAACGTACTTGTAAATGTCTCAGGCGCTTGTATCGAGGATTATGTGGCTTGTGCCGAGAAGGTTGCTGCGCTTGACAAGATACCCGGTATTGAGCTCAATATCTCTTGTCCGAACGTAAAGCAGGGCGGTATGGCCTTTGGTGTGTTGCCTCAGTCGGCAGCTGAAGTTGTTGCTGCAGTGCGCAAGGTTTATCCAAAAACTCTTATTGTAAAGCTCTCTCCTAATGTAACCGACATTACAGAGATTGCGCGTGCTGTCGAAGGTGCCGGTGCCGATAGTGTTTCTCTCATAAATACCTTGTTGGGTATGGCTATTGACTCGGAGAAACGTCGTCCTGTGCTCTCTACAATCACGGGGGGTATGAGTGGCCCTGCAGTCAAACCAATTGCTCTGCGCATGGTTTGGCAGGTTGCCAAGGCTGTCAAGATTCCGGTGGTAGGTATTGGTGGTATCACAACCGGAGCCGATGCCATTGAGTTCCTCCTTGCAGGTGCAAGTGCAATCGAAGTAGGTACTGCAAACTTCATGAATCCTGCTGTTACAGGCGAAATTGTTGATTATATCCAGGATTACCTGGTACGTCATAAGATGAACTCTGTTCAGGAGCTTATCGGTGCTTTGGAGATTTGATGATAGAGCAAATATTCTTATATGCAAAAATGACTCCCGCTGGCGGGAGTCATTTTTATTTATGCAGAGTGTTTTCTGCTTGTTTTACAAATGTTTTGCTGTTTAATATTGTATATACAAATGTAATCTTGTAAATATTTTTCTCGTTACTTCAACAAGTCGGGGCGAAGGAGTTTGGTGCGCTCAAGTGACTGCTCAAACTCCCATTGACGTATCTTTGCCTCGTGACCCGAGAGCAGGACGTCGGGAACTTTCCATCCATTGTACTCTGCAGGGCGGGTGTATACCGGTGGGGCAAGCAAATTGTCCTGGAAAGAGTCGCTCAAAGCCGATGTTTCGTCCGAAATTACACCCGGAATTAAGCGAATTACCGCGTCGCATATTACCTCAACTGCCAATTCGCCACCTGTCAAAACGTAGTCTCCAATGCTTATCTCTTTGGTAATCAGGTGTTCGCGTATACGGTGGTCGATTCCCTTATAATGGCCGCACAAAAATATGAGATTTTCCTTCATTGAGAGCGAATTTGCCATTGGTTGGTCAAAAACCTGTCCATCGGGGGTGGTATAAATGACCTCGTCGTAGTTTCTCTGGCTCTTCAAATGCTTTATACAATTGTCAATAGGCTCAATTTTCATTACAAGTCCTGCACATCCGCCAAATGGGTAATCATCGGTCTTGCGGTGCTTGTCGGTAGTATAATCACGTAAATTATGTAAACAAATTTCGGCATATCCGTTGCGCTGTGCACGACCCATTATTGAGGAGTTGAAGAAGCTCTCCATCATTTCGGGGAATGTTGTAATAATGTCAACTCGCATATTAAATATAGTTTTGTAAATTATTGTTCTATTGTTTTTGCTGTTTCATTTCGCCTGCGAAGATAGTGAAATTTATTCTAATGGCTTTCTGCATTCATGAATATTTTCGCCGGCCTTGTTTTGCTCATCTGACTGCACAGCATAACCCCATTTGTGTATTACGGAAATTTTGAAATTCTGCATCAGGATAAGGATGTGATATGAAAAATGAAATCTCAGCACCCTTTTATTGCCCATTTTTGGCCGTTTTAAGCGCTTTTGCTCTTAAAAACGGAATTATGGCGGTTTTAGGGCTTAATAAAACTTAAAATTCTTGTTTCTTTCTGCAAATTTAAGTAATTTAGCGATGTATTTATATATATAAGGTATAAAACACGTAAAAATCAATAACATTAATTTTATAATACGAACTTAAATGATTGAGAACGACAGAATTATTAAAGTCAATGTCGAGGAGGAGATGAAGTCGTCATACATCGACTATTCCATGTCGGTGATTGTGGCTCGTGCTTTGCCCGATGTGCGCGATGGATTGAAGCCGGTGCACCGTCGTATCCTTTATGGTATGATGGAACTTGGAAATACATCGGACAAACCGTACAAGAAATCGGCGCGTACCGTCGGTGATGTACTCGGTAAGTATCACCCGCATGGTGACTCATCGGTATATGGTGCACTTGTACGAATGGCTCAGGATTGGGTAATGCGTTATCCGCTCATTGATGGTCAGGGAAACTTCGGTTCTATCGATGGTGACTCGCCTGCAGCGATGCGTTATACCGAGGCACGCCTTCACAAGATTGGTGAGGAACTTGCCCAGGACCTCTACAAGGAGACTGTGGATTTCCAGCCCAACTATAACGACGAGTTTGAGGAGCCTACCGTTATGCCTACACGTATACCAAACCTTCTGGTTAACGGTTCGTCCGGTATTGCCGTTGGTATGGCAACAAATATTCCTACACACAACCTCAATGAAGTGCTGGATGCTTGCGTTGCATACATTGACAACCCTGAGATTGACACCGATGGCCTGATGCAATACGTGAAGGCTCCCGATTTTCCTACAGGTTGTGATATCTTTGGTCTTAACGGCGTCCGTGACGCATATGAGACCGGTCGTGGCCGCGTAATAATGCGTGCAGTTGCCGAGATTGAGTCGGGTACACACGAGAAGATTGTTGTGACTGCAATCCCTTACAATGTTAACAAGGAGGAGCTTATCAAGGATATCGCCTCAATGGTCAACGAGAAGAAGATTGACGGTATCTCGAATATCAACGACGAGTCTGACCAGTCGGGTATGCGCATTGTAATCGATGTTAAGCGCGATGCCAATGCAAACGTAATCCTCAACAAGCTCTACAAGATGAGTTCATTGCAGACATCTTTCAGTGTGAACTGTATTGCGCTTGTAAAGGGTCGTCCACAGTTGCTCACACTCAAGGACTGTATCAGCAACTTTGTCGAGCACCGTCACGACGTTGTAATCCGCCGTACAAAATATGAGCTTCGCAAAGCCGAGGAGCGTGCACACATTGTTGAGGGTCTGATCATCGCATCGGACAACATCGACGAGGTTGTACGCCTTATCAAGGCTGCCAAGTCACCGGCCGATGCCCGCACAGCTCTTATGGAGCGTTTCAACTTGAGCGAAGTGCAGGCTGCTGCTATCGTGGAGATGCGTCTTGGCCAACTCACCGGCATACAGCAGGACAAACTGCATGCCGAGTATGAGGAACTCATGCGCAAGATTGAGTACTACAATGCAATCCTCACCGATGATGAGCTCTGCAAGCAGGTTATCAAAGACGAACTTAACGAGGTTAAGGAGAAATTCGGTGACGAGCGCCGTTGCAAGATTGACTACAGCGCATCGAGCGACTTCAACCCCGAGGATTTCTATGCCGATGATGAGATGGTCATTACAATATCTCACATGGGATATATCAAGCGCACACCTCTATCAGAGTATCGTGCACAGAACCGTGGCGGCGTAGGTTCAAAGGGTAGCGACACGCGCGACAGCGACTTTATCGAATACATATATACAGCTACCATGCACAACACAATGCTGTTCTTTACACAGCGAGGAAAGTGCTACTGGCTCAAGGTTTATGAGATACCCGAAGGTAACAAGAGTTCTAAGGGGCGTGCAATACAGAATATGCTCAACATTGATGCCGATGATGCTGTGAATGCATTCGTTCGCGTAACAACACTTGCCGACAAGAACTTTATCGAGAGCCATAACATTGTCTTCTGTACCAAGAACGGTATCATCAAGAAGACAAGCCTCGAGCAGTATTCACGTCCACGTGCAAACGGTATCATTGCCATCACAATCCGCGAGGACGACAAGGTTATCTCTGTAGCCCTCACCGACGGCGACAGCGATATAATCCTTGCTAACCGTGGCGGTAAGGCAGTCCGTTTCAATGAGAGCACAGTGCGTGCAATGGGACGTACGGCAACCGGTGTCAAGGGTATGGACATTGCCGAGGACGACGAGGTCGTAGGTATGGTTGTATTGCCAAAGCAGGATGATGTTGAGCACAGCTTGCTGGTTCTCTCGGAGCAGGGATATGGCAAGCGTTCGGCTACCGACGATTATCCAACCGTTGGTCGTGGTTGCAAGGGTGTTAAGACACTACAGGTTACCGAGAAGACCGGTCAGCTTGTTGCCATCATGGATGTAAACGACGACAACGATTTGATGATTATCAACAAATCCGGTATCACCATCCGTACATCTGTTGACCAGATTCCGGTACAGGGACGTGCTACACAGGGTGTACGTATCATCAACCTTGGCAAGAAGAATGACTGCATCGGTTCCGTATGTAAGGTAACACACGAAACCGAAAGCGAGGAGCCTGTAGAGAATACCGAGGCTGTTGAAGGCGCCAATGTCGTTGAAACGGAAAACACAAACAATCAATAACTAATACATAATTATTTAACGAGATTGATATGAAAAAATTAGTATTATCTTTAGCAATGGTTCTTGGCGCAACATTTGCGTTCGGACAGGAACTTTCAAAGGAAGAACTCAAGGAGCAGAAAAGACAGATCAAGGCTCTCATGGGTGTTGTAAACGATGCTGAAATGAACTTGCAGACCGATCCTGTCGGTGCTGCAAACTCTTTGAAGCCGGTGGTTAAGAATGCATTGGTCAACAAGGATGCATATGTCTGGTACGTAAGTGCAAGTGCAAAGCAGGCTGTCATTGCAGCCGAGAACAACAAGCGTGTAGAAGGTGGTGCATTCAACGAGGAGTTGCTCTATTCTTATACATATGAAGTAGGTTATGACCTGGCAAAGTGCGAGGAGTGTGACATGTTGCCCGATGCAAAGGGTCGTGTAAAGCCACGTTATGCCGAGTTCCTCAAGATGTCATATATGCAGCAGTACGGCCAGTTCTACAACGCCGGTGCTTATTACTATGGCAACGAGGACTACAACAAGGCTTATGATCTCTTCAAGATGTTCATTGACACAGCCGACAAGTTGTATAAGCTTGATGTTATGCAAAAGGATACAGTCAATGTTCCTGTAGCAGCATATAATATGGCACTCTGCGGTATGCAGCTCGAGGATTATGCCAAGGTGCTCACACATGTAGATATGGCTCTTGCCAATGAGCAGATGGCTCCAACTGCATTCCGTTACAAGACTGTTGCAGTTCTTGAGCTTGGCGATACAGTCGCTTGGTTGGATCTTTGCAAGGAGGGTACTGCACGTTTCCCCGAAGATGCATACTTCAGCCAGTCACTTATCCAGTACTATGACAGCCACGGCTTGCAGGATGAGCTCGGCGCATTGGCTGACGAGCTTATTGCAAATGACCCCAACAATCCATTGTTCGTATATTTGAAGGCATATATCCCTCACCAGAGAGAGGATTTGGATACAGCCATCGAGTGGTACAACAAGACATTGGAGGTTGATCCAAACTATGAGAATGCACTCTCAAACCTCGCACGTTGCTACTTGCAGAAAGCATATCTCTACAGCGTTGAGAACTCATCAACAAAGCTCTCTGACAAGAAGAAGATTGCAAAGGATAAGGAGGTTCTCAACGGTTACTACAATCAGGCACTTCCTTTGTTGGAGAAACTGCGTGTCAACTGTCCCGACAAGACAGATCTTTGGTTGACAAATCTCATCAACTGCTACTATAACCTCAACATGGATGCAAAGGTTGAAGAACTCGAGAAACTTCAGGAGTCTCTCTACGAGGAGTAAGACCGGATTTGATATTATAAAAATATAGGCTGCCCCGAATGAAGTGAACCCCAAAAGTTAGACAAAAAACTTTTGGGGTTTATTTTATGCGTAAGAAACACGATTATTCAGCATTGCTAAAATATATGCATATGCTTGAAGATGGTTATTCCATCAATTATGTTCATACCAATTATGGTA
>JAZQZZ010000019.1:0-185447 GCA_045634305.1 Bacteroidaceae bacterium | reverse complement strand
AGGCTCTGCTCAATGTGTGAGCTCTCCTTTACCATGAAAGCCATGTTTGACTGGCCCGAGCAGAGCCATACCTCGCCAACGGCGATGTTGTTGTATGTGAGCTTCTGCTTTCCGCACTCTACGGTCATGGTGTAGCTCTTGCCGTCGGCCTGCATTGGCGGGAATGTGGCTTCCCATTCACCTTGCTCATCGGCAATGGCTTTTGCCTTCTGCTTGTTGAGCTTGACGGTTACCTGGTCGCCTGTATTGGCTGTTCCCTTCACGATAAAGGGCTTGCCGCGCTGGATGACCATGTTGTCGCTGTATATGGCCGGCAACGAGAGCCCGCCGTAGTTGTCGGTGATAGCCGAGTAGACCTGCTTGGCTATGATGGTGGCTCCCTCCTCGTTGGGGTGCAGGGCATCGGGCATGAGGTCGGGGCGGTGGTAGAGGTAGCGGCTCAGGTTGATGAGCTCGAAGGCGTCATATTCTGCAATCGATGGAATGAGCTCCTGTATCTGCCAGTACCACTCGCGTGTACCGCTCTTGAAACGGCGGTGCCAATGGAAAATCGGTGTCATCTGGCATACGTACACCTTCACGTCGGGGTTTGTCTCGCGCACTGCCTCTATTATGTTGATGTAGTCGCTGTAAAACTCGTCGCGGTAGTTGGGCCAGTTGCGTGGGTCGGTGTCATTGAGTCCAAGGTGGATGACGGCAATGTCCGGCGCGAATTCAAGGGCCGCCTTGTATTCGGGCAGGTTGATGTAGGGGCGGTGCCCCTTGCTCAACAGCGTGGCGCCCGAGTGACCGAAGTTACGTACCTCGTATCCGTCACCGAGCATCTGTTGCAGCTGGGTGGGGTATGATGTCTCGGCGGGGTTCTTGTGGGTCATGCCGTAGGTAACGCTGTTGCCTATGCATGCAACCTTGATCTTGTTCTGTGCCCAACCCATAAGCGGGAGTAAGGCAAGCAATAGTATAAGCAGTCTTTTCATGGCTTGTGTTCTTGTTGTTGTATGTGTGCGAATTTAATGATTTTTGTTTGGATACAGAAAAAAATAGAAGTGAAAACATGATTTCTGTTGATATGTATTTTATATGAAAATTATCGGGCAACACGTGAAGTGTTGCCGCATAATAGAGTGTGATGTTATTTACTGACATCCTTCGCTTTCTGTAACCTGCTCGTCTGTCGAATTATTGTTCTTACTTTACAAGTACCTTCTTGCCATTGACTCGCTTTTTTGTCAGCGATCCACGCGGTGTGACTATCGCCACACTACGCGTGACTAACCGCTAAAAAGCTCGTCGATAGCAAAAAAGTTACTTTACAAGTACTTTTTTGCCATTGATGATATATATACCCTTGCTCGGGTTCTCTACCTTGCGGCCCTGGAGGTCATAGATGGCGCCGTCATTTACGGTTGTATCTGTAATGTTCTCGATGGATGTGCGATTTGTTGACTTGATAGGGTAGAACGGCGCATCATCGGTGAACTTGTATTTGCCGTTGCTTGCCCAGTCGAGTGAGAAGCGTACAAAGCGCATGGTGTAGCCGCCGAACACTCCGTTCTCCTCATAATAGACACCTAAAGTGCCGTCGGGAAGCACGACTGCCGCGCTGTAGGCCGAGCCTCTCGGGCAGATGGTCTTTGGTGTGCCGAATGTGGCACCCTCGTCGGTCGAGAGGGCGATGCTCACGTTCTGTCTGCTCGGGCTGTTGGGCAGTGTCTGCAATGCAATGTCCCATGGGTTGCCCTCCAATGTAGAGCACCATACCATATACTCGCCGTCGCAGGCATTACCTGAGATACCGCTGGTGAAGCGTGTCTGTGAAGGCTTGTGCCATGTCTCGCCGTCATCCGATGTGTAGTTGTAGTAGTTGTATCCGCTTGAGCGTACGCTAATGGCGAGGTCGCCGTTGTTGCGCTCGAGTGTCTTTGGCTCGTCTGCACCACTTGTTCCGCTTGTACCGCTCACGTACCAGTTCCGGCCGCCATCCTTGCTCATGAAGAAGTAGAAGTGCTGGCTGTTGTCAGCCTGACGGTTAACGAAACTTGAAACGAGTGTACCGTCGCGCTTCTGAAGTGCTGCACCCGAACCCGAGAATCCGCTCTTCCAGGTCTGTGTCTCCGGGTTAGAGCAGTTCGCACCAAAGAGTGTGTCGGTGTGGTCAACCGGTGTCTCCCATGTCTCACCGTTGTCGCGGCTGATGATGGTCTTCCAGCGTGGAGGCTGTGCTGCTGTTCCTGCAAAGAATCCGTGGCCGTATGTTCCGGCACTTGTCATGATACCGATAATCTCACCGTTCTCGCGGTTTGTAACGATTGAGGCATCACCATGGCCATAGTTACCACCGGTCTCTGCTGTGCCGGCAACGGTTACGGGGTCACTCCATGTCTTGCCAAGGTCATCCGAGTATTGTGCAACAAGGTAACAGTGGTTCGGCAGGTCGGCACCGTGTGCCTTGCGGTCGTCAGTGAGTGTTACCAGACGCTTGCCATCCTTTGTTACAGTTATTGACGGAATACGATAGTAGCGCGAGCCTTTATCCATAGGCATGAGCACTGCACCCTCTGAAAGGAATATTGTAACACTGTGTGCCGGGTTACCATTCTCTTCGGCAATCTTCTTGCTGTCAATGGTGTAGGCTGTGATATTTGCATCAACAGTATTGCCTTCTTTGGCAGTCTCGGCAATGTCGTATGTAATCCACAGGTAGTGGTCGCCCGGTACAAGTGTCTTGTTGCCGGTGATGGTGAATGTGCCGTCGGCAGCAAGTGTAACGGTCTCGCCGAACTGCTCACCGTTCTCCTCGCGCCAGGTCATCTTCTGCTCCGGGTCGACAAACAACTCGCGTGAGTTTGTCGCAAAATATGCCTTTACATTTGTGATGTCCTCCCTGTTTGTTCCAACGAATGAACCTTTGACACTCTGGAATTCGACACCGCCTTCGAGTCCGCTGATACGGATTGTAGAACGCACGACAGGTTGGTCGGTGTTGCCGATACCGGTGCTTATCTTGCCCTGTTCTACCCTTGATAATGAGAAATCAGCCATAGCATTTGATACATCTACTTCATCAAATCGCCAAAGCGATGCTCCGTCAGCATCGGCAGCCCAGCGTACAATCACTGAATTCGCTTCCTGAGCATGCAGTTCCACGGCGCTGTCCTTGATGGTAAAGAAACCGAACGCACTTTGTATTGTGTATATGTGGTTAGGTTCGTTCACCACGCCGAAAGATGTTGTTCCGCCTGTGCCGGCACCGGCTGTGCCAAAGTACTCGCCTTTGTAGTTCTTTATGGCGAGTTTACCGTCTTTTTCCCAGAAACTCCAGATGCGGTCGGCACTGAATGTCTTGTCGCCAAAGCGCAACTTCTCCATTCTATTGTCATAGTAAATGACCTTGCCGGCGCAGTATGCTTTGGATGATGCGTTGGTAATGTAGTACCAATAGACATTCTCCTGTGTACTTATTTTTACATTCTCTATCTTGTCTTCCTTTATCTTGACAGTAAAGTCTGTCAGGACAACACCCTCTCCATTGTTGCCGGCAAGAGTGAACGAAATAGAACTTGCTTTCAGATTTTTGTCACTGATGGTCTGTGCTGTTGTTGAGGTTGTGTAAACCTTGCCGTTCTCCATTGTAAGGTTGAGGCCGGTGTTGTGGCTGTTGTTGGCAAAAGTAAAGCTGTACTCTGTAATTACATAGCCTGCCGGTGGGGTAATGGCGTATGTCGCACTGCCTGCAGTGCCGGTCATCATCTGTACGTTATTGCCGCTCCAGTTCATGTTGTTTATTGTGCCGCAACCAAACTGCAACTGCGGGGTGGTGTTGCTCTTCCATACATTGTTCCAAGTTTGGTTGGCCGATGTACCACGGTATAGATTGCCATTGGTTTTGTCTATTGTATAAGTAAGCACTGATGGCAATTCTGCAATTTCACCAGCCTCTGCAATTGAGAGCTGGCAGCCGGTGTCGCCGCGGTCTTTGCCCAATTTGTCGCTTGCACTCCAGTTGTAGAGCTTGAAACTCTGTCCGCTGCCGGTCTGGTTCAATTGTACCTCGCTCGATGAGATTATGTAGTATGCAGGTGTGTCGGCATAGCTTACTGTCCATCCCTTTGCAGGCTTGCTCTTTGTTGTGTTAATCTGTGTGTTGTAGTTTGCGACAGGGTTCAGGTATGAACCATACTGGCGGTTTACAATGTCGAATGTATTGTCGCCACGGTCAACGAACTTCCACATTGAAACAGCCGATGCTGCAGTGTTGTCCTTGCCTACAACGCCTGTAGCCTCGCCCTCGGCACTGATGTAGAGGTTGTTGCTGCGCAATGATGTAATCTGATACCAGTGTTCATCTGCATCTGTGCTTGCCTTTGGCATAGCGAGCGCCTCTTTGAGAACCTCGTTGAGCTTGCCGGCCATAGCCTGCACCTCGGCTTCGGTGATGCTCTTCTTTGCAAGCAGTGCATATGCATTCTCAAGTTCTGCATCAAATGCCGCCATCTTCTCAGGGTCATACTGTCCCATTGACTCGCCGCGTTCCATTATAAGGCCACGTGCAATTACTTGTGAAAGGGTGTTGCGGAGTGTTGCCTGTGCATAGCGTGCTTCAGCTGCACTCTCGCTAATTGCATTGTATGTGTCAGCCGGGAAATCGGCCTTCAAGGCATCCTTCATTGCATTTGCCATTACAACATATCCCAAACCGCCAAGGTAGTTGCTTGGGTAGAAATACTTTGTGTTGGCTACATTGCCGTTGAGTAGTGGAGTATATGTATCGACATAGCTGATGTTGCCTGTAGCAAGGCTCTGCATGTAGCTGTTAAGTTCTGCAATACGTGATGTGTTGGTTGTTGCATTGTTTGTAGGCGCAAGAGCCATAAGGTAAATCTTCGATGTAGGTGACTTCTGAGCAACCTTGTCTACGAGTGCCTTGTAGCTGTTCTTTACTGTTGTAATGTCGGTGTTGCCGTTGCAGTCGCCTGTACCGGTGTATATGAAGATTGCCTTTGCATCCTTCTTTTCCACGCCGGTGTTTGCGTATGTAGCATCTACAATCTTGCTTGTTGTGGCGATGTCGCCGCCATAGCCCCAGCCTGTACCGCGGTTCTTTACGTTGCGATTTCCCAGCAGCTCCTGCCACTCACCGTTCTTGATGAACTCGTCGCCGAACACCAGTACATCCTCGTTGCTGATTGGCAGCATGCTGAAATATGTGGCACGCATGCCGTGTGCGCTACCAAGGCCACCATTTTGCTGCAATGTTGATGTATTGCTTGGATAAACTGCTGAAACAGTGTAATCCTCGCCCTCCTGCAGGTACTGGCAGATAGTCTCGCACCATACTTGGTAGGCTGCTGCTGTGAGGTGGAGATTGTCATAACTCCATACGCCACCCTGGGCTACGCCTGCGAGCTTGTCATAGAGGTCGATATATGTGAGCCAATCCACATTCATTGTATCTACATATCCCTTTACAATCTCGTTTGTGTGTAGCCATGTAGCTTCCACACGGTTACCCGTCTTGTTCTTGAGGATGCTGTAGAGATAAATCTTTGTCTGTGGAGAGCGTGCGTGTATGCGCTCCACAATGCTTTTGACGTATGCTAGCACCTGTTCGCCGCTGAAGTTGAGGCCGCCAGATATTGCAATGTCATTTGTTCCAATCATCATGAACACCTTTTTGGGCTGTCCATTGATGTATGACTCAAGGTTGTTGCTCTGCTCTGTCGAGTATGTGCCCGAGTTTCCACGGTTTACAATTGGCAGATATTCGCCGGTCGAGGTCTTGAAAGCCTCGGGCCAGCAGTGCATGTCGGTAATGCTATTGCCGATAAATACAATGCTTTCGCCTGTTGTCTCAAGTACTTTGAAAGAGTCGTACCTATGATTGCGGAATGGCTCGTCGGCAAACATCGTTGCTGCCGAAAGCACGCCGCAAATGAGTAATGCAAGTAATCTTTTCATGAGATAAAATATGATTAGTTAATTGTTTATACTTGAACGTGATATCCCAATTTGCGCAAATGTAATAATATTATTTATAAAATAACATATAATTTTAGTTAATAGAGGTGTTTTAATTAAAAAGAAAAGAGATCCTTCGCACGCGAAGAATCCTTTTCATAAAAAGTCCCTAAGGCCTTTAATGACTTTAGGGACTTTAAGTACTATTTGATATTGTTTACTTCACCAAAACTTTTTTTCCGTCAATGATGTAGATGCCCTTGACAGGCTTTGTTACTTTGCGGCCGCTGAGGTCATAAATACCTTTCACCTTTACGCTTTCAGTTTTCACCTCCTGAATGCCTGTTGCCTCGCCCTTCTTTACAGGGAGTGAAGCGGCAGCGTTGTCGGCTGTGTAGTATGCTGTGTTTGCAGCAATTGTGCCCGAAGTGCTTGTGCGCTTTGTAAACTCGCCATTGTTGAGTGTGTAGATGTTTGAACCGCTGACTGATGCACTCTTCAATACACCCTTCAACTGGTTCTCGGCCTCAAGTGCCTCGGCCTCACCGCCAACACCAATGTAGTATGTGCCGTTCTCAGCAACCAGTACAACAGGAGTGTTTGCTGCAATGACATTTGTGCCGCACTCTGTCAATGGTACGAACTCAACGCCGTCGGCTGTCTGTGGAGCGCCTGCAATGTAGGCTGTAACACCCTCAGGCAATGTCATTGCGAATGGCATGCAAACCGCTGCATACTCGTTGATTGTCAATGCGAACTCATCAACAGGCTCAATGTACCACAATGAAGCCTCGGCATTGTTTGTCCAGGGCACAAGGCGCACATTGTCACCTGCAAGGTGAAGACCTGTGTTGCTGCCTGTCTTGTTCTGGCAGATGATAGAGCTCAAGCCTGTTGCAGTGCTCTCAATCTTCCACTTTCCGGCAGCAGTGTTGTCAGTTGTCACAATAGGCTGTGTCTCGTTTGCCCCAAGAGGTCCCAGCATATACTGGTAGTTGCCGTTGTAGAGGTAGAACTCCTTGTCATTGCCTGTAGGCAGGAATGTGAACAACTGGTTCGCGTTGTTCACGTTTGAAGCTGCTGTAGATACGCGGCTTGCCTCGGGGTTCAGGTATAGTGTAGCGTTGCTGCGCTCCGAGTTACGAATGCGATACCACTTGCCTGCCTCAACCTCAAGACGTGGAAGATTGGCTATAGCGGCATTGATTGCCTCATATGCTGCATACGAGGGAGCAGTCTTGTATGCATCAATGAGTGTTGCTACTGCGTTCAGTGAGTTTGCGTCAACCGAACCTACATATGCAGGAGTCTCTGTGTCGAATGCGGCAATCTTTGCGTCTATGCCGGCTGCAACAATGGCAGTCTTGTCAACGTCTCCGTCATAGATATATGCACTGTCGGTGATGTACTCGATGCTGTAGTTCTTGTAGACGATTGTGTAACCGCCACCGCTTGTGCCATAGGTGTCCTCCTCGTAAAGGAAACCGATGTTGTTGTCGTGCTGCAGTGTCATTGTAGAGTATGCACCGGCAACATAGCTAGACTGGTGACGTCCGTCCCAATCGGCAGCAATAGCCTCGGGGCTGATGAAGTCCTCAAGAGTCTCAAGCTCCTTATAATATATACCTACATTTGCACGGCCCGAGCCAAGAGGCACTGACTGCAGTGCAAGATATACCTTCTTGTCATCAGCCTTGCGCTTTGCAGGCACGAACATAATCTCACCGTTTGTTGAGTTGCTAACAGCGATTGTACCGTTGTTGCTTGAGTTAGAGTACTTTGCTGTGCCCCAAGAACCCTCGGCCTTCTCGCTGTCGGTGTATGAGAATATGTTGTAGATACGTCCGCCTGTGGTACGTGAGCTGATGATTACAGAACCGTCGGGCAGCTCGTCGGCCTTTGGCTCGTCGCCACCGCTTGGGATTGGAGAAACCTCGCCACCGCCAAGTACAGTCCAGCTTTCACCGAAGTTGTCACTGTAGAGTACAAAGTTTACATGTGTGCCGTTAACGTTCTTTACGAGAACAGCGCAGTAGATGCGGTAGTATTCGCCCACCTTTATGTACTGGCTCTGTGAAATCTTTCCCGAACCGACGAACATTGCGCGTACAGGACCGTGCTGTGTGTTGTCGAACTGTGCGTATATGTGCTCTGCACGGTCAACAGGAGTGCTCCATGTCTCGCCGCAGTCCTCGCTGTAGAAGTGTGCGATACCCTGGTGGTTGTTGCGCTGTCCGCTAGGGAACGATACGTTACCCGAGCAACTGATCACCAATACGCGGTCGCTCTCGCGGTCGGCAACGATTGCAGGGTCGCCGAAACCAACGTACATGTCATTGTTCGAAGCATCGATGCCGGCAGCTCCCTTGCCCTGGATGATGTCGAAAATCTCGCCCCAAGTCTCACCATTGTCCTTGCTGATGCGGGCGCGCAAGTCGATACGGCCGTTTGTTGCCATACCGATGTCGGCGCGGCTGTGACGGTAGTCGGCTACGGCAATGATGTTACCGTTCTTTGCTGTTGCAATGGCTGGGATGCGATAGGGGATAGCACCTGTTGTAAGTGTCGGGAATACATCGAATGCAGGCTCAGGAGTGCGGATGTCGAGTCCCATGTAAACCACGAAGTTCGAGTATGTGATTCCCTTGTTTGCACCGCTCTGTGTGAAGTATACGGTACGTGCAGGCTCTTCAACCTCAACGTCAAGGTGCTGCACGGTAGCCGATGATGTGTAGTTGTTGCCGCCGGCTGCAAGTGTGAGGGCATAGCTGCCGTCGTTGTTTGTGTTTACATAGTCAAAGCTGTAACCTTTGATTACAAGACCCTCGGGTGCTGTGAGAGTGTATGAACAGCTACCTGATGTTCCTGAATAGCCTGCAATGTAGTCGCCCGATGTTGTCATGTTGTTGGCATTTGCCGAGAGTGAGAAACCTGCAAGTTCGCTGCTCTCCCACTTTGAGTGCCATGTACCGTTGGCATTGCTTGCAGTGAAAGCACCCTTTGAAGCAAGGATTTCAATAGATGTTTCGGCTGCCGTGAATACAATTGTTGAACCGGCATCGGCACCTTCGGCCCAGAAAGCGAGCATGCCTCTGCCGCCAAAGTCATTCACGGCATAGTCTGTGCCGTGGATTCTCATGAAATAGCCGTTTACATTGTCAATCTTGTCCGATGTTGCAAAATCCCAACGGCCTACATAACCGCTTGGCAAGTTTACAGCATCCTGCATAGTGGGGTAGGTTGAACCGCCTGTGCCACCATAGCCGCTGATGGCACTCATTGTAGTCTTTGACGCAAGCACCTTTGATGTACCTGCCTGCTTGTTGTATACGGCATATCCGTCTGTGTCGTTACCGACGAAGCACCATAGCTCGTCGTCATTGCCTTTGGGTGTTGAAACACCAAGTGCAATATGGTCGGCACCGGCATTGTCTTTGATTAACTTTGCACCTTCTCCAATTCCCATGGTGTACCATGTGGTACCCTTGGCGAATTCTCCATTCTCTATGGTGGTAGCCTTGAAAGGATTCTGTGCAAA
The DNA here is from genome assembly GCA_045634305.1 of Bacteroidaceae bacterium. Classification (GTDB taxonomy): domain Bacteria; phylum Bacteroidota; class Bacteroidia; order Bacteroidales; family Bacteroidaceae; genus HGM04593. Next base: position 175,951 of record JAZQZZ010000019.1, on the reverse strand, counting down.
CATTGCGGCGGTCGAGACGACTGCGCAAGTAATCAACGTGAAAAATCTCTTCATAAAAATTCTGTTAGTTACTGATTATTTTGATTTTCGCAAATTCAATGTGTCATTACCATCCTACCTGAACACCGTCTTCGTAGAAGTGACGGCCGAAGCACCAGCCGAATGCATTGTAGTAGCGTGCAAGTTCCTTGGCGCGACCAATGAACTCTTCAACGTCCTTTTTCTCGGGTGTGGGGTTGCTCCATCCAATCTCGGCAATAGCACCAAGGCGTGGCAATGCCTTGTATTGCAATTGCATTGGGGTAGTCACATACTCGGTCCAAAGGTTGCCCTGTACTCCAAGAATGTATTTCTCCTCATCCTTGCTCAACTGGTCGTAAGGGTTGAATGAGTATGATTTGCGCAAAGGAACGTAGCTGCCGTTGCTGTCGAGCTCATCCTTGCGGTCAGTTGTCTGTCGGTAGTCGAGGTAGCAGTAATCGCCAGGAGTCATGATTACGTAGTTGCCCTTCTTTGCTGCAGCAATGCCGCCTACAGTTCCTCGCCACGACATGATTGTCGCATCCCGGCTGACACCGCCTTCAAGTATCTCGTCCCAACCAATCATCTTGCGGCCGTTCTTGTTAAGGTGAGCCTCAATGCGGTTGTTGACGTATGACTGCAACTCGGCTTCGTTCTTCAAGTTGTTGTCTTTAATGCGCTGCTGACAATCGGGGCACTCCTTCCACATATCGCGTGGAGCTTCGTCACCGCCAATGTGTATGTATTCACTTGGGAACAGATCCATAACTTCATCGAGTACATCCTCCCAGAACTTGAAGGTGCTCTCCTTGCCGGCGCAGGCAATCTGCTTCGATACGCCCCAGTATGCCCATGTCTTGTAGTTGCCGGCTTCGCCCTCGCAACCGAGCCATGGATATGCACTCAATGCACCAAGCGAGTGTCCCGGTATTTCAATCTCGGGAACAATGGTGATGAAACGCTCTTGTGCATATTTTACGATTTCCTTAATCTGCTTTTGTGTGTAGTATCCGCCATAGGGAATACCGTCAAGGCCTTCGTTGTGTCCAGTGGTAGTCTGCTCCCTCAGGCTGCCGATCTCGGTGAGTAAAGGGTATTTCTTTATCTCTATACGCCATCCTTGGTCCTCGGTGAGGTGCCAGTGGAAACGGTTCATCTTGTGCATGGCAAGGATGTCAAGCACCTCCTTTATTGTCTCGACATCCCAGAAGTGACGTGAGCAGTCGAGCATGAATCCACGGTAGGAAAAGTGGGGCGCATCGTTTATCTTCATTGTGGGAAGTGCAACCTTTTCAAGGTCAATGGGGGTCTCAAAAGCCTGTACCGGAATAATCTGTTTCAGAGTCTGTACGGCATAGAACATTCCCGCACCATCCTTTGCCTTGATGATTATGTTCTCAGGGGTGATATCAAGCATATATCCTTCGGCTTTAATAGAGCCGTCGGTCTTGAAGATTATGTTGTTCTCTGTTGTAGCCTTTGTGGCTTTTTTCAATTTCTTGCCAAAGATGGCTTCGGCAATCCTGTTAAGTTCCTCGGCTGCATATTTTGCATTGCTGTCATCGAAACCATAGATGATTCTTGTATCCTTGGTGAAGTCGAACTTTATATTGGCATTGCCATGTTTGACGCTTGTGGGTTGTGGCAGAATTGTGGGGAATGCTTTTTCCTGCGCAAAAGTTGCGGTTGCTGTCATTACCAGCAACAGAGCCATGAATTTCTTTAACATATCTTTATAAATTAATATTATTATAATTAAAATGTTTCGCGAAGATAATGCAAAGAGGGGCAAAGAAAAAAGAATAACCCATAAAAAAGTTGTTTTATCAATATTTTTAGACAGTTTTTGGAGTTTTTGCGTGATAACTGATTTTTTTTGTTTACATTCGCAAATGCTACAGTTTTTACGGTTTTTATCTTGAGAAAAATAACTAATCTATATAATTATGAGTGAAAAATATGTAATTGGAATTGACCTTGGCGGTACAAATACCGTAATTGGTCTTGTTGATGCAAAAGGTCACATCCTTTCTAAGGATGATTCTATCAAGACTCAGGCACATCCTGATATCGAGGAGTATACAGACTCAATTGCGGCTGTAATCAAGAAACTTGCTGCTGAGAACGGCTGCGAGGGCAAGCTTGAGGGTGTGGGCGTGGGTGCCCCGATGGCAAACTACTACACAGGTGAAATAGTAAACGCAGCCAACCTTCCATGGAAGGGTATCGTGCCTCTGGGCTGGCTCATCGAGAAAAAGACCGGTCTTCCAACAAAAGTTACCAATGACGCCAACGCTGCTGCCATTGGTGAAATGAAGTATGGTGTGGCTCAGGGCATGAAGGATTTTGTCTATATCACACTGGGTACAGGTGTGGGTAGCGGCATTGTAGCCAATGGCCAGCTTATCTATGGTCACGACGGCTTTGCCGGCGAGCTCGGACACGTTACAGCTCCTGTTCTTGAGGGTCGTGCCTGCGGTTGCGGCCGTACAGACTGTCTTGAGACATACGCTTCGGCGACCGGTATCGTGCGCACTGCAAAGAAGTGGCTTGTAGAGCGTGATACTCCAAGTTTGCTTCGCGACATCTGCATGAACGAGTTGACATCAAAGATGCTTTTCGACGCTGCAATGCAGGGTGACAAATTGGCTTTGGAAATCTTTGAGTTTACTGGCAAGGTTCTTGGTGATGCATTCTGCAACTTTATCGCATTCTCGGCTCCCGAGGCAATTATCCTCTTCGGTGGCTTGGCAAATGCCGGAGATTTGTTGCTTGAACCAATCCGCAAACAGATGAACGAGAACGTGGTATTCTTGTGGAAGGATAAGGTGAAGGTGTTGAAGTCTTCGCTTCCCGGTGCTGATGCGGCTGTGCTTGGTGCTTCGGCTCTCGGCTGGATTGACTGATTTATCCCCGATTTTGTATATACAACGCCTGTTGCTTATGCGACAGGCGTTTTTTAATCCCTAAAATTATTTAATTTCAAAAATATTTCAATATTTATACTTATCTTCGCAATATGCAGTTCGTTGGGCGGTTTTGTGATTCCAACGGATAATGAAAATAACAAAACAGACTATTATATGAACAACTTCTACGACAAGACAAAAAAGGTTCTTGGCATTTCAATGGCCGGCGCTGCCGTTTTACCGTTTGTTGCATCCTGCGGTGCAACCGGGGAAAAACCAGAAGAGCCGATGAATATCCTCTTTATTATGTGCGATGACCACTCGTACCAGACAATCAGCGCATACGATACCACTTTTATACGTACTCCGAATATTGACCGCATTGCAGCCAACGGACTGCGTTTCACAAACAGCTTTGTCGCCAATTCAATCAGCGGTCCTTCACGTGCCTGCATGCTCACAGGCAAGCATAGTTACACCAACGGCTTTACCGACAACAGTTCATCGTTCGACGGAAGCCAGCAGACTTTCCCAAAACTGTTGCAGCAACAGGGCTATGAGACTGCAGTTATTGGAAAGTGGCACCTTACATCGGAGCCCACAGGATTCAATCATTGGGATATTCTCATAGGTCAGGGCGATTACTATAACCCCACCTTCATATGCAATGGCGAGAAGGTGCAACGTGAGGGTTATGCCACAAACGTGACAACCGACTTGGCGCTTGACTGGCTCGAGAGCAGGCGCGATGCAAACAAACCGTTCTGCCTTTTGTTGCACCATAAGGCTCCGCACCGTACATGGATGCCCGATACATGTGACCTGGAACTCTTTGCCGACAGCAACTTCCCGCTCCCCGAGACATTCTTCGACAACTATGACACCCGCCTTGCCGCGCAGGGGCAGAAGATGTCAATCAGCAAGGATATGGATATTGTCTATGACCTCAAGATGGCCGACAAGGACAGCACCATCCACAGCCGCCCCGACCTGGAGGCATGGGGACGTCGTATATACAATAATATGAACCCCGAGCAGAAAAAGGCATGGGACGCACACTATGATGTTGTGATAGAGAAGTTCAAGGCTGCCGGGCTTACAGGCAAGGAACTCGATGCATGGAAGTATCAGCAGTATATGCGCGATTATCTGCGAGTGATTACATCGGTCGACCGCAATGTAGGCCGCGTGCTCGATTATCTTGAGGCCGAGGGCTTGATGGACAACACACTCATTGTCTACACATCGGACCAGGGCTTCTACATGGGCGAACACGGCTGGTTCGACAAGCGCTGGATGTATGAGGAGTCTTTCCGCACTCCATTGCTCGTGCGTTTGCCTGGTGGTGTAAAGGGTGAGTCAATGGAAATGGTACAGAATATAGATTATGCTCCCACATTCCTTGAGCTTGCCGGTGTTGATGTTCCATCGGATATCCATGGCTGTTCATTCCTTCCGGTCTTGAAGGGCGAGGAGTGGGAACCGAACCGTGACGGTGTTTATTACCACTACTACGAGTACCCCGACGAGCATGCCGTAAAGCGTCACTTGGGTGTGCGTACCGAGCGTTACAAACTCATCCACTTCTATGAGGATGGTGTTTGGGAGCTCTTTGACCTTGAGAATGACAAGCATGAGCTCAATAATATATACGGCCAGCCCGGTACAGAGGAAATCACAGCGCAGTTGAAGGAGAAACTTGTGAAACTGCAGCAACAGTATGGCGAGGAAAAGTTTATAGCAAGTGAAAAGTAACAAGAAAAATAATCTGCACCTTGCCGACGTTGCCAAGATGAGGCGTGCACCGGCATTCTCCACAATGGTAAAGCCAATAGGCTCTGCCTGTAACCTTGATTGTCACTATTGCTACTATCGCGACAAGAGCGAGATTTACAGCGGCGCAATGCCCAAGATGAGCGATGAACTGCTTGAGACATATATCCGTCAGTACATCGAGGGTGCGTCACAGGAGGAAATTTCCTTCTGTTGGCATGGCGGCGAACCGCTGATGGCCGGCCTGCCATTCTTCCGCAAGGCGATGGAATTGCAGCAGAAGTATGCTGATGGCAAGAGAATTGAGAATACACTGCAGACAAACGGCATACTGCTCAACGAGGATTGGTGCAGCTTTTTCAAGGACAACAACTTCCTCATTGGACTGTCGCTCGATGGCCCCGAGGATATACATGATGCTTTCCGACGTGACTGCGGCGGTGCTCCCACATTTGCCCGCGTGATGAAAGGAGTTGAACAAATGTCACGTACCGGTGTTGAGTTCAATATACTCTCAACAGTGAATGCCCGTAGCGAGGGGCGTGGCGCCGAGGTATATAAGTTCTTGCGCTCATTGAATCCGTTCATGCAGTTCCTGCCGGTGGTGGAGTATGTCATACAGCGGCCGGGAAAGCGCCCGCTAATTGTCTCTCCTGATGAAGAGGATGCTGTCGAGGCACCCTGGTCGGTGTCGGCAAAGGGTTACGGACAGTTCATGTGCGATGTCTTTGACGAGTGGATGAAGTATGATGTGGGCCGTTGTTTTGTACAGCTCTTTGATGTCACGCTTGCCAATTGGTGTGGCGTGCCACCCTCACTCTGCGCCTTTTGCGAGGTGTGTGGCGATGGCCTGGTAGTGGAGCACAACGGTGACGTCTACTCCTGCGACCACTTTGTCTACCCCGAGTACCGTTTGGGCAATATCAAGGATAAAGAACTCGCTGCAATGTACCGTAGTTCCGAACAGCAGACATTCGGTCGCGACAAACGCGATGCCTTGCCAATGGAATGCAAACGCTGCAGCTACTATTTCCTTTGCCATGGCGAATGCCCCAAACACCGCTTTGCCTATGCAAAGAACGGCGAGCCATATATGAATGTGCTTTGCGAGGGTTACAAGATGTTCTTCCGTCATACCGATCCGCATATGCGCTATATGAAGATGCTGCTGGAGAAAGGTCTCCCGGCCTCGGAGATTATGAATAGAAAATAATTTTAAAAAGGTGAAAACGTAAAAGTGAAAACGGAAAGGTTTAAACAATGCCTTAATTCCCCCTCGGCTTTCAGCCACTCCCCATTTGTAACATCAAAGTGGGAGATTTTGAATGGCAAAAGCAAAAATTCCTCCACTCTTTGAGGGGACATTGCGAATGAGCAATGTTTGCGACGACGGGAGCTTAAGCTCCCCAAAGGAGTGCCGTCAGGCCTACTTGCAGGCGGAGGGGAGCGAAATAGTAAATAAAATAAAAACTTAAAAACTAACTAAACAAACTAATAATTATGAATCCAAAATTTGTATTGCCAAAGATAGGCGAACTGCCTGTTTCGGCGCCGATAGAGAGCATTTGCAAATTCGAGAAAGTACCTACAACAATCTGTCCCACAGAACCCGAGGGCGTGAAGGTTGCAGCCGACATGGTGGTCAATGCCATCAAGGCACATAACGAGAACCGCCTTTTTGCGCTTGGCCTATCAACAGGACGTACACCGCTTGGCCTATATGCCGAGTTGGTGAACCGCTATCAGGCCGGTGAGGTAAGTTTTGCCAATGTTGAGGTGTACAGCCTCGATGAGTTCTATCCTATGGAACCAACATCGTCACAAAGCCGTAATCACCGTGTGAATGAGGACTTCCTTAAGTATATTGACATAAAGCCCGAGAACGTGCACTTCCCCGATGGCACTGTGGCACGTGAAAAGGTGAACGACTACTGCCGCAAGTATGAGCAGATGGTTAATGGTCGCATTGACCTTATGATAATGGGCGTTGGCGAGCTTGGACAAATTGGTTTCAACGAGCCCGGTAGCTATACCCATTCGACAACACGTCTTGTACAGTTGAGCTACAATACCCGCAAGAATCAGGACAAGTTCTTCTCCAATCCCAACGAAGTTCCCAAGATGGCAATCACCATGGGCTTGGAAACCATTATGAGTGCAAAGAAGATTGTTCTTATGATGTGGGGCGAAGATAAGGCCGGTGTCGCTCACAGACTCATTGAGGGCGAGGTAAGCGAGGAATATCCCGCAACCTGCCTGCAGGAACACGATGATGTACAGGTGGTAATCGATGAAGCTGCAGCCCAAGAACTCACACGCGTCAAAGAACCATGGCTTGTTGCACCTCCAATCGAGTGGAGCGACAAGCTCATCCGCAAGGCTGTAATCTGGTTGTGTCAGACTGTTGACAAGCCAATCCTGAAACTTACACATCAGGATTATATCAAGAATTCACTTTCGGACCTCCTGGAGCGCGTGGACACCTATGACAAAGTCAATATCCGTGTCTTCAACGAGATACAGCACATAATTTCTGGTTGGCCCGGTGGTAAACCCAATGCCGATGACAGCACACGTCCTGTATCATCGACACCGTTCCCCAAGCGGGTGATTATCTTCTCGCCACACCCCGATGATGATGTCATTTCAATGGGTGGAACATTCAACCGTCTCATTGAACAGGGACACGATGTGCATGTTGCATACCAGACATCGGGTAACGTGGCCGTGTATGATGATGTTGTGTTGCAGAATATTGACACAGCAAAGGAGATGGGCTTTGGTGATGCCTTTGACGAGATCCGCGAAATTATTGCCAATAAGAAGATAGGTGAGCCCGAGCCACGTAAACTTCTTGACCTTAAAGGTGCCATACGTCGTGCCGAGGCGCGTGCTGCATGCCGTTCAATAGGTCTTGATGACCGTACTAACGCTCACTTCCTCAACCTGCCGTTCTATGAGACAGGTGGTATAAAGAAGGGACAACTGAGTGATGACGATATTGAGATTGTAAAGGCTCTTATGCGTGAGGTTAAGCCTCATCAGATATATGCTGCAGGTGACCTCACTGACCCTCATGGCACACACCGTGTCTGCATCGAGGCTGTATTACGTGCTTTTGAAGAGGTAAAAGACGAGGATTGGGCAAAGGAGTGTCACATATGGCTCTATCGCGGAGCATGGCAGGAGTGGGATTTGGCTGTTGCCGACATGGCTGTGCCTTTGAGCCCAGAGGAACTCATCCGCAAGCGTCACGCAATCTTCCGTCATCTTTCACAGAAAGATATCGTGCCATTCCCGGGAGAGGATGCACGCGAGTTCTGGCAGCGCGCCGAGGAACGTACCCAAGGTACTGCGGCACTCTTCAACAAGATTGGTTTACCCGAGTACCAGGCGATAGAGCTCTTTGCAAAGTTGCTGTAAAAGGATGAATCTTTAATCGGAGACATTAGATGAATTCGTGAGGGCAAGCCCTCACGAATTTTTTTAGAACGGATATCCAATGGCTAAGTGCCATGCAAAACCGTCTTTAAGCGGGTTGAGGTTGAAGTATCCGCTGCGTCCGGTGTCATAGGGGGCATGTAGGCCGAGACCGAAATCAAGGCGTACCACAAGTATACCCAAATCGTAACGGACACCCAAGCCTGTGTTCAGCGCAATCTGGCGACCGAAGGTGTTGAACCTGAACTCGCCGCCGGGGCGTTCCTTGTCCTCTTTAAGCAGCCAGATGTTACCGGCGTCTACAAAGAGTGCTCCGTGAAGGTCCGATACAATTCTGAACCTGTATTCCACATTTGCCTCCAGTTTTAGCGTACCTGTCTCGTCGAGGTAGGTGTAACCACCTGAATTGTCGGGGCGGTAGCTGCCCGGGCCTACAGAGCGAACGGTGAAGGCGCGCAGGCTGTTTGAACCACCAATGTAGAACTGCTCGCTGTATGGCGCATATTCGGAGTTTCCGTAGCTGTGTATTGCACCGGCCATGAAACGTGTGGCAATGTATTGGTTATTGTCGATTTTCCACAGTTGGCGCAGTTCGGTGGTGGCCTTTATGAACTGGGCATAAGGATTTCCGAACAGGTTCTTGTTCTTTTGGTTGAACGGCTTGCCGAACGCTGCAAATGCCAGTGAGGTGATGTTGCCGGCCGATGTCACCGAGACGTCGAGCTTGCTCTTGTTGCGGTGGTATGTGCCTGTGTTGTCGTATGAGTATGTATACTGCATTGCAGGGATGAACTGGTCACGGAAACTGTTGCGTATGGCTTTGTTGCTTTCCACAATATCGTCGAACCTTTGAGTTGTGCTCAACAGCATGTCGTACGTCAGACGGAACGGAATAACGGTGTGTGTGGTAGTGGAGTGGCTCTGTATCTTGTATGTTGCATCACCACCGGCCTGTACCATACTGAAGAAACCGGAACGGTTCATCACGTCGGCAAAAAGACGGAACGATGTCGTTGCCGGCAAGCGCATGTATTTCCTGTGCAGAAATGGAAAATAAAGACGCGGGAAGTTGAGCGAGATGTCACCTCCGATCTCCCAAGAATTCACCAATGCGGCCTTACCCTCAACCTTGTCATCGGTCTGCCATTCATATGAGCCGGCAAGCGTGAACTTCAGTGTTTCGCCACCGCGGAAGACGTTTCGCTTGGCAAGGCTTATCTTGCTTCCAGGGCCAATCTGGTTGTTGCTCTTCGAGGTTACGTTCAGCTCAAATGTAAAATCATAGGGCTTGTCGAGCTGGGTGGTGATGTCCAGGTCGAGCCGGTCGGTACCTTCGTGTGGAACAAGATTGAGTCTGAAATTGTTGAATATGTTCATCTGGCTCAGTTTGGTAACAGCGTTCTGCTGTTTCTCCTGTGAGTAGAGTTCGCCCTTCCTTATCTGTATGTTGCGCATCAATGGCCCCACACGTACAGGTTCTTTGTCGCCGTAGTATATGTATGTTATGTTGCGGCGTTTGAGGGTGTCGGCCTTTTGACGCATGTTGCCTGTATCGTTGTTCCTCACGCGTATGGTGATGTCGCCGATTCTGCGCACTTTGTTTGCCTGTTGCGGCATGTCGGCCGATGGCTGCACGCGTATGCTTGCAAATCCACCGCGGTTCACGGTGTCGGCAAGGAAGGTAACGAAATCCGGCTGGAAATAGTAGTAGCCGTTGTTGCGGAGCAGATTGCTTATTCTGTTTCTTTCCTGCTCCATGGCGGCAGCATCGAACTGCTGTCCCTTGCGTATGATCCGCTTGTCCCACTCACTGCGTATGAGACTGTCTGCGCCTTGTGAGAAGTTGCAGTAGCATATGCTATCGTAGCGGTATGGTGTTCCCAAAGTGCCTTTGTAGCTTATCTTGGCTTTCTTGGGATTTTTCTTCGAAGGTATAATCTCGGCCTCTACATTGCTGTTGAAATAACCGTAATACTTTAGTACGTTGGTTGCCACGTCGGCATGCAGGTCGGGGTTTACTTTGGATACAAGCACCGGCTCGTTTGCCAATTTGTCGAAAAGCCATTTACCCATTTTGCTCTGCGAGTCGTGTAGGGCATTGTACCACCACAGGCCAATAGGGAGGGCACGCAGTGTTGAACTGCCTGCAATGGCGCCGTTGGGGGCATAGTCGAGGGCATAGCGTGCCTCCTGTAGCGCAGTCTTGCCTACAGTGCCGGTAGCGTTCTCTTCGGCATCGGTGAACTCAACGTCCTTTATTCCGGTGTATAGCATGTCGCCATCGGGGATATAGCGTGTTGTGGAGCACGATGCTGTGAGTAGTGCCAAAAATATGTATAATGCGGTACGTTTCATCATTCTCTAGCCCTTATGCGGTCGGTTTGCCCGGGTTGTATTATATCTTTCTTCTCTTCTTTAACTTCTTTTGCCTCTTTCTCGGCTTTCTTCCCTTTCTTTTTGAAAGTGAAAAGATCTTTCAACCTGTTGAGCTTGCGCTTGTATACATAACCAACGCCGGTTTCAGTTATCTCACCCTCAAGCAGTGACTGGTAGTTCTTGTCGTAGAAGATGCGTAAATATCTGTTGCCGCTGTCGTTGAGTCTCCATTCGAGAGATACGTTGTTTATGAATGTCTCGTTGCCGGCGCTCTTGTCGGCTCGGTCGCCGCTGTTTACCTCACCACCTATCACAACCGTAATGCGGTCATTGAAGAATCGTTTGCTGAAGCTGAACGAGTAGTTCGTATAGGCATTACCGGTCTCTGCATTAAGTGCGTCGTTGATGCCGATGTTCACGTCGAAGTCCTTGATGGCGTTGCCGGAGATCTGGTTTATCTTGGCATCAATGAATGAACTCAAGGCGCTCGATGCTGTTATTCCCTGCTTGCCTCCCAGATATGTTCCGGTGATAATCATTGCAATGGCATAGCGATTGAGTGTCTCGCGGTCGAGCTCATTGAGCTGGTTCTGTATAACGGCATTCTCGGGCGCCGAAATAGTGAAGTCTACGGCAAGGTCGTTGACGGTGTTGCTTACAACTACACCGGCGTTGAACACAGCTGGCTGTATGCTGTTGTCGTCCATTTCAACCGACACGGTTGTCTTTTCATATGCCGTGACATCCAATGTCGGGTTGAATAGATCTCCTGTCCATGTGAGGCGCCCGCCTTCCTGAATGTAGAATGTCCTCAATGGAATGATGGGCAGTGTAAGTTTTACCTGCCCGCCTGCAAGATTGTATATGCCGGTGACGCCGAAACCGTTTTGGCTGTCGTATGTGGCATTTAGGTTGCCGTCGCCTTCGATGCTCACGTAGTTCTCACGTGAACTGTCGAAGTCGAGAGACATCTTTACGCCCTCCTGGATGTTAACGGTAAGGTTGGCGGTTATGTCGCCAAGATCAATCTTAGGCTGCACCATTTGTGTCACAGCAGTGGTGTCGCTGAAGTTAACGAACTCTACAAGACCATCCATATCCTTGCCGCTGTCAAAAGAGGCTTCTTCAGGCAGTACATATGCAAAATTGCTTTTGCTCAATATCGTGAGGTCCCCCATCATTCTAATGTCGTTGAGCGTACCACGTATCATGCTCCGCAGGTCAACGTACATCTTGCCGTATACCATCTTGCCGGCCTTCTGCGGTGTGTTGAGTATCTCGTAATTGGTTGCATTTAGGCGCAGGCTCAACTTGGGGTTCAACAGGTTGGTTATATCTACATTGCCATTGATTACAAAAGGTGTGTTTACTTTGTCATATATATGATACTCCTTGAGGTTTACCTTGCTGTTCTCAATCATTATCATGTTGTCTGCAGGGTGCAGCAGAGCACCCAGCATGGGACTATAGGCGTATGCAGAGTCGAGTTGCAGGTAACCATCGCTCTTCATCCCGGTCAGCTTGCCACTGAAGTCCATCTTGCCATTGACGTATCCGTACAGCATTGCACCCTCCTTGTCAATGAAGGCCTGTGTTATACTCAGCGGCAGTTTGGTGATTGATATGTTACCCCTGAAACGGTCGTTGAACATGCCGCCTACAATGCCGGCAACCTTGGCACCGTTATGGCTGACATTGCAACGCAAGGCGTGCGCTCCGCTCGCCCTGGGTGAGTATGCCAGTTCAATCCTTTCGTTACCTATGATGTTGCTGTTGTATGTGAGGCTGTCTACATTTGCGTTGCATGTGAAGACATTGTTGTCGTTGCTCTGTCTGTAGTTCAATTGTGCAAAGAATTTGCCTGTCACGTCGGGCACACCAGGTATAGCCTCGGCAATCTCGCCAAGATTTATATTGAAGATGTCTAGGTTGATATTGTATGCTGCCTTCTCGTCGGGGGTAGTATATAGATGGAAACCATTGTCGTTGCCACCCATGAATGTCACGTCTGCATTGACTGACATTGCTTTGCCAATGTTTATGTAGTTGTCTCTGTTGAATGCGTACGGTGCACCGAACAGCATTGCCTCCGGGTTGAAATGCATGTGCATGTTGCCGGGCTTTATATGTGCTGTGAGTCCTACCTTGCTGTCGGTTTTCTTTATATTGTCACGCAGTACGAAGTTGCTTGTTATTGTATCGCACTTGATGCTGCCATATAAAAGGGCACTTTGGCTGTTTTCGTCATCGTCCGATGCTATGGACAGCTCTGTCGCACCGATAATATAGCTGAGCCTGTCGTGGTTCTGACGTGTGGCAAACTTTATGCTGTCGAGCGCAATGCCGGCTGTACGGAACTTTATGATATCACCTTTTATGTTGAGTCCTTTGCTTTTTGAGATGTCAGCACCGAATTCAATACCTTTTGCTTCAATGCCGTTGAATACAAGGAAATTGTGCAGCATGTTCTTCTCGCCGCATGTGAAGTCCAGTGATATGCGTGGTAATACCTCTTCGTAGTCGTGCAGGTGGTACAGGTCGCTCTTGCCACTTATCATGTTGCTGTTCATTGTGGCAATCTCCTGCATTGCAGCAAAAAGTGCTTTGTATCCGCAGTCCATCTCACCGTCGATGTTAAGGTCGCCGTTATCGACTTTCATGCTTGTCAATGCCGGGCTGGTGGCAAAGTCAATCGACAGGTCGGCCGGTGTGAAACGGTGTTTACCTGTTGTGATGCCTGTTCGCGTACCGGCAACCTTGAGACTGTGCGTCTCCTTTAAGTCTGTTGTTGCTGAAATGTCAATTTTTGTAGATATTTGTAGTGTAGAGTCTACCAGACCGATTTCCTTGAAATCGGCATTTGCGAGCTCAATGCTTGTACGGTTCTCGATGCCTGTGTCGGCAAACATGGTGGTGGCATCAATGCCAAAGAGCAGTTTCTTGTCGTGTCCGTCGATGTTTATCTGTGAGATGCAATCGGCTTGCGATACCTTGGCATTTATCGTGTGTAGCTTGCAGTCTGCATATTGTATGGTATCTATTGTGATATCTGCATTGTAACATGTGCTCGTATTGAATAGGTCGATGCTGTTACCTGTTGCATTGAGTTGCATCTTCAGACTATGCAGCGGAATCTGAGGCAATATTTCGGCAAGGGCAAACCGTTCTACAGTAACTGTCGCGTTGTATATGCTGTCGGCAATGCTGTAACTGCCGTTTGCCGCAATTTCTCCATTTGGGTTGTCTAGTGCAATCGCGGTTGTGATGACTCCGCCGCTGTATAAAATGTTTCCATGGGCTATAATGCTGCGATCTACGCTGTCGTTGCACTCGATGAATTTGCCAACGTCGTCGAGCTTGCCGTTGAAGGCTATTCCGCCATCCGTCTTATCGGGGCGGAGTATATTTTTGATATTGCCGCTTGCATTGACCGTTCCCAATCCCGGAGATGTGATGGCAATGGTGTCAATATTTATTTTACCGATGTCTCCGCTGAGTGTGGCGTTTGCTTCAAGCAACTGCTCTTCGAAGATATCCAGACTCTCATACATCTTTGGCGTGACAAGACGCGCAAGGTCGGCTTTCCTTATGTCTGCAAGCAGTGTTGCAGTGAACCGTTCTCCCTCGGGCTTTATGAGTGATTTCAGCGGTATTGTTGTTTGACCATAAATATGTGAGCCGTTGCGGCTGTCTATCTCAAGCTTGTGCAATTGCATCGCCTTGTTGTCGCTTGTGAAGTGTACTGCGGCGTCGGTTATTGCCAATCCTTCCGGCTGTTCAAAAGTGAGGTTTGCTATGTTTGCACTTATGTCGTTGAACGCTGTGTAGCGCATCTGCCGTGCATTTATGTTGATGTTGCGGAGTGCAATGTGATCGAGCGGCGACTCCTCGGCGGTTGCCACTCCCTTGTCATATGTTATCTGTGAATTGTTCAGGGCTAGTCCATCAATGGCAAAGGCTGTCGCACCCAAATCCATACTTCCATTGCGTAGTTTCAACTTTTCAATATATGCCGTGGCCCGGAGTGTGTCCAGGGGCATGGAGAAACCAATGCGGCAGTTCTTTATGTAACCCTTGTGCAGGTTTATTATCCACTGCAGAGATTCGCTCTCCTCTTCGTCGGCAATTGTGTCACAAAGCGCAATATCGATTTCTGTATCGGCAATGTACAACTGTCTGATGTCGGCAACCGATCTTGTCAGGTCGGCATCGCGTGCAACGATTCTTGCATAGCCCACCTTTCCGTCAATGCTCAGTTCGGGCAGCATGTCGCGTGTATCCATCTCCACTCCTTCGAGCGAAATGTAGTTCACCTCCACGCGTCCGCTCAGCAACGGCATCAGTGAAATGTTTGCATCGAAATGTTTTCCTTGCAGATATACACTGTCGTTCTTTGACATGCTGTAATCACGAACTTTAAGTTTGAGCGGCAGGATGAGGTTTATGGAGCCTATCTCAACGTCGTAACCGCTCTTCAGGCTTATCTCCTTGCATGTCTTGTCGACAACGGCGCGTTGCACGGAAGGAATGTAAAGCAGGGCTATGATGAGGAATATGACAACTATCGGTGTGCCGATAATTGCCAACATTGTCCACAATAGAATGCGTGCCCAACTTCTCTTTTTCATTCACTTTTATATTATGGTGCAAAATTAACCAAAAACAACCGCATTTCTTATCTTTTGCAGCATTAGTTTATGCTTTTTTCTGCAACTATCGGGTGTCGGCTACAGCATTTAACAATTTTCTTGTGCCTACATTTGTTCAAAGCACTCTTCTTTTTATCGGAAAACAGTAGTAAAACTTAAAAGCACGTTTTGTGTTTCGCTCATTTGCGTTATCTTTGTGCTATTGAACATAAAAACATAAAAAACTATGAAAAGGATAATATTTGCATTGTCAATGGTTGCATTGCTGCTTTCCTGCAATACAGAACCTGCCGGGCAGAGTACAAAGTCCAAGTCTGGCTTTGAGATTAAGGAACTTGTTACCGAAGTCCCCGACTGTGACCAATATGTACTCATGTCAACTTCACGTGGCGATGTAAAGATAAAACTATACCGCGAGACACCTTTGCACCGCAAGAACTTCATTAACCTTGTGATGAACGGCTATTACGATGGTCAGATATTCTATCGTGTCGTTCCCGGTGCCATGATACAGACCGGTGACTACACCTCAATAAAGAACCCCGGCAAGAGGGATGTTGGAGTGAACGACGTTGATTATACCATACCGTCTGAGATTGATCCGGCCAAACGCACTCACAAACGTGGTGCTCTGGCTGCAGCAAGCTACAACAGGGGTGAATATTCATCCGGTTCGCACTTCTATATCGTGTCGAACAAGAAAGTAAAGGAGAGCGAAATAAATGCGGCCGAAAAGACATATACCAAGGAGCTTGTGAACATCAGGTTCCGCGAGATACAGAAGCCTCACTCCAAGGAACTCACCAAACTGCGTGCGCTTGGCGAAACTGACAACAGAAAGAAAGAGGAGTTCAATGCAAAGGTCAACGAACTGCTTGCCCAGGCACGTAAGGAGATGAAGGGAAAGGACTTCCATTATAGCAAGGCTCAGCGCGACGTTTTCCTTAGGGATGGCGGTATGCCGGCACTCGATCCGCATTACACTGTCTTTGGCGAGGTAGTGGAGGGAATGGATGTTGTTGATGCCATATCATGGGTGAGCGTGTACGAAGGTCGCCCCCGAGAAAATATAACCATTAAGAAAATTACTGTAATAGACGATGCTCAATAAAGCGACACTCCACAATGGACTTCGCGTGCTGCATATGCCTGCCGACGATTCACAGATGGTATATGTGAACCTGCTTTATGGTGTGGGTGCACGTAACGAGAATTATGAGTATACCGGTCTTGCCCATCTGCTGGAACATCTTATGTTCGAAGGCACAAAGGCTGTGCCGTCATTCGACGAACCGCTTGAGAGTGCCGGTGGCGAGAACAATGCCTACACCAACAACGACGTGACGAACTACTACATCTCTCTTCCCAAACAGAACGCTGAGCTTGCATTCTGGATGGAAAGTGACCGCATGTGCAACATCACCTTTGAGAAAGGTAAGGTCGATGTGCAGCGTCAGGTGGTTATGGAAGAGTTCAAGCAGACAACACTCAATAAACCTTATGGCGATGTGAGTATGATTCTGCGCGCAATGGCGTTCAAGAAGCACCCTTACCGTTGGTCTACCATCGGCCGCAAACTCTCGCACATTGCCGATGTGCCGGTGTCTGTTATACGCAAATTCTACAAGACGTACTACGCTCCCGACAATGCCGTGCTGGCAGTTGTGGGCAACATATCGTTTGAACAGGTGATGGAGTGGAGCAACAAGTGGTTCGGTAACATCCCCGCCAAGGGATTTGTAAAGCCGCAGCTTCCCATTGAGCCTCGCCAGGTGAGGCAGCGCCGCAAGGTTGTCTACCGTAATGTACCCGAGAATGCACTGTACATGGGTTTCCACATGGGTGGCAGGCTTGCTGCCGATTACTATCCTTGTGATGTAATCTCCGATGTGCTCTCCAATGGGTATTCGGGGCGTCTGCTGCTGCGCCTTGTTCGGGAACAGAAACTTTTTTCCAAGATTGATGCATTCATTTCGGGTAGTGAGGATGCCGGAATGTTCTGGATATATTCGCGCGTGGCGCAGGGTGTGCGCATTGAAGATGCCGAAGCGGCCTTGTGGCGCGAACTCGATGCATTGAAACAGGAACTTGTACCCGTAGACGAACTCGAGAAGGTTCGTAATCGCTTTGAATCGGAATTCACGTTCAGGAACATCGGTGGCGAGAACTTGAGCAATAATATAGCACTTGCCGAATTGCGCGGCGATATCGATTCTCATTTCTGTGAGCCTGAACGTTACCGTGCTGTTACTGCAGAACAGGTGAAGGATGCAGCGAAGGAACTCTTCCGTCGTGGAAACAGCTCGGTGCTATACTATCTGAAAAGTGAAAGCTGAAAGCTGAAAAGTGAAAGCTGAAAACTGAAAGCCGAGGTTTATAAACCGATGTTCTCAAAGCATAAATGGATACTTGATATAAAAAGACATCCGCTCATCATTCTTGATGAGCGGATGTCTTTTTTAGAAACTTATTGCCATTGATAACCCACCGGGTGAGGCTCCAATCCGCAGCGATGTGTTATAATCATCTTCCAGACGGTTCAGTCTAGTCTTGTATACACATACCGTTGGGATACCGGCAAGGAGACAAAGTGAGCCGCTAATGACAGAAAAAATTCCTACAGTCAATACAGCTTCCTGCAGGGCATAGTCCCTTCCTTCGATACTGTTTTCAATAGAGGTGATGCTTCCTGCAAGGGAAGCACCGAAGCCCACTACAGCCAATGAAGCACCTCCAATGGTGAGTCCAAGTCCTGTTTTGTAACCCTTCCTGTATTTGAGGTAATCCTCGCTCCTGTCCACGCCGCCAAGTGATGAGAAACAGGCTGCTGCACTGAATTTGTCGAGTTCGTAATCATCCACATAAACCTTACTTCCATAGATGTCTATCGGCTTTTTACCAATGACGTCTGTCGAAAAATCCTGTGCCATGGTGTTTATGCCAATAAACAAGAGGAATAATAAAAGAAAGTGGCGTTTCATAAAATAGATGATACTTTAGAAGTGTATACTGCAGTTTGGGATTATTTGTCATTTTCAAAGCTCTGCCACAGTCTGTCGCCGGGGAGTGGTGCTGTTACGGCTATCAGTTCCTTTGATACAGGATGTATGAACTCGATGTAGCGTGCGTGCAGCGAGATACTGCCATCTGGATTGGAGCGTTGTGCACCATATTTCAAATCTCCCTTAATGGGGCAGCCTATCGATGACAATTGGCATCGTATCTGGTGATGGCGTCCAGTCTTCAGTTCAACTTCAATGAGATTGTAGTTCTGCGATGCTGCAGCAAGCCTGTAATGCAACACGGCATGCTTTGAGCCTTTTACCTCTTTAGGGTAGGAGAAACTTTTGTTCATCTTTTCATTGCGCAGAATCCAACTCTCGAGTTTTGATTCGGCGGGCTGAGGGATGCCCTTTGTCAGTGCCCAGTAGATTTTTTTTACATTACCCTTACTGAACATCCTGTTTAGCCTTTCAAGAGCCTTGCTTGTTTTGGCGAACACCACAATGCCGCTCACGGGGCGGTCGAGCCTGTGAGGCAGACCAATGAATACATTGCCCGGCTTGGCATATTTCTCTTTTATATATGCCTTCATTGTGTCGCATAGCGATTTGTCGCCAGTCTTGTCACCCTGTACAATCTCGCCGGCTGCTTTGTTTATGATGATAATGTGATTGTCCTCGTAAAGTACTTTCATTGTTTTTTATTGTATGTCTGTTGTACTTTTGTGTCCAAGTGCATTGAGTATGACTCTCTCCGTGAACTGGTGCACCAGTTTGTCGTCGTTATTGCGGTTTATCATGCCGTTGATGAATGGCAGTTCTATGCCTTTGAGGCAGAAATGGAGAAAACGCGCTGCAAGGTCGGGGCTTTCGCTGTTGAATATCCCCTTTTGATTACCCTCGGTGATGATATGCCTGAACAGAGCAATTTCCTTGTTGTCGAAGCTTTTGCGTATGTGCTCAACTATGAGTATATAGTCGTTGTGCATGCATCCGTTACGTCTTACGATACTACGCGTCATCTGCAGACGAGCAAAGACAATCTTGATGATTTTCTTGTCGGCCGGCAGGTTGGACATGGCAACTTTGGTTACAACTGCGTAGATTTTCTTTACCTCCATTTCAATGCTTGCCTCAAGCAGTTCTTCCTTGCTTTGGAAATAGGTATATACTGTTCTGCGGCTTTTGTTCGCGGCTTTTGCAATATCGTTCATGGTGATATTTCCAATGCCTTCTTTGGAGAATAGTTTTCTTGCAACCTTAATTAATAGCTCTCTTGTTTCAATAGTTGACATGACGATGTTTAAATTTTGCACAAAAATACGCATTTGTGCAATTTTGTGCAATAAACAGACGCAAAAAATATGTAAAAAAGCCGAACTTTGTTCTTTTTGTGTATTTTTTATCTCGGAACAGCGAATTTCCTTCTGAAAAATTTGTAGATAAGAAAAATTGTTGTACCTTTGCGCAAGAATTAAAAATGCATCGCGGGGTGGAGCAGTGGTAGCTCGTTGGGCTCATAACCCAAAGGCCGGAGGTTCGATTCCTTCTCCCGCTACTTCAAAGGAAAGCAATCTGGCTTTCCTTTTTTTGTATTCTTTCCGGATTCTGCAGGCGAACTGAGCCCGGACTTTTGGCAGGGTGAACCTGATTTTCAGGTTTATTTTTCTTGATTTATAAAGTTCTTGTTTGTTTGTTTGTTTGTTTGTTTCGCGCTATATTTGCACTTGTAGCCGTGTGGTTGCCGGTGTATAATAAAAATGTTCTGTTCCTGCACCTTGATATGCCCGACAGATTTTGGCTCACATTTTCTTGTATGCTGTTTTCTGTAAATAAACTAATGTGTCATTGAGCCAAATACACTTTTTAAAAGCTATGAAAAAAACAGTTCTTGCATTGCTGGTTGCAATGTTGTGTCTGACAGGATGCGGTGTGTCGTCAACAGTATCAAACAATGTGACAGAAACGAAGATTGTTCTGTCGCAGGATAACTTTAAGGTTATTGGTCAGGCTCGTGGTGTGGCAAAGGCCACTTATGTGTTTGGAATAGGCGGTATTGGAAGAAAGGCTTTGCGTGGAAATGCTATTGACGAGATGTCAAAGAATGCAAA
This sequence comes from Bacteroidaceae bacterium, assembly GCA_045634305.1. Taxonomy (GTDB): domain Bacteria; phylum Bacteroidota; class Bacteroidia; order Bacteroidales; family Bacteroidaceae; genus HGM04593. The sequence continues at coordinate 155,669 of JAZQZZ010000019.1, read as the reverse complement.
TCTGAGAGGTGCGCAGACTTTGACAAACATTACAACTAAGTCTTCAATAAAGATGATAACCCCATTCTATATCGAGGTTACCTGCACCGCTACAGCGAACATCATAGAGTTTAAATAAACACTATTCATTCATTTACTTATACCACGCAGGCACTGCTTGCGTGGTTTTTTATATAATTACAGCAAACTCTTTCGTATCTTTTTGTATCTGATATCGTCCTGCATGTTTGTTGCAGCTCTTCGTGTGTCTTAAAACTTTCACACTTTTGTGTCTGCCTGTCAAGCTTTTTTAATCTATTTTCGCATAAAGTTCTTTTTTCGGTTATAAACCGTTTGAACGTCCCGATGGATTATTCCTTAATTAATTATATATGGCTATGAAAAGACAACTTTTATTTTTCTTGTTGTTGCTTGCCGGTTTGCAAGGGGTGGAGGCGCAGGAGTTCGTTATAAACCCATGGGCTGCCGACACTCTCAAGTGTTATGCCGCCAAAAGGAACGGATGGGAGTGGGAGGTGCAATACGAAAAGCACGTGATGCTCCCCGATGGGTATACATTCCAGAGCGTCGATTCCATTGGTAATGACTACTTTGTTTTCAAGCACGAGGGTGCTTACTATGCAGCAAAAGCCCGCGAACTCAAGTTCGGCAGTAACAACCCCGAGGATATGGAAAACCCTTTGAGCGAGAAGGCGCAGATGCGCGGGTCGCCTATAGGTGAATTCTATGGCTCAATGTCGTTTTTGTACGTAATCATTGCAATCTATACTGTTGCACTGTTGGTGAGCTTGTTGTATATCAAGACAGGAGCATCATTCTTCCGCTTTATATTTCTTCTTGTAATTCCGTTGGCGATTCTTGCAGTGTCGTTGATTGAGATATATGGTTATTATCAATTTGAAGAAGATATCTTCTGGTGGTGCGAGTATGAACGATATGGATTTTGGGGCACCCTGTTGCGACTTATTCCTTTCGCACTGTTGGTTGTTACCCAATTGTTGAGTATAAAGTTCTATCAGGCTGCTCTTCCTCATGAATTCAGTATCAAACCTGCGGCTATAAGTTTGGCAGTGTGTCTTCCTTTGACTATTGCCGCTGTAATCATTATGGCAATAATAGGTATGGAGGGTACTCCGGCTTTTGAAATAATATCCATGAGTGTATTCTTCCTCTCTTTGGGAACTGGTGTTTTGATTACGCTAGTGCGCAACATCTCGTCTTTTGGCTTTTTCTCTGGCATTTTTGTAACCCTGTTCACAATTGTGTATGTCATAAGCTGCATAATCTCGGTATTGAGCCTGATAACTTTCTCTTTCAAGGTGATAATGATGATTTTGGCAGCATGTTTTGGCATCGCGATCTTATGTGGAATGGCGAATGCTGCTCCTACACGTACATTCGTGACAAAGGATGGTAAAACATTTTATGAAGTCTGACAACTGATAATTATAAAGGTGTAAAACGGTGGCAGGAGCGAGTCACAGAGTGAGTCCAGGCGAATCACGAAAATCGATAGGGGAAAGTTCAAAAGACTTTTCCCTATTTTGCTTAAAATAAGCGTTATACAGGGAATATCAATCATTTACGGTTTTTTCGATGTGAAGTTGTTGAGTTACTAACAACGCAACAGAGAACAACACAGAAAAACAGAAAACAACACATTATGCGTACTTGACAACATTATCAAGTACGCATCCCAAAAATCAAGTACGCATAATTGCGGTTAAACCTGATGCTTGGGTAGTGAAAATGAAAGTTTTAAGTTTTTTTAAGATTTGACGTTGCAAAAATCAGTTTAACAACAATGAAACGAAAAGCTGTAACAGTCGTGTTTGACAGACTTAAACAAGTCAATGAAACGGGAGTGGGTAAAGTGGAATTTGTAATTCGCCTCTCCCGAACAGCCAAGAAGAACATTCTGTTTGCAACAATGACGGAGCGAGAATGGGCAAAGGAAAAAAGCAAGCCCTACATCGCTGCCGAGATTGCGCGTTACCAGAAAATAGTTGACGCAATGGAAGTCTTTGGCGAGGAGATGACGGTAGTCAATTTCAATGCCCATATAGGTATCGAGGGTAACGATAACCGTTGGAAAGGTGAGAAGAAGAAAAATGAAAAGCCGAAAGAGGAGGAAATGAGCTTCCTTGACTTTATGCGTGATAACATCGCTACAGCCAAGATGCGAGAAACAACGCGAAGGCAGAAATTGGTAACATACAATGCACTTTTGGATTTTGGCAAGATACAGACTTTTGCCGACCTCACCGCCAGGAATTTGCGTGCGTTCAATGATTGGCTACATGCTGACGGAACTCGCAGTGATGTGAGTGTACACAACTATCACAAGAATTTGCATATTCAGACCCGCAAGGCATATCAAGAAGGGCTTATAGAAAAAGACCCTTATGACCTTGTGAAATTCCCACGTGGCAAGTGTAAAGAACGCAGACCTCTGTCCGAAATTGAGTTGAAGAAGATTAGAGAGGCAGAGCTTCCACCCAAAGAGTCCCGTGTCCGCGACCTCTTCATCTTTGCAGCTTATACTGGTTTGGCATACTGCGATGTTCAAGAGTTCAACTTCAAGATGATGACGGAACTAATGGGTGATTTGTACTACATAGACGGTTCTCGCCTAAAGACCGGCTCAAACTTCTTCACCCCGATATTGCCACCGGCAATGGAGGTGCTCAAGAGGTACAACTACAAATCGCCGAAGATAAGCAACCAAAAAGCGAATGACTATCTTCACAACATAGAAAGTAGGCTCTGCATCAATAAGCCGATAACCTTTCACGTTGCCCGCCACTCATTTGCTACGGTAGCTCTCTCGCACGACATCCCCATAGAGAAACTCGCCCGTATGCTCGGCCACAAGGACATCAAGACCACACAACTTTACGCAAAAATATTAAAAGATACAGTCGCACGTCACGCGACCAACCTTTCAAAGGCTATCATTTAACCTTGTAGAATATCCCTTTCAACAACTGCAACATTCCGTTTTCAGTGAATGTTGCAGTTATTTTTTTTGAGCACAAACTGTCGCTGCAATCCAGATAATCGGACTCTGACAGCACCCTCTAAAAGACACAAACAGGTAGGAAATCAGGCGTATTTTTTCACTTTCCGCGAAAAGTTAAGGACTAAAAAACAAAACGCGCTTATTATAAGCGTTTTAAGGGTTTGAAAAGGGATTTGTCCCTTTCTTTCCTCTGAAAAGAGCCCCCGACCGCCCTGCATTGCCCAACCGAAAACCGCCCTTTTCCGTATCGCTATATGTGCGGTAAGTGAGAATACAAAGAGAAAATGATATTTTCACTTTGTCGAGCGAAGCACATTTCAGCAATGCTAATATGTACGGTAAAATCGCTTCCGTGAGGCTTGAATTGGGTGCAGAGGTCAATTCAAACGCAACGGGAATACCTCTCTGCCGTACATTGTGCGGTGTTATTGGCAATGTGCGCGTAAGGCTATGCGAGGGTACAAAGGTTGCCGCAGTAAGTGAAGGGATTTCGGGCCTCTGTTCTATTCTCTATACAGGTGCTTCAGGCAACAAATGTGGCATGAGCCTGGAACAGCGCAGAGCCTCTTTTGTAGGTATAAAGAACAGGCAAAACAAGGGCTTGCAATCCTGTAACATAGTGCAGCACCATTTGCCGGGGGGATTATGCCATACGCGCCAATTGGGGTTTGGGGTGGGGGAACTGGCAATGCTGGCGATGATGATGCGTGTGGTGTACTTGCACATCGCAGTATCGCGTTAAGGTGTGCATTCTGCAAATGCGATGTCAAAGGTACTTACTGAGATTTGCATCCCTGTGAAAGGGGTTGCTAATCGGTGTGTGTGCCTATCGCTCATGCCGAAGTGAGCACTCCTGCGATGTGTGGATATAAAGATGTGCTAATACGAAGGGCAGTTGTCTGCAGTGCCGAAAGATAGTATTGCTATTTTATAGGATTATAGGTCCTACAAAATGGCAATTCAACAACCTCTTCTCTTCAATGCCATCGTAACTTTGTCAAAAAAAATAAAGATTATGAACTGCTATCAAATTATAAAAGCTATTGAAGAGTATTGGGAAAAACATAATATAACTAATCCCAAGAAACTTTACATTGGTATAACTAGTGACGTCAACAGACGTTTGTTTGGATTTCATAACGTGGATGAGAAACGCAACTTGTGGATACATTGTCCTGCCGATAACATTCGAACAGCCTGCATGGTGGAAAAGTATTTCCTGGATTTAGGAATGCAAGGCGGCGATGGCGGTGGCAATGACAATTCTACAACTGTCTATTGTTATGAAGTTACAGAATATACAAGAGAAGGATGAAAGCGTTATAAAATTACTCTATATACATGGTGTATTACAGTACATCATAAGCACATAAGGTGTTAATTGCTATAATACATACTCGCTGTATCTCCTTTTAAATTAACACCTTGTTTGCATAAATATTATGCAATCATATCGCGTAACATAAATGCCTGAACAGACTCTCTCTCTACCATGAATGTGAGAATTGTAATAAGTTTGTCTTTTATTTTTTTATTACCACGAATTCCAGCACGATTTTTACGTACTACACAACCTACAAATATTTCCATGTTGGAAATGACATTCTTTTTTCTGTTTCTCAAACTAATGTTTGGATGGGCTGAGACTATGTTATACAGCCATTCAATTCCCTTTTCTACATAATTGCTTGCAAAAGTAGTTAGATTCTGTGCAATAGCATAAATTGTTGCAGGGGAATCTGCAAAATCATTAACTGCGTTATCATACAACCACAAATTTGTATCGTCAAAGTCATAAGTTTCTGTAGGTGACAAATAATCAGCTAACAAGTATGCTTGTAAAACATCGTCATTCCAACCAATACCTCTTTCAACAACGGCTCTATAAAGGACTCTCCATATTTCCCAAAATACAGATTTGCTTCTTATGTAATATTCTGCTGTTAAAAATTGCCTAATAAACTCCAAACTATTTTCACTGCAATCAAAATGCTTAAGGAATGGAGAAAAGAATGTTTCAACATCTTCCACTTTAAGGTGTAATGCATGGTATGCGATAGCCTTGTTTAAATATCGTTTTACACTATGCTTTGAAAATGAACGAAAAAGATTATTCTCTTGTTCGATAGTCTGTGCAAAGCGAGGTAATAATTCTTGAATATACGATTTATACAAATCATTATCCGTACCCAAAGGAAAAAGTTCAAAAAGAACTTCTGCGCTAGAGAAGTCAAGTTTCTCTACACGATGCTTCAAACTATTGTCTAAAATTTGGTAGGATGTAATGCGTTCTAAACTATCTGATGCGATGATTATATAATGAGCGATTATAGTTCTTAATAAGTTGTCGTTATTATATTTTCTTAGGCCATCAATAGCATAGTCACATATACGTTTTGGTGGGATATCTCTATGATCACACAAAATCCTAGCCAATATATTTACATAACAAAGTCTATCTGTTGGAAATAACCTAATTAAAACAAATAATGCATTAATACAAGCTTCTTTGCCTTCTAATGACTGTATCCAAAAATCTGACATTAGCGATTCTTGTACTTTCTCCTCTATTGTTTTTTTACAAAAAAACAAATCCTTTTCTTCTAAAAGATTTTCATAGAATAATAGCATAGTACTAGCAACACTTAAAGGAATATGATAAACATTCGGTTCTAAAGGCTTATTATTCTCAATGTCCTTTAGTATATCTTTTGCATACTGTATTGCTATTAATGGATTCTCATCAAGTTCCTTGTATATTACTGTTTCTTCACCTTTATATTTTTTAATGCACCATGTCATCAAATTTTGATACATCATCCATCCGGTAAAGAAATCATGTGCATCCTCGCTATATTTTTTTAGTTCTTCAGGGAGCCTGGGATTAAATTCTATTTGAATTTGGTTGTTATCCGTAGTTGAAATTTTAGAATCATGAGTCCTTTTGTCCATTCTGTACAATAAGATCTTATTGATCTTCTTTTCTTCATCACTAAACTTACTTATAGTTTTGTAATGTTCATCTAATACAGAATGAATATCATTTACCAGTTTATTATGTTGCTCAATTTCAATCTTGCGTATATATTGATATTCAACACACAATGCCTCCAATGAATGCTTCCTAAAAGCTTGTTCTAGGGTATCAAGTCTCTCTTTTGCAGCAAATTTGTCTTGCAAAGTTTCCATTCGATAAAAAAACGGAAACATATTCTCATCTTGAAGCCTTGTTGAGTCCCATTTGAATAACTCTATTGTTTTAAAAAGATCTATAGCATAAGTGTAAAGTCTTTCTGGGTATGCAAGAACGATGCTAGAAACAACAGCAGTAAGAGATACGGACTTAGAGTTGGACAAAATATAATCAATTGCCCCAAAAAGAACAGTATCATTCTTTTCATCTTCAGCAATTTTCAACAATACTCGCTCCAGTGCCATATGCATAGAAGTGACTATTTCTGGATAAGAGTCACGTATGGAGCCTCTATATAGTTCCCAAAGGGACTGATTTCCATATTGCACTACATAATTTCCTGTCCTAAGGAAGATTTTTATTTCTTCAAGTTTCTCCCCTCTGAAATTATTTTTTAAAATAAAATCAATAATACCATTAGTAAACCCTACAATGTATTCTAAAGCTTTATCAAATTCATTTTCAAGGAGTATCAGTAATGGTGTTTTAAAAGCACATGCAGGACCGTATAATTGGCTTAACTCTGCATGATTAAGTCCTAGTGAGATTTCGTTTGATAAAGATACCTCTGCAAAGTATTTGTTGTTTGGTTCTTCTTTTTTGAAACGCCAAAATAAATCCATAAGCGGAAAAATATCATCCGGAACACTTTTAATAAGTAATATGGCATCTTGCGGTTTTGAAAGTATAAAGTGGCATAAGTTATAATATGGATCTCTATGAGAATTCCATTTATTTTCAATTATTTTTTTAATTAGTTCACTTATTTCAAACTTTATCTCTAAAGATGAATAAACTATAATATCACATAAATCTTTAATATAAGAATCATTGTATACAAGAGTGTGGTCAGTTTCTAGAGAAGCAAGAGTGTCAAGAGCCAACAATCCTGCTTCTCTTGTTGTTTCTCCCTTTTTATTGTAAAGAGTCCATTCTTTTAAAATTGTGTTCCTATGTTTTATATATTTTTTACAATCTTGTGACTCGTATAACATATGAATGACAGCACTCCATCCGGAGCCCAAAGGTGCATACATGGGACATTCTATTCCGAGATATTCAATAACCCTGTCAAGACGTTTGCATGCTAATCTCAATAGAAATAAAATTCTATTAAGTAGTTTTGCATCATCTTTAAGCAAGTCATTCTTGATTTCCGTAAAAAATACGCTTGCATATGATGACTCCATAATGCCAATAAGTATCTCATCTCGCCATAGTTGTTCTATTTGGACATCTAAACTTTTATACAATAACTTTTTTACTTCTTCAACATTTGTTTCGATACGGTCTGTTAACCATTGACGAAAAGCACGTCTTATTAGAAATGAACAAGTTAAAGATTTAAAGAAATTTTCAGTACTACTACGAACGTTCCATTTATTGTCTATAACTCTATTTAACCCCCACTCTTCATATATGTCATGTGTAATAAATAAACCATTGGTGTTACGACCAAGAATTTCATCATTAATTAATAATTGAGTGATTTCTGCATCAAAAAGATTATCATTAAGATAAAAATCATCTTTTTCAATTCTCTCCTCGATAAAATTTACAAATAATCTTGTACGTTTTATATCCTTACCGCCCAAAGTCATCTTACCTGAGATTTTTTCTTTCCAAATGATTTCTGAGAACTTTGAATAGGTGCAGTTTATATCAACTTCTTTATAGTACTTTAAAAATAAGTCCAAATAAAACAGAGTACATAATCTATCCTGAAAAAATACATTTGAAGGTAATTCAAAACCGTTATTAGTCAGCAAATCCTTTAAATACTCTTTGCTTATCGGTTCTATTTTTATATGAACGGGATTGATGTTATACTTATAGTGCAAATCATCTAATAGACATTCTAAATATACATTTCTAACAGTAAACACAAATGTCCATCCGGCATTTTTTAATGTTATAATTAATGATTCTAATGTAGAAGTGTCCTCAATGTCCTGGATCTTTTCTGAAGAATCAATTATCATTACTTTGTTTTTCACATCTTTATATGCGTCAAGAAATACATCGATGCCACCTTCAAACATTTTATCTATTGAGATGTTTTTTACATCTTGAGCCTTCCTAATACATATTGGTAGAGTGTACTTGTATGTTTCCCATATTGACTTTAATAATGCTGTTTTGCCACATCCTCCTTCACCATAGATAATAACGTCGTTCATACTGCATATGGCATTCATTATTTCTTCTTTTTCTTTGGAATAGTCAATGTAGATTCCCTTGTATAATGATGTGCGAATTGCTGCAAATATAGATGTGGTATTTGTTTCTTCCGCCTTTATTATTTTTTCTAAAGGAGAATCTATTCTAAAGAAGAATTCGTAAATCCAATCATTTTTTATAACATCATCCAGTATCATTTTGTCTGTTATCCATTCAACAGTAATACCTAATGAGGTCGCAAATTTCTCTATATTCTCTTGGATTTTTGGTTTTGCATTAACTTGGGATGAACGATTAAATGTGAGATTTGTATATATAAGAACTCTGTTCTGATTCGGATTCCATTTATGTGCGGTACTAATAGAATGTTTTATTTTTTCTGCGTCAATCTTTTTATCAAAGAATTTTGCATTAAAGCCAATAACTTCGGAACCGATTTTTATAGTCTCAGTTTCATTGCCAGCATGGTTGTAGCACTGAAAAATGCCATGTTCAATATTATATCTAACGCAAAATAGAGCGCGAACCAGATCTTCAAAACGATCTTGCTGAAGTTTTTCATTAGGATATTTTGCTTTAAAATTTTCCCAAGAAGGATATATTTTTTCCATAGTAAGATTGTTTGATGATGGTTGTGTATTCTATTTAATATATGATAATGTAGATGGGGATTCGTTGTTATTAACAAAAAGATTATAGATTAACTCATTAATAATTATTTCATTCTCATCATTTTTGCCAATTGCACAAAATAATCGTTTGACCAAATGTCAAGTTCTTTTGGATTGCGCACGAATGGCAGGACATCTGCTTTCACCTGCTTCATGTCAGCAGTGGAGAGCCGTTCTATAAGTTTTTCTTTAAATAAATCTGGAGTAATATCTTCATTATTGAACTGCTTACAACGCTCTGCCAAATGAGTGAAATCAAGCGGAACGTTATTACGCACATACCATTCAAAGTCATACCAGTCACGGCCTTTGACCCTGTTCTTCCACGCACGGTAAACAAGTGCGTGCATCTTGCCGGCAAAAAGGTCGGGAAGCGTGAAGCAACGGGTCATAAAAGAGTGTGGTTGAAGTAATAGTTTCTGCTCTGTCTTGAAGTTCAATGGTGGGCAAGTATCCACTTCAATCTTTATTGACTTTTCTGTTTGGAAGGTCACATCATATACATCAGTATTGTCCTTGAGAAATGCCGATTCAACCTTGCCGAAGTTCTTCTTATCCTTCTTCTTTATCTCAACCTCACGGCCTACCATTGCAAAAGCATCAACGATGGCAGGAAAGTATTTCGTAAAATCAAAAGCCTCATCCTGTGCCATCAAGGAAAAATCCATATCCTCACTAAAACGTTGCAATCCGTGAAAGATTCTCAAACAAGTACCGCCATAAAATGCAGCCGAATCAAAAAAACCTCCGGCATACAAGCCTGCTAGTATTACCTGCTGGTTCACTTCAAATATTGCATTTCTTTTATGTTGCTCAGTAGTCAAATCATAACGAGAGAGCATATTCTCAAATATCTCATTCTTCATCGTCTCAGGAATTTTAATAGTGTAGAAATAGAATCGGCCTTTTTGCCCACCTTTATATAATCTTCGAAAATAGAGGTGTCCATCTTATAGAACTGGTCCATATCCATACGAATATCCTGTTCAAGATATATCTCTACATCCTTCATATAACGAAGATTCACTTTTGAAGAGTTTGCAATCAAATCGCATAAAGCCTTTTCGGGCGAAGCCATAAGAAAAGCATAATCCCCCTTATGAATACTCCTTACTCCAACCGCGAATGCAGTTCTTGAAATATAATCATATTTGAAGATACCAACCGGAGTATCAAAATTCCTTGAATGCTTGATTGTCATTGATTGGTGTGTATATACGGCCTCTGGAATAAGTCCATAGTATCTCAGTGCCGACGACATTGAAATATACGACGGTGCATAGAGGTGATTTGCTATCAATTCTGTAGATAGCATCTTACCCGATAACTCAGAATTCAGCACATACAAACCACGCTTTAACCTGATAATGTATCCCTGCTTCTCAAGCCAAATAACCTTTTTCTCAGGCGACTTCAACTCCGGAAACAACGATGCTATCACCGATGTCGTTACCGGCACATTACCAATATTGTTCAAATTCATATCCATATAGGTTGCTTATATCCATTGTTTACCGCAAATATAGCAAATATTTGAACAATAAAAGAAATTAGACTTCTTTTTGTGTTCAAATATTTACTTGTTTTTAAAACTCAACCTTCAGGTTTACAAAGATTCGGTAGGCTATTCCTGGAAAGATTCAACCCTCATATTCACAAAAAGCAATCTCTATTGCATAAAAAACATACTATTTTATGCAGTACAGAGTTTTTGTTGAGTAAAAACAGTGAAATAGATTGTGCAAATAATAAAAATCTCCTCAATTGTAGCTCAAGCCTATCATTGAGGAGATTTTGCATTCGTTAAAATAATTATGAATTGGGTTCATTCCCGTCAAAAAGCATTTTAAGCTGACGGTCAAAGTCACTCATCATTTCTCGGTCTTGAACGACTCTGAACTTCTCATATTCCGTCAAAGCCTTTTCTTCTGCTTGTTCGTGTGTGACACGGCCGGAATCGGGAAGCAATGCTTTGTCATTTAGCTCCATATATCGAGCAAGTACATTCTTCCAATCATCCATTGTCATTAAAACATGGTTTCTTGCACGTAGTTCTGCCATATCAATGAATGCATTGCTCAAAAGATTAAGCGATTCAACCTCCTTTTCGCTCATATAGTTCTTGGCTATCGTAACATCCGATTTAATGACTCTTCCATCTGGTGCATTCTTCCAAGTGGTAAGCCCCATATGAGGGCGCTCTGCATCAGCTCGGTCATATATGATTTCAGCAGCTGTCTGTTTCGTTACTGCATAATGCATCATATTCTGTACCGTCTTGAAGAACTGCTTGGTTGTTTCGCTATCCTTGTCGTAGTCGGCACTACATTCACTATAGATGTCCGTAATCTTTTGATAGTAACGACGCTCCGAAAGGCGAATCTCACGAATGCGGTCAAGCAAATCATCGAAATAATCTGCTCCAAAGACATTCTTTCCTTTTAGTCGCTCATCGTCCAGTACAAAACCCTTGGTCAGGTACTCTTTCAAAATATGGGTTGACCATATGCGGAACTGCGTTGCCTCGTAACTGTTTACACGATAACCAACAGCAATTACCACATCGAGATTGTACATCATTACTTCGCCAGACCATTTGTCCGAAGCATACAAATATTTTTTGTAACCATCGGACAAATGGATTTCTCCGCTCTCATCAATCTGTTGTAGATGGTAACTTATATTTTGCTGTGTCACCCCAAATAATTCGGCCATTCTCTGTTGTGATAGCCAGAATGTGTTGGTATCAAAAACCACTTGTACTTGCGTCTTTCCACGAGCTCCCTTGTAGAATAGAATGGTCGATTCCATACTACGAGCCGCAATGTCGCTTGTCATAGTAGTAGAGAAGTACTCCTGTGCCACCTTCACCATATCCTTTTGGGGGTTAGCATTCATGGCAATAGCCATACATGCCGCACGCGACAGACGGATGCTGGTAACTTCGCGCACAGCGCCACTTCCAAGTTCTGCCATTTCGGTAAACTCCACAAAGTGTTCGCCCAGGTGGTAGCCCTTTTGCGATGTCCAAGCCTGAGCCTTCGCCATCACACGCTCGAAGTTCCAATACTTCCCATAGCCCATCACTCGCGCTAACTTACGCGAGTTCCACCATTCCTTGCCATCAGCATCAACCTCTCGCAGTTGCTCGAAAGGTGATTGCAGTTCGGGGATATTATTATCTTTATCCATATTGATTGTCTGTTACTACTGCTCGCCACATTGACGATAGTGAGGTCTTATAAAATATGTTTGTTTAATTTCACTTTGTCAATTAATCCATTAGGAAATATAAACGCTAGTTGTTTACGATTGAATTCGGCTTTTGTTTTATGAATTATACGATGATAGTTTGGCGAAAGAATAATTATATTTGAAGTATCGTTATTCATGGATTCTGTGAAAGGTATAATATGATGTGCCTCTACAACCATCGCTCCATATGGTTCTCCTATTTTTTCTCCTGTCATTTGACAACGATAGTTATACAAATGCTTTAAAGAATCTCCTATATAACGATCAAGTTGGCGTATTTTTTGCAGACGAGACATTTGCTTTATTGTTGCATTCTTGTCTTCACGGGGTTCAAAGGTCTCATATTCTAGTTCTGACTGCATGCTGATTCCTTTTTTAACTTCTGCTTTTATGGATGTTGTGATACAATCTGCCACAAATACATTTGGTAAATCTGTTGCGCTTAAAACTAGAAATTCTTGATGTTCCTGTGGAATTTGTATAGTGAATTTCCGGTTGATGTTTTCGGGAAGATTTTTGATTTTAGATACATAATTCCAAGTAGAGAAAAATATCCTACGCAAAGTTTTTGCAATAGCGGAGCTCTCACTATAACGCACTTGAAGTACATCTGCATGCCCATCGTATTTACTTCGGTCAAAACCTTGATTTTTAAGTTGAGCATAATATTCCGTACCATCAATCAGTATCGTGATATTACGAGTTTCGCCATACTGTGGCATTCCCCTGGGAATACCACTCATTAGATAATGAGACTCGACAGGAATTTGAAATCCCTGTCGAAGTGTAGAACGGTCTATTTGTTTTTGATAGAGAAACATTCGTGTGTTTATTGTTGTAATTCTTTTTGTCTATAATGATTATGGTAATGATTCATTGGATTATTCTAGGTCTATTACTATTCCAGAATTCTTGATGTATTCTATTTTATCTTTGCCTAACAGGTCAAATTCTTTCTTTAGATTGTACAGTCTTCCTTCCTTCTCGGAAATTTCATTTCGTAAATTTCGATAAAATTCAAGAGTTGAGTTAACCCTTTTGTTAGAAGTGTAAGCTCCATCCCAAGAGGAGAATCCTTCTCCATGGATAATCGAAAATAACAAATCCTTTTCTTCCTTATTAAGTGAATTCATTGCTTCTACCCAACTAGACATTGATAGTGGGTGTGACTTCGTGTCAAGCCATTCAAAAAAGAATCTATATATAATGAACGTGTCAGGCATTTCTAGAAGTGTTCTATATTCCTTTTCATTCTTACCAAATGCTTTGTAGAAATAATGTGTACCTCTTCCTATCATTCCTTTGGTACAGTTCAAAATGGCTTGAACAGAACGAATATATTTAATATTCCAATGTTTTCCAATATAGTCCCTTCCATGACTATGCTCTCCGTAAAGAGGATGGTACTTCATCGGGAATGAGTATATGTTTACATCCAGTTCATCGCATAAATTAACGTTAATCTCCATTCTCTTGTATAAATCAATTGGTTTGTCATTGAAATTATACAATAGATAGTTTGAGAAATTCTTGATTCCATTTTGTGCACTCATGCGAACTGCGTTCACGTATGTGTCTTTTATTTCTATATGGTCAAAAGCAATTCGTAAAGGGGATATTGCGATTTTTCCGAATTGCTCGGCCATGTGTGGGGTGAATAATCTTGCATCAACTCCTTGATTAAAATCTACAAGTCGTCGTATTGGCCTATTTTGAATTTTACGCTTGTGATAAATTGGTTCAATCTCATCGTATGCAGCCAATATCTCATCTTTGGTGCTTGTTATTAACTTGAACACATGATGATTGTACAAAGCCTTGAACACTATTGGTCCTTCTTCTTTCTTCTCGACCTTTTTATAGTAATCCATAAGAAGAGATTGGGTCTTACGAATGTATGCCCTATCATTTATTCCTTCTCTAAGATTTTTGACAGAAAGATCAAGTAAGTCTGGAGCTACATATGTCGCTCCTTTCCCGAATCCACAATCTATAATCTCCTGAATAATTCTATCAAAAGATTGAGACGCCATGACGTTATTATCCATCAAAAGAAGATTCTTCTGTTGACCGCAGATTTTATCAACCTCGGCAATACGATCTTTTAAAGGAATATAATCATTGTATTTTGGCTCAAGAATTGGTACCGCACAAAAAGCGCAATGCCTGATACAACCACGTGTAAGGTAGCCGTAATAAGCATTTGACATTGGGTATTTATATTCAATTTCATCAAGAATGGTATAGTCCAAAGGTAAAGAATCAATAATTTGTTTATCTCCTTCGTCTAATTCTCCTGGTTGGTTAAGCAGTCCTCTATGTGGTTTTATACCTGTGGCGGCCTCCAATTCTTCTGGTTGCAATGTTGCAAGCACGCCACCAACCATAAACATACCATCAGGCTTAACCAAGCCTTTTAACTGATTGATAGTTTCGACAGTTATGTCAAAATAGAATGTAAAGAGTGTAGTCACTATAATTCGATCCCATTCAGGATTCCTCAAATAGTGCTTGTTCCAATAATAGTCTTTGTAGTACCTTATCCAATTCTCAACAATAATCCAGTCTGGAATATCAGAGAGATTTAACTCTTCTAAACACAAAGACTTGCGAGTTTTTATATATTTAAAGATTATGTCTTTCTTCGAGTTCCAAAATATTGAATTGTTAATTTCGTACAACTTACTAATGCATTGGTCGGTGATTCGATCAATTATAAACTCTTTAATATTACCTTTATAGAAAATAACATTATCCCCCAAGTTCTTATGATATGTTGCTAATTTCATAAGAGCGACAGGAGGAAATTTATTCTTGTAGTTAGGCTCTACAAGTAGAATATTTCTGTTCATTCCGCAAAAATCTTTTTAACCAGTTTCGCTTTAATTTTGTCTTTCGTTTTGTCATCTAAGCGATTCTCAGAATTAAGGACTTGATATACCTTCTTCATTAAATTATATTCTGATTTACCTAGTTTTTTATATACGTCTGTATCTTTTGGCACAACTGGTGCTTTGTGCTTTCCTGTTGTATCGTCTGTTGCGCTTTTTGTAGAGTCTGCGGAATCAATCTTATCGTTTTTTTCAGCTTTCTCTACTTTTGTCGCACTGTAAATCACAGAATCTATATTTACTGCTTCAATTTTTTGTCCAGGCTTGGCTTTAGCATTATATGCAGAAGCTGTCTTTTGGGCTTCTTTTGTCCAATGCTTAATAATCAATTCTTTTAAGAGATCGGCATTTTCTGCTTCATCAGCAACTTTAATTTTTCCTGCGATTTCAGACTTGGCTTTTTCTACAGTCTCTTTGTTCTTCTTGTTTTCGTTTTTAAGTTCAGTCTTGTTTTCATCAGAAATGCCTTCATTCTTCATTGCAATATTGTTCTCTGCAATAGCTGTCTGAGCTTTGATGAGAGGACTTAAAGCTGCGCTTCCCAACTTTGACATTGCGTTATATACAGAATTTATTTCCTTACATTTCTGTTTAAGCCGGATTTCTAATTCAGTATATTCTTTTGATGATTTAATGCCATCGCGGGAACCTGTCGGTTGAATATCTTTGTGCATTACAAAGACTTCTCCAATTACGTAGTTTGCATCTGTTGGGTTTTTGAAACAACCGATGAGATAGTCTTGACTGCCTACTGCCATATTCTTTGCACGGAGTCTAAGGCCTTTATAGTTGACACCTTCTCCCATTTGCCTAGCTTCTTCGTTTATTGAATACCATCCCCAGGCAAGGTCTCCAAAGTCTTCATCTGTGATTTTGAAGAATGTTGGCGGAGTAATCTTCAAAGGTTCATTTCCAATATAAATAGTAGAAGTGTATGGTTTTACTATTGGTTTGTCGTTAAGATGTACCTTGCATGTCTTTTCTTTCATTGAAAGTTCCTTGAATTCTGGATATTTAAAGAAGGCCTTCTTCTGACAATCATCGTAAAAATTCTCATCATACGGTACTGGTGCAATGAATGAAAGATAATTTTTAATTGTTTCTTCGTCACGCAGTTCTTCCTTTACGTTAACAAGAGTCACTCTAAAGTAATGCTGCTCTTCAGTTTCGGCTTCAAAGACGCATGAGGTTACCTCATCCATGATATCACTGCAATCTTGAGAGGCATTCTCTTGTACTAGTTTTCTCGCTAATTTAGAGTCAAAAGTAAGTATTGAGCGTTTGGGCTCTCCGAAATAACTCGTTTCAAAAACTATTTTATCACACCAATTAGCGCCTGACAAACGACCGATTCCGTATTGGCCAATATCACTATTTGACTTGGTCGAGTTTCCAAGATCTACAAGGGTAGGCCCAATTTCTTCGGATTTAACACCTATGCCTCGATCCATGATATGTACATCACCACCGTTTATGTTTATAGATACATAGTTATCGGTGTTGGAAATTATACCTAAGGATTCTGCTTGATATATTGCGTCTATGGCGTTTTGAACATATTCACGAAATACGACGGTCGCATCTGTATAGTTATCACCCATGCAGATTTTAAGCATACCTTTTCCTACTTTGCATTTATATCCTTCCATTATTTGTTTTCTTTATATACGGGACGTGGGAAATTGATTTTCATTAATGAGCGCATTGCTGGATTTGAAATGATATACTCTCCTGGATCCAAACGAGTCATCATGTTTCGGTAGGTCTCACCAAAGAATCTGTACTCGGAACTTGCTACCTCAACAAAATTGGTTCTACCAAAGGCTGAGGTTGCACAGTTGCCCCTAACACGCTCATGAATGGCACTTTTGAACTGTTCTACAGAAAACAATATTAAACCTAGAGAACGTCCGCGCTCCGTTATTTCCAGAAGTTGTTGAAGGATTTGAGATGATTTTGGGGTGTCCTTTGAAGCATATTTGTTCAACTCATCAACAAAAACAATAATTTTGTCTGGCATTCCCTCGATATTTTTTGCACTCATCATTGTGTGAAGTGTGTCCATCACATCGCCAAATACAAATCCTTGAGATTTCTCATCCAAATGTGCAATGTCAATGACGCGGACTTGGTTTGGCTTTATTTCTCTGAGCGAATCAGATAAAATTACCTCATGAGAGTCTTCTGCAACATCATCTGTAAAAACTTCGTCGCATAGAACCTTGTCCATTATACGGTTAAACTTCTTCCAAGATACCAATGGAATATTGGTTTTGCTTAACTGATCTTTATCTTCAAGAAGACTTTTCATCACTGACTTGAATTTTGCCCAAGAACCAATTGAGTTAAAGGGCTCTTTCTCACTTTCGATATAAGCAATGACAGATGCCATTGTTCCTGATGAATCATCTACGTCTTCATTTGCAAAAATGTATTCCAATCTGTCTTTGCAGGAACTCCAAGTATATTTGAAAATACCAAGCTTTTTTTTATTCCACTGTGAATAAAGAATCTCATCCCAGTTGCCGAAAGTTTGCATATGATGATTTTCCTTATTCTTAGAATATGGGTAGAAATATGAAACATTCTTAAATGGTTTTGGCACTAAATGTAAGAGCTCATATTTTTTCTTTTCAATGTCATCCAATTCTGCTTCTTTGTCAATGGTGAGCAAATCTTGCCCCTTGACATTAAAGATAACATATGCGGCTGTTTTCCATTTTTCTGCGGAAAGTTCTTCTTTTGAATATTTCTGTTGCATTGCATTTAGAAGGAACATACAATATGATGTTTTACATGCAAGGCCAGAGATGCCCGATATATTCAAATGCGCTCCATCTGGACCTACGATAAAATCGGCATTGATATTTACAGGAACTTGCTCTCCGTACATTTCAAGATAACCACATGGAAGTGGATTTTTTACTTTATCCAGACCGTATGCTTTTAAAATATCTTCTTTTGTACATGTGGTTACAACATTCCCATGGAGAACAGGAGTATAAATGCCTTTGTCGTTGCCAACAACTTTTACGTGTACATAGTTAAATGCTAAACGGTCTGTATTACCATCAGATGTATCAGTAATCTCCCCAAATTCAGAAGAAATATAACTAGACAAATGGCTAGCGGAATCTGTTACGTGATTTATCGATTCTATTGAACCATATGTAATAGAGCCGTTTATGTGTTCTACTTTTACAATGTCAAAAGGATTAAGTATGACTCCTGCTTTAGTCCAAAAATAAAAGTCATCTATTGTTGACGGATTCTTTTCAGTAGCTGAAACCTTTCCTAATTTTATCACTTTGTCCATATTATATAACATTGATTATTTTTTTATCGTAAATATATTTTGACTTGCAATAATTTTCTGTAAGGTATACCGGATATAGATGATTTCCCCATCTAGAGTCTTTTCCAAAACATACTGGAGCTGCCTCATTTAATAAATGTTTTGAAATGTTATCAATTATTTGAGTCGCAACTGGTTTTTCGTCCAACATGATGAATTCAACCTTGATGACGTCTGAAAAATTATTGCTAGGTCTGGGGTTTGAACGTAATCTTAGATACCAAATGCAGTAAAAATGATTTCCTTGTTTAAAAGTATATGCATTAGTTCGTGAAAATGGAGGTAATTGTGCAATAATTTGTCCTATTTTCTTTTCTTGGTAACTCAATAATTCTGCATTAAAAAGTTTTGAAACCCCTATCACATGCTGTATATGATCTGTATATTGAGCAATATCAAGATTTACATCCTTGCGATTTGAAAAATCTTTTTTATATTCAAGAGTACCATCTTTAACAAGCCATGAATCTACTCCTAATAAATTCGTTTTGCATAGATACTGAACCATCAATTGTTCTTGATCCATCATCTCATTTTGTATGACTGATATTGCACGATGGAGGTATTTGTCGCGTCCAAGATAGTCTTCATTAGAAATTTCATCAGCATCATATGGAATTATTTGACTGAATTGAATCGCGTTTTCATGATATTTATCGCTTAAAGCTTTATTCATTAAATCCTTCTGGTGGATAAAATAATTTTTACCAAGTTTGTCTATGTCAAATTTATCTGGAAGTGCTAAAACAATTTCTCGTTTAAACATATTTGCTGGATCTTCCACTCCCATTGCACGTCCCTCGCGAGAGCAGCAACCTACAACTATTTGACCAGCAACTACAGGATAAACAGTTCCATTAATTATTATGTCACTTGTTTTGTATATATGTCGAGAACCATCAAGAAAATATTTGAGTTTACTTTGATTGTGCTTCTCGTGTACATCATCTTTGTCTATCGTATGAAAATAAACTTCAGTATTTGGGTGCATTTCTGCATATTGGGGACGTGAAGGAGTATTGTTGCTCCTACAATGATCTTCGTAACTCCCAAAAAAGTCTAAAGCATTTTCATTAATAATATGCTTGTTAGACTCAAAAGTCGTAATTTGTGGACAACTTTGTTTAATGCAATTGAGTATTATACCCATAACTTATTGTCGTTTGTTTGATATATTATGTGGAAGGTCATGAATAGTCGCAACCATTTAATTTTGAAAGTTTAATCAACTCTCGTCTATCCACATTCAAAAGTTTGGCTGTTTTTCTAATGTTGTCAAATCGGGTTGGGTTGTGTCGCAGCCCATTTGCTGACAGTGCAAGTGGATTTACCCAATTGTTCTGCAAGTCATTTACCTGTTCTTTGTTGCTCAACAAGTACTACTTTTATTCTATTTAGATTTGCCATTTCATCCTAATTTATTTAACCTATATGCAAATATATTAAAATACAGTAAATAAAGAATAAATTGATTGTATTTTTATCACAATTGACTTTAATTTACATGATAGAAATATAGTATTTGAATCTCTGATCTCGAAATAAGTATATTCAATTAACATAAAGAATAACAGACTTAACAATTTGCCTAATTACAACTAAGTTATTCACATAGTGGTATTTTATGTTTCTTTTCGTAAATAATATTCCAAAATGTTTTATAGCTTTGCGATATGTTATTAACGGCATTGTTTGTTAAAATGATGCAATTAGATTATATGATATGAAAATTATGCAGGGGGATCACGACAAACAAACGATTAGGGAGATTCTGAATTTGTGCATCTCTATTTTAAAAACAATAAAAATAGATTATAATTCAGTAATTGGCCCAAGAACGACAGCTTTAATTACCGAAGTAAGTCGTTTAGTTCCTGTATTGGAAAATAATCAAAAATGCATTGCAGACTGTTTGAAACAATCTTTGGCCAATATATCCTTTAATGGTTTTATCAATGCATATAGCTTTGGTGACATCCGAACTGCATTAAAAATTCTTGATAGTATGTATTTAGAGGGTAATGTTGATAAACTTCCTAACAGACCCGGAAAAAAGATTTTTATCAGTCATTCATCAAAGGATAGGGATGTTGTTGAAAAATTTGTAGATCACATTTTGTTATTAGGTGTAGGTTTGTCTGCAGAAGATATATTCTGTACGTCTATTGAAGATTTGGCGATTAAAAATGGGGAAGATATACGGAATCATATACATGCAAATATTAAAAATGCAGATTTTTCTATATTACTCATTTCTAACAACTATAAAAACAGCGAAATTTGTTTGAACGAAATGGGGGCTGTTTGGGCTTATAACAATAATGTGCGTTTATACTTACTTCCAGACTCTGATTTTGATAAGATTGGATGGTTATGCAGCCCAAAGCAAGCTGAAAAACTATTTGATTCAATTACTCTTGACACGTTAAAATCAGAATTCTCTAATTACTATTCACTTGATGATACTGGTAAAACATGGAGTAGGCAAAGGGAAACATTTCTTAAAAGTATCCCAGTTAACTTAAAAATACAGGCAACAGAAAGCCGAGAATATATAACTTGCGAAAAAGATTCGTCTGACTATTTATTAAATTGTAATGTTTACGAGTTGAACTTATTGGAATTTCTGGAGAATGAACCAAACGCGAGTATTATTGAAATAACTAAACGCTTGAATTTTTCAAGAGCTTTACTTAATAAAACAATCTTGTCTTTAACTAATAAAGGTTTTTTAGTCCGAGAGAGGATTGGGCGTACAACCAAGTGGATTGTTAAAATTTAAATTTATTTACCATTTATCAAGACAGAGCTTAGGCATACAAAATCCAAAAACTAACTGGTGAATTAATTTTATATAATTGATACAGATATGTGCATTGGGAATATTTATGATTAATCATTAATACTGCCTCCAATATAAATGCGAGAACAATCTTTCACCATATTCAATAATTTATAGGACTAAACTCCATTATATCAAGCATTTTGAATAGGACCCCTTCAATAGTAGAATGCCACGACTGATGGAAATGTCCATAATACCAATGCGCAAGAGGGTGGGCGTCATGAACAAGGCGGTTGTACAGCATTGTCATTGATGTGCGTTCTTCCTCTACATCCTTCAGCAGTTCCTTATCTATGGCCGCATAGGCACGTAGTCCATTTTTACTCATCAGTTCGCAGAAGTCTGGAGCAGTATGGGTAACCACGGTATCAATGGCAAATCGCTGGTTGATGAATGAAAGTTTTTCATCATTATAGACTGGAGGTTCTTCTGACCAATAAAAGTTCTTGTTTAGTTTATCGGTTGAAGTTAAATCCAGTTTATGCTTTATACAATATTTCCCCCATTCTTGCATACGTAAATGCCGGTCTATCGACACTGCACCACCAACGCAAAGAATTGTATGGTTACATGCGGAAAGTATTGTGTAATCAGGCACAGCTAATAAGCGTTTATGATTGAATTGAACACCATCAAAATATGCAGGATTATCATGGTTGCCACGAACAAACACGATCCAATTATTGGCTTCGCTCATTCGTTTAGCATTATGCCTTGCCATTTGATCGTAGTACTCTTTTTGCTCAAAGCCGAAACCGCAATCACCGGCAACAATAAGCACAGTGTCCGTCATTTGATACTGAACACAAAGTTTGAAAATTACCTGATTGAAATCTTCATGAATGTCGCCAGACACAACAATGTTTTTTGCCTCAGGGAATGATATGGTACACAAATTATCCATGCTTTAATCGGGTTTACACAACATACTCCAACAAAATATATCATTGCCATGCTTTTGAAAAGACATCTGCTATAACCTGCCAGGTTTCTCTTACTGTTTCATATTTTAGGCTGTATGAATTCTCAATCATTTGATTGATAAGTCGGCTTTCTTCCTCTTTCGCAAGTTCTCCCTCGATAACTTCTTTGTAGTAGTTAAGCTGATTTACATTAAGCAATGTCACCAAGTCGTGAGCTAACCAATAGCCTCCAACGATATACTCGTCAAAGTTCTCCCAATCATAGACTTCCTGATGTATTTCTCTATCAAGATTTGCCATAAAGTAGTTGGAAAGAATAAATGACATATCTTCGGCATCTTTGCTTGTCTTGGCATTTCTATCGAGCCAAGCATTGAGTTTCAGCAAAAAGAGTCCGTGCAAAGAGGCTATCTTAACCTTAAATTCATCGTCAATGCTTACCGTTATAGCTTCGGACAATACTTCATCAAAGCCCTTTACTGACATTGCAACAACTTCTTCTGGTGGCCAATAGATATTGTCATCTTCTTTGGCTACAACACCGTATGGTACAATATCAACTTCGTATGCTCCATAGTAGAATCGCTGGTACATGTCATTTGATTTTTTGAAGCCATCTGCAACAAGCCTCTCCTTTATTTGTTCAAATGCATCCCAATCTGGTATAGCTATTGCTATATCCAAATCTTTGGTTCTCCGTGTTGATGCCGTGTCAAGCAGTTGCTGCACGATAATGTCTCGTGCAGTAGCTCCAATTACGTAAAACTCTCTATCCATCCTGCCGAAACTATCGGTGAGTTTTCGCAATAGTTCTATCAATAGAGGGTTGCCTATCTTTTCACTTGAAATCGTTAAGTCCATATTCCATCAATCTATTGGCCGCTTCCAAGCAACGGCTATTGTTACTACCCATTAAATCTGCATAAATAAGAATAAGAGGTGCAAGGTTATTCTCGGTTTCCCATTTCCAAAACTTCTGATAAACCCTTATTTCCCCATTGCTATCCTGCTTTACAAATCCAGTTTTCATCAAATATGCAGTAGGGACATCAGTATATATGTCAAAAGCTCCGGGTGCTAAATAGTTGTCAATAATATTGGCTGCACCTTCGCCTCCCCAAAACATTCCTTCGGGTAAATCCATTGTCTGCCAATTGTTCCTTTGTTCATTAGCTCGGAATGCTAAACGCCCCATTAAAAGCTTGGGTTTCAGCACTTGATTGTAATTCTCAACCCATAAGTCAAGCAATGCTTTTCGGTTCTTCAAGATTCTGCCTTTATCGGTTACAAGAATGAAATTTCGTGCAGCTAATTCATCTATTACATTTTTTACCGTACCAAGAGCCACTCCCGTGTTTTCTTGAATTTCTCGGTATGTCTTATCAATATTATTCTTATCTTGCAAAAGATAGAAAATCACCTTGATACCCGCATCCTGAAAAATTGGATATACTTTCTCCTTTGCGAAGATATTCTTTTCACCTTTATTGATAAGATGAAAAATATTACTTTCGCCTTTTGTATATCTAATGTAGCAATTACCGGCACAATCCAGAATGTTTATCCCATAAGCAACAAGTTTTTCAAACAAGGTAGAGCTGATATATTTTGTGACTAATATAGTAGGCCGTTTTTCTGTAATCATCCGCTCTCTCATGCGGTTTACAATTGTGCTTGCATTGGCAGTTGTTACATTACATTCAATATTACATAGAAACTTTACTTTCAATATTTCAATCATGGCATCAAAATTGCCACAATCTCCTTCCTCTTTATGAAATGTAATATTGCTAGGCAAAGCAAGCTTTTCCTTTAAAGCCAATATGGCAAAATTCAGAATTTCAAGTTTTACTAATTTCATCTTGTTCATTATTTGTTGCTGTTCAATACGAATGAACAGTGCAAATATAGTGAACAGTTCATTATCTGCAAAGCATTTTGTTCATTTTTATGCGGTGTTCAATAAGATTGAACAAGGAATATGAGTGAACATGCAGCCCTCACTGAAAAATTAGTTGCATAATACGACTGTTTTTCCAGTGCTTTTTTGTAGCATTATAGCAACTTAATCCTTATGTTGCACCATTACCTCTGTCGCAAAATTATGAAACAAATAGGCCTCCACTGTAGCTGCAACATCCTGACTAGCAGTTTGCCCTCTGAATAAAACTTCTCCAGCAAAGGCTCGCCGACGTGGCTTTTACATTGGTAAAGTCGGTCACGGAGGAAATGGCACAAACAGTTATTCAATATATGTATATGCTTATTTGAGGGAATGGTATACAATTGATTGATTTGCGTTGGTATGAAAAAAGCCCTCCGAAGAGGGCCTTTAATCAATAATCGGAGAACACATATCCATCGCAGAAGGTGTAATCGTATGCGAACAAATCGCGTGCGAACTGCCCGATGTCGAAATAGCGACGGGCAAACTCCGGAATGTCGGGATAACAATCATCAAGCAACTGTTCTGCGAACTCCTCTTCGCTATCCCATTTGCCTTTGAAACGATCGCGTACATCTTCAATAGTGTAGCCCTCGCCGTAATTATCGGTAAAGGCATCGAACATATTCCTGTCCTCTTCGTCCATATTCCCGTACTCCAAAATCTTGTCGAATGTAACTTCATCGAAGCTGCTTTCCGAATACCATTCAGAGGAGAAATTCTCATAATCCTGGTACATAAATTCCGGATCTTCCTCATCAATGTGGAGCAAATGGCAGAACTCCATAAAATCATCGTAATCGAGGAACGATGTCAAATCCACCCACATTCCGTAAAGCGAACCGCAATTATACTTGTGGTATGTACCTACATATATGGCAGGATTACCACTTGTGTAATCATATTCGTGTTCTGTTACCACCTCTACCCAATTTTCGGGGCGAACTCTCTCCTGTGAATTACCAAAGCTGTTCATCACTTGTTTGCTGTTTTGAGAAATAAAATTTTCCATAACCTTGAATTATTTGTGAATACTCTGTTTTTTGAAACTTTTTATGTGCAGGTAGCAGAGCAAGGTCAAAGGCTACGGAAGCAGCAAGGATTTATACGAAAGGCAGGAACTGCTGTAAATACTACCCTGTAAGGCGTGGAGATTTTTAGTGTAAACACCGCCTGTCCTTGTGCGGTAGCCTCTTGCTCTACCTTCGCACACGAAAAAGTCAAAACAGAGTGGAACAATCAAGGTGGAAAATCCCTCGAAACGGCAAAGTGATATCCTACAGCAAGGTGCAGGAGAGAGTTCGCATTTATTACGAGGTTGTAAGAACTCACGAATTATTGAGTAAACCGAGTGCAGACAAACAAACTTGTTTGATATGCCGAGGTGCAGCCAATAATCTATACGATTAAAATCTATAAAAATTTTGTAACATTGTAATTTTGTATAGAAAATTTTGTAATGCCGTATAAAACAAGTATTTGCGTGCGTTACAACTTTGTAACAAAGTGGATTTACTCCTTGATACGATTTTGTAACACATCGTTCTGCCTGTTACAAACTTTGATAAGAGGAAATTTTGTAACGGATTTGTAGCAGGTTTGTAACTCTATTTTATCCTCTATAT
The DNA here is from genome assembly GCA_045634305.1 of Bacteroidaceae bacterium. GTDB lineage: Bacteria > Bacteroidota > Bacteroidia > Bacteroidales > Bacteroidaceae > HGM04593. The sequence goes on along the minus strand of JAZQZZ010000019.1, from coordinate 129,763 downwards.
ATCAATTATTTAAGATGCTATTTTTATATTGTTACAAAGTTTTAGAACAGAAATAAGAAGATATAAGAAAGGGATATTTGCCCCGTGTGGAGGCGTAAAAAAAGGCTGCACTGAAGTTTGGTATCTGTTGTGAGGCTGGGTCTGTGACTTTCTGCGATAGAGCAGGGTTGAACTATGTTTCGTGTTCTCCATTCCGCGTGCCCATCGCACGTTTTGCTGCTGCTCAGGCTGCTGTGGAGGAGGCATTGCAAGAAATATATAGGCTGGGTAAAAGTTGTCAGTTATGACTCACTAAGTTGTGAGTTACAAAAAGTTTGTATCATTGTATCTTTGTTTTATTCATTGCTCAATACGTTGTAAAACACGTGTTTAGAAGTGATACAAATGCGATACAACTTATATTTGCTATGTGATACAAAAATAATTGGGTACGTCGTTTGGTGATACAAAAGCTGAAGCGGGATAATTTGTATCGGGTATGTATCAAGTTTGTATCAATTTATTTCCATTGATTATTAACTATATACATATTGTTCCCTTCTTTGATACAAAGATACAAACCTAATGAGCAAAATATAATAAAGCTTGCTTTGATGTTTTACTGCGAATGCAGAATATCTTCGCTGTAAGGTAAAGATACAAAAGAATAGTACGGAAATAGGAAACGAAAAAAGTTTGATTGCACTTAAGATTATTGTACTCTCTTTTGTTAAAATGTTTAAGGCGGCGTTGGGAGTGTACTAAGGCTTATGCGATGCTTCGTGGTTGTTACACGATAACCAGGATAAATTACTAAATTAAGTTGTGTATTATTTTCGGGCCATTTGTCTGAACGATCAAATGGTATTTCCGGTTTTGCTCTACTGGGTTGATGTGGTAATTGATTGTTGGCGCAGTTACAAGTTTATATTAGCTTACGGGCTTTAATTGTCAAATCATAGTCATCTGCTATTACTGTCCAAAGAGTGGCGTGAATACATAAAAATTATGCCTCGATGCGCATATCGAGGCATAATGTCTTCAATGGAGCGTTTACGCTACATAGTTCCCTTGTTAAGAATTGTTGGAGATTTCTTCTAACAAGACTTTTTTTATGGGTTCATATAGTGCCTTGAATAAAGCAGTACTTTCTGCTGGAATGTCTTCGTCTGTTATGCATAGAAATAAAAGGTAAGCGTTAGGCACATTGAGGCATTCGCATATCTTATTAAGAGTCGCTTTTGATGGTAATGTTTTATTGTTTTCAATACTGCATAATGCATTGGTTGATATATTACATTTGCTTGCCAACTCTTTTTGAGTGAAACCTTTTTCTTTTCTTATGACTTTTATAGCAGAACCTAATTCCATATTTTTTGTGCATTTAGTCTTCGTTGTCGAACAAACCTATAATATTTGAACCAATATTAAGCAATTTTAAAAAAAACAATTACGACCTCTTTAATATTATTCTTATTCAGTGATGATATTAGCTGTTTTTTTACATTGTCGGGTAAGTTTGATTTGACAATCTCGTCTTTTAATATATTTTTATTTATCATTGAATTCCCTGTTTATGCACCATAGGGATGTGTATCGTTGAACTTCCTGATGATGCGGTTAATGTTTCATTATAAAATCACAAAATACAGAAGTATTGTTATTGTCATCGTCAGGGTTGTTGCTGTCAACAGGGAATGTGTGATATCGGGCGACTGTGTATACCTGCCTGATTATCGTTGTACTTGTTTGATTTATGCTGTTATTAGTCTTTAACTTTGATTGGTATAATCTGCTCTTTGTTATTCGGACTAATAATGCCGATTTATAGTTTTTACAATGTATATGTTTATGCTGTGAGCTATCTGCGGTTGAATTGATTTTGTTTCGTGAAAGCTCTTCATTTGTTTCGTTTATAACGACATGACATATAATATCATCGTAAAAACTATTGCGGTGTGGTGTCTGTTTTTTTATTTCTTGTACGAAATAGTCGCGAATTAATTCTGTATCTATTTGATTCCAATTCTTGACATTCGTGTGTTCAAGACCTTTCTTTTTAAATGCTGTGTAAAACTCGTCTAAATCGAAACGTTCTTGTGGAGTGAGCAAGTGTAGATTTCTATTAGAACTAATAAAATAAGAACGCAATTTGCGTGTGTAGGCATTCGCAAATACCATAAGCATTTCTTCGTCTATGCAAATGCTTGTGGTTTCTATTGCATCATATCCATTTTCTCTAAGCAAGGCCTCCAATGCACACTCCGGAACGTTCATGACCTTTTTTACAACTTCTAATGAAGTCATAAATTCTGGTTCGAAAGCCTTTTTAATGCTTGTTTCCAGAAGAGATTGTAGATAATGGTCAATAGTAAAAATCATATAAACTTAAATTTTCGTTGCAAATATAGTGTAAGGATTTGAAGTCTACAAATAAATACAAGTAAAAATTGTATATAAAGTCTATTATTTAAATTTATGGTTGTTTGTATGGTGTTGCTACTGCGTAAAAGGACTGTAACAAATAAGGCTGTTCCATCAAGAAGAATACGATGAAGTATGTGAGGAGAGTTTTATGTTGATATAATATCCACACAACCAGTACTATGAATACCTTACCTTATAATAATGCCACTCGCGGCGAGCTTCACAGCGGGCCGCGAGTGGTCTTTAATGATTGGGGAATTCTCAAACATTCATTTTTTTCAAAAGGAAGTTCGTTATCTCGTTTTTACTGAAATAGTATGTCTTGTGTTGTTTATGAAAGGGTAACTGTCCTCTATAGCACATTTGTTTGATTGCAGCTTCGGATTTGCTCAATTTTATAGCCACGTCCGAGAGTGACAACACCTCATCATTCAACGAGTACATTTCTAATGCAACTTGCTTGGCAATAGCTTTTATATCGGTACTTTTCAACATAGGCTTTTCGAGGTGGTATTAAATTGCTGTATTGTATAATTTACTGCAAAAATAGATGTCGTATTTGTGTTGAAAAAGACCTTTGGCATAAGATTTTTTGCAGAATAATACAAAAGAAAAAATAACCGGTATGACCAGGTTTGATGAGAGTCGAAAGAATGTAAATAAAGTAAGGCTCTGATTTTATCTTTTAAATCATTTTTTGTACCTTTGTCTAACAAACAATCAAACGATGCGTACTTGATATGCGTATTTGATAAAAATCAACTTTAAAAAACAAGATTAAATTAAGGACAATTTTACGCCGAAAAAAGTGAGTGTAAGACCCCTGATTTTTAGATAAAAATGGCCTCACTGACCGCTGTGGAATGGTATCGCAAAAAATGCTTTCCTTCTTGGTCGATTGCATTTTCCAACGGAATCACGATAATTCCAAGCGGGTAATCCGCTCCTGCTTTTTCCTTTTACGCGACTTTTGCAAAAAATAACGTCTATAATTCTTTGTTACAATTTTTAATTTATATCTTCGCATATGGCAATTGTCGAACCTTGTGCCGGCATTGCTTGTTTTTATAATAAGATTATTAAAAGGATATAACAATGAAAACACGTCTTGAACACGATTCTTTAGGCGAGATTCAGGTCCCTGCCGATGCTTATTATGGTGTGCAAACTTTGCGCGCAATGGTAAATTTCAAGGATATCTCCGGAATTACCATAAGTGACCACCCTTATTATGTAAAAGCTCTTGCCATGGTAAAATGGGCAGCTGCACATGCAAATGTCTCATTGGGAACACTTGATGAAGAGATTGGAAAAGCCATTAAAAAGGCTTGTGAGGAGATTATGGAGGGAGCACTTGTCGACCAGTTTCCTGTCGACCTTATGCAGGGCGGTGCGGGTACTTCCACAAACATGAACATCAACGAAGTCGTTGCAAACCGTGCGCTCGAGATTCTTGGCCACGAGAAAGGCGAGTATCAGTATTGCCACCCCAACGACCATGTGAACCTGTCGCAGTCTACCAACGATGCATATCCAACATCTTTCAAACTCTGTTTCATACTGCACAGCGAGGATCTGGTGCGTGAACTTAAGCTGCTCATCGCATCGTTCCGTGAAAAGGGCAAGGAGTTCAATAACGTGATAAAGATGGGTCGCACACAGTTGCAGGATGCCGTTCCGATGACATTGGGTCAGGAGTTCGAGGCCTTTGCTGCGACTCTTGACGAGGAGGTGGGCCGTTTGAATGAGATGGCACGCCTGTTCCTAGAGGTAAATATGGGTGCTACAGCCATTGGTACGGGAATCAATACCGAACCCGGCTACGCTCAGGCATGTGTTAATGCTTTGCGTATTATTTCGGGCAAAGAGTTCGTGCTTGCCGGAAACCTCATTGAAGCAACCCCTGATACCGGTTCGACAGTGATGTACTCGTCGGCTTTGAAGCGCTTGGCTGTCAAACTTTCCAAAATATGTAACGACCTCCGACTCTTGTCAAGTGGCCCACGCTGTGGTCTCAACGAAATCAATCTGCCGCCAATGCAGCCCGGTTCAAGCATAATGCCGGGTAAGGTGAATCCTGTAATTCCCGAGGTCGTGAATCAAATCTGTTTCCGCGTCATCGGTAATGATCTTACAGTAACCTTTGCTGCCGAGGCAGGACAGCTGCAGCTGAATGTTATGGAGCCGGTGATTGTTCACTCCATAATTTCATCAATACGCATGTTGTTGCGTGGCATGACACGTCTGCGCGTGTTGTGTGTAGACGGTATCACGGCCAACGAAGGTCATTGCAAGGAACTAGTCATGGGAAGCATCGGTATTGTCACTGCGCTCAATCCTGTGCTTGGTTATGAGAACAGCGCAAAGATTGCCAAACGTGCTCTCAAGGAGAACCGTAGTGTCTACGACCTTGTTCTTGAGGAGAATATGCTCACAAAGGAAGAACTTGACGAGTTGCTGCGTCCCGAGAATATGATTGCGCCACACAAGATGCCTCATAAGAAACATTGATATATGAAAATATTAAAAAACCCGATTTCATATGAAATCGGGTTTTTTAATATAGAGAAAACTTTTATTATTCCTTTGTCTCGTACTTTGTATTGAGGCCTTCGACAACTGCTTTGGTGATGTCGAGTGCATCATTGGCATAAAGCATGTTGCCGCCCATCTTTGTGAGAATGAAATCGTACTTTGCATTGCTGTTATACTCTTGTATATACTCCATGATGCATTGAGTTATTTCATTTGATTTCAACATTCTTGTCTCTTCGAATTCGGCAATCAGAGCCTGTCCGCGCTGTACCAACTCCTGCTCCTTTTTCATGATTTTCTCATATTCGGCCTGTGCGCGCTCCTGTGTTGCAAAGACGTTGTTCTGTACCTTCTGCTCAAAGGTGGCAGCCTCATTCTGCAGGTTCTTTCTATCCTTTTCAATGATGTTGTTTATTTTCATCTCTTCGCGGATAAGCTCTTTCTGCATCTCCTGTGCGAGGTTGAAGTTAAGCAGCAGTGAGTCATAATCGACGTATGCAATCTTAATCTGGCATACCGGTGTTGCGGCTGAATCTGTGAGCTCTGTTACAACGGTTGTGGCGGGCGCTGCAGGCGCTGTCTCGCTGTTGTTTGTAGAGCACTGGATGAAAAACATCTGTATAAAGGCCATTGTAGCCAATAAAGTCATGATTTTTGTGGTTCTCATAGTATTTTTATAGAATCTGTTTATATTAATTTTCTAACGGTCTGTCAATTTGTCGCGGCATGCTCATCTGCTGCTCTCTTTTACTGCCATGTGGTTCTCCTTGCGTGCGTCCCTGTCTTGTGACTGTACACATTTTATACCTCTCTTGCGCATGGCCTTGTTGCCGCCGACGTGTGTATTGGGGAACCTGCCATTCTTCTTGATAATTACCTTTATGGCAAGCAATGCAACGCAAATAGCAATAATTATAAGTGTAAATAGTAAAGTTTTGAACATTTCAATTAACTTTGTAATGTTGTAGCTGAATGTGTCGTTTATATCAGCGGTGCAAAGATAGTGCTTTTTATTATCTTGAGGGCCAGCATATTGCCAAAAAAAGGTAAAAAAAGAGCAATAAAAAGGATAATTAACAATATTTTACGAATAAAAGACTTTCTTTAACGAATTTAAACATTTTTGAATATGGAGAACAATAAATTACAGCCCGAGGCGCTTTTCGGGTATTTCTTGAAGATATGTGAAATTCCTCATGGCTCAAAGAATGAGGCTCAAATATCAGCTTTCCTGCAGAATTTCGGTAAGGAACTGGGTTACGAGACTATTGCCGACAGCGTAGGCAATGTGCTTATAAAGAAACCCGCTTCGGCAGGCTATGAAAACCGAAAGACAATCATACTGCAGTCTCATATGGATATGGTGTGCGACAAGCGTCCGGATGTTGAGCACGACTTTACAAAAGACCCGATAAAGACGTGGGTGGATGGTGAGTGGCTCAAAGCACAGGGAACAACACTTGGCGCCGACAATGGCATTGGCGTGGCTGCTGCAATGGCAGTGCTTGCTGACAAGTCGTTGAAGCATGGTCCCGTTAACTGTCTCTTTACAATTGATGAGGAAACCGGTCTTACAGGTGCCGAAGCGCTTGCTCCTGAACTGTTGCACGGTGATATTCTTGTAAACCTCGACAGTGAGGACGAGGGTGAGATGTTTATCGGTTGTGCCGGCGGTGTATGTAATTATGCCGATTTCAAGCACGTGTGGACAACAATCGGTGGCGACATGTTCTATGTCAAGGTCGATATTAATGCTCTCACAGGCGGTCACTCGGGTGACGATATCAACAAAGGACGCGCCAATGCAAACAAACTGTTGTGCCGTTTCCTTGACCGCATGGCCCGTAAGTATGAGTTCTATCTTTGCGATATCAGTGGCGGCAGCCTCCACAATGCCATTCCACGCGATGCCTCTGCGGTCTTTGCAATACAGTCGGCCGATAAGGAGAAGGTTCGTGTCGATTTCAATATATTTGCAGCCGAGGTGCAGGACGAGTATAGCGTGACCGAGCCTGATATGCGTCTTACAATGCAGAGTACCGACCCTGTGACACGTGTCATAGACCCGGTTGTTGCGGGCAAGCTGCTGCATAGCGTGTGCGCTGTGTTCAACGGCGTCTTTGCAATGAGCCAGGATGTTCCCGGTTTGGTCGAGACATCAAGCAACCTTGCCTCGATAAAGCGTACTGCCGACAATGTAATCACCATTACCACCAGCCAGCGCAGTTCGATTGAGTCGGCGCGCGACTGTGTGTCCGATTCAGTACGCGCAGCCTTTGAACTTGCAGGTGCAAAGGTGACGACAAAGGGGCAGTATCCGGGTTGGAAACCCAATATGAAGTCCGAGATTCTCAAGGTGGCTTGCGAAACATATAAGCAGCTCTTTGGCGAGGATGCCAAGATTAAAGCAATTCATGCCGGACTTGAGTGCGGCCTTTTCCTTGAGAAAGCTCCGCACCTGGATATGATTTCGTTCGGCCCAACAATGCGTGGTGTGCACTCTCCCGATGAGCGTTTGCACATAGCATCAACCGAGCGTTGGTGGCGTCACCTCTTGCTATTGCTCGAGAATGCTCCTGCAAAGTAATGCAATAAAACGCGTATTTCATCGTTAGTATAAGGTAATGATTGTTTGATCTCCTTTGCCTGTAGGGACAGACCGGCGTGTCTGCCCAAAACCACCGGCAGAACAGGAAGTTGTGTTTTTATATAAAACGATGATAAAGAAAATAGCGCTTATATATATAGGTATATTATCGGTATTCCTCGGCTCTTGTGTCGAGGATGCCGATTTTTCTTCAAACCCGTCATTGCGTTTGGAGTTCTCGTGTGATACCGTCTCTTTTGATACTCTTTTCTCGGAGGTGATGTCGCCCACGGCAAAGTTCCTTGTACACAACCGTAACGACAAATCTCTGCGCATCAGCAATGTGCAGCTTGCCGGTGGTGGCGCTTCGCCTTTCAGCGTGCTTGTCGACGGACAGTACGGTACGGAAATGGACAATCTCGAGATACGTGCCCGCGACAGCCTTTATGTCCTTGCTTCAGTTACCGTCGACCGCAATGGTGGCGATCTCCCCTTTATGGTAAAAGATTCGCTACTCTTCACTCTCGAAAGCGGGGTACAGCAGAATGTGCTGTTGCTTGCCTATGGTCGCGATGTTACCTTTATGCGTTGTGAGAATTTCCTTTCAGACACCGTGCTTGCCCCCGGACATTACGTCATCTACGACAGTCTTACAGTGTCGCAAGGTGCAACATTGTCGCTGCAACCCGGCACAACGCTCTATTTTCATGATAAAGCTTTTATGAAGGTCGACGGCCGCCTGAAAGCTGAAGGTGCGGCCGATGCCCCCGTTGTCTTCCGTGGCGACCGCACCGACCGCATGTTCCCTTATCTGCCCTATGACCGCATTCCCGGACAGTGGGATGGAGTGGTGTTTACCTCTACAAGCAACGACAACCTGCTGTTGCATTGCGATATTCACAGTGCCAATTATGGCATCAGGGTTGAGCAGGGCGATACAGCTGTACAGCGCATAACCATTGAATCGTCAAAGGTCCAGAACTTCCATGGCAATGCACTCGAGCTTGTTATGGCTCGTGCAACAGCCGTCAACTCGCTCTTTGCCAACGCGCAGGGCAACTGTGTGAAGGTTGTGGGCGGCGATGTCGAATTCATTCATTGCACCATTGCCAATTTCTATGTATGGCGTCAGCGCGATGTGGCCTTGGCGCTACATAACAGTGTCGAGGGTACTCCCGCCCCTTTGCGCGGTGCGCTTTTTGCCAATTGTGTTATCGCCGGTTCAAAGGAGGATGAGGTCATGGGCTATCTCACCAACCTTGGCGATACGGTACCCAACCCTGTGAATTATCGTTTTGAGAACTCGCTCATAAACACCATTGACATTGCCGACAGTTGCTTCGTGAATGTAAGGTACGACAGTCTTGACGTGTCACCATTCGGCAAGGAGCATTTCCGTTTGATTGACCACGAAATATTTGACTATGATTTCCGCCTCACCACCGGGTCTACAGCTCGTGGCATAGCAAGCGATGAGTATCTTGAGCGCTTGCCTCTGGATATCGACGGTACACCCCGCACTGCAGGCGCAGTCGATGCCGGTTGCTTTCAGTACGTAGAAGAGGGGAAAAGTGAAAGCAGGTTCAAGCGCACGTAAGTGCGGTTAAAGGTGAAAACTTGTGCAAGCGAGTGAAACCCTCGGTTTGACAATAAACCTCCGTTTCCCCGTTTTCTGCTTTCCGCTTTCCGTTTTCCGTTTCCCGCTTTCCGTTTTCCGTTTTCCGCTTTCCGCTTTATTCGTGGTGGTATGGCAAGTGATTTATGATAGAGTATGCTCTGTAGAGCTGTTCCACGAACAACAACCTTATCATCTGGTGTGAGAAGGTCATCTTTGAGAGTGAGAGTTTTTCGTGGGCTGCCTCGTAGACTTTGGGAGCGAAACCATAGGGACCGCCAACGATAAACACCAGACGCTTTGTCGATATATTCTGCTTGTGCTCAATCCACGCCGCGAACTCGGTGGAGCGGTACTCCTTGCCGCCCTCGTCAAGCAACACCACGCGGTCGCCGGACTGCAACGCCTTGAGAATGAGCTCGCCCTCGGCCTCTTTTTGTTGTGCCTCGCTCAGTTTCTTTGCATTCTTCAGTTCGGGAATGACTTCAATGTCGAACTGTGCAAAATGGCTCAATCTCTGTGTGTAATCCTTTATGCCTGCTATGATGTTGTTGTCGACTGTGCGTCCCACAACCAGTAGTGTTATTTTCATATATGATATCTGTTTTCACTGCGAAGATACAATAAAAAACTCTCTTACTTTTGCTTGCATGATAATAATTGTATATCTTCGCGGTAAATAAATATAAATACCATGAATGTAAAAGACGAATTGATAGACAGGCTCATTGACCTCTCTTTTGCCGAGGATATCGGTGACGGTGACCACACAACCCTTTCAACAATCCCGGCAGATGCAATGGGAAAGAACATGCTTCTCATAAAGGAAGATGGTGTTCTTGCCGGCGTTGAGATGGCAAAGCGCATCTTTGCGCGTTTCGATGAGGCTCTGCAGGTCGAGGTGCTCATTGAGGACGGTGCCGAGGTGAAGAAGGGCGACATTGCAATGTATGTTACCGGTAGCGTGCGCTCACTGTTGCAGACAGAGCGTCTCATGCTCAACGTGATGCAGCGCATGAGCGGTATTGCCACCATGACACGCCGTTATGTAAAGGAACTCGAGGGTACAGGTACACGCGTGCTCGATACCCGCAAGACAACTCCCGGCATGCGCATCATGGAGAAAGAGGCAGTTCGCATCGGTGGTGGTGTGAACCACCGTATCGGTCTTTTCGACATGATTCTCATCAAGGATAACCATGTAGATTTTGCCGGTGGCATTGAGCAGGCTGTCTCACGTGCCAAGGAGTATTGCAAGGCTTGTGGCAAGGACTTGAAGATTGAAGTCGAGGTGCGTACACTCGAGGATTTGCAGAAGGTCATTGACATGGGTGGTGTCCAACGCATCATGTTCGACAATTTCGATACAGAGAAAACCCGCAAGGCTGTCGAGATGGTTGCCGGCCGTTACGAGACCGAGTCATCGGGCGGTATCACCTTCGAGACCTTGCGCAGCTATGCTCTCTGTGGCGTTGACTTCATCTCTGTAGGTGCGCTCACGCACTCTGTCAAGGGCTTGGATATGAGCTTCAAGGCAGTGCAGTAAAAATTTTGACAGAAGAACAAAAGAGTCTTTCAGCAATTAGAAAATTTTGTCGTATGGTTTTACTGCGACAAAAAATAGTTTAGTCCTGCGGCAATGGGAAAACAAGTTCTCACCTTACCGCAGGACTAAACTGTTTAAAGTTGGAATTTCTTCAAAACTATATCTGATTGCTGAAAGGTTTCTCTTTGCTTACCACAATGCGTTTGGTGATACGGCATAGGACCCTGCGCCTTTATGTCCTTATGTTCTTTTGTCTTAAAACATATGTATCACTTCCACACACTCGCTTGCTCGCAGCTTTAACCTTTCCGTTTTCACCTCGTTTAGTATTCCACCTTGTCGCCTTTTTCTCTCCAGGCATTGAACGGAGCCTGTGCCTCTTTGTGTAAGATATTTTCAACAGGTTTGTGGCGTTCCTCGGGTTTGCGCTCGAGCTCGCGGTAAATGAACGAATCGTCAAAATTCACTGCAGCTGCATCGTGTTGGTTGGCGCCATAGAAAATCTTGTCAATGTGTGCCCAATAGATAGCACCCAGACACATCGGACAGGGCTCGCACGATGTATATATGATGCATCCGCTCAGGTCAAACGTTCCCAACTTGGTACATGCAGCGCGTATTGCACACACCTCGGCGTGTGCTGTGGGGTCGTTGTTCGGGGTCACACGGTTGACGCCCGTGGCAACCACTTCACCATCCTTTACAATGACAGCGCCAAAAGGGCCGCCGCCGTTTTCAACATTCTCCACTGCAAGGGCTATTGCCTTGCGCATAAAATCCTGATGGTTCATATTCTCTATTTTAAAAACATTATAAAAATATAAAAAACAGGTGGCATAAACAAATTGCCGACGTCTTTTTGTACTATTTTAAACATCTGATTGCCGCAAAGGGTTTATGTATGCCGCTGTTATGTAAAAAAAAGGTGATATATGGTGTGCATTCTGCAAAAAAACAATAACTTTACAAAATATATATCATTCTATATGTCTGTAATTCTGCATGCTGGCTATAGCGTGCCGGTGCAGGCGTGTGTATTAAGGATTTGAAACTTGTAAAGACGATAATATGAAAAGAAATCTGCTCGTTACTTTAATACTGGCTTTGCTCATTCTTTTTGTGTCTCAGCCAATTGGAGCGCAAGCTCCCGTAGCAACTCCCCAAGAGGCTATTGTAGGATTGCTGAATCGTATCGGTGGCGATGGCGCTGCCGACAAGTTCGAGATTGTTATCGATTCGTCCCTTTCTCAGGATGGTAAGGATGTCTTCCTCATTACATCGCATAACGGCAAGCCTTGTATCAAGGGTAATAATCAGTTGGCGGTAGCAACGGGTGTTAACTGGTACCTGAATCACTACGCCCACATAAACCTGACATGGAATAATTTGACAACCAATCTCTCGGCTGTCGAGCTCCCCCTTCCAAATGGCGAGGAGAAGCATGTTTGCAACACCGCCTATCGATATAATTTCAATACCTGTACCTTCTCCTATTCAATGGCTTTCTGGACATGGGAGCGCTGGCAACAGGAGATTGACTGGATGGCTTTGCATGGTATCAATGCGCCGCTGAATCTGGTTGGCCTTGATGTCGTTACGCGCAATTTCCTGCGTGAGCTCGGAGTCAGTGAAAGCGATATCAATGCCTACATTGCAGGTCCCGGTTTCATTGCATGGTTTGCGATGAATAATCTCGAAGGGTGGGGCGGTACAATCAATGCAGCCGATGTCAAGATGAATGGTAACCCCGAATGGTGGTACACGCGTCAGGAACAGCTATGCCGCAATATGCTCCGCCGTATGCGCGAGCTTGGTATGCAGCCTGTCATTCCCGGTTTCAGCGGCCAGGTGCCCAACTGCATTGTCAAGTATTCAATTGATGGTTTCAGAAGCGGCGATGTCGTGAATAACGGCACATGGGCTGGCGGATACACACGCCCCGACATACTGAAACCGAACACAGCGAGCTATCGCACATTTGCAAATGTCTACTACAAGCATCTGCACGATGTTATGGGTGTCTCAGAACTGTACAGTATCGATCCTTTCCACGAAGGCTCACTTCCCGGTGGTGTAACAAACGAAACGTGCTATCCCAACATCATGGTTGAACTCGACAACTATTTCAATGGGGTCAGCCCAGAGGAAAAGTTGCGGAATAATGTTGATGAACAGCCAAAGTGGATTATCCAATATTGGCAAGGTGTTCCCCAAAGCGGAGCTTTCAGCGCAATGAGCAAATATGGCAACCGTTTTATAGCTCTTGACCTCTTTGCCGATAATATATATGCCGACAATGCCGCCAAATGGAGAACCGATTACTTCAATGGTCGCCCGTATATATACTGCATGCTTCATAATTTTGGTGGTCGCAGCGGTCTGCATGGCCGTTTGGAAACCACAATGAACGGTTATTTCGAGGCACTTGCCAAGGGAAATAACATGCAGGGCGTTGGTGCCACCCCCGAAGGAATCGAGACCAATCCGATACTCTACGATATGCTTTTTGAGCTTCCTTGGATGGACCGCTCGGATCATCCCGCCGTCGACGAGTGGATTGCCGCTTACGCCCATGCACGCTATGGCATAAAGAATCCCGCAGCGCTTGCGGCCTTGCAGAACCTGAAGCAGTCGGTCTGGGACTGCCGTGTCAACCAGCAGGGTACATCCGAAGCTGTGATTCTTGCACGCCCCGCCTGGACAGTGAAAAGTGTGTCAAGTTGGAGTACTTCGGCAATCTATTGGGATGTTCAGGATGTGCGTCTTGCTGCCGACCAGCTGTCTTCAATTGAGGAACTCGTCACAACAGACGACGGAAAGGCAAACTATAGCTATGACTTCATTGATGTGGTACGTCAGGCAATGGTAGACTATGCCTCTGAATTGTTGTCGCTCATCAATGTGGCACGCAATGCCGGTGATACGGCCGAATATACACGCCTCTACAAGCTCTATTTGCAGCTTATGCTCGATCTTGATGAGATGCTTTCTTACGACGGGAATTTCAAACTCGAGCGTTGGACAAGTCTGGCACGCAACATTGCCGATGAAGTTGACGGAACAACGCTCAATGACCGCAATTGGCTCGAATGGAATGCCCGTACGCAGATAACAGTATGGTCAAAGGGAAATACCGACCTTCACGACTACTCCAACCGCTGCTGGGCAGGCCTTATAAAGGACTATCATTACAAACGATGGGAGAAATTCTTTACAAGCAACGGAGGCTCTTTCGACGGAGGATGGTACGATGGCTTTGAGTATCCCTGGACGGTGAACTATACCGATTATGACTATTCGACAGTTGTCATTCCCGGTGATATGACGGCAACCGCAAAGGCCAAGGAAACTTTCGGTGAATATTTCGGTCGTGTAACAGGCGCCGGAAAGAACTATATCTTCCCCATGGGTGTGGCCACCGATGCCGCAAAGTCGGACGTGATTCCCCAACTCTATCGCGGTCAAACCGTGGCATTGCCGGTTGAAATAGGAAAAGCAGTGGAGTTGACATCTGTATGGATTGACCTTAATGCCGACGGTGCAGCCGGTAATAATGAACATCTTATGCCCAATGATAACAAAGTCGCAATCCCCGCCGATGCAGCCATTGGAAAAACAACAGCCGTCCTCTCGTATAATGACGGCACGGTCATCACATTCAATGTCGCTCTCATTGAAGATATTGCAGTCGCGCGCACAGTGACAGTTGCGTCCTCCGGCAACGGAACGGTTTCCATCGAAGGTACAGATGCTCTCTCTGTCACCAATAAAAGTGCAGTTACGCTCATGGCAAAGCCAAACACCGGTTACACTTTCGAGAAGTGGACCGATGCGGCCGGAAACACGGTGAGCAACGACAACCCGTTTATCTACTATGGCAAGGAGTCTGCATCTTTTACCGCCAACTTCATTCAGGACAAATGGGGCGTGGTTGCCTGCAATGGCGAATACAGTGACGATATATCAATATATGGCCAGTTTGTCCATAACCTGACATTCGCTTATTATAATCGCGAACCCGAGCCTCTTCTTGAAACAACTACAGCTCCGGATGCAATCTTCAATACAATCCCTGGAATAATTGACGTCCCACAAGGAGCCTGTTTTACGGTAAGGTATGATAATGGCAACAAGGATGGTCTGAAATACTGTTACCTCCGTGCCTTTATCGACCTCAATGCCGATGGCGATTTTGATGACGACGGTGAACTCCTGAAGTCCGTTGGCAGTGCAGGTGCGCAGAATACCGCCGTTTGCTCAAACAGTATAAACGTCCTTCTTCCGTATGATATGCCTTTGGGTATCACTCACTTGCGTCTGCGTTTCGATGGCGCGTGGGACAATGGCGGCAATCCTGCGGGCAACGACGCCAAAGCGGCATCCATTCGTCCGGTCTATGAGATTGTAATCAATGTTACCGATAAATCTCATAAGGCCGCTAACATCAAGGTTCAGAGTAACAATCCCGATTGGGGTACCGTAGAGGTATGGACCGATGAGACACCTGACGGCTCCACAGGTACCGAATGGAATGTGAGCGCAAACATTCCGTTTTACCTGCGTGCTACAAAGGCTGCCCCCGATGTTGAGTTCCTTGGATGGTACGACCATCATGGGCGTCTCTTCTCTACCGAACCCGAATTCAGCCGTAATGCCGTTGAGGATGCCGTCTATACAGCCCGTTTCCGTCGTTCTCTTGTTGTCGACGGATGGGAGTTTGAGTATCGCATCGTTCCCGGCACCCCCGATGCTGTCGTGTTGAGCAGGGTAAGTGCGTCCGGCACCCCCGATTTGGTAATTCCCGAATATGTTGAAATCTCAGGCCGGCAATATGCTATCATCGGTTTTGACACAAACCTGTTCAATGGCAACAATGTGCTATGCGCCATTTCTCTGCCCAAAACAATAGAGTTCTTGAGTAACAATGCGCAACTGTCTGTCGAGAGCGACCCCTTTGAGGGATGTGCCAATCTTGAAAAAATCATTGTAGCATCCGGTTGTCCACATTATTATGTGAATGTCGATGGGTGTCTCTATAATTCAAATGATGTGCTCGTCTCGATGCCAATGGGAGTGTCACGTCGTGAACTCGGCCAACTTATCGAAAGTATGGAGGCACTCACGGCTCAAGTCGCAACCTACAACCCGGTCGGCAAGTCAAACAAAGTAGCCTTGCAGGTCACATCCTCCAATGCAGCCAACTATCTTTGGGCCAACTCTGTGGAGACAAGTGAGGGCAGCATCGCACATCTTGTCGATGGCATCAAGGGCAGTGCAAGTAACTTTTTCCATTCCAATTGGCACACAGTTTCCACCGCCGAAGGCTACCATTATATAGAGGTAGACCTTGGTGCAGAAAACAGCATTACATCTTTCCTTTTTTCGTATCACACCCGCACCGGCTGCTCCAACGATTTCCCCGATGCCATAACAGTCATGGGAAGCAATGATAAAACCGAATATACGAAACTCTATACAGTCTCTGCCGGCTTGCCTCAGGCGGCAAATCAAAGATACGTGTCGACGGTGTTCGATTGCGGGCGTCCATATCGTTATCTGCGTTTCAGGGTA
This sequence comes from Bacteroidaceae bacterium, assembly GCA_045634305.1. GTDB lineage: Bacteria > Bacteroidota > Bacteroidia > Bacteroidales > Bacteroidaceae > HGM04593. The sequence goes on along the minus strand of JAZQZZ010000019.1, from coordinate 113,503 downwards.
GATGCCGAAAGGGTTTATTGGCACATGGGCGAGTTTGAACTTAATCGCATGACCGCAACCGCAGTCGTGCAAAAACATTTTGAAGGAACATCTCTCACAAACTCATATGCCGCAGCCAAGTATGATGTCCTGCTCTCTGCCAAGAGTGTCTACAAGTATGGCGCAACTGCAACACAGATAGTCAAGGCCAAGGACGAACTGCAAAAGGCGTATGATGAACTGCAGGCAATGGTAACAGCTGTAACCGATATTGCAGATGTCCTCCATCCCGGGCACGACGATTCAAAGACAATATATAACCTTGCCGGTTCCAGCCTGCTGCAGATAGACAATCCGGGTGTTTATGTTGTTAACGGAAAGAAAATATTTGTCAAATAACGGCTTTCAAATATATAAATCCTCTCTTTCCCTTTAAAAAATGAACTTTTTGAAAAATAATTGCCTGAATGCTTGCGAGATCAAATGAAAAGCAGTACCTTTGCATCGCAAAATAAGGGCGTAAGCTATTTCAAATGGAAGTTTGGGTGAGTGGCTGAAACCAGCAGTTTGCTAAACTGCCGTACGGGTTACCGTACCGGGGGTTCGAATCCCCCAGCTTCCGCTTATTTTTGCACATGGCGCTTTCGTCTAGTGGCTAGGACACATGCCTCTCACGCATGGAACACGGGTTCGATTCCCGTAGGCGCTACAAAAGCAAATACGGTAAAAATGGTGGCTAGGACACATGCCTCTCACACCTTATTTATGTTACGAACACGAGTTCGATTCCCGTAGGCGCTACAAAAAAACTCAAAGCTAAGGAGTATAAAAGTAGCAAATTGAAATAATGGCGCTTTCGTCTAGTGGCTAGGACACATGCCTCTCACGCATGGAACACGGGTTCGATTCCCGTAGGCGCTACTTCGGTTAGAACCTTATCAGGTTCTAATTTTTTTTATCTATTCTATTTACCTCTTCCCCCAGAAATCAATATACTGCTGCGCGACCTTTTCGGGATTGTGATGCTTTGCAACAAACTCAATGCTCTGCTGCTGCATGGCGGCAATCATCTGCTTGTTCTTTACCAACCACTCGAGTTTCTCATATACATCCTCCTCGCTTGGCGTTACATTCACCATTGGACGCAGGCTCTCCTCTCCAAGGATGTCGTAGCATTCAGGCTCGGCGCCTCCCACAACAATCTTTCCTTTGGACATCGCCAACAGAGCATTCATGCCTGGCGAGTAACCATATAGCTGGTCAAGCAGCACGTCGCAATCCTCAATCATCTTTGAGTACTCTTCAAACGGTATACTCTCGGCTTTCAGCAGTTCGCAGTCGTCAGTATGTTCAGCTGTGAGCCTCTCCAGAGCGCGCAGCATAATGTCCGTACCCTTGTAAATGCTTCGTTCTTTTTGTATTCCAATGAAGAAACGTATCTTGCGCTCAGGGGTGTAAATGGCTTTCGCGTCCTTTTGCCCGGGGATGGGAAAAGGTATGTATGTGAGTTTGTTGCTGTGTTTGGGTCCGTAGGCGGCAAAATATTCGTACAGTCCGGCAATGATGCCGTTGCAGTCGGTCGCGATGTGGCTGTTCAGGCGTGCTTTGGGGCTATCCTGCCAGTCGGCCTTCTGCTCGTCAATGTAGGTGTTGCTTATTGGCTGTCCGCCTATGTTGAAGTCGGAATAACGGAAACGGAAAGGGCGTGCGGTACATGCCTCTACCCAGTAGGCATCCATTCCGAATGCTCCAAGGAATACTTTCTTGTTATGCTTCTTGAGATACTTGTATATTGGAGCAATGCGCTCTGCCTTGACCTCGAGGAACATGGGATTTATTAACTGCACTATATCATATCCGCGCAGTTTGGGCAACAAAGTGTATAACTTGAGCAAGTATCCTATACCGCCAAGCTTGGTGTAATTGCGTACAAGTGATATGTCGCGTCTGTAGTCCTTCCAGAAGTCGCCGTTGCTCACAACGCACACCTCGTGTCCCAGGGAGCGCAACCCCTCGGCAAGTGTCCAGTGTACATTGCTGTATTCGCCTATGAGCAATATCTTCATTCTTAATGGAACTTTTTTGATGGTGTAAGCAGACGCAGTATCTTCATTCCGCAGTTGCTGTTTGCAAGACTGCTGAAGATGCGGTATTTTATAGAGTATTGTGCTTGTGGCAGCGGGTAGAGTCCTAGAGGAGTAAGGTGCTCGCTGCATTTTTCTATTATTCCCTTTGCGCTCATACCAACGCTCAGCATGTTGCGTATGGCATCCACGCCAAGCATGGTGAACTTGTGGTAGAAACCTTTGCTCTGCTGTGCGTTGCAGTTTTGCTGTTTGTTACGGAAACGTGCCACTCTTTCTATAATGCACAGCATGTCGTTGATGCGCTTCTCCTCGAACTCCTTTGAGCTGTTGGCTGTTGTTGAACCTTCGCGTGTGCAGTAGTTGTAGAGCACCGCATTGCTGTGTACCAAAGTCCTTGCGTGAAAATGCAGTATGGTGTTGAATTCCTCGTCCTCGTGGAGTATGTTCTCGGGGAAACGTATGTTCTTCTCGAAAAGAAGTTCTCTGCTCAGGAAATAACAGCAAGGGCTGCCCGGGAGGTTGAAATCCAGCATATATTTTGCACCGCTGATGGTGTTGCTGAATCTCACCTGTTTGTCGCATTTGGCCAACGGTGCCTTGCCCGGCGGTACTATGCGGTAGTTGAAATGCAGTATCTGCGGCCATTCGGTCTGCAGCTCGTCGATGCATTGCCTGTAGCTGTCGCCCGGAATTATGGTATCGTCGGCATCGACAAACTCGATATATGTGCCTTTTGCCTCCTCAATGCCACGGTTGCGCGCTGCTCCCGGACCTCCATGCGCAGCGGCGATTACTCTGATGTTGATGCCCGGGTATGCGCTCTCCGCCCACACAGGCGCGGTGGCAGAACCATCGTCGACAACTATTATTTCATAGTCGTCGGCAGCAATCTCCAGCTGTGTGATGCTTGCAATGCAACGCTCGAGCAATTCACGGGGCAGGTTGTAGTGTGGTATGATTATAGACAGTAACATCTTACTCCAGTGTCAATTGAGCTTCTTGTGCAAAAATGCATACAGACGGCAGTGGAAGTTTGCCCCGAACAGCGCCAATGTCGTGTATTTGATCATCTTTTTTATCGGGAGATTGAGCTTGTATAGTTCAGACAATGAAATGCTCTTGCCCTTTAGCATTGCTATTGCATCCCTGTACTGTTGTTTCTCTCCGTCGCGGCAGCGCAGAAGGTCAATAAGGTTGTCGGTGCAGCGGAAAAATAGATCATGTGCCTGTTCCTTCAATTCAGGATCCTTCGCCACCTTGTCGTGCAGTAATACGAAATTACGGTATATGAAGAAATTCGACTTGAAACTGTGGGTGTTCGAAATACTTTCAGGGTGGTCATAGTAGTAGTAGAACCCATACCCCGAGTAATATACGTTCTCGCTTCCTTCAAAGAGTTGCGGAGTGACCAGTATATCCTCGAACACCTCTCCCTCGGGGTAACGGATGAACATGAACATGTCGGCGCGGTAAATCTTGTTCCATGCAAAGCAATGGTTGTATCCTTTGCGCTTGATCCAGTCCTTGAATACATTGTTGTTGCCTTTGACCTTCTCGGGAGTGAATGATATTATCTCGCTTCTCGGCGATTCATAGTATTTGTTTACCGGATATTCAAGTATGTCAATGTCGGGGTTCGACTGCAGGATGTGCATGTTGTAGTAATATGTACCCTCTGCCACAGCGTCGTCGCTGTCCACAAAAGTGATGTACTCGCCGCGTGCTGCTGCAATGCCCGCGTTGCGGGCCGATGACAAGCCGCCGTTTTTCTTGTGTATCACCTTCACCTTGTCGCACTCCTGTGCATACCGCTCGCATATGGCGCCGCAGTTGTCCGGCGAGCCGTCGTCAACCAGGATAAGCTCATAGTCGGTGTAGGTCTGCTGCAGTATGCTCTCTATGCAACGCTGCAGGTGACGCCTTACTTTGTATACCGGTACAATGATGCTCAGTTTCATTCTTTCTCCTGTTTGATTCCTCGTTTTTTGCAGCAAAGCGGCTGCGTTTATTCGTGAATTATCGCAAAGGTAGTGAATAAGTATGTAAATAACGATATTTCGTTGCAATTTATTTAATTTATTTTACGCTGTTAATTCACCTTTTTTGTTTAAATTTGCAAGAATGTTATTACAAATCAGGCTGGTGCTCTGCAATTCCTATGATAAAAACAAACACAGAGGGTAATTCCAAGGAAAATAATACAACATACGACCACATCGTCAAATACATCGGGCTGTTTGGCGGTGTGCAGGGCATAATCATGCTCATCGGTGTGTTGAGGAACAAGGCAGCGGCCTATTTCCTTGGAGCCTCCGGCCTTGGCCTGATAAATGTCTACAACAAGGTAATCGGTCTTGTCAACCAGGCCACTAACCTGGGAATATCTTTCAGTGCCGTTAAGCACGTTGCCGAGCTCTCCGATGTTGCCGACAAGAGACGCTTGACCGAACTTGTTGGCACCGTGCGTGCCTGGAGCCTTATGACGGCTGCTCTTGGTGTGCTTGTGGGGCTTCTGATGGCACCGTTGCTCAGTTGGTGGACTTTCAAGGACTATAGCTACACTCATACATTCTGCATCCTGTCGCTTGTTGTGGCCATGATGGCAATAACCGGTGGCGAGATAGCGATACTCAAAGGCCTGAAACAGCTGAAAAAAGTTGCCGTCATCTCTCTCTTTGCAACCCTGGCAACACTTTTGGTCTGTGTTCCGCTATATTATATCTGGGGTATCGGCAGTGTACTGTGGTCATTGGTGCTCAGCAACGCAGCGGTGTTGGCCATACATCTCCACTATTCGACAAAAGTAGTGCCGTGGAGTGCTGCAATACTTGAACTCAAACGTGTTAAGGACGGCATACCTATGGCCAAGCTGGGCATTGCATTTGTCCTTGCCGGAATATTGGGACAAGGCGCCGATTATCTGATTATAGCTTTTTTGCAGAACAACGGTGGCGGGCTTGACACTGTGGGATTGTATAATGCCGGATATTTTTTGGCGGCAAATATCGGCTCGTTGCTGTTTGTGGCCGTCGAAGCCGACTTTTTCCCCCGCCTGTCAGCCCTGTCGAATGATTTTGTCGAAATGAACAGGACTGTGAACCGCCAAATCAAGGCATGCGTTCTGTTGATGGCACCGTGCCTGATGTTGGAGGTGCTGGCAATCCCCGTTCTGGTACCATTGCTCTACACGTCAGCCTTCTCCCAGGCAGCGCCGATGGCCGTGTATGGAATTTTTTACCTCTTCTTCAAAGCAATGACGCTGCCGGTGGCCTATTTGGCGCTGGCCAAAGGCGATTCCGGCACATATCTTGTTGCAGAGTTGCTGTATGACCTCTTCATTGCGCTTGCTATACCTGTTGCATTCGAACATTACGGCCTGGTTGGTGCAGGTTTTGCCTTGTCGCTTGCCGGCGTCTTCGATTTTGTCCTGATTCTCGTATATTACGGTGTGAAATTCAAATTCAGGATGGATTTCTCGCCATTTAAAATATATATCCTGCAGTTCCTCTTGTTGGCAGCCTGTGTCTACTCCTTTACCATGCCCGTCCTGTGGATGAGGCTGGCAGTGAATGTCGGCGCATTGGTCTGCTCGGCAGTATTGTCTTATCGTCATCTTGGCCGTGAAACGGAAATCATCAAACGTCTCACCGGCAAGATCAGGCATAAAATCAAAGGAGTATGAGCAAGGTCTCGGTGCTGATAGCTGTGTATAATGCCGAGAGGTACCTCAAAGAGTGCCTCGACTCAGTATGCTCGCAAACCCTGCGCGACATACAGATAATATGCATTGACGATTGCAGCACCGATTCGTCGGCTCAGATACTCGACAGCTACGCGGCACGTGATGCCAGGGTCAATGTCTTGCATCTGCCGGTGAACCGCGGTCAGGCTTTTGCCCGTAATGAGGGACTGAAGATTGCCGATGGCGACTATGTTATGATGCTCGACAGTGATGACTGGCTGGGCAAGGACGCCATTGAAATTGCCTACGACACAATAATTGCCGACGAGGAGAACGACTGCTGCCTTTTCGACCTTATACAGTATTACCAGGACGAGAACCGCGCTGAACCCTACCGCAACCGTACTGATAAGCGCGTCTTCAAGGGCGAGGAAGCCTTCCGGCTATCGCTCTCCTGGGGGCTTCATGGCCTGTATATGGTGCGTGCGTCAATTCACAAAGCCCACCCCTACGACGTCTCTTGCCGCCTCTACAGTGATGACAACACCACCCATATACACTATCTCTATTCGCGTAAGGTGGTGCTCTCGCATGGCAAGTACTATTATCGCAAACACTCCGCCTCAATGACCAATGGCATTTCGCTCCGCCGCTTCGATCACCTCGATGCCAATCTCAGCATGAAGCGCACGTTGCTGGCCGAGGCCGGGAAGGGGCACATCAGTGAACCCGAAAAGGTCCTTGATATGTACGAGACATACCGATGGCTTAATATTGTCGATGCATATTGGGTATACCATTCAAACCGCAGCTGTTTTACCGCCCCCGAGCGCAATGAGATAGAAACGCGTATCGCCGAAAAGCTGAAGAGCGTTGAGCGCTCGCGCATCCCTTTTTCGCTCAAACTCAAACTGGGCTATTACCCCTTCCGCTCATTCAGGCTCTTCTCGCTCGTCGAGAGGTTCTATTTTGGATTGCGCAAGTTGATAGGGCGTTGATGGCCAACGGAAAAATGTAAACAAAAAGTATGTGGAATAGAATATTCAGAATATCTTTACTTGTATTGTTGTTGTGCACGGGTGCTTTGTCATCCCGCGCCCAACGTCTGCGTGACGTCGATTTACACTCGCCGTTCGATTTCGATATCCTTTTGAGTGCAAGCTATGCCGAACTGCGCTCCAACCACTTCCATGCAGGTCTCGACTTCAAGACCGGCGGGGTGGTGGGCAAGCCCATCAGCTGCGTTGCCGACGGTTACATATACCGCGCCAAGGTCGAGGCGGCAGGCTATGGAATGGCACTGTATGTCATGCACGACGGTTTCATGACCGTTTATGCCCATCTCGACCGTTTCCCCGATGCCATAGCCGAACATGTGCGCAAATATCAGTACGACAACGAGTGCTTCGCTGCCGATGTCTATTTCGCTCCGGGCAATTTCCCCGTCAAGCGCGGCGAGTTCCTTGCCCATGCCGGCAACAGCGGCTACTCATTCGGTCCTCACCTGCATTTCGAGGTACGCGATTCAACCGGCACCCGCCTCTACAATCCGTTGCCCTACTATAAGCATTTGGTTACCGATACCCGCGCGCCAAAGGCCACGGCTGTTGCCGTCTACCCGCGTCTTGGTGCGGGCTCACTCTCCGCAAGCCCAGCTTCCGGAGTCTTCAAACTTAACGACGGCGTGCTCACCGACACCATCGAGGCCTGGGGCGACATCGCTTTCGGCATCGAGGCGCTCGACTACATGGACGGCACCACCAATAAGTACGGCCTTTACAGCATTGAGCTCTCTGTTGACGGCGAGCTCTGTTTCGAGAACAGGATGGACACCCATACTTTCAGCGAGAGCCGCCTCATCCTGGCCTGCGTCGACCAGGCGCGCGAACGTCGCGGCGAGGGAACGTTCCAGAAACTATACCGCATGCCCAATAACCCATTCGGCGAGTACAGGAGTGCCGCAGGCCGCGGTTGGGTTACCATTGACGAGCAGCGCCTCTACAATGTAGAGTGCCGCATAGCCGACTTCCATGGCAACGAGAGCCGCTACACCTTTGTCGTGCGTGGCGACAGTTGTGGGTCGGTTCAGCCCCTTGATATGCCTCATGTCCTGCGCTGGAATGTCTCTAATGTCCTTGAGACCGAAGGGGCACGTCTGCGCATTCCCAGAAACGAGATGTTCGACGATGCCAGCCTCTCTATTGTCTACGACGACAGTTGCACCATCTCCGGCAGTTGCCTCTCTACCGATGAGGATGTTGTCTTCTGGCATGGTGCGAACCTGCTGCTCAAGGTCGGCGAAGGACTCTCGGACATTGCCCCCGGCAAACTGTACATCTGCAAAAAGGGCGAAAAAGGCAACTCCTATGTCGGCGGAAAATACTCCAAAGGCTGGCTGGGTGCCACAATCCCCTCTCAGGGCGTGTATGGCATAGCCGTCGATACCGTTCCTCCTGTGCTTGCTCCGCTTGATGAGGCTGCTTGGGAAAAGAACGCAAAGCTAGCCTTTAGGCTCGACGATGATGAAACAACGGTTTCATCCTTCCGCGGCACTCTTAACGGCAAGTTCGTCCTCTTCAAGTACAACCGCAAGGAGCGCCGCCTCACCTTCGACTTCAAGGAGGAGAATATCAAGAGCGGAACGCACAGCCTCAGGGTCGAGGCCGTCGATGCCTGCGGAAATACCGCTGTTTTTGAAAAGAGTATAAAATATTGATAATTAAAATACTATGAAAAAGATTCTACTGTTTTTGGCAGCAGTGCTGCTTTTTGTTACCGATGGTGCAGCCTGCACCAACTTCCTTGTGGGCAAGAAGGCTTCGGCCGACGGCTCGGTGTTCATCTCCTACAGTGCCGACAGCTACGGCATGAGCGGTTTTGTGGCTCATTTCCCCGCCGCAGTCCACCCCGAGGGCACCATGCGCGACATCTATAACTGGGATTCGGGAGAGTACCTTGGCCAGATACCCGAGGCACGTCAGACATATAATGTGCTTGGCAACATCAACGAGCACCAGGTGGCAATTGCCGAGACAACCTTCGGCGGCCGCGAGGAACTTGTTGATACAACAGGTCTCATTGACTATGGCAACCTCATATACCTTGCCCTGCAGCGTTCACGCACAGCACGCGAGGCAATCGATGTTATGACATCGCTTGTTGCCGAGTACGGTTACTACAGCAGTGGCGAGAGCTTCTCCATTGCCGACCCCAATGAGGCATGGATTCTCGAGATGGTGGGCAAGGCCGGCAAGGAGAAAGGAGCTGTGTGGGTAGCCATCCGCATCCCCGACGACTGCATCTCGGCTCATGCCAATCAGGCGCGCATCCGCAAGTTCGATATGAAGGACAAGGAGAACGTGCGCTACTCAAAGGATGTCATCAAGTTCGCGCGCAAGATGGGTTACTTCGATGGCAAGGACGAGGATTTTGACTTTGCGGCAGCCTATTGTCCCGCCGATTTCGGTGGCCTGCGCTACTGCGATGCCCGCGTGTGGAGCTTCTTCAACATGTTCGGTGCCGAGGATATGGACAAGTATATCGCATGGGCAGCCGGTGACCCCACAGCCCAACCCATGCCTCTCTACATCAAGCCCAAGGCACCCCTCTCGTTGCAGGATGTGCAGCGCGGCATGCGCGACCACTACGAGGGCACACCTTTTGCCATCACCGATGATTTGGGTGCCGGCCCTTACAACATGCCTTACCGCCCATCACCGCTGAGCTATGAGGTCGATGGCAAGGAGTATTTCAACGAGCGTCCAATCTCTACCTTCCAGACTGCATTTACCTTTGTGGCCCAGCTGCGCTCATGGCTGCCCAACGCTATTGGCGGTGTCATGTGGTTCGGCACCGATGATGCCAACATGGTTGTCTACACACCGGTATACTGCTGCGCGACATCTGTTCCCGACTGTTATGCCGAACAATATGCCGACCCTGTTGTTTTCTCTTGGAAGTCATCGTTCTGGGTGTTCAACTGGGTTGCCAACATGATCTATCCCAAGTATTCACTCGTTATCGACGACATGCGCCAGGTTCAGAACGGGCTCGAGAGTGCCATCTACGAGCAGAGCAAGGCTGTCGAGGCCGAGGCACTTGCCGTCATCGGCACATCGCCCAAGTATGCCGTCAAGATGCTCACCGACTTCACCGCAACAAGCGGCGAGGAGGCACTTGCTGCATGGAAGGCGTTCGGCGAGAAGGTAATCGTAAAGTATAACGACCTTGTTGTCAAGAGCGAGAAGAATGGAAAGATACAACGTTCCAAGACCGGCCAGGCAGGCAAGATGACCCGTCCCGGCTATTCAACCGGCTATTGGAAGAAGGTTGTTGAGGAAACAGGTGACCGTTATCTCATTCCTGCTATAAAATAATGTAAAATAGCTTGTTGTTTCGCAGAATTCGCTATATTTGCGGTTAGAACCGCGAATATATACTGCACTCGCTGTGAAAAATATTGAAACAAGTTTCATATTTCTCGCTCGTTTGTTATTATATTTGCAAATAGTTCGCATTAATGCGTTTAATTAAAGGAAACAATAGAATAACTACTATAATTAAACTATGGATCAGGAACTTATTAAAATGGTAACGGACAAGGCTACAGAGTGGCTTTCTCCTGCCTATGACGAAGAGACAAGAAAAGAGGTTCAGGCAATGCTCGACAATGAGGACAAGACTCCCCTTATCGACGCTTTCTACCGCGAACTCGAGTTTGGTACCGGTGGTTTGCGTGGCATCATGGGTGCCGGCAGCAACCGCATGAACATCTACACCGTTGGCAAGGCGACACAAGGTCTTGCAAACTACCTCAACGAGTGCTTCAAGGATTTGGAGCAGATTTCAGTTGTTGTAGGTCACGACTGCCGTAACAACAGCCGTCTGTTTGCCGAGATTTCAGCAAACATCTTCTCGGCCAACGGCATCAAGGTCTATCTCTTCGAGGATCTTCGCCCCACACCCGAAATCTCTTTCGCCATCCGTCACCTTGGTTGCCAGAGTGGTGTCAACATCACCGCCAGCCACAACCCCAAGGAGTACAACGGCTACAAGGCATACTGGGACGATGGCGCACAGATGCTTGCTCCCCACGATGTAAACACCATCAAGCATGTCGAGAGCGTCAAGGTCGAGGATATCAAGTTCACAGGCAACCCTGCACTCATTGAGGTTATCGGTGAGGATGTCGACAATGCCTTCCTCGATGCAGTCAAGGGACTCATCATTGACCCTGCAGTCATCGAGCGTCACAAGGACCTCAAGATTGTCTACACTCCAATCCACGGCTGTGGTCGCGTTCTCATTCCCGCTTCATTGCGTCGTTGGGGCTTCGAGAACATCCACTGCGTCGAGGAGCAGATGGTAAAGGACGGCAACTTCCCCACAGTCGTTTCTCCTAACCCCGAGAACCCCGAGGCAATGACAATGGCCGTAAACCTTGCAAAGGAAATCGATGCCGACCTCGTTATGGCATCCGACCCCGATGCCGACCGTCTTGCTATCGCTTGCAAGGACAGCAAGGGCGAGTGGGTAATCATCAACGGTAACCAGACATGTATGATTTTCCTCTACTACATCATCACCCAGTACCGTGCACTTGGCAAGATGACAGGTAAGGAGTTCGTTGTAAAGACCATCGTTACCACCGAGGTAATCAAGAATATTGCCGAGAAGAACAACCTCACCATGTACGACTGCTATACAGGCTTCAAGTGGATTGCCAAGGTAATCCGCGACAACGAAGGTATTGCAAAATACATCGGTGGCGGTGAGGAGAGCTTCGGTTTCTTGGCCGAGGACTTCTGCCGCGACAAGGACTCTGTATCGGCTTGTAGCCTCATTGCCGAGGTCGCTGCTTGGGCAAAGGACAACGGCAAGACACTCTATGAGATGCTCATGGATATCTATGTAGAGTATGGCTTCTCAAAGGAGGCTACCGTGAATGTTGTCAAGCCCGGTAAGAGCGGTGCCGACGAAATCCGTCAGATGATGGAGAACTTCCGCGCTAATCCTCTCAAGGAGATGGCAGGCGAGAAAGTCGTATGCTACAAGGACTTCAAGGCCATGAAGCAGGTCGACGGCGATGGCAATGTAACTGACATTGACATGCCCGAGCCATCTAACGTACTCCAGTACTTCACCGAGAGCGGTCACAAGGTATCTGTACGTCCTTCGGGAACAGAACCCAAGATCAAGTTCTACATGGAGGCAAAGGGTAAGATGGGTTGCCGCAACTGCTATGCCGATGCTGTTGCCAAGGCCGATGCCACCATCGAAGCCATGAAGAAAGCAATGGGAATTTGATACCATACCTATTTAATATAAACAATCAACGGCACCCCTCAAGGTGCCGTTGATTGTTTATGTAACAATAAAAAGCAAAAAACAAAAGGCAGTGAAGGGCAAAAAGGCCCAAAAGGGCGAATAAAAGTGTGTAAAAAAGCCTAAAAGGGCAAAAAGGCCCTAAAGGCATAGCCGCCAGGCTGATGCCTGCCGAAAGTGTGTGATAATTTAAAGCCCAAAAGGCAGTGAAGGCGTTTCGCCTGACGGCGAAAAATAGAAAGGTGAAAACTGAAAAGGTTTGCGCGGTTCCTGAGAGTTATTGCCCTTTCCCCTTTCAGTTTTCCGTTTTATTTGCCCTTTTAGGCCTTTTTCGTTTTCAGATTTTTCCTTTGTTTTGTCCTTTTTTTACAAAAAAATATGTAAATGTTAAACAATTTCACTAGTTGTTGGCATATCTGTTCGGTTTTTTACTATCTTCGCAGCAGTTTAACTAAGGAAGGGCAGCCGGGTAACACACTCCCGTGCCCCTATTCGTGAAAATAAAACTGTTATGAAAAAAACATTGGTAGATCTTTTTGAGGAGTCGGTACGCTTGTATCCGAACAACACTTTCCTCTTGGAGAAAACAGACAAAAAAGAGGGTTTTAAACCGACAAGCTACACACAGGTAAAGGAACAGGTATACCGTCTGGGTGCAGGTTTCCAGGCGCTTGGCGTGAAAAAAGGCGATAATATGGCACTCCTCAGCGAGGGTTGCAACATGTGGGTTATCGGCGAGCTTGCAATGTTCTATGCCGGTGCTGTAAACGTTCCCCTCTCAATCAAGCTCGAGGAGAGCAACGACCTGTTGTTCCGTCTTGTTCATGGTGACGTGAAATATATCTTCGTTTCAAATTATCAACTCAAGAAAATCCGTGCAATAAAGGATAAACTCACCGAGGTCAAGAAAGTCATTGTCTTTGGCAATGCCGGAGAGCTCGAGGAGGGCGAGATGCATGTCGACGAGGTACTTGCAATGGGTGACAAGTTCCTTGCAGAGCATACAATGGAGGAGTTCCTCGCAGTGGGTCAGTCACTTGTGAATGACGACATCGCAACCATCACATACACCAGCGGTACGACAGCCGACCCTAAGGGTGTTGTCCTCACCCACCGCAACTACACCGCCAATGTAGAGCAGGCGTCAACCCTTGTACACATCGACGAGAACTGGCGCACACTCATCATCCTGCCTCTCGACCACTGCTTTGCACACGTTGTGGGCTTCTACATCATGATGTCAAAAGGTGCAACCGCTGCCACCGTTCAGGTGGGCCGCACCGGTCTCGAGACATTGAAGAACATACCTCTTAATATTAAAGAGGTACGTCCTCACTTCATCCTCTCTGTTCCGTCATTGGCAAAGACCTTCAAGAAGAACATCGAGGGTGCCATCCGTGCCAAGGGTAAGTTCACCGAGACACTCTTCAACTGGGGTATTGCCGTGCGCCAGAAGTATTACGGCGAGAGCAGCCTCGATTCAAAGGGAATGCGTGTGCTCCTCAAGCCCCTTGTAGCTCTCTTCGACAAGCTCATCTTCTCAAAGGTGCGCGAGAACTTCGGTGGCGAGCTGCGCTTCTTTGTCGGTGGTGGTGCCTTGCTCGACAAGGATTTGCAGAACTTCTACCTTGGCGTCGGCATGCCAATGTATCAGGGCTACGGCCTTTCCGAGGCTACACCTGTCATCTCATCCAACGGCCCCGACCTCTATCGCTTCGGCTCAAGCGGCAAGCTTGTAAAGCCCATCGAGCTCAAAATCTGTGATGCCGACGGCAAGGAACTCCCCGTGGGCGAGCTTGGCGAGATTGTCGTTAAGGGCGAGAATGTAATGGCAGGCTACTGGAAGAACCCCACAGCCACTGCCGAGACCGTTCGCGACGGCTATCTCTACACCGGCGACCTTGGATATATGTCCGAGGAGGGCCTGCTATATGTCAAGGGACGTTTCAAGAGCCTCTTGATTTCGAGCGATGGCGAGAAGTACAGCCCCGAGGGCATTGAGGAGGCTTTTGTGAGCCTTTGCCCAACCGTTGACCAGGTTATTCTCTACAACAACCAGTCACCTTATACCACAGCACTCATTGTCCCCAACAAGGACAACATCAAGCGTGCGCTTGCCGAGAAGAACCTTGACCTCACCACCGAGGAGGGCCGTAAGGCAGCATGCGACCTTGTGAAGGCCGATGTCGATTCGTTCAAGAAGGGTGGTGCAAATGCCGGCATGTTCCCCGAGCGTTGGTTGCCAAGCTGTTTTGCAGTGTTGCCCGAAGCGTTCACCGAGCAGAACGGCATGATGAACAGCACCATGAAGGTAGTCCGCGGCAAGGTCGAGAAATTCTACCAGGAACGTATTGATATTCTTTATACCGCCGAGGGTAAGAATCTCTATGAGGAGCATAACATCGACGCATTCAAGTAATTGACGTTTAAAAAGTTGATTCATCCCCGAAGTCCGTCGGACTTCGGGGATGAATTTATAACAGCGTTTTGCCGTCAGGCGAAACGCCTTGCCGGCATTTTATTCCACGGCAGTCCTCAACCTTAATTGTTTACTTATATTTTTCTTTAGGTCGTTCTATACGTGCTTTTTGTCGCGCAAAAAGCACCAAAAACGCCCGCGAGAAATAGCAATGAGCAGGTCACTGCATAAGCGAAAGGCCAAAAGGGCAAAAAGGCCCAAAAGGCAGTGAAGGCGTTTTGCCTGACGGCAAAAAACAGAAAGGTGAAAACTGAAAAGGTTTGCGCGGTTCCTGGGAGTTATTGCCCTTTCCCCTTTCCCCTTTCAGTTTTCCGTTTTATTTGCCCTTTTTGCCTTTTTAGGCCTTCAATTACCCCCTTTTTTGCCGTCAGGCAAAACACTCTTTTGCCCTTTTAGGCTTTTGCACCTTTTCATTTGCCGTCAGGCAAAATGACAAAAAGTTACCACATACCTTACGAAAAGGTGGTATTGTAATAGGGGGGGGTAACAAAATGTCAGCATTGAGGGTTGCGTAACTTTGTAAATTCCTTTTTTGTTATTAAAATACTGTTAAAATGTAAATTTTGCATGTTGCTTGTGACCTCTTTGTTACACAGTTGTGCAGTTGTTCATTTTGCGCTGTTTGGTGTTTGGGTTTTCAACAAAACTCGTGGTTTTCAATAAGTTTTATTAAGAATAAAATAAAATTCTACAAAAAAGTTTTTGCCATGTTGTTTAAAAACCGTAATTTTGTATGCTCATAACTGTAGAATTGAAAATTTGTCTACGTTTTGACATTTTGATTATTAGGGAAAAACAACAACTATACTATGAAATCCCCCGGCTTGGGGACTTTGAACAAATAAAATAAAAACAAAATATCTATGAAAAAAATTACACAAATTCTAACGGCAATCCTTTTTGCCGCAATTGCAATGCCGGCCGTAGCGCAGACTGGTAAGGTGGCTGATGGTGCTACTGATGGTGTATATTACTATGTTGTCAATAATGTCGCCTATGTTGCAACACGTAATAGCCATGGTTCTAATGGTAACTATACTAGTAATTGGTGGGGAGATACAAATTACTCAGCTGCTCCTAGTGCATTGACGAAGGATGAAAATGGTAATATTACTGGACACGATGGTACAAATCCATATGTTGGTGTCATTAATATTCCCGCTTCTGTTACAATTGACGGTACAACATATAATGTAGTAGGACTTGATAAAGGAGAGGACGGCAGTGGCAAAGGGAGTCAGTATGGTGCAGGAACTTTCCAGTATTCAGGTGTAACAACTGTTAATTTGCCCAAAACAATTACTGAAATTCAGCAGGCTGCGTTTGCCGACTGTCCTTTCTTGATGAATATATTCGTTGATGAGGAGAATACAAAATACATGAGCATTGATGGCGTCGTGTATGAGTATACTAAGGGTGATAATGACGTAAAGATACCAACAAAACTTGTTGCTGTCCCCGGTGGTAAGACATCGGTGCTCATTCCTGAGACTGTTACCGAGATTGTGACTTGTGCAATGGACGGTTGTACAAATATCAAGGAGCTTACAATATCTTCTAATACCTTGAACTCTATTGGCAATTATGCTTTTGCTGATATGCAACTTAATAAGTTGACTATATACTCGACAACAGTGCCTGTAGTTGCAAATTCTAATGCATTTACGGATTGTGATATCGACGCTATTTATGTACAGGAGGGTCTTGTGCAATCATATAAAAGTAATAATAGATGGAGTACATTTAAAGACGTTATCTATCCCATAGAAAAGGATGTAGTCGTTGGTACATTTACTGTTGCTGCTAAACTTACAAAGAATTATAATGCCGAGAATGAGGTATATCAGATTGTTGAGATTGAGGTGACCGGTGCAGCGGGTGAAACTTTTGCAACCGATGTACTCCCAACCGGTTGGACATTGACACATGCAAATAGTACATCATATGATATGAATTTGCAGTTTGTTGATAACAAGACTGTGAAGATTACATTCAATACGTTGATTGAGGAAACCGGTATGTACACCTTGGCAATCCCGGCTCACAGTTTGAAGACAGCCGATGGTACAAAGGAAAATGACTTGGCGCAGTTCTATTGGGCAATTGAGGAGGCAGAGGTTAAGACTCAGACTGTAGAGAAGGTTGTGACAATCAGACTTCATGATTCTGCTGATAATTTCTTTTGGAGTTATACCGATGACGCCGGTAACACTGTGACACGTAACGAAACACACATTGTTGGTAATACCTTGTATATCAAGACCGATGAGGGTGTTCATGATGACAAGACAAATACAACAACCATTACCACATCAGTGTATAAATCGGCAACTGCTGAGTATGTGCGTACTTTCAACAATAACAAGTGGCAGGCTCTCTATGTTCCATTTGATTTGGTATATAACAAGTCATGGGCAGGTTCATTTGAGTTGGCAACGGTTACAGGAGTATTTGAGACTGTTGATGCAGAGAATAATGTTGTTTGGTTCTATGTGACAGCAGAGACTGTTGAGAGTGGTACTATCCCGGCTAACACTCCTTGTATCATCCGTTCATTGCAGGCTGAGGGAACATCGGTGATGCGTACAATTGCTCTTACAAGTGGTTCAAGAATTGAGGCTATTGATGGTAACAGTTTTGATGTAACAGGCAATAGAGGCAACACTTACCGTTTCAAGGGTCAGTACACAGCAGATAACCTGCCAAAGAATGATTATACTTTTGCAATGTCAAAGGGTGCTCTTTGCCAGCCTGCAAGTGAAGCTGTGAGACTTGGTGCTTACCGTTGGTATTTGGAGATTAATCCAATCGATGAGAACACCACTGCAACATTCAGCTTTGGCCGTTTCGATGACGTTGAGGGCACAACAGGCCTTGAGAATGTAAAGGTTGAGATTGTCGACAACGATGTTTATTACGACCTCAGCGGCCGCCGCGTGGAGAATCCTACAAAGGGTATCTACATCAAGAATGGTAAAAAGGTGTATGTAAAGTGATAAATAACTAAGAAAAACATAAATTCAATAACTATGAAAAAGATATATAATGCACCGGTAGCCGAGGTGGTTGAAATGACTATCGACAACATTCTTGTTACTGTTTCAATTCCCAAGGGTGGTGAGACTGATAGCTTCGACACCAAGGAGAACAACCGCAGTGACTGGGAGAATATTTGGGGAAATATGTAATTGATATTATACCTTATTATATAACCCTTGCGCTCTTTTGAAGAGCGCAAGGGTTTTTTTTCGCCTGACGGCGAAAGTGTGTGATAAGCGAAGGCCCAAAAGGCCGAAAAAGCCTAAAAAGCCAAAAAGGCAGAACCAACAGACGAGGCAAGTCAATACTGCAAGGAAATAACCTTTCGCCAGGCATCAGCCTGACGGCTATGCCTTTAGGACCTTTTGGCCCTTTTGGGCTTTCGCTTATGCAGTGACCTGCTCATTGCAGTTTCTCGCGGACTTTACCGCATACAATGGTAATATCAAAAAAAACCGGCACCGTTAAAAATCACAGCTTGGACTCTTTTGCTTTACGGGAATAAGCGAGGAATGTTTGCAGTGCGGGGTGTTATATTATTCTTTATAACACCATACCGCACAAGTCCCGGAGCGCCGTAAAGCAAAAGGTTAGTTCAAGTGGCAATGCCGGCTTGACTGAAGGATGTTGCTTCCAACTCCTGAACAAAAAGCCGGCAGACTGATTTTTCCGTGTGCCGGGCGTTTTTGGTGCTTTTTGCGCGACAAAAAGCACGTATAGAACGACTTGAAGAAAATATAAGTAAACAATTAAGGTTGAGAGCTGCCGTGGAATAAAATGCCGGCAAGGCGTTTCGTCTGACGACTATGCCTTTAGGGCCTTTTTGCCCTTTTAGGCTTTTTTTACACTCTTTTATTTGCTATTTGCGCATTGGCGTTTTATTTTTGCCGAAAATGCAGGATATGGGAAACGTGAATTTTATCAAACAAAAAGGGAACTACGAAAATTTGTTATGTTATAAGAAATCAATTTGTGTCTATGACGTAACCTATTATTTCGCCCACAAATACCTGCAAAAAGGCGACCGCACCATTGATCAAATGATACAGGCCGCCCGTTCGGGAAAACAGAACATCGTCGAGGGGTGTTCTGCAGCTACCACCTCGGCCGAGAGTGAAATCAAACTGCTCAATGTTGCAAAGGCAAGTCTGCAGGAATTGCTCGAGGACTACAAGGACTACCTAAGAGTGCGCAATCTGCAGCTATGGGACGAGAACAGCGAGAAACACGAACAGGCTCGACGCGCATGCGCAGCGCACAACGAACCGGAATATTACAGCGACGCCATTAAAGAGCGCTCCGATGAAACAATTGCCAACATTGCAATAATCCTTATCAAACAGACAGACTACCTGCTCAAGCACTACTTCGAGCGTATCAAACAGGATTTTCTGGAAAATGGCGGAATAAGAGAAGAGATGACGAGAGGCCGCCTGCAATGGCGAAAAGAGAACGGGAAATAACTGAAAACGCCAGCCTGTTAAAGGTTAAAAAGCAAAAGCCTTTTAGGCCTTTAATTACCCCTTCTTTTGCCTTGCAATAAAAAACTGAAAAGCGCGAAAAAGTTTTCAAAAATGCTTGTCGCATTGTACTAAATCAAATATAAACTGTTCAAAAACGCGGTATTTTTTCAATTTTTACGTTAATTGATGTAAAAAAAGTAGCTTTTTGTAAAAAAGATTCTATTTTTGCAGAATGTAAGAAGCCGTTTAAAAACAACTTTCGAACAATCGAGAGATAAATTTTAAACAACTTCTAACTTGAAAAAGATTGTTTTCCCTTGTTGTTGCAACAAGTTGTTCCGACACCGGGGAAACAGTTGATTTTTCAACTGAAAAAACAAGAATACTAACCTAACCAAATTATTATGGTAAAACACTTACTTCTATTTTTCGTTTCGCTGTTCACTTTCTGCGGCGCGGTATCAGCTTCAAACCAAGTGTGGAAAGAGAAAGGCAAATGTCTTTTCGTAAAACTCGCCGACGGCGGAATGGATGCTTATGAATCGGGTAAAGCCAGCGTAAGCAACGGCAAACTTACTGTAACATACAGTGGCGGTACTGCTACATACGCAGCCGGCACATATACAAGCTATAGCAATGACGTGCCAGTGATGCCTACAATGACAACCTATAAGTTCAATAACAAGTATAACCACGAACTTTTCTCGGATGTAGAGGTTGCAGAGGTGTCAAACAACATGACTCTCAACGTGAACCAGATTGGTCACTACCTTACAGCAAGCTTCAACCTTAGCGACCGCAAGGCCGTTGCTTATGTGGGCACAACATTGCAGGAGAGCAAGGTTACACGCCAGAGCTTTAAGAGCGCAGTTACATACACAGTAACCTATCCCGGTTACAACCTTGTGACATCAACCGGCAAGGTACCTTTCGGTAACGATTACACTGTGAATGTAAATTGGTTGATTGATAATGCAACAGCCGTTGCACGCATCGACATCAATATCGACGGCGGAGTTACTGAGATTACTGATGAAATGAAGGAAACTTATCAGACTGCAACATTCACACTCACAGGCAATGGTGCGTTTGAGGATATGAAGGATGTAGCTATGCAAATCAAGGGACGTGGTAACAGTTCATGGACCGACAATACAAAGAAGCCTTACCGTATAAAATTCGAAAAAGGACAGAAACCTTTTGGCCTTACAAAGGGCAAGAGTTGGGTGTTGCTTGCAAATGCTCAGAACGGTTCTTTCTTGACAAATGCCATTGCTCACAAGATGGCGGCAATGATTGGTGTGCCTTACACCAACCACTCGGTGCCGGTAGAGCTTTACTTGAGCGGTCAATACAAGGGTACATATATGTTCACCGAACACCGTTCTATTGGTGGCAACAGCGTGGATATTGATGACACTACAGGTTATCTTTTGGAACTTGATACAAATGACAAGGCTGATGATGATGACTATTTCAACTCATCAAACATTTCAATACCGGTAGTAATCAAGGATCCAGATCTCCTTGACCGTGATGACTATACCGAGTCGGTAGCAAACACAAAAAGACAGGCTATTAAAGATGACTTCAATAAACTCACAGCTCTTCTCGAGAACAAGAGCGCTACAGCTGATTTGGGTTCTTTAATGGACCTTGATGCCGCAGCACGCTATATTCTTGTGTACGACCTTTCGTTTAATATTGAGGCCGGCCACCCGAAGAGTGTCTTTATGTGGAAGGAGAACTTCTGGAAGGAGGATGGTACTACATTGAACCCTAATGCCGGCAAAATGATAATGGGACCGGTATGGGATTTTGACTGGGCATTCGGTTATGGTAAGAAAAGTTATAATTTCTTCCAAGGCAATGTGTTTTACAAATACTTTGATGATGAGCGTTTGAAAACAGCGTGGCCAACTCTGAATAACCTTGACCTTTATGGTGGTGCAAAGGGTTATGGCAGGGATTTCTTCGCAGGAATTACAGTAAATAACGAGTTCAAAAGACATTACTACAATGTCTGGAACGAGTTTATGAAGAACGATGCAATGCTCACTGAACTTGCCGATTATATCCAGGCATACTATGCCTATGCAAAGCCATCTTTTGATAATAGCGTTTCAAAAAAGAAGGATGAAAGCTATGACTATGCAACACAAGTTAATACTGCTAACAATTGGCTGAAAAACCGTGCAAACTACCTTGTCGGCAATTTGACAGCAAGCAATGTCGAAGACCTCGCCTTCCCAACTGTGGGTGATACCGATGTCGATGGTGTGCTCTCGGTACGTGATATTGCAGTGATTGGTACAGACTATGACAATGACAAGAAGGCCGATGTTGATGCCAACGGCACAGCCGGCAATGCGGCCGATAAGGCTGCTGCAGCCGAGATTGTTGCTGCTGCAGGCTACTTGCCACCAATGTACTACTATAATAAGCAAATGGTTAATGCAACACTGTCGGCTGGTGACGTGAATGTAGCTCCGGGCGAGAGTGCAACAATCCCGGTAAGCCTTAACCTGAACAATTCGACAGCGTTCCTTGCAATGCAGGCCGAGATTGTTTTGCCACAGGGTGTTACACTCAATGGCGTGACAAAGGGTAGCGGCATTAGCAGCAAGAACCTGCTTTGTGTTGAGGCCGGCGAGGGTGCGTACAGAGTGGTGATTTATGGTACTGATACCAATACATTCGGTAATGGCGTGTTGCTTAACTTGGATGTGACACTTGCTGCCGATGCTGTGGTGCCTGGCACAATAATGATTGAGGATGTTGTGGCTGTGAACTCAAGCTACAGCGAGGTGCGCTTGCCCGATTTGGCAATTGCATATGATGAGCCTGCCGAGGTTATACTTGACTATTATTGCCTGAATGACGGCACTGAATACAACAACGCCAAGTTGCAGAAGTACAAGAAGATTGAGTACGTGCGTAACTTCAAGAATACAAACTGGCAGGCACTCTATGTCCCATTTGCAATTGATTGCGATGCCATAAGCGATGAGTTCCAGCTGGCTATAATAATGGATGAGAGTGAGGCTGCAGTGACTGCACAGTCGTTCGAGATTATGTATGCCCCCGAGGGCTATGTGACAGAGCCTAACACTCCATACTTCATCAAGGCTCTTGCTGCAGGCGAAAAGAGAATTGTAATGGAGGATGAGAACGAGGGTGTTGAGCTTTACCCTGCCGAGGTTAACACTGTTGAGTGCGCATTCGAGGATGGTAAGTTTGTGTTCACCGGTACAAATGCGCAGTTTGCCGATATGTACCGACCCGACCAGAGCCGTTATGCTCTCTCAGGTGGTGCATTGTGCTATGCTTCATCGGCAAGTGTCAAGCTTGGTGCACAGCGCTGGTATCTTGACATTGTGTCGTACGGTGGCAGACCGCAGTCCGCAATTTCTGTAAATGCCGTTGACGGAACAACAGGCATCAACGAGGTGAAAACTGATAACGGAGAGGTGAAAGCTATCTACGACCTCACAGGCCGTCGCGTTGCGGAGATGACAGTACCGGGCATCTACATTGTAGGTGGTAAAAAGGTGTTGGTTAAGTGAGAACGGTGATTGATAAGCTTGCTTAATTAATCACAGCCGAGCGCCAGACAGTTGCGCAAAGCTTAAGTAAATATTTATACAATGCTTGCAGCGGAAAACCGCTGCAAGCATTGTGTTACTCTAAAAAAACAGTTTTTTATATATGAAAAAGAATTATTGCTCGCCTGTGTGTGAGTTTGTTGAGGTTGAGATTGATTGCATTATGCAGGCCGGCAGTAATGTCGGGTTCGGTGGTGCTTCAGATAAGTTTGATGCTCCCCGCCGCGGCGAATTCGGCAACCTCTGGGCGAAAGAAACGGAAAACTGAAAGCTCGTGCCAACGAGCAAAACGCAAAGCTTGCTTTAGCGTTTCACAGCGACAACGCGGACGAGCGTTGTTTGCGACGACGGGAGCTTTAGCTCCCCAAAGGAGTGCGACAAAGTCGCCTCAAAGCCGAGGTTCAATCGCACAAAGTGCGGTTAAAGTGGAAAACTGAAAGCCTAAAAAGCCAAAAAGGCAGAAGCAACAGACGACGCAAGTCAATGCTGTAAGGAAATAACCTTTCGCCAGGCATCAGCCTGACGGCTATGCCTTTAGGGCCTTTTTTGCCCTTTTGAGCCTTAAATTATCACACACTTTCGCCGTCAGGCGAAAAAAACCCTTGTGCTCTTCAAAAGAGCACAAGGGTTATATAATTAAGGTATAATATCAATTACATATTTCCCCAAATATTCTCCCATTTTGCACGAGTGTGCAAAACTCAAAAAGTCGTAAAAATTCTACTTTTATGTTAAAAGTGTTAATAGATTGCTATAATTCCATTAGGATGCGCGCGTTGATGAGACGGCCGGTGAGGTAGTTGGGGACGGCGTAGTTGTGGTTGTTGATGTCCTTTACCCAATAATAGGAGTTGACGTTGTTGATGCCAAGGATGTTGAAGGCGTCGACTCCTAACCACACATTCTTGAACCAGCTGCGCACGCCGGTGCGGTAGTGACGCTCCTCGTTGTCGAGCAGTCGGGAGGACATGCCTATGTCCACACGGCGGTAGGCGGGGGCGTTGAAGACATGACGTTCGCGGCCGCTGTGTGGAGGACCGAATGGCAGGCCGTCGGCATAGGTGCCCTGCAGGCTCATCTTCCAGCGGTCGGTGCCGGGGAAGTAGTCGGTGAAATGGAGCGAGGCGCAGAAGCGGCTGTTGGTGGGGCGGGGAATCCAGTCGCCGCCGTTGATGCGCTCCTTGGTGTCCATCACCGAGAAGGTGAGCCATGAGTCGGTGCCGGGGACGAACTCGCCGAACAGCTTCATGTCGAGGCCGGTGGCGTATCCCTTGGCACAGTTCTCGCCATAGTAGACTATGCGCACGTTGTCTATATTATAAGGTATGAGGTTGTCGAGTTTCTTGTAGTAGGCCTCGGCGGTGAACTTGAACGGACGGCCGTAGAGGGTGAAATGGTAGTCGCAGCCAAGCAGCACGTGGATGGAGCGCTGCGATTTGATGTTGCGGTTTAGTGTTACCGTAGTTATGCCGCCTACGGTGGTGGTGTCGCGCATCTCCTTGTAGAACGGTGTCTGGTAGTAGACGCCTGTGGCAAAGCGGAAGGTGAGGTCGTCGCAGAACTTGGGGATGAGTCCCACGCTGGCGCGTGGCGAGATGATGAACTCGTTGTTCCACTGCCACCACGAGGCGCGTACGCCGGCGTTGACGGATATGAGGCCGATGCCGGTGTTTACCTTGTAGGTGTCCTGCAGGTAGGCGCTTATGTGGTTGCTGGTGTATGAGGTCTGCGATGTGAGGCTGTAGACCGGGCGCAGGCCGTTGCCTGCCACGGGCACGTTGTAGCCCAGTGAGTCGCGCAGCTCCCACTCGCGCTGGTTGTCGTTGAAGGACTCTCGTTTCCATTCCACGCCCCAGCGCAGGTCGTTGCTCTGCAGGTAGTGCTTGCCGGTGAAGGAGATGGTTTGTACGTTGGCCTTGAGGTAGTTGCGGGCGTGCTCCATGTAACGCCCCACGCCCATGGTCTGGTCGGTGTTTATCTCGTCGAGCCAGTATTCGCCTATGATGTCGTAGGTCTCGGTCTCGTCGGTGTGGAATGCCGATGCCTGAAGGGTGAACTGGTGGTACTGGCTGGGGGTGAAGTTGAGGGCGGCGGCGCCAAAGAAGGTGCGGAAGATGTCGCTTTCCCAACCGTCGAAGTATACTTTGAACTGCTTGACATCCTCGAGCGTACCGAAGCTTGTGGTGCGGTCACTGGGGGTGAAGTTGTATTTGTTCTGCGAGATGTTGCCAAGGATGCTGAAGTTGAGCTTGTCGGTTATGCGCCAGTCGAAGTAGGCCTGGTAGTCGACGAAGCTTGGCTTGTACTCGCCTTTGGTGTCGAACGTGCCAAAGAGGTAGCTGTTGCTCTTGTAACGCACGGAATTGGAGATGCTTACCTTGTTGTTGCCCCAACCTACGTATGCGCCGGCGCCAAGGAGGCTGGCCGAGACGGTGCTCTCGAACTCGCGTGGCTTGCGGTAGGTGACATCGAGGACGGAGGACATCTTGTCGCCGTACTTGGCCTCGAAGCCGCCGGTGGAGAAGGAGACGGCACTCACCATGTCGGGGTTGAGGAAGCTGAGGCCCTCCTGTTGTCCGGCGCGTATGAGCAGCGGGCGGTAGACTTCGATGCCGTTGACGTACACGCTGTTCTCGTCGAAGTTGCCGCCGCGGACATTGTACTGCGAGCTGAGCTCGTTGTGCGAACTCACGCCGGCCTGTGACTTGATGAGATCCTCGATGGCGTTGCCTGTTGCCGATGGCTGCAGGCGCAGCTTGCCGGGAAGGTCAATCTTTTGTGTGCTGCCCATCTGCTTCTCGCGGTCAACGACGTCGACCTGTTGAAGAGCGACGTTCATCGATGGCAGCATGACGTTGACGATGAGTGTGTCGGTGGGGTTCTTGAAGGTGCGCTTGCGTGTCTGGTAGCCCACCATGGAGTATATGAGGGTGAGGCTGTCCCTGCTTTCGCAGGTGAGGGTGTAGTGGCCGTTGAGGTCGGCGACAGTGCCCTTGGGCTCGCCTTGTACGCCAATGCTTGCCACCTCCACGGGGTTGTGGTTCTCGTCGGTGATGCGGCCTTTGAAGGTGACCTTCTGCGCTGCAGCCCCGGCAAGGATGGCAAAAAGCATCAGGAGTGTTGTGTATATCCTCAATCTCATTCGGTGGTTATTTTCTATATTCTTTTTAATAACGTGTTTTTTACGATAAACGTATATTACGCGCGAATTTTATTTATCAGGTGCCTGAGTCGTGGCTTTTGCATTGTAAAGGTAGTACAAAAAAGGAAATAATTTACTATCTTTGCAGTAAACTGCGAAGGTTAATTGCACTCGCTGTAAAATGCACTAAAGTAAACTTTGTGCATCTTGCTCGTTGTTGTTACCTTTGCACTAAAGTGTCATACCGAACGTATGTGAGATATCTCGATATTTTTTCAGAGATTCGTTATGCAAGGCGCGGAATGGCATTTGTCTATTATTTTATAGGAAGATGGAGAATAAAGATGTTTACATATTGGCCATTGAGTCGTCGTGCGACGACACTTCGGCTGCGGTGATGAGAAACGATGTGGTGCTGTCGAATGTTACGGCAAGCCAGGCTGTGCACGAGCAGTATGGCGGCGTGGTGCCCGAACTGGCTTCGCGTGCGCACGAACAGAATATTGTTCCGGTTGTGGATGCGGCGCTCAAGAGGGCGGGCATTGAAAAGGAGCAGCTGACGGCAATTGCTTTTACACGCGGCCCCGGTCTCATGGGTTCGTTGCTTGTGGGTGTTTCGTTCGCCAAGGGTCTGGCGGCTTCGTTGCGCATTCCTATGATTGAGGTGAACCACCTGCAGGGGCATATCCTTGCGCATTTTATAAAAGAGGATGGGGTGGAGCACCGTGCGCCCGAGTATCCGTTCCTGTGTCTGATGGTGTCGGGAGGCAACTCGCAGATTGTGAAGGTGAACAGCTACAAGGATATGGAAATAATCGGTCAGACGATTGATGATGCTGCGGGCGAGGCTATGGACAAGTGTGCAAAGGTTATGGGCCTGGGTTATCCCGGTGGTCCCATCATCGACCGTCTGGCACGTCAGGGCAACCCCGAGGCATACAAGTTCAGCAAGCCGCATATCCCGGGTTTTGATTACAGTTTCAGTGGCCTGAAGACATCGTTCCTTTATACTCTGCGCAAGCTAGTTGCCGAGAATGAGAACTATGTGGAGGAACACAAGGAGGATTTGGCCGCATCGTTCGAGGCAACGGTGGTGGCGGTGCTCATGGATAAGCTCTACAAGGCATCGAAGGCGTTGGGTATCAAACGTATTGCGCTGTCGGGCGGTGTGTCGGCGAACACTGCGCTCCGCCAGGCTTATGCCGACTATGCAAAGCGTTACAAGTGGGATATTTTTATTCCAAAGTTCGGCTTTACGACCGACAATGCCGCGATGATTGGCATTGTGGGTTATTATAAGTATCTTGACAATGATTTCTGCGCGATGGATCAGCCAGCCTTCTCGCGCACTACCATATAATATATGAATATGTGTCACCGCGATATGACCAATGAATTGGCTGCGGAGCTTGTTGCTGCGCTTGCGGCGCGCTCGCTGACCATTGCGACGGCCGAGAGTTGCACGGGTGGGGCGGTGTCGCAGGCTATTACATCGGTGCCCGGCAGTTCGGCAGTGATGCGTGGGGCTGTGGTGGCCTATCACAACGATGTGAAGAGCGGGGTGCTGGGTGTGTCGGCCGAGACGCTGGCGGCTGTGGGTGCGGTGAGCGAAGAGGTTGTGCTGCAGATGGTTGACGGCGTGGCGCGTCTGATGGCGACTGATTGTGCCATTGCTACATCGGGCATTGCGGGGCCTGGTGGCGGAACACCGGAAAAACCTGTGGGCACGGTGTGGATGGCTGTGAAGGCGGGTGAGGTTGTGAGGGCTAAAAAACTGCAACTGTACGACGGGGGCCGCCTGCAGAACGTGGGCAATGCGACGTTTGAGGCTCTGCGTTTTATGCATGAAACGCTGCTCGAAGTGAAATGAACACTCCGTGGCCTGACTTTTTGCTAAAAAAGAAAAATAATTATGTTTTTGTTTGCAAGGTTGTGTAAAATCGTATATCTTTGCACTCTGTTTTGAGTAGGTATCAAAAGAATAACAAAAAAATATATAGAGATGTCTAAGATTTGTCAAATCACCGGTAAGAAAGCTATGGTGGGCAACAATGTTTCACACTCAAACAGAAAGACAAAGCGTCTTTTCAATGTGAACTTGTTCAAGAAGAAATTCTTCTATGTAGAGGAGGATTGTTGGATTCAGTTGCGCGTGAGTGCAGCGGGGTTGAAAACTATTAACCGAGTAGGTCTCGATGCAGCTTTGAAGGCTGCTGTTAAGAATGGCCACGTTGCTTGGGAGGAAATTAAAGTACTCGATTAATTAAAGGAGGAAAGTAGTATGGCTAAGAAGGTAAAAGGAAATCGTGTTCAGGTAATCCTTGAGTGCACTGAGCAGAAGAACAGCGGTGTTCCAGGTATGTCTCGTTACATCACCACAAAGAACCGCAAGAACACAACTGAGCGTTTGGAGTTGAAGAAATACAACCCATATTTGAAGAGAGTAACTGTTCACAAAGAAATTAAGTAATAAGAGATGGCTAAGAAAGCAGTGGCAACCCTCCAGACTGGTGATAAGGAGAAGTTCGTAAAGGTTGTAAAATTGGTTAAATCACCTAAGACCGGTGCTTATATGTTCTCTGAGGAGATGATGCCTCAGGCAAAAGCAGACGAGGCTTTGAAAAAGTAATTACTGCCGAAAGGCTTTGGATATAAAAAGAAAGAACGACTCAAAAAAGTCGTTCTTTCTTTTTTTTTGTTATGCTTTCAGCCATTTGAATTTTGCAAGGCTGTATATCGGCAGCAATGGAATCAGTAGCGGGCGTTGCTTGATGTATGCCCGGAACTGCGGGTTGTTGCCGTAAGTCTCTTGTTGTCGCAGTTCGAGGCGGCGTGCTCCGCTGAACATTACGTATATGATGCCTGTGTATCCCAGTGATGCTATAATCCATTGCCATGCTGTGCAGCCGGCGCCAATGCAGGTGATGAAGCTGCCGCTCCACAGGAGTATTTCGCCGAAATAATTGGGACAGCGCACAATGCTGTAGAGTCCTGTGCTGATGAATTGCTTGGGGTTTCTTTTCTTTGCCATGCTCTTCTGTGTGTCGGCGATTGTTTCAATGGCAAAGCCTGCGAATGTTATTGCGGCGCCTGCCCAAACCCACGCGGTGTCGGTATCGGCTCCTTGGGCGGTGTTGTAGAGGTAGAATGTGATGGGGCTTATTTGTCCCACATACAGCAAGGCGCATGAAATCCAGATCATAAGCATTGCCGGTATGGGTTTGCGCTCTTTGCTGTCGGGTTGATAGAGAATCTGTTTGTACGACGGCGATTTCTTTTCGCGCACGAACAGGTATCCGGCAAGCCGTATGCCGTATATAAATAATGTGCAGCAGAATATTGTGGCGGGCAGTGTGATGCTGTCGGCGAAAATGATTGTTGCGGCTGCAGCCAGTGCGGCGATTGAAAGTCCGTAGCCAATGCTGAAGAAGTAGATGAAGTAAATCCATCCGACTGCCGATGTGGCGAGTGATACTGCCAGAAGAATCCAAAGGTAGGTCATTGCTTTGTTTTTTTCTTGTAATAACAAAGAATGGGAGCTTTGGGTTTACGCTTTAACCGCACTTTGTACGATTGAACCTCGGCTGCACTCGCTGTGAAACGCTAAAGCAAGCTTTGCGTTTCGCTCGTTGGCACGAGCTTTCAGTTTTTTGCCTAGCGGTCTTTGTGCTGTTTTCGTTTTGTGCGACCAATTATTATCAGATTTTAAATGGTCGCATATTTCTGCTTTTTTAGCAGGTGGCCTTGTTGTTGGAGTAGGGATTGGCTTCGCTTCGCTCGCCCATCCCTGTTTGGTTATCCTTTGCAAGAAATCAGCAACCACCTATCGGTGTTTGCATCTGATTTTCGTTTCCTATCTGCTGGTAAGCGAGCTTCCCGCAGCTATAAAACGAAAATCAGGAACCAACTTTTGTTGTTTCCTGATTTCTTGCGGAGAGAGAGGGATTCTTGCTTTGGCAAGCGACTTCGTCGATTACGAACCCCCGCTCGGGTGTTCTCATCCTCTCTAATGCAAAAAAAAAGGAAGCCTTTCAGCTTCCTTTTCTTGCGGAGAGAGAGGGATTCGAACCCCCGGTACCTTTCAGTACGTCGGTTTTCAAGACCGGTGCAATCGACCACTCTGCCACCTCTCCATGAGTTGTTTTTCAACAAGAATGTGGTCTCTTCTTGTTTGATGGTGCAAAGGTATATCAAAAAAATATACGGTGCAAGAGAAATGCTGATTTTTTTCGTGTTTTTCGTGTTTTTTTTGATTTTGGTCGTGTTTTTGTGTGTTATATCATCTCTTTCTGTGGTTGTTGATGTTGTATTTGTGCATTTGAGTGCGCTTGTTGGATGGTGTTGTGCTGTTTTGTGCTTTGCCGGTAAATGTTGATTATGGATTTGTGTGTTGTGCCGGGGTGGTGTGTTTTTGTTTTATGACTGTGTGCCGGTCTGGTCTTTTTCTGCGCAATTTGATGCTGGTTTTATCGGCTGTCGGGTGTCGGTTTTTCTATTGAAGTATGAAATCATTGCAAAAATGAAATAAATTGAAAATTTATCATAATTATATCGATAAAATTTGTGTAGTATATTTCAAAATTTATTATCTTTGCAATGCAAAGGGGACAAAATGGGGTTCCCCGTGTGAAAAGAATGATTTTAAACCATATATAATTTAAAAAACTATGGAAAAGAAATTGAATTTTAAAGATGGCTTGTGGAGCAAGGAAATCAATGTAAGTGATTTCGTTCACGAGAACATTACTCCTTATGAAGGAGATGCTTCATTCTTGGCTGGCCCTACAGAAAGAACAAAGAAGATTTGGGCAGAGTGTGTAAAGGCTCTTGCTGAGGAGCGTGCAAACAATGGTGTGCGTGCTTTGGACAACAAGACTGTTTCTACTATTACTTCGCACAAGGCCGGTTACATTGACAAGGAGAATGAGCTTATTGTCGGTTTGCAGACTGACGAGTTGCTGAAACGTGCTATCAAGCCTTTCGGTGGTATCAAGGTTGTTGAGAAAGCTTGTCTCGAGAACGGTATTCCTGTTGACGAGAAAGTAAAGGATATCTTCTATCACTACCGCAAGACTCACAATGACGGTGTATTCGATGCTTACAACGAGGAGATCCGTATGTACCGTTCTTTGGGTTTCCTTACCGGTCTTCCCGATAACTATGCGCGTGGCCGTATAATCGGTGACTACCGTCGTCTTGCCCTCTATGGTCTTGATCGTCTTATCGAGGCTAAGCAGGCTGACTTGAAGGGCTTGGTAAGTCCTATGACTGAGCACACAATCCGTCTTCGTGAGGAGGTTGCTGAGCAGATCAAGGCGTTGAAGGAGATTAAGATTCTTGGTGAGTACTATGGTCTCGACCTCTCTCGTCCTGCTACAAGCGCTCAGGAGGCTGTTCAGTGGACTTACATGGCTTACCTTGCTGCCGTTAAGGAGCAGGATGGTGCTGCGATGTCACTCGGTAACGTTTCTTCGTTCCTCGATATCTACATCCAGTATGACCTTGACAACGGTAACATCGACGAGACATTCGCACAGGAGCTTATCGACCAGTTCGTTATCAAGTTGCGTATGGTCCGTCACTTGCGTATGCAGTCTTACAATGACTTGTTCGCCGGTGACCCAACATGGGTGACAGAGTCTATCGGTGGCCGTTTCAACGATGGCCGTACAAAGGTTACAAAGACTTCTTTCCGTTTCTTGCAGACACTTTACAACCTCGGTCCCTCACCAGAGCCTAACATGACTGTGCTGTGGAGCCACGAGTTGCCCGTGGGCTTCAAGGAGTTCTGTGCAAAGGTTTCTATCGATACTTCTTCAATCCAGTACGAGAACGATACTTTGATGCGTGAGGTTCGCGAGTGCGACGACTACGGTATCGCATGCTGTGTATCTTACCAGGCTATCGGCCGTCAGATTCAGTTCTTCGGTGCACGTTGTAACCTTGCTAAGGCGCTGTTGCTTGCTATCAACGGTGGTCGTTGCGAGAATACAGGTACTGTTGTTGTCAAGGATATTCCTGTTCTTGAGGGCGATGTTCTCAACTATGAGGAGGTTCTTGCTAACTACAAGAAGGTGCTCGTTGAGATTGCACGCGTTTACAACGACTCAATGAACATCATCCACTACATGCACGATAAGTATTACTACGAGAAGGCACAGATGGCGTTCATCGACACCGATCCTTCTATCAACCTTGCATATGGTGTTGCCGGTCTTTCAATTGCAATCGACTCTCTCTCTGCCATCAAGTATGGTAAGGTGACTGTTCATCGCAACGAGCTTGGCTTGACCGAGTCTTTCGACATCGAGAACGAGTTCCCATGCTTCGGTAACGATGATGACCGTGTTGACCACCTTGGTGTTGACTTGGTTTACTTCTTCAGCGAGGAGCTCAAGAAGCACCCTGTATACAAGAACGCTAAGCCTACATTGTCATTGCTCACCATTACATCTAACGTGATGTACGGTAAGAAGACAGGTGCTACTCCTGACGGTCGCGCTAAGGGCGTTGCTTTCGCTCCTGGTGCAAACCCAATGCACGGACGTGACAAGAACGGTGCTGTTGCTTCACTCAGCTCTGTTGCTAAGTTGCGCTATCGTGACTCACAGGACGGTATCAGTAACACATTCTCAATCATTCCAAAGTCACTTGGTGTTGACGATGAGACACGCGTTGAGAACCTCGTTACTTTGATGGACGGTTACTTCACCAAGGGTGCTCACCACTTGAACGTGAACGTGCTGAACCGCGAGATGTTGATGGATGCTATGGAGCACCCAGAGAAGTATCCACAGTTGACAATCCGCGTATCGGGTTATGCTGTGAACTTCATCCGCCTCAGCCGCGAGCATCAGTTGGAGGTTATCTCTCGTTCTTTCCACGAGCGTATGTAATCTGTAAAAGATTGAGCAATAAATATTAACGAAATAGGCTGGCTTTTTTGGCCGGCCTATTTTTTCAAAATTCAAATAGCTTCTAGGATTATGAATATCAGAGTACATTCATATGAGTCTTTAGGTACATTCGACGGTCCGGGTCTGCGTCTCGTGGTTTTTCTGCAGGGATGTAACTTCCGTTGTCTCTATTGTGCCAACCCCGATACCATCGACTCAAAGGGCGAGAGCAAGGAGACGGATATTGAGGATATAGTGCGCATGGCAATGAACGAGAAACCGTTCTTTGGCAAAAAGGGTGGCGTGACATTCAGTGGTGGCGAGCCTACCGTGCAGGCAAAGGCGCTCGTTCCGCTGGTAAAGCGTCTGCAGGAACAGGGTATCCATGTATGTCTTGACACGAACGGCAGCATATGGAACAGTGATGTCGAGGAGCTTCTCTCTATCGTGGACCTTGTTATGCTCGATGTGAAGCAGGTGAATCCCGAGCGTCATAAGGTGCTCACAGAGCGCAGCAACGAGCAGACATTGAAGACTGCAAAGTGGCTGCAAGACAACGGTCGTCCGTTCTGGTTGCGTTATGTGCTTGTGCAGGGTTACAGTGCCTTTGAGGAGGATATACGCACTCTTGGCGAGCATTTCAAGGGGTATGATATGATAAAGAGAATTGAGATTCTGCCTTATCATACTTTGGGTGCACACAAATATGAGCCTCTTGGCATGGAGTACAAGCTCAAGGGCGTGAAGGAGAATACTCCGCAGCAGCTTGACGAGGCGAAGGCTTTGTTCGACGAGTATTTCGATTGTGTGTTCGTGAATTGATTCCTTATGCTCACCGAAAGGGAAAAGATGTTGCGTGGCGAGTTGTACGATGCCAACAATGATGTGGCTCTCATTGCCGAGAGGAACGCTTGCAAAGTGTTGTGCCAGAAGTATAATACGCTACAGTATGATGCCGTTGAGGAGCGTAGGGCCGTATTGCGTAGAATAGTTGGCAAGGCAAAGGGGGATTTTGTTATAGAACCTTCATTCTGGTGCGATTATGGGTGCAACATTTCTCTTGGAGAAAATTTTTATGCGAACCATAATCTTGTGATACTTGATGCGGCTCCTGTTGTTTTTGGTGATAATGTGTTTATTGCACCAAATTGTTGCTTTACGACGGCTGGACATCCGATTGATGTGGTACAGCGCAATAAGGGGCTTGAGTATGCCCGCCCGATAACCGTCGGGGACAATGTGTGGATTGGTGCCGGTGTTACGGTGCTTCCCGGTGTCACAATCGGAGACAATGTGACGATAGGTGCAGGGAGCCTGGTGAACCGCGATATACCATCGGACTCTGTCGCTGTGGGTGTTCCATGCAGGGTTATGAAACAGATAAAGCAGGAGTGATTGCTCCTGCTTTATCTGTTTCATTGATTTATATTATTCTTCAATTCTTGTCCAGTAGACTGTCTTTCCAATACCAAGGATGTTGCCGTATACCTTGAGTGTCTTTGCGTCCTTGAACTCGATGTCTACGCTGTAGATTTTGCCGCTTCCCGGATCGTAGATTTTTGTGTCGGTCCACTCCTTGTCCTTTGCATCGTACTTGAGGCCTTTGATGAGGACAACCTTGTCGAGGTCTACATTGCGAAGACTCTTGTCGGGGTTCTTGGCGTCCTTGCGCTTGTTGCCGTTTGCGTCAAGTGCTCTTTCAACCCAGTAAACCTGTGCGGTGTATGTGCCGTTGGCTGCTTTTGTGATCTTGATTTTGCTCTTGCCGCCATCCTTGATGCTAAGATAGTTGCCAAGAATGTTGTCACCCTTTGAATTGAGGTCCTGTGCATTTGCTGAAATCATCATCAGCGCACACATAAGTGTAAAGATAATTTTTTTCATTTTGTACATTTGTGTTTGTTAAATCGGTACAAAAGTATATTAATTTTTGCACAATTTGTTGTTATTTGTGCAAACATATGGGCCGATTGTGCTTTTTTAATATTCTTGTTCCTGTTTTGGATTCCATTTGGTGGTTTTTGACAGGTTTGTGTGTTGTAAATCAATAACTGTCAAAAGTTGTATTTTCAATTCATGTCTTATATTTTTGCTAAAAATATGTGTTGTGTCAATAAAACAAGGTGATATGAAGAGAGAGAAGAATGAGAAAAAAGCCGCTAAATGGGAAATATGCAAGGTGAGGGGGTGGATTTCTGCTGTGGATCCGGGTTGTGTGAGTTCGGAGTGCTATCCAAAGGTGTACAATCGCGATGAGCTCAGGAAAGGGCAGAATCTCTCTGCATATAATGAATATCTGCCCTCTGTGGTTGTAAAGGAGATTGCTGAGGACCACATTGTCCTGTTTGCCGGTGGGCAGAGGCACACCATTTATACAGGGGAGACTTATACAACACCCAGAAAAGGACTCAGCTATGCCTATTCCGAGGTTGATGTACGTATTGATGTAGAATAATAAAAATGCGTATGCTTTCTGAATCCATACTGCAATACAATGGATGACGTTATGTTTTTTTACTTTTGTAAAAAGTAGAGTTAAAATAGAATGTTATGGAAAATGAACAAAAAAACAAAAGATGGGAAAAATGCACGGTTAATGGCTGGATAACAGCGTGTGACCCGGGGCGTAATACCACATCTGGTTACCACCGGACATATAATCGTGAGGAAGTCAGGAATGGGATGAACCTGTGTTACTATGAGGATAATTTGCCATCTGTAGTAGTGAAGGAGATTGCTGATGACCATATTGTGGTGCATGTTGATGGTGCAAAGCGGACAATTTATACAGGTGGGCGCTATTCGTCTAATAAGAAAGGACTCAATTATGCATACTCTGAGGTAGATGTATACCTTAATGCAGAATAAAAACAAATCCGTATGGCCGGCCATACGGATTTGTTTTTATTACTTGCTCTTTTCGTTTTCTACAATCATGAGGTTTACCATTGCCTGCTCGTCGCCCATCTCTGCGGCCTTGGCAAAGGCTTTCTCCGCGGCATGGCGGTGATGGCGGCGGTATTCAATTACTCCCCACAGGTTCATTGCGCGTGGGTCGTCCTTGTATGGCTCGAGTTCCTTTAGCAATGCGGCATAGTCGGGGGCGGGGTTGCCGGTAAGTTCGTCTATAATGCCGTTAAGTACAAGGGTGGTGCCGTCATTTACATTGTTATAGTATATTCCTGTGCAGCAGGCCATACGGTGTGCCGGGAAGTAGCGTGCCTGCAGGGTCTTGTAGAGCTCGCCGTCGTTGTATTGCTTGAGCATCTTTTCGCGTGCGCCTTCGTTCTTCTCTTTTTTCAGTTGTGTGACAAGTTGCTCTGCGCCGGGTGTGCCGGTTTCCATGATGTCTCTGTAGATGATGTTCCAGTTGCGGCCGCCACCTGCAACCTCAAAGATGGAGTCGGGGAGGGCATGGTGCCGTCTTATGTGGTCGCGCAGCGCAATCGCACGGTCAATGCCGCGACCGGTGGCTTTGTCCTCGTATCCCTCGGGCGATGTGTAGCCGGCAAACTGTACCGATTCGATAGTGGTTGTGCTGTCGGTAAGTATTTCTCCGATTATATTCACTATCTCGTCGATGGATTGGGCATTGTTGAGATAGTGCGGGTCGAGTTTGCTGCTGTTGCTGGTGTAGCGTACCACACTTGGAGTGATGTCCATTTCGGGCGCACTGGCGTTGGTGAGCGGGGTGTAGTACTTTATGCTTTTTACGTGGGGATGTTCGGCGGCAATGTGGTCGGCTATGCTCTTGTTCGGGGCGACTCTGTGGCAACTGATGGGTGGGCAGTCGGGCAGGTAGACGGTGAAGGTGTCACTGGTGAATTGCGTTCCGTTACGGTCGCTGTACTCACAGTATGTCACTCCATACATGGTGTCGCTTACCTCTTCCTCGGGCAGGGTCAGCATGACACTGCTTGGGCCATGTTTCTGCAGTGTGGGTTGTGTGTTGTGTCTCTTTATGTATCTTTTTGCATAGCGCTTGCCCTGTATGTGGGTTGCGGCTGTGCTTATACAGGTGTCGGGGGTGCATAGGTGGGTGACGATGAGCATTCCTTCGCCGGGCATGGGCTTGGGGATGTCGTAGTCAAAGGTGAAGTACCAGCTGCTGTCGCTGTGTATGGCTGTGTACTCTTCGGGCGCGAACTGTGCGCCGGCGGTGCCGCATAAGGAAAGAAAGAGCGCCGCGATGGTGAATTTCTGTTTCATAATGAATGTTTTGTTGGTTAACAATAATACGTTTCATTATAAAACATTGCAGGGGGTGTTATGGTTCTTTGGCGGCGATGCGAATGACGATGTCGGGTACCAGTTCTATGCTGCCGATGACGGCGGTGGGGGCATGTCCTTCAATGATGGGTTCCTCTTCCCAGCATATATTCTTGAGCCAGATGGTCCTGCAACCGAGAGTGGATGAGGGGTGGATGTCCTTGCGGTAGGAGTCGCCGATGACAATGACCTCACGGGTCGGCAGTTGCAGTGCGTCGACTCCCAATGCAAAAAGGGCGGGGTCGGGCTTGCGTATGCCGACAATGGATGACTCTATTATCTCCTTGAAATAGCCTGCAAGGCCGAACTCCTTGAGCACCACAGGCATGTTGCCGTAGAAGTTGGTGACAAGCACCATGGGGTAGTATGCAGCTAGTTTGTCCAGTACGACGCGGCTTGTGGCAATGGTTTCCTTTACCTTCCTGTAGCATCCGTCGGCAATCTGTTCTGCAGTTTCGGGGGTGAACTGTGCCGATTGGGTCTGCTCCCTCAGGTACTCGAACTGTATTGCAATCTTCTTCTTCAGCAGGGTGTGGAAGGTGTCTTCGGGGGCAATGATGGGGTACTTGGCCAGTGTGCGTTCGCCGTGCACGTAGGCATTGCGGTATAATTCGCGCTCTATATTTACGCCCGCTGCTTTATATTGCGCGGCAATGACCTCGCCCCAATGGATGCCGTTGGTGTCAATGGTGCCGCCGTAATCGAAGATTACTCCTTTAATTGTACTCATGGCCGTTCTCTATCTTTTGGG
This sequence comes from Bacteroidaceae bacterium, assembly GCA_045634305.1. Classification (GTDB taxonomy): domain Bacteria; phylum Bacteroidota; class Bacteroidia; order Bacteroidales; family Bacteroidaceae; genus HGM04593. The sequence goes on along the minus strand of JAZQZZ010000019.1, from coordinate 75,787 downwards.
TGAGTGTGCTGCATAGTTTCTCGTGCTTGTATCTCATGTATACGAACAGTATCATGAGTATCACCAGTTCAAAGAAAAGGTAGAACCAGAGTTGCCCGATGAGCATTACAAAGCAGAGAGTGATGGCGCGTGAGTTGAAGGTGAGGATGTTGGTGTACTTCATGAGCGGGAGGCTGCCGGCGCGGAACTCGCTGCGCAGTGAGTCGGGGATGGCGGTACCGTATTTCTCGTTTACCACCTTGATGAACCGCTGGAACTTGGGAGACATGCGCTCCTGGTTGTCGACATATGCGATGTATGCGTTCAGGAATATCTTCCAGAAGAAATTGCCTTTCCAGGGCGTCTCCTTATACTCCTTGCGCACAGCTATGGAGTTGTGGAACTCGTTGCCGTTCTTCTCGTTGGTGAAGTAGAGATGTATGTTGCGGTAGTAGTCGGCAAGCTGGCATTGTGAGCCGTGTACCCAGAATCCGCTGAATGATACCATTATCCAAATGATTACGCCCCACTCATATTCGGGCGCAAAGGGGATGGGCTGGAAGGTTTCGCGCACGGCTATGGCAAAGTATATGCAGAAGAACCAGCAGTCGCCGGCGAAACCGTCGAGTATGCGGCCCCAACGTGTCTTCTGCCCTGTTATGCGTGCAAGCTGTCCGTCGGTGCTGTCATAGAGGTTTGCCCAAATGAGCAGCAGGATGCCAAGGATGTTCCAGCGCAGGCTCTCCTGTGCAAAGCATATGCCGGCTCCAACGCCAAGGAATATTGATATGATGGTTATTACATTGGGGTGTATGCCGTATTTGCGGAAAAACAGTGCGCAACGGAATCCTAATGGACGGTAGAACCATAAATCGAGAAACTCCTCGGTGTCCATCGATTTTATGGATGCCTGGTACATCTTTTTTTCTTCTGCGTTCATCTCTTTATCTTAGCTTGTCTATTATCAATGTGGCTATTTCCCGGGCTGCAATGTCGCGTATTGCCGTGAAGCTGGGGAAGTCGTTCATGTCAATTATAAAAATCTCTCCTTGTGGTGTTATTATGGCATCGCCTCCATATATGTCCACTCCAATGGCCTGCGCGGCTCTTTGGGCAATATCCTTGAGCCTGTCGCTGCTGAAAACGTAATGCTTTGGGACGCCGTTTATCTCTTCCTTGCCGAACTTGCCGCCAACGGGGTAGCAATGGTGAAAGAAATGGTTGCCGATGCCGTAGAACTTTATGATGTCGCCGGGGCAGTGCAGCATCTGTATGTGTCCCGTTATTCCGCGCGAATTCATTTCTTGAATGGCGGCCGATGCCTCCTGCATTGTGGTGGCGAAGGTGACATCATTGCTGTGGTTGCTCCAACCTTTGGATTTCTTTATCCAGCAGGGGAATATGGCGTTGTCCAATTCGTTGGCGCTGTTCACGGCTCTGAACTGCGGCTGTGGTATGTTGTTCTCGCGCAGTGTCTCCATAAATCGTATGCGTGAACAGTTTTCCACGGCGGCCGTCGGGTTTATGACTGTGATTCCTTCTGCTTCGGCTTGTTTAAGCAGTTCAATGGTGCCGGCTGTGCGTGACATTGTGCATATGGCATCAGTGTCGTGGGGAATCGCATGCTCCTCGCTGATGTATATGACCTCTGTGCCGCGTTGCTGCAACTCGGTTGCGATGCGCTCCAGTATGGCTGCATCGTTTGCCGCCATGTTGGGGGAGTCGGCTGTGTCGCGTGCAATCAGGGCAATCTTTTTCATTGTGCAAGGAATTCTTCGGCTTTTGTTATGTCCTGGGCGTGGTCAATGTCGATGATTTTATTAAAAGGGTATGCCTTGAGCTTGAGCCCGCCCTTTACAAGGCTGCGCTGGAAATTGCGCATTCTTTCAATTCCGTCAGCCATGCACTGGTCGAGAATGTCGAGTGCCTTGTCGTCCAGTCCATAGATGCCGCCCGAGATATATCTTGATGTGGCCGATGGAGTGTCGGCAAAAGCAGTGATGTTCAAATCGGAGTCGGTCTCTACATATAGCGGTTTCTCGTCGTCGACGTAGCCGGTCACTGCCATCAGACCGTCGTAGCCGTTGCTCTCAAATGTCTTTATATATTCCGCGAACTCCTGCTCCTTGAAGATGGTGTCGACTGTCGTGAGGCAGAACTTTTCGCCACGCAACAGGTGGCTCAAGGCATGCAGGCTGTGCATAGAACTTGGGGTGTCCTTAATAACAATATTTATCGGGTAACGTTGTTGCAGTTGTTGCAACAATGACAGGGTCTGTGGCTGCTGCCCGTTGATGATGATGTTTATGCTGCTTGCTCCCTGTGAGGCAAAAAGCATTACAAGGCGTTCTATGATGGGAATGCCTTGTAATTGGATTAACGGTTTGGGTTCCTTGATGCCCTCCTGGGCCAGACGGGAACCTTCACCGGCTGCTATGATTGCAAATTTCATTCTATAATAAAATGGAATTGTTTAATCGTTGTCGGCCTGTTGCAGGTTCAGACGGTTGCTGTCGTCGCGTTTCTCGAAGTAGAGCTTGCGGAGCGGGTTACGGCGTGCCTCGGCATAGAACTTGCGGTTGCGCACAATGTCAATGGCTGCGTAAATGGCCTGGCGGAACGAGTTCTCATCGGCAATACCCTTGCCGGTAATGTCATACGCCACTCCGTGAGCGGGCGATGTGCGCACGATTGACAAACCGGCGGTGAAGTTCACTCCATTGTTCATTGCAAGAATCTTGAGTGGGGCAAGGCCCTGATCGTGATACATTGCAAGGATGGCGTCGAACTGCTCGTACTTGCCGCTGCCCATGAAACCGTCGGCGGCAAATGGACCATAGCAGAAGATTCCACCATCGTTCATCTTGCGGATGGTTGGGGTGATTGTTTCAATCTCTTCCTTGCCAAGCAGGCCGTTGTCGCCGGCATGCGGGTTGAGTGACAGCACGGCTATCTTTGGTGCGTCGATATTGAAATCCTTCTTGAGGCTGTTGTTGAGTAGCGTGATTTTCTCTTCGAGCAACTCGGGGGTGATGGCTGCCGGTATGTCGCGCAATGCAAGGTGAGATGTGGCCACTGCTACACGCAGGTCACCGCTGCAAAGTATCATGAGTGCCTTTTCGCCTTCGCCGCTGCACTCCTGCAGGTACTCGGTATGGCCCGGGAAGTTGAACTGTTCGCTCTGTATTGAACTCTTGTCGATGGGTGCTGTCACAAGTACGTCTATTTCGCCGTTCCTGTATGCCTCTATTGCTTTTTCAAGCGCCTGAAATGCTGCCTGGCCGGCCTCGGGACTGCTGGTGCCGAGTTCAATGTGAAGCTCGTCGTTGTTGCAGTTTATGATGTTCAGTTTGCCGGCCTGTGCGTCGGCTGCCTTTTCTATGGCATTGTATGGTATCTCCATCTCCAATGCTTTGCGGTGATAGGCTGCCGCTTTGGGTGAACCGAAGATTATGGGAGTGCAGATGTCGAACATCTCGGTGTTTTCGAATGTCTTGAAAATGATTTCGTATCCGACGCCGTTGATGTCGCCCTGTGTGATTCCTACCCGTATTTTGTTTTTATCGCTCATATTGTATGCAGGTTGTTTTTATTTGTTGTTTTCAGTGGTCTCGCTCTTCTCTGCCGCAATGTCAACAGGGAGCTTCAAGGTGTAGAGAGCCGATTCGAGCTTACGCATGAAACCGCCCTTTGCCTTGTTGGGGGCATAAACGAATGCCTCGACAACGATTACCTTGCCGTTCTCCTCGTCTACGATTGAGTGTGACACGAATGGACCGCCGCCAAACATGTCATCGTTCTTCATGTACCACAATCCACGTGCTACGCTCATGTATTTTCCGTTGTAGGCAACGTCGGTGAGTGCAACGGTTGCAGCATCTGTCTGTATGTAGGAGTCGGGCTCTCCGCCGGGGATGTTTTCCTTCATGACAGAATCGCGCATGTGGATGAAATGTTCCTTGGAGAAGTTGTCGGTCGAGGTGTAAGGGTAGCTGTACACTGCAAAGCTCTGCATCTCGACCTTGCTCGGGTTGTTGTAGTCCGAGAACCAAAGGAAATTCTCGCCCTGCTTGTAGCCGCTGATGCTTGAGGGTATCTTCATTTCGCAGCCGAACTTGCTCTTTATAAGTGAATAAGCTTGCTTGTTGTAGCTGTTCTGCAGTTCGGCCAACTGGAACTCGCGTTCCTTTTCGGTAAAGAAATCAAGCACTACACGTGCGTTCTTTGTGACGAACTCGCCAAAAGACTTGTTGTCGGGGGCATAGATGGCCATAACTATCTGTGGCGATGCATAGATGTCTCTGTCGAATCTGAATTCGCACTTGCTGTGGCTGCTGTTGATGTCAACGAGAATGATGTTGCGGAAGGCCTGCTCGGTGATGCTGAAACCCTCGTTGTTACGTCTTGTAACCTTGAACATCGCTTCCTTTTGTGGAAGACCGGGAACGGGTGTGTCAAGAACCTGCTCAATTGCTACTCCGGCAGTTGAATCCCAGACGTCATCCTCGCATACAAGCATGACTTCAAATGGCGCTCCCATGGATTTGCGCTTTATCTCTTCGCCGCATGAGGTTAGCAGCACTATCGACAGCAAAAACAAAATTGTTTTTTTCATATTATGTAACAGTTTATTGTTTATTCTCTTGTTTAAGTGTTGACAACATGCCGCATGCAGCAAAGATGTCCTCGCCGCGTGATGCACGTATGGTGGTGAACAGCCCGTTGCTTGTGAGGAAATCTCGCAGCTGTGTCATCCCTTTTTCGTCTACGCCCTCGAGCGGTACTCCCGGGATGGCATGGTAGCGTATAAGGTTCATGCGGCAGTCCAGGCCTTTGAGCAATTGCAGTAGCTTGCGGGCGTAGAAAGGGGTTTCGTTTATCCCTTTGAAAACAATGTACTCGAATGTGAGTCTGCGCTGGTGGCTGAAATCGTATTGGCGCAACAGGTCGAGTACTTCGTTAATGGGGAATCCCTTTTCGGCCGGCATGATCTCGGCGCGCTGTTCGGGTATAGGGTGGTGTAGGCTTATGGCAATATGATAGTCGCCCGAATCGAGCAGGCGCTTGAGTCCCTTGCGTACACCTACCGATGATACAGTGAGGCGGTGGGGGCTCCATCCAAGTCCATAATCCGAAGTCAGAATCTCAATGGCTGGCAACAGGTTGTCGAGGTTGTCGCATGGCTCTCCCATTCCCATGAATACTATGTTGGTGAGTTTCTCGAACTCGGGCAATGCCAGTATCTGGTTAATGATTTCGTTGGTGGTGAGGTTGGCTGTGTACTTCTGCTTGCCTGTCATGCAGAACAGGCAGTTCATCTTGCAGCCTACCTGTGAGGAGACGCAAAGTGTGGCGCGTTCGCCATCTGGGATATATACGGCTTCGACAAAATGGTTGTTGTCTACCCTGTAAAGATATTTGACGGTGCCGTCGACAGAACGTGCTGCGTCGGCTGGTGCAGAATAACCAACTTGAAACAGTTCGTTGAGCCTTGTGCGGTTCTTGAGTGAGATATTTGACATCTCGTCAATGGTGCCGACACGTTTCCTGTATACCCAATCGGCAATCTGTTTGGCTGTGAATGCCGGCATGCCGGCCTCCTTGACGGCGGTTGTGAGTTCGCTCAGTGTCATTCCTGCCAATTTCTTTTTTTCGTTCTCCATAATGTACCGTCGGGTTTTCTTTAGTTTGCAACAATATGCTATTTCCTTGCGAAGATAATGCAAAAAAGTGATTTTTTGACTATGTCATCCTCTTTTTAATATTAAATGATATTTTATTCCATTTTGTCGCTGCCATCCAAGCCTTTTTATTATTTTCGCGCAAACGATTGGAAAATGGCAAATAATTATATGAAAACTGTTGTAACCGGCAGTCTGATGCAGTCGACGGCGTGGTTCAGGGAATTGGCTGCTGAGGCAAATGGTGAATACCTTTTGCTCATCGGTAAGGATGGTGTTATAGTTGATGATGCTATGCTTGATGCAATGTTCGCAGCTTTGCCTCAGGAGGCTGTCATGGCCTATTCCCATTATCGCAAGAAGATTGACGGCGATGTCATCGATGCACCGACTATTGATTGTCAGCCGGGCAGCTTGCGCAATGATTTTGATTTCGGTCCGGTGGTGCTTTTCAGGGTAGAGGCTTTGAAACGCTATCTTGCAATGCCGCTTGATGAATACTCGTATGCGGGATTCTATCAGTTGCGTCTGGCAATGGAGCGCCTGGGAACAATATACCACCACAATGAGTATGTGTACACTGTGGATGAGGATGATACACGCAAGAGCGGTGAGAAACAGTTCGACTATGTGAATCCTGCACAACGCAATGTGCAGATTGAGATGGAGCAGGTGTGTACCCATCATCTGAAGGAGGTCGGTGCATGGCTAATGCCATGCAAATATGATGCAATAGACCTTTCTGCAGGGGATTTTCCAGTAGAAGCTTCGGTTGTCATTCCCGTGCTCAACCGCGAGTCGACCATTGCCGATGCCATATCATCGGTTCTCAAGCAAAAGTGCTCGTTTCCATTCAATATATTGGTTGTCGACAATCATTCCACAGACAGGACTCCGCAGATAATAGATTCCTTTGCCGATGAAAGGGTGGTGCACATAATCCCTTCGCGCAATGATTTGGGAATTGGTGGTTGTTGGCAACTTGCAGTCGACGATGTACGTTGCGGACGTTTTGCAGTGCAACTTGACAGCGATGATATTTACAGCGATGAGAATACCTTGCAGCGTGTTGTGGATGGTTTTTACCAACAGCAGTGTGCCATGCTCATAGGTACATACAGAATATGCGATTTTGAACTCAATACATTGCCTCCCGGCATAATAGACCATCGCGAGTGGAGCGAGGAGAACGGACGTAACAATGCGCTGAGAATCAATGGACTTGGCGCTCCGCGTGCGTTCTTTACTCCGGTGATACGTGAGGTGGGTTTCCCTAATGTCAGCTATGGCGAAGATTATGCCGTGGGGTTGCAGATTTCGCGCCGTTACAAGATTGGCCGCATATATGATGTGCTCTATCTGTGCCGCCGTTGGGGCGGAAATTCCGATGCCGCTCTCTCACACGAGAAGGTAAATGCTCATAATTATTACAAGGATAGCTTGCGTTCTGCAGAATTCGCTGCGCGTCAGGCGCTTGTGAAGAGTTGGAGGACTGTCACGCGTGAGGACGTGGATATTTTTTTTGAAAAACAACTTGCAATGTGGCCAGAAGCGGCTGAGAGATATGGATTGTTAGGAACTGTAGGACAGCGCGATTTGGGGAATGGAATATCATTGCAATATAACCCGTCGCGTGCAATATCCACTGCAGCAAAAGTTGATGCTGCATCTGTTGTCGAGCGCCCATGTTTCCTGTGTGCAAAAAACAGACCTGCTGGACAAATTGCAGAAAATGCGTTGGGGGCACTTGAGTTGCTTGTTAATCCTTATCCCATTCTTCCAATGCATTTAACATTGCCATTAAGGCAACATGTGCCACAGGCATTGCCCCCGATGTTTGCCGATATGTTGCATCTTGCCGGCAAGTGGCAGGGGCTCGCGCTTTTCTACAATGGTGCGAAATGCGGTGCTTCAGCTCCAGACCATGCCCATCTGCAGGCTGTCCGTTGTTGCGATGTTCCTTTGTTGAAGGCTGTGGCAGCAGGGAAATTCTCTATTGGTGAACCGGTCTGTTGTGTCGAAGATGCTCGGGTGTTCAACGCAAAGGGATATATTGTACCGTTCTTTATGATTAAATCAAAAACGGTATCGCATTCGGTGGAACTTTTCAACCGCTTGCTTGCGGCAATGCCTGTGACAGAAGACGAAACTGAACCGCTGATGAACGTCGTGTCATATTATTCTGCAGCGGAAGGCTATGTTACGCTTGTGATACCTCGTGCGCTGCATCGCCCGGCATGTTATTATGCCGATGGGGTGTCGCAACGCCTTGTGAGTCCCGGAACTCTGGATATGGCCGGGCTTATGGTGACACCACGTGAGTGTGATTTTGAAGGTATGACTGCCGATGAGGCTGCTGCCATTTTGCGCGAGGTTGCCATTACTGATTTGACAGCTTGCGCTATCGTTGAAAAATTGAAGAGCTGATATGAGAACGGTAGATGTCGGTATTCTGTGTGCCGCTTGCATAAAGTTCGATTTCATCGGGGTTTTTGTGCTGAATGGCAATCCTGTGCCCGTAAAAAACAATGTTTTTATCGAGAATGGCGAATTGTGCTACAATGGCGGACATTACAAGTCTCTCTGTTTCAAACCGCTGTCGCATGATAGCAGTTTTATATTGCATGATGTGGTCATAGGTGTGGGATTCCATTGGCAGCGCAATGAGGACCAGGTGTTTAAAGGAGAGCTTCATCTCATTGTTGAGGGCGGCTGTGTGCGTGCAATAAACCGCCTTTGTGTCGAGGATTATCTGGTCAGTGTAATATCGAGTGAAATGTCGGCGACATCGTCGTTCGAGTTCCTGAAAGCCCATACTATAATATCCCGCAGCTGGTTATATGCCCAATTGGACAGGAATGAGAGGGTGGAGAATGCCGTTCTGGGGTATGAGACTGACGATGAGATTGTGCGTTGGTATGCTAGGGAAGATCATAAGAACTTCGATTTCTGCGCCGATGACCATTGTCAACGCTATCAGGGTATTACACGTGCTCTGAATCCAAATGTGGCACGGGCAGTGGAGGCAACACGCAATGTCGTGCTCAAATTTGATGGCAAGGTGTGCGATGCCCGTTTCAGCAAGTGCTGCGGTGGTGTTACGGAACGTTTTTCGGCATGTTGGGAAAGTAAGGATTTTGACTATCTGCAGTCATTCAGGGATAGTGACAGTAGTGTATTTTTGCCCGATTTGACAACTGAGCAAGGAGTACGTGAGTGGATAGAAAGTGTGCCCGATTCGTTCTGTTCTACGAATGACAAGGCTGTGCTTTCCCAAATACTTAATGGCTATGACCGTGAGACCAATGACTTCTATCGTTGGAAGGTTGTCTACACCCAGAGCGAACTATCTTCTCTTGTCGCTGAACGTTCAGGAATTGATTTTGGAACAATTGTCGATTTGCACCCTGTTGAACGCGGTACTTCGGGACGCATTGTAAAACTGAAAATCGTTGGCACCAAAGCAACGAGGATTGTCGGCAAGGAACTTGAGATAAGGCGTTGGTTGTCAAAATCACATCTGTATAGTTCGGCTTTTGTTGTTGATAAACAGACGGATGCCGCGGATGATGCGGTGTTTGTGCTCAAAGGTGCCGGTTGGGGACATGGGGTAGGGCTTTGCCAGATTGGTGCAGCCATGATGGGAGAGAAAGGTTACTCGTGTGAACAGATACTGTTTTTCTATTATCCGGGGGCAATATTGGAAAATGTGTGATGAAATGTGGCTCTCATGTGATGTTTGCAGTTGTAATATTATGTTAAAATCTTTTTTTTGTATATATTTGCAAAATAAAGAAACTTAAGTGTTTTTGGAATGCCGTCTGTGGCGGCATTTTTTTTTGAAGTGAGATTAATTTGAACCCCGATACAATAATTTGTACGAAAATAAGTTATTATAAAAAATAACTGTTGTCTATTATGGATGAAAAATCAATTGCTATAGATATACGTGATGGTATGAACCTTTTCGAGCGTATGATAAAACGTATTTTTGATTTTACTTGCTCATTCCTTGCCTTGATAATATTGTCTCCCGTATTTTTGGTTGTTGCAATTGCTTTGCTATGCCAGGGTGATGGTAGCGTTTTTTTCAAGCAAGAGAGAATCGGTTATAAGGGAAAGCCTTTCAATATATTGAAGTTCAGGACCATGCGTGTCGATTCGGAAAGCAATGGTGAACCGCGTTTGGCAACAGTCAACGATGAGCGCCTTACCAAAGTGGGCAAGTTCTTGCGCGAACACCATCTCGACGAACTGCCGCAGCTTGTGAATGTGTTGCTTGGTGATATGTCATTTGTCGGTCCACGTCCCGAAAGACGTTATTTCATTGATAAAATCAGATTGGAGAATCCAAATTATGACTATGTCTATCTTATGCGTCCGGGGTTGACATCCATGGCTACGTTGCACAATGGCTACACCGATACGATGGAGAAGATGCTCAAACGCCTGGAAATGGATTTGGAGTATCTCCAAAAACGCTCTTTGTGGATGGACATAAAGTTGATTTTTATAACATTCTTGTATATAGTGAACGGAAAAAAATTCTGATATAAAATGATGAAGAAATTATTGATTACTATAACGTTGTCATTCTCGTTTTTGTGGGTGGCAGCGCAAACTGTCTCAGACGGCCAGATCGTTAAAATTATCATGGCCGAGAAAGAACGTGGCTCAGATGAGGCTACAATTGCCCGAAAATTGTTGCAACAAGGTGCCACCCCGGCTCAAATCCGCAGGATAAAGGAAAAGTATGAGCAGGAGCAGAAGGGACTTGGAGCTGTTGATTTGACCGGCAGTGAAAAAACGTCACGTATGAGGGACGCTAAGGAGGAGAAAGGTAACTTTATTGTCACAAAGGAAAAGAAGACCGAAAAAGAGAATCTGACCAAAGAACAGCAGAAAAAGTTAGAGGATGAGGAACAGAAAATCATGCAGAATGATATGGCTTTCCTTGATCTTGATTCTGTTGTATATTTTCAGAATATGCTCAAGGAAAAAACTCAGGTTTTCGGACGTAACCTGTTCAATAACGAATTGTTGACATTTGAACCGGCAATGAATATTCCTGCACCTGCTGATTATGTGCTTGGAGCTGGTGACCAGGTGATAATAGACGTATGGGGCGCATCACAGATGACGTTTGACAATGTGATTTCTCCCGAGGGATTCATTGTCGTTGAAGGTGTCGGCCGAATCAAATTGGCAGGCCTGACTCTGGCGGAAGCCGATAAATATGTAAATGGTGTATTGGGTGAGCACTATAATGGCTCATCAATTGGCCTTTCAATCGGTGAGACACGCAATGTCAAGGTTGAAATAGTTGGTGAGGTGATGGCTCCGGGTTCATATACGATGAGTGCTTTTTCAACCCTGTTCAATGCCTTGTATATGGCTGGTGGTATCAGCGATTTGGGCTCTCTGCGTGAAATTAACGTATACAGGAACGGAAAATCGGTTTCTAAGATTGATGTCTATGACTATATAGTAAATGGCAACAATGTGGGGAATGTCCGTCTACAGGATAATGACTTGATTATTGTTGGACCGTATAATGCTATTGTCAATGTGCAGGGTAAGGTGAAACGTCCTATGATGTATGAGATGAAAAAGGATGAGTCGCTTGCAAACCTGCTTTCATACACAGGTGGTCTCACCGGTGATGCCTATGACAAGAATATCCGTGTAATACGCAAGAGCGGTAGGGAGTATTCTATACACACTGTTGAAAAGGGCGCTTTTGCATCGTTTAATCTGGTAGATGGTGACTCGATTTATGTGGACTCAATAATACCGCGTTTTTCAAACATGGTTGAGATAAAAGGCGCAGTGTTCCATCCCGGAATGTATCAGGTTGACGGTAAAATTAAAACGGTGCTGGATTTGATTGAGGCGGCCGATGGCTTGTGCGAGGATGCGTTTCTGGCGCGTGCTGTGATGCACCGTCGCAAGGCCGACAGACGCCTTGAAGTGCTTGCGGTAGATATTGAGGGAATAATGAATGGAACTTCGCCCGATGTGGAACTCCGCAAGGAGGATGTTCTTTACATTCCGTCAGTAAATGAGATGCGCGGCATGGAAACTCTGAAAATATCAGGTGAGGTGAACTACCCGGGTGTATATGAATTTGCCGATAATACGGCACTTGAAGATTTTGTATTGCAGGCCGGTGGCTTGACTAACGTTGCGTCAACTGCAAAAATTGACATATATCGCAGAATATATGACCCAAAATCACTTGAAAGCGGCGATACTATAACCGAGGTCTACTGTTTTTCGTTGAAGGATGGTTTTGTGATAGATGGAACGCCCGGTTTTATTCTTGCTCCGTTTGACGAGGTACACGTGCGCAAAAGTCCTGTAAATAATCTTATAAAGAGTGTTACGATAGATGGTGCTGTGAACTTTAAAGGAGATTATGCAATGCATAATACAAACTATCGTCTTAGTGATCTGGTGAAGGATGCAGGTGGTTTCGCAGCATCTTCTTATCCGCAGGGCGCGAGACTTTATAGAAAACTCTCAGAAGAGGAAAAACTGCAGCGGGAGGATATGATAAAGCAGTCGCAAAAGCAAATCTATGAAGATGCTTTACGCTCTGACAAGGAGTTTGACATGGCAATATCTGACTCTTTGATAAATATCAATGCAAATCTCGGCGATGTATATCTCCTTGACATTGATTTGAAGAAGGCGGTTGAAAAACCCGGAAGTGAGGCTGATATTGTTTTGCGTGAAGGAGACCTTTTGACAGTTCCGGAGTATGCTGGAGTCGTAAAAATAAGTGGCGAGGTACGTTATCCGATTTCTGTTACATACAAGGAGGGAAAAAATCTGCGCTATTATATCAAGCACGCGGGTGGCTATGCCGACAGAGCGAAGAAAAACGGTGTTTATGCCATATATATGAACGGTGGCGTGAAGAAGATTTCACGAGTGTCAAGCAGTGATATCCAGCCCGGAATGGAGATTGTGGTACCGGCCAAGAACTTCAAGAAAAGGATGACAACAGCAGAAATCGTTGCGATAGGTTCATCTGCTGCCTCAATTGCTACAATGTTGATAACCATTGCAAATCTGCTAAAGTAAAATATTGTAAGTTTGTCAATTGTATGGAAGAAAACGCTATGAAAGAAGGACGTGAAATTGATATTGTCGGCTTACTTGTATTGCTTTGGAGTAAACGTAAGCAAATTGTTATAAATTGTTTTATTGGAGGTGTTTTGGCTATAATCGTAGCATTCAGTATACCTAAACAATATACTTCTACAGTGGTGTTGGCACCGGAATTTTCTTCAGGTTCAGCCAATTTGGGAAATATCAGCGCTTTGGCATCAATGGCCGGTATCAATATCGGAGGGCAATCAAGTGGTGAGGATGCATTGTATCCCGAACTGTATCCGCAGATCATCTCATCAACACCATTCTTGTGTGAATTGATGGCTATAGAGGTGGAAACGAAAGATAAGGAACTTAAAACTTCTTTATATGACTATCTGGCGTACCATCAAAGAATCCCTTGGTGGAATGCTATCTTGAAGGCTCCTATGGATTGGATTAAAGGAATGACCGGAAGCAATACAATAGACACTGTGCCACCGACAGCGGGTGAGATACATTTGACACGCAGGCAATATCTTTTGCTGGAAGCATTGGGTAATAGGATAGCAGTGGATGTGGACAAGGGCAATATGGTTATTACACTTGATGTTACCATGCAGGATCCTGTCATTTCGGCTCATGTTGCCAGTGTCGTATCAGCCAACCTGCAGGAATATATAGCTGCATACCGTTCAGCAAAAGCACGAAAAGACTTGGCATATGCAGAGACTTTATACAACGAGGCTCAAGGAAAATATTACACCGCACAGCAAGCATATGCAAAATATGTAGATCAGCATCAGGGTGTTGTGAAAATGCAACATCAGATAGAGCAGGACAGGCTTTCGAATGAATTGGATTTGGCTTTTAATGTATATAATCAGATAGCCCAACAGGTTGAACTTGCCCGTGCAAAGGTGGCCGAGAGTACTCCGGTGTGTGTGGTAATGCAGCCTGCAATTGTTCCAATCAAGGCTTCATCACCTAAGAAAATCATGATGGGGCTGTTGTATGTGTTCCTCGCATTCTTCGGAACAGTTTCCTGGATAATCATTAAAGATAGGATCATAAATAAGTAACGTAAATATCGCAATGAGCAATTTTACGGATGTATTGTACCTGATAGCAATATTGTTGGAATCTGCTTTACTTCTATATCTGGAGTGCAAGATTTGGAAAACGCTATATACTCCGTTCAATTTCTTGATGCTACCATATTTGATAGTTCTGCTGATAACAATTTTCCTTGCCGGGAAACTAGGCTTTGTAGAGTTCTATTATCCGAGTATATTCATATGGAATGTGGGACTTCTCATTTTCTTCTTGCCTAGTGCTATCATAGGAACCATTATAGTGCACAGTGGCAAGAGGGTTGCACCAGAGCCTATAGAAGACAAAATCCCACAAAGTCTTGTTTTCTTATTGGTATTGATGACCATGTTGTTTATAGTGCATTTGAAAGGTGTATTGGGTAGTTCGGCCGAAGCCTTGGGTTCTGAAGAGTTTGGTGAGGAGTTCAGCGGAGGAGGTCTTTGGGGACATCTTAGGATTCTTTCATTACCGATGCTGATGATGAGCATATATTATGTTTCAAAGAAGAGATGGTGGCTGTGGCCAATTATTTTTATATTTCTTCTTGTCGGTGTATTGAATCAGGTTAAAGGTTGGGTAATTATTCCTGTACTTGCTGCAATGGTCATGCGTGTGCATGCAGGTAAAACACGTTTGACTGCGAGGTTCCTGTTATATGTCCTGCTTGGTGCATTCCTGGTATTCTTCCTTTCCTATGCTCTCTCTATTCTTGTCGTTCAGTCAAGAGGCGTAAGTGACGAATTCATGGAATTCATATATATGCACTTCCTGCATTATCTTACAAGTGGAACGTTCGGTTGGAGTATGGACCTCCAGTTGGGCTTGCCGGACGATACAGGGAATTTTCAGAATATAATAGCGCAGTTTGTGAATCTGTCCAAACTGGTTACTGGTGACAAGGAACTTGTTTCCCCTATCAATCCTTTATATTACAATTCTGGATTCACTTTGACAAATGTCAGAACGATTTTCGGAACCTTGTATATAAATTCAACTTGGATTGCTTTCGCTATCTATGTTTTTGTACTTAGCTCAATTATGTATCTGATGCGTACCGCAATGGTGCGTTTCAACAGCATATATCTTTATACTGTTTATTTCTTTTTCTGCGGAATGCTTTTTATGGGTTGGTTCGATTTTTACTTCTCGGGTGTAATTGTGTTTGAGCTACCTATAATGCTTCTGCTTTTATGGATTTTTGAAAAGGTCCTGTATAAACGTGAGGATGTCAAAAATGAAAACAGCAATAATACTGATTAACTGGCATGGTGCCGATGATACAATCGCTTGCCTTGAGTCGTTGAGCAGGATGAAGGAACAGCATACCGTTGTCATCGGTGACAATGGCTCGACCGATGATTCTGTTTTACGCATACAGCAATGGCTGGATGAAAATGCCGGGAGACCTAATGTGGCAGGCTACAGGATTGTTGGACTAGGAAAGAACTATGGTTTCGCAGTGGGCAATAACAAAGCTATTGATTTAGCTATGCAGGATGCTCCCGACTATTGTATGCTGTTGAATAATGATACCGAGGTGGAACCTGATACCTTGACACATCTGCTCGATTATGTAAAAGCAAATCCTGCAGCGAAAATCCTCTCACCTTGTATTTGCTATCATAGCAATAAGGAAAAGGTTTGGTTCAGTGGTGGAAAACTCACTTTCGGTACACGCAAGAACCTTTATGCCGAGCAGTTGCGGACAGTTGTGGGTCTTGAACCTTTTCCAATAAATTTCGTATCGGGCTGTGCACTCTTCTTTGATGCCTCGCTCCTTAACGAAAAGAATGAACTTCTATATAACGGTTTTTTCTTTGGCGAGGAGGATTATGAGTTCTCTTTGAGGATGAGGAATCAAAGTGTTCAGATGGTATGCGTGCCACGTTCTCTTGTTTATCACAAGGTCGGTTCTTCACAGAAGAATACTAAGGATTCACGTGGCTTGGGACGTATATACATGTATTATCATAACAGGCTTATTTGCAACAGACTGTATGAACCGCGCCTGAAGTTTTATTTGATATGTTTGCTGAACAGTATTACTTGCCTGAAATATTTCAAAAGCTATTCCGGTTCTTTCAGAACTGCTGTAAAACTTCTTCGGCGCCTTATTAAGGATGTGTTTACAAAAAACAGTTTTGACTATAACGACTTTAGGGCGTTGATGTTTGAGAACAGATATTTTGACTTTGATGTCACATTAAAGTGATTGTTATGAAAAAGATATTGTTCTGTACTCCATATGAGGGAATCTCCAACAGTAACATTGGAGGCATATCTGTGTGGGCAAAGGCTATTGTCGCGCAATATGAACAGGCCGCGCAGCAAGTGGAACTTCTGCTTCAACCGCTGGACAGGAAGACATACGTAAGAGGTGTCGCCCCTTTTGTGCGTCTTTGGCGCGGAGTGGTGGAGTATCTCTCATTGGTGAAGATTGTCAAAAGACGAATAAGGAGAGAGAAACCTGATACCATACATTTGTGTACAACTGCATCACTTGGACTCATAAAGGATTACTTTATTTTTCGCTATGCGAAATCAAAGGGAATCAGAACTGTTTTGCATTTCCATTGCGGCCGTCTACCTGAAATCATCCAAAAGAACAATTGGGAGACAAAGTTACTTAGGCATGTTTTGAAGAGCACCGATGTTCCTGTTGTTATGGACAATTTGTCCTTCCGGGCACTTGAGAAAATGAATATCCAGGGTGCTGTGTATATACCGAATCCGTTGTCTACCTTTGTCTGCGACGCGGTATCTGCTCATGAAGGCAAGGTCGAGAGGGTTGAGAAAAGACTGCTTTTTGTCGGTCACATTGTCGATATAAAGGGTGTATATGAGCTTGTCGAGGCTTGCAGCAGGTTGTCGGACGTGACATTGCGTATGGTTGGACATGTTGAGGATGATGTCAAGGCACGCTTGGAGAGTATTGCTTCTGTTCGTAATGGCAATTGGCTCTGTTTTACCGGTGGCCTTTCTCGCGAAGAAACCATTAAAGAGATGCTTGCAGCCGATATTCTTGTTGCCCCTTCATATATCGAGGGCTTCCCTAATGTGATTCTTGAGGCAATGGCCTGCGGTACACCAATTATCGCCAGTGGCGTGGGGGCTATCCCGGAGATGCTTGACAACGGCAAGTGTGGAGTAGTGATAAAACCACGCTGTGCCGATGAAATCAGCGTTGCTGTTGAAAAACTTATTTCGGACGAGGATGCCAAGTCTTCTATGGCAGCAAATGCAAGGACGAGGGTAAACCATGAGTATTCAGTTTCATCGGTTTGGAACAGACTGGTAAATGTATGGAAAGGTTGATGATATGAAGGCGATTACGAAAAGTAAATTTCAGGTTGTGTATTTATATGCATCAACATTGATGGGCTCATTGTTGGGCTTTGCTACATCAATAGTGAATACACGCTTCCTTACAGACGAAGAGTATGGTGACGTGCGTTATGTGCAGAACCTCATAACTCTCTTCTCGTGGCTGTTGCTGTTCGGCTATTTCCACGCCGGCAACCGCTTGTTGGCGCTCTCGGACGATGAAGTCCATAGCCGCAAAGTGCGCGGCGCAATGATTGTCATTTTGGGAGTCTGTTTTGTGGCTCTTCTGCTGATGACACTGTTTGCAGGTCTGTTCCACATTGGGCAAAAGGAGTGCTTTTTGTTTATGGTCTCTTTGCCGGTATGCTTTTATCCTCTGTTTACCAATTATGTGAATACAACAGCTCAGGGTGATAATTATATTGGTCGTCTGGCGATATCACGCGTGCTTCCGCCTATTATTTATGTTGTGATGGCCCTACTCATTTTCAAATACATAGAGCCGACGTCATCATTCGTGATATTGTTGCAGTGGGGTGTATATAGTTTAGTATTTGCTATTATCATCATCTCCACTCGTCCGCGTTTCAAGGAACTCAAACCTATCTATGCGAGCCTGAAGACTGAGAATAGTGCATATGGCGCACATCTATATTACGGTTCTTTGGCAATGATTGCCACTCATTATCTGGCAGGCCTTATGCTTGGAGTGTTCAATGACGACAACACGAATGTCGGATATTACACTTTGGCTTTGACGCTGACAACACCGCTATCTTATTTGCCCGGCATTATAGGTACCGCATATTTCAAAAAGTTCGTAAACGAACCTGCTATCCCGCAGAAGGTGTTCAAGGCAACGATGGTGCTGACTGTGGCTTCGTGTATTCTGTTCATGTCTTTCATTCACATTGTTGTCGATTGGTTCTATCCAGCATCGTATGCAATAGTGGCACGATATGCCGCTTGGTTGGCTATAGCCTTTTCGGTACATGGTATCGGTGATATGATTAATCGCTTTCTTGGTTCACACGGCCACGGTGTGCCAATACGCAACAGCAGTTATATGTGCGGAGCATTTAAAGTGTTCGGTTTTATTGTGCTTGTATGGCTTTGGAACGTTGAGGGAGCACTGATTACAAATGTGGTAAGCTCGTCAATATATACTCTGGTGCTATACATATATTACAGAAAAATAGTATGCAAAAAGGCAAATCGTTGAGATTTGCCTTTTTACGTAAAAAATCATTTTCTGCTTTTAATCAGTTTCGATGGATTGCCGCCGACAATCGAATACTCGGGAAAATCCTTGCATAGCACACAACCGCCTGCAATGATGCTGCCTTTCCTTATCCTGCGGCCTGGCATTATCAGCACTTGGCATCCAATCCATACGTCATCCTCAATAACAGTCTGTTTCCTTTCCGTGTTTCCCTGCCGTCCTATAGGAATGTCTGTGCGGTCGAATTTGTGGTTACGGTCAAGTATCACTACATCCGGTCCCATCATCACCTCTGTTCCGACTATAAGGTTACTGGGTACTTTGCTGTTGATACCAAGTCCTGAAAAGTCGCCCATGCAGATGTCCTTTCCGGTGCCGAAGTGTGCTCCGCGTTCAATGTGTACATTGTTTCCACACTGCTTGAATATGTTCTTGCAGCAAAAATATCTTATTTTCCCACCAAACAGCATGTTGGGAAGATACCGTGCTACACCGTAGTAGAGACATAAGAATATAAATTGCTTGAAAGTGATGTCGTCGCCTTTTATTTTCATTGTTATTATATTGATGTTTGGCTTTTATAATGATACTATTGTTGGTATAATCTCTTTGCAAGTTCAGTATTTCTTTAGAGCTATGCGCGATTTCTCAGAGTTTAGTATCAGGGAATGATTATTCAGCTCTTCGACAAGGAAAGTATTGAATGTTTCGTGCAATCCGAATTTTTCCAGTTCCTCTAAAGGTGTTTGAGCGCCATTGGGGTCATAATATATACGGAAATCTGTCATTGCAATCGAATCATTTTCGTATGCAAAATAGGCAACATGGCTCTCTTTCATCTTTCCTGTAGGTACTGTGGGTGATACAAATGTTATCAATACCAGATCTCTTTGGAATGAATAATAAATATCACCATTGCAATATCTTACTTCACCGCTTTCTTTGTTCTCAATGCTTGTTGCTTGCCAAAAACCGTTCAGGTCGCCGTGGATGAGATAGCTCTCACACGACGATATTGTCATCATTGCAAGCAGCAGTATTACCCTGTAAATATATTTTTTCATCTTTTCCTTTCCACTTTTTATTTGCCGCTCAGCCATCCCGCTTTGCTGATGGTGAGCATGGCACCAAAATTATTGCCGATGAGCTTGCTGTGGTCGTATGCCAAGGCTCCGGTGAATTTCCATCCCTTCAACATCTTTGGTGTATACACAACTTCTCCCATAGTACTCAACTGGGTCATGGACTCCGGTAGCGGGTCTTCGTATGAACCCCAGTGTCTTGTCCACGATGCCATGATTCGGTACCCCAACTGCTTGCATGGTGTTCCGTTGAACCCGACGTGGTGTGAGCGTATGCGTGAATATGGCATTGTCATGTTGCTATCTTTGTTGTATAGTGGTGACAGAAAAAGCGGGTTGCAGATAGACATTCCCCAGTGCTGCCATGACTGATAGTATGTATGTGTGTAGTACCAGTCCTTTCCTCCGGCCTGGCCGATCATATCTCCCGCGGGGTTTCTGAGTATCGGACCGCTTTGGTCACGGGATGTTATATATTCATAAACAAAACAGTCTATGACCCTGTTTTGGGGTACTTTCAGTTCCAAACCAAAAAGGCCGTCTCTCCAGGGAAGATATGTAATCCAGGTTTTCTCTCCTTCGCGATTGTAGTGGTAGTCCAAGCCGAAGAGTCCCGAGTGATCTTCGTAAAAATGTTCGTAATACGCCTTTATACTCCATTCCTCGGTCTGGTAATTCACTGCAAGATGCAAACTGCCAAGCACATTGCCATTCACATTGGTCTTGTCCATGTCGGTTGATTCGCTGCCTCCGGCCAATGGAATGAATGCCCTAAGGTACTCCTTGAATGAGTGGGGCAGTTCATAACGTATGATGTCGCCATCGGGGTGTTTTTCCCATACGCGTCCTCCAAATTGTGTATACATCTCAAATCCCATTTCTAACGAAAAGGGTGTACTTGAGAGTTTGCCTATTTTTAGGAATGCTGTCTTTTCGTGGAAAAGAACCCTGTCTATATACCAACTTCCGTTTACTGCATTGCTCATATGATTGCGCTGGAAACGGCCATCGGTCTGCCAGCCATAGCTTAAATGACCTTTGACATGTATCCATTCGTTGAAAAGCCAGCGTGCAGTGGTATATTCGTTGATGCCGAACCTGACTTGTGGAATGGGACGGGCGTTGGTGGAGAATGTGAGGCCGCCACCGCTGAGTGTCGGGTGCCTGCCCTCGGAGTATCGCTCTTTACTACCGATGCTCAGTTCCCAACAGTTGTACTTTACATCGGCATACAACTGTTGTACATAGAATGGTGAAGAGTGGTTCCACGCGCCGGCAAGTTCTATACCATAACTCCATGTGAATCCCCGCTTATTGTCGAAATCGCGGAACAGACCTGCGCTGAGGTTTGTGCTATAGTTCTGTAAAGAGGATAGGCCATGTCTATTGCCCGTCAGCCAAAAGGGCGCATGCTCTCCTTTTGAAGCGATAGCTCCGGCCTGTATCTCATATCTTATTTTCTCCCCGTCACTCTTTTGTGCCTGCAAGGGAAGTGCAAGCATAAGAAAAATAGGGAGTATTATCTTTAAGGCAATATTCATGTTTGTTCAGACTTCGCTGTTTGTGGCCAAAATAGTGCAAATTAGCGAAACACCAGTTTGCTTGCAAGTTTCCCGCTAGTGCAGTCTATTTTCGCAATGCATGATGCAAAGATAGAATGTTATTTTGTATTGCAGATATAATTTATGCCGTTTTATTTTTTTTCTTCCGTATTGTTTTTAACTTTGTGCGCCCTTGCGGAACAGCCAGGCAAATAACCGATAAACCCCATAGACAGTGAAAGTACTTATCGTCTCATTCTATTACGAACCGGAATTTGGTGCGGCTCCGAGCCGCATTACAAATCTTGCTAAAGGGCTTAAAGCCTCCGGGGTGGATGTGGACGTGCTCACTTGTTTGCCCAATTATCCTAAGGGAAAGATTTTTGATGGTTATCGTGGCCATTTCTCAATGAAAGAGCAGATTGATGGTGTAAATGTCTATCGTTATTGGACTTATGCTACTGTTTCAAAGAATCCGTTAAAGCGTGTGCTCGCAATGACTGCCTATGCTGTTTCCATGTGGTCTTTTGCTTTCAAACGCAAGATGATAAAGAGCTACGACCGTGTGATTGTGCAGTCTCCGCCAATCCTGGTATCGGTATCTGCAATCACACTTTTCAAGAAACTTTACGGTAAGGAGGTTATTCTCAATGTCTCGGATTTATGGCCTGGCTCGGCTGTGGAGTTGGGGTTTGTCCGCAAGGGCAGTCTCTCTTTTAAGGTGTTGAGCCGCTTTGAAAAGTATATATACAAGAATGCCCATTCTGTGATGGGACAGTCGCAGGAGATTATGGAACATGTTGCGACAATGTTTCCGGGAAAGAGAACATTCCTGTACCGTAATCTTCAGCCTGCTGAAAATGAATCTGCAACAGTGAGACTGAAGGATGGTGCGCTGAAGATCGTATATGCCGGATTGTTCGGTGTTGCTCAGGATATGCTGTCACTGTTAAAGTCAATTGATTTCAAGGGACTTGGTGTTGAAATGCACCTATATGGCGGAGGTAATCAGGTCGAGGCGATACTGGAGTATATAAAGGATGGTGACAAGAATATATGGTATCATGGTTGCGTGTCGAAACAACAGATGAATGAAGAGTTGAAGAAATATCAACTCTCTATTATACCTCTTGCTGCAGCTATTCATGGTGCTGTGCCATCAAAGATTTTTGACCTGTTGCCGGCCGGTATTCCAATACTTTTCAGTGGAAATGGTGAAGGTGCACGTATTGTCAAGGAGTGTGGTTTTGGCCTTGTATCGGAATATGGTGACTACAAGGCTCTTGAAAGGAATATTGGGGCTTTTGCTGATATGTCACAGGAGGAATATGCAACCTATTCTGCAAATTGCCTGAATGCATCATGCGACGTGTTCTCTTTTTCAAAGCAACTTGAGCGTTTTGTCGGTTTTTTGGAGGAGTAACTTCGCCGTAACTTACTCCTCTACCTCGCAACCATTGAACATGAAATCCTTTTCGGCTACATCCTTTGGAAATGTGTAGTATGTCATTTCTGCGCTTGAACGCACTTCGCCGTCGTAGATGATTTCGGCCTCGATGAACACGAACATGCGCTTGACCTCTTTTACGCGACCACGTATCTCAAGTGTGATGTCCTCGCCGGTGGGGATAGGTTTTCTATATTTCATGTTCAGCTTGGTTGTCATTCCCGATGTCTGGAACTTGCGGGCGATTATCCAACCTCCAAGCTCGTCGAGCAGTGTGGCCTGAATGCCGCCATGCAACGTGTCCAGCCATCCTTGGTAGTTGCTGCCGGGTGTCCACAGTGATACAATCTCCTCGCCATCCTCGTAAAATTCCATTTTCAAGCCACAAGGGTTTGTGGGTGCACATGCAAAGCAGTTGTAACCTTTGTCGGTCAAATCAATCCATGGATTCTTTATCTTCTTCATAAGCAGTTTATTCATTATTTTTCTGTAAAGTTAGCACACCTTTGTGCTTATGTGTTGTTTTTTGGCTCTTATTTAAGTTTTCTTAATATTTACCATCCATTTTTGGACACATTTGTTGTTGATTTTTATTACCTTCGCTACAAATTAATTATCAACTATCATGAAAAAAATATTCTTGTCACTTGTTCTGCTGTTTGGTTCGATTGTTGGCAGTAACGCCCAATTGTTGTATAAAATTTCTCATAAGAGCCTTGAAAAGCCATCGTATATTGTAGGTACATACCATTTGGCCCCGGCTTCTTTCATTGATTCAATCCCCGGAGCAAAGACTGTACTTGATGCAGTTGACGTTGTCTGCGGAGAGGTGGTGATGAGTGAGATGGAGAGCCGCGAGAACCAGAAAAAGGTG
Organism: Bacteroidaceae bacterium; assembly: GCA_045634305.1. Classification (GTDB taxonomy): domain Bacteria; phylum Bacteroidota; class Bacteroidia; order Bacteroidales; family Bacteroidaceae; genus HGM04593. Next base: position 52,444 of record JAZQZZ010000019.1, on the reverse strand, counting down.
AAGGAGGCAATCATGTTACCCGATGGCAAGGCGCTTGCCGATGTGTTCACTGCCGATGAAATGCAGCGTATCAATGAATATATGGACAAACTGTTAGGGATGAATCTCAACAATCCCATTCTCAAGAGCCAGATGGGAAAGATGACTCCCATGGCACTCTCTACCCAACTGCAGCTGGTACAGTACATGAAACTGACCCCAAAGTTCAACCCTATGAAACTCATTGACGCTCATTTTCAAAACGTTGCCAAAAAAGCGGGAAAGCTGGTTGCCGGTTTGGAAACAGTGGATTTCCAGATTGAAACATTGTACAGGGGGGCGACAATTGAACGCCAGAAACAGCAGTTGCTATGTATGGTTGACAATAGTGAATATTACGCATTACAGATGAAAGAGCTTTCTGCAGCATTCTTTTCGCAGGATATGCAGGCGCTTTTGGATATTACCGAGGAAAAGATGGGTAACTTGTGCGACAGTACTCCCGAGGAAGAAGAGGCACTGATTTATGGCCGCAATGCAGCGTGGGCCGAGAAGATGCCGACAATGATGGATAGGGCATCAACGCTGTTTGTTGTTGGTGCAGCGCACCTTCCCGGAGAAAAAGGCGTGCTTGAACTGTTGAAGACGAAAGGCTATACTGTGGAGGCTGTGAAGTAAAATAACTATTGTTTATCATGTTTATCAGAGACTGTCCCGTTGAGGAATGGTCTCTGTTTTTTTTTATTGTTAGTCATTTGTATCTACCTTCTGCATCTTCCAATAGTGATTTATTGTTAACAAGCAAGCGTTATTGCATGTTGTAGTTTTCGTTATTTCTTGTAATTGAGTCCGTTCATCAATATCAGTAATTTTGCAACAGATAAAAAATACGGGATGAACAGATTTTTACACTTGGTATTCACTATTGCAATAATGGCGATGTCTGCATTGCCTTCGGTTGCCAATAATCTAAAATTGTATGGCAAGGTAACTGCAAGGGGCGAGGGTGCTGTACCCTTTGCCGCAGTTGGTGTTGAAGGAGGCAAATTCGGGACCTATTCCAATGACAACGGCGATTATGAACTTGAATTGCCGTTGGGGCGCCATGTGCTTGTCTTTACGGCCATGGGATATGAGCCGGTGCGCAAAGAGGTATATGCCGATGAAAAACTTCAATTGGAGTATAATGTTGAACTGTTGTCATCGGAACAACTGCTTGACGATGTAGTGGTGACGGAAGCCTCTTCGGGGGTCTCCAGCCTCAGGAATTCGGCCTATAACGTTGTTGCACTCGATACAAAGGAGTTTCAAAACAGCACTGGCAACCTCAGTGACATTCTGTCAAAATCACCGGGTGTCAGGTTGCGCGAGTCGGGCGGTGAGGGTTCGGGAATCAATCTTATGCTCGACGGTTTCAGCGGTAAGCACATAAAGATTTTCATTGACGGTGTACCACAGGAGGGCGTCGGCGCATCGTTCGGCCTTAACAATATCCCGGTGAATCTTGCCCAGAGGATTGAGGTCTATCGCGGTGTGGTGCCGGTTCAGTTCGGTGCCGATGCCATGGGCGGCGTGGTGAATATTGTGACCAACAGTGTCCGGGAGGGGTGGAACCTTGATGCATCCTACTCTTATGGTTCGTTCAATACCCACAAGTCCTTTATAAACTTCGGCAAGGTACACCGCAATGGTTTGAAGTATGAACTCAATATCTTCCAGAACTACTCCGACAACAACTATACCATAAATGCCCCGGTTGAGGATTTTGAGACAGGCAGCATTGAAAAGAAAAAACTATACAGCGTCGAGCGTTTCAATGATACCTATCACAACGAAGCGGCAACATTCAAGGTGGGTGTTGTCGGCAAAAGTTGGGCCGACCGCCTGATGCTGGGACTTGGGCTTTCAAATATGTATAAAGAGGTGCAGACCGGTGTGCGCCAGGAGATTGTTTATGGTCAAAAGCACCGCAGGAGCCACTCTCTCATGCCCTCTTTGGAGTATGGCAAGCGAAACTTGCTGCTCAATGGTCTCGATCTCTCGGCATCGCTCAACTATAATTGTAATGTCTCTACAAATATCGACACAGCTTCCTGTAAATATAATTGGTTCGGTGAGACAAAAAAGTTAAACGGCCGGGGCGAGCAGTCGTTGCAGCATCTGCAGTCAAATAATGAGAACTGGAATCTGGCGGCAAACATCAACTATTCACCAGGTATTTCTCACAGGCATCTGTTTACGCTGAACTATCTTTTCAGTGCATTCAGGCGCAGCAATACATCGCTGCTGCTTCCACAGGTGGTTGAGGATCCCATTGATAAACTCACACGTAAGAATATCGTAGGCCTTTCCTATCGGCTTACACCGTCCGAGAGGTGGAACATAACCGCTTTCGGTAAATATTATAATGTTTTTGTCCAGGGGCCTGTGGCAACAACAAGCAATGCCGATGAGTATGTGCGCGATACGCGTGCAATGGATGCTGTTGGCTATGGAGCTGCAGGAACATATTTCATCTTGCCTCAATTACAGGTCAAGCTATCCTACGAAAAGGCATGCCGTATGCCAACCATTGAGGAGATGTTCGGAGACGAGGACTTGGAGCAGGGTGAGTTCGGGCTGAGGCCGGAGAGAAGCCACAATGTCAATTTGAATGTGGGTTACAATGGCAAGTTCGCTCAGCACGGGTTTTTTGCCGAGGCCGGGCTGGTTCTTCGCGATACGCGCGATTACATACAACGTAATATTGTCGACCTCAGCGGTGGCAAGTCTGCTGCTACATATATAAATTATGGAAAGGTGCTCACAAAAGGGTATAATGTCACACTGCGCTACACTTGGGACAAGTTGCTCTCAATAGGTGGCAACTTCACCGATATGAGAGTACTCGACAATATGAAGACTGCCATTGGCAGTTCTGTGCCTAATCTTGGTTATGGCGGGAAAATGCCCAATCTGCCGTCAATGTTTGCCGATTTTGATGTGACGCTCTACTGGCATGGGCTTGGAGGCAAGGATAATCTGCTCACATTTACCTACGATGGGCAGTATGTGCAGGAGTTCAGCTACTATTCGGCAAGGATTGGTTCCAACAACGGTGATTATATAGTCCCTGACCAACTGTCGCATAATATCTCACTTGTGTATTCATTGAAGAGCGGGCGTTACAATATAGCGCTTGAGTGCAGGAACGTGACCGACGAGCGCCTGTATGACAATTTCAGCCTGCAGAAACCCGGCCGTGCTTTTTATGCAAAGTTCCGTGTTAAATTGGGGAAATGATTAATTTATAAAACTTAATTATATGAATAGATTTATTACAAAAACATCACTTGCAGTGTTGCTTGCAACAACACTTTTTACCTCTTGTAGCAATGAAAATGATGGTGATATCACACCTCCCTCGGGCGGTGCAAGACCCTATGTCATTGCAGCAACCGTTACAATGTCGAACAACAGCACCCCGGTGCTGCTCACAGCCGCCTCACTCGACGAGGGCACAATATCCCCGGTCAACAACGGTACTGTGACCGATGAGGCTACGTATTGGGTGTTTCACGGTACAGAATATCTATATGGTCTTGCCTATAATCAGGGCAATGCCGGCTTGACCCGTTCGTATGTCCTGGACAAGGATTACAACATCATTGCGCGTGACAGAGAGTATGCCGTGAACCGCTTTACAACCTATGGCATGTATGATAACTATATACTTACAACATCAACCGGCAATGGTGCCGAGGAGTGGGCCGACGAGAATGGCTTCCTACCCAAAATGTTCCTTGTTTCTTATCTTGACACAAAGGCAGAGACCTACCGCTCGAGTGAGGCGAGCGAGGAGTATCTGTCCGAGAATTTTCTCGGTAATGGCGAGTATGTCACTCTGTCGGGCTTCCAGCAGCGTGGTGAAAAACTGTTTGCAGCTGTTGTGCCAATGGGACTGAGTCAATATGGAGCCGCTGCTGACGGTGGCAAGTGGGTGAAATACCCCCATCTTGTGAAGACCGAGGATGGCGGTACAAACAGCAGTTCCTACAAGAAGGGCGAACTGCAGTGGACACAGTACCCCAATGAGTGCCACGTGGCAATTTTTGACAACGAGACTCTTTCAACAAAAAAAGTGATTACAACCGACAGGATAAGTTATGCGTCAGGCCGTTTCAAATCACAGTATTACCAGATGATTTGGGCAACCGAGAATGGCGATGTCTATCTCTTCTCGCCTTCATATGCAAAGACCATGACTGACGAGAACCAACGTACAGTGCTGCCTGCCGGTGTTGTGCGCATAAAGTCGGGCGAAGAGGTGTTCGACAACGATTATTATGTGAATATAGAGGCTCTGTCGGGCGGTCGCTCGTTCCTGCGTTCATGGTATGTGGGCGACGGCAATTTCCTGTTGCAGATGTATGATGCACCTCTTGTTCCAAGCAATAGCGCGCCCACAGCCTTGAGTCTTGCAATATTCAATGTAAATGATGCGACATTCAGGTTTGTTGAAGGGTTGCCACAGACATTGTCGGCTTTCGGAAAGACTCCTTACATGGAGAATGGTTATGCATATATGCCGGTGACTGTTACCGACGGCTATCCTGCGATATACAGGATAGACCCTTCGGATGCTACAGCTGTCAAAGGTGCGGTCTTTGAGGTTACGTCACTTGACGGCATCGGCAAATTGTTTCCCCAATAGTATCGGGTAATGGAAAAATATGATATCTTTGCGGAAATGGACGTTATATAGATAAAGAATAAGATAGATGAGAAATTTCTTTCGTAAATTCCACCTGTGGGTGTCGGTGCCATTCGGTATTGTAATAACAATTACCTGTTTCACCGGTGCATTGCTGGTGTTTGAAAAGGAGATTACCGCATTGTGCGTTGGCGATATTACGGCTGTCACTCCAGTGGGTGAACCGTTGCCCGTGAGTGTAATTGCCGACAAGGTGGATGCGACATTGCCTGCCGATGTCGATGTCAAGGGTGTTGTCGTTTCATCTTCTCCCGATGAGGCTTACAAGGTAAACCTTTCAAAACCAAAGAAGGCTGCAGTCTATGTAAACCAATACACAGGTGAAGTGATTGGCAAGGATGAGCGTCTGCCGTTCTTCCGTACAGTATTCCGCCTGCACCGTTGGCTCATGGACAGCAATCCCGGTGAGGGCAAGGTATTTTGGGGCAAGATTATTGTGGGCGCAAGCACTATTGCCTTTGTGGTGATATTGTTGACAGGCCTTGTAATATGGTGGCCGCGTAACCGCAAGATGCTGAAGAACCGTCTGCAGATAACTTTTAGAAAAGGCAAGAACCGTTTCTGGTATGACCTTCACGTTGCCGGTGGTTTCTATACCTTGTTGCTGTTGCTTGTGATGGCATTGACAGGTCTGACATGGTCATTCGAGTGGTACAGGAACGGTGCATATGCTCTGTTTGGTGCAGGTGAGCCCAAGGAAACAACTGTGGTGGAAAGAAAGTCTCCCACGCGTGTTGAGACTCCTGTCTGCCCCGGTAGCTGCAGGGATTGTACATTGCCTGTCTGTGTGAACAGTGCAGAGAACAAAAACACAGCTGTCGGACAGAGTGGAATGGAACGGTGGAATGTCGATGCCGTAACAACTGCCACAAATGTCGCCGATACCAAATATGTCGATGCCGAGTCTGCTGTTTCTGTTGCAGAGATTGATGGTATTACGGCTGCAACAGCTGTCGATGCACAGAGCAGTGCAACTGCCATGACCGACGGCAATAGCGGTGCCACTTCGTTGGTTACTGCGCCGCAGGCTACGGGCTTCGACAGTTGGCAAAAGGCCTATGAGAACGTTGTGGCCATGGTGCCGCATTTCGAGACAATTACAGTGTCGGCAGGAACAGTCTCAGTCAAGGTGTCCAAGTATGGAAATATGCGCGCGGCCGACAAGTATATGTTCGATAAAGACAGCGGTGCAATAACCTCTGTCGAACTATATAAGGATTCGGCACGCAAAGGAAAACTGTCGGGTTGGTTCTACTCGTTGCACACAGGCTCATGGGGCGGTCTGCTTGCCCGCGTACTCTATTTCCTTGCAGCCCTGCTTGGTGCGACATTGCCACTTACAGGTTACTATCTATGGATAAAACGCCTCTATGGCAAGAATAAAAACAAGCAACAATAATGCCGGGATAAGAAACTTTGACGCTGTGGGCAATGTCTCACAGCGTTATTTTTTATGTAGAATACCATATCTCCAAATAAATTATTAAATTTGTAATTGATAATGCAATAATGCCTGTATAAACAATGCGTAACGTTAGGTTCTACATATTGTCCCTATGTGTCGTACTGATGTCCTGTATGGGGCACAATTGTGGCTCGGACCCTGTCGCGGGTGTCGATACGCTCTCTGTGAAGGTTTACGATGCCCGTTACAGGGATGCTGCATTGCTTGATAGTTTGTCGACAAGGCTTGCCAACCTCTCGACAAACGGCCACGAAACTGCTATGGTGGCTGCGAATGCCATAGCATACTCCTCTCTCATGAAGATGGATTATGCATCGGCTGTTTCGCTTTACCGTAAGGTGCAGGCAGAGGCGGATTGCGAAATTGAAAAACTTGTTGCCGATGTGGGACTGATGACTGTCTGTTACCGCGTGTCGGGAAACAGGGATTTCTTCGATTGCCGTGCAGGGGCTTTGGAGAGAATCAAACGCATTGATGAGGATGCAGAGCGCCTCTCGGTAAGTGACAGGGCGCGTTTTGAACGTGCCAAGATTGAGTTCGGCATAGTCTCAGTCTGCTATTTTGCAAATCTTTCCATGCTCGACGATGTAAAAAGGACATTGGTCTATCTTAGCGCCGGTGTTGAGAACTGTGCAGACCCGGCCTTGAGGGTCTATGCAAGAATGATACTCGCAAATACAGCCCACGATGCACGTGAACGTCTTGATTTGCTTGCAAGGGGGCTCAATAGTGCAGAGAGTCGCGGATATACATGGCTCACAGCCAATTACAAGTTACTGCTTGCAATTCTTTTGCGTGAAAACAGCAATTTGCTCGCCGAACTGCCCGACAATCTTGCCCATATATTGCTGTTGAGCGGAAGTGTAGACAACGTGCCATATACGTTGGCTGTATCTGCAGCCGATGATTTCAGACGTTATGGTGACAAGTACATGATGATAGAGGCACAGGCTGTTTCGGCATCGTGCCTTACACAACGTGGCGATTACGATGGGGCATTGCTCCTGTTGTCTGCGGCGCTCGATGAGATAAACGGCTATTACAGAAGTTATTACCCCGATGAACCCGATTTTGCCGCAAATGAACTGAACCGGTGTGATATAGAGATTGAGCCGGTAATGTTCTCCGATGCTGATATGTACAATATTCCCGAGTGTCTGCTGAGCGTGCGTCGCGAAGCAAGCTGTGCCTATGCCGGGTTGGGTGACAAATTCGCGTCGGACATCAATAGGGAAAGCTATCTGCAACTGTTGCGTACTACGCGCTTGAACAAGATGATTGAGAGCAATGTCTCAACCGCAACAGCAGATATATTACGTCTCGACAAGTGGCTGAATGTTGCGGTTTGTGCCGTTGTGGCATTGCTGCTTGTTATAGTTGTTTTCAATTGGCGTAAGAGAAGATACATAAATTCATATTCAAAGGAACTCAAGCGTCTGCCCGATGTATGCCGTCGCCTGTTGTCGTCCCTGCCTCAGGAGGTGGGAAGCAAGGATGAACTCTGTGCACACATTGCATCGTTGCTCAATAGCAGTCTTGCCGGGTTCTCGGGCAATGTGCAGTTCTCTTTTGAACCGGCAGAAGAGGGTGCGTCCAACGTCTATCATTTTGAAACGAAATATATTGGTGGCGGTTGTGATACCATGTATCTGACAACCGCTTTGCCGCTGACAGCAGAAAAATATTCGCTTATTGAAATGCTTGTCCCATATGTCGCCGTGGCGGTGGGCGAAGGAATGCGCCTGGCCGACATTGTTGATGAACAGGAGAGGCTCGAGGAGATGCGCAGTGCATGCGCTGTTTATCTACAGGAACACAAACGTGAGAATCTGCTGAAACGTGTTTCTGTGTCAACAGTTATGTCAATGCGCCCGTATATTGACCGCGTTATCAACGAATTGCGTGTATTGAAGAACGCAGCGCCCGATGATGTGGAACGCAAGTTGGCCTACGTTACAGAGTTGACCGAGAAACTTGATGATCTCAATGTGATACTTGAGCGTTGGATTAAGATGCGTCATGGCGAAATGAACCTGCAGGTCGAGAGTTTCTCGCTTGCCGGCTTGTTTGCCATCATTGAAAAGAGCCGCCAGTTGTTTGAATCGCGTGGCATAACATTGACCGTAGGTGATGGTTCGCCGGTGGTGAAGGCCGACAGAACCCTCACACTTTTTATGATAAATACACTTGTCGACAATGCTGCAAAGTTCACTCCGCAAGGAGGCTGTGTCGCTTTGGAGTGCTGTGAGGGCACCGATTTTGTGGAGGTGGCTGTAACCGACACCGGAGCCGGAATGTCGCAGAGTGACATTGACCGCATATTGAATGAAAAGGTTTATGATGCGGCAAGTATAGGTCGTGATAATGAACATCTGCCGGCAAAGAGCAAAGGCGGGGGCTTTGGACTGATGAACTGTAGGGGTATTATTGAAAAATACAAGAAGACCGATGCTATATTCTCTGTGTGTTCTATGAATATCGAGAGTAAAAAGGGAGTAGGCAGCCGTTTCTCTTTCCGTCTGCCCAAAGGTGTTGTACGTTGCATTCTCATCCTGTTCATGTTGCTGCCGTGCAAGATGTTGGCAGGCGAGAATATATTTGCCGATTTAAGGAGTATTGCCGATTCGGTATACAGCTGCAATACTAACGGAAACTATGACGAGGCCTTTCGCCAGGCACGCAAGGCCTTTACCCTGTTGAATGGCTACTATAAAAGTGAAATCGGTGGCGGTGATACAATCGTCATGCATGGTAATACACAGGCCGAACTCAAGTGGTGGCGTGAAGGGATCTTTGCGGAGCAGATGACCGAGGATGTCTTCTACAACATACTCGATATCCGTAATGAGTTGGCTGTGGCGTCGCTGGCATTGCAAAGATGGTCAGAATACCGCTACAACAACAACGTCTATTCAACCCTGTACCGTCTTGTTGATGAGGACAAAGCATTTGCCCGCCGCTATGAACAGGCAAGGTTGGCACTTAACCTGCGACAGGCACTCATCGGAATATCGTGCTTTATTGTCTTGTTCTTGTTGCTATATCTTTTAATTGCATATATACGACACGCAATCATTGGTAAAGCCAACGAACATATTGTGCAGAGTACAAACCTGAAACTTCTGGAACTTGTATCCGTATCTACCGATAACACACCGCAGGAGATGTTGCAAAGTATGGCCGATGAAATATATGGCTCTCTTGGAGAGCTGATGTGCATGAACCGCGTAGCCCTGCTGTTACGTGACGGTCGTGTAGCGGCTGCGGCTCCATCGCCGCTTGCTGGCGGTAGAGCTGATGTCTATCTGCATGGTGTTGTCGATGATGGTGTTCCATTTGTCTCAACCGACGCGCTGTTGCGTGTATTGCCGCTCAATGCCACTGTGGCGGGCGAAGAGATACTTGTGGGTGCAATTGAATTTGCAACGGAACGTCCTTTGAGCGAGAATGAGACCGTGAGCATTGAACTGGTAGCACGTTTTGTGGCCTCCATAGCATATCACCGTACGGTACGTGTTGCCAACAGTTATACCTCATTGGAAGAGGTGGAGGAGGAAACTGAACGCATAAAGTTCGAGGAGAACCGCCTGCATGTGCAGAATATGGTTATGGACAACTGCCTGTCGGTTATAAAGCACGAAACGATATATTACCCCAGCCGTGTAAGGGAGCTTGCGCAAAAGGCGCTTGCGACAGTCGATGACCGAAACGGAAACATTGTTGCAATGGGTGAACTCATGGATTATTACAACTCGGTTTTCGGTATACTTGCCAACTGCGCAAAACGTGAACTTGATACTTTGTGTTTTTCACTTTCTCCAATGGCTGTCGGTCAACTGTTTGACAATGCAAAGCGATATGCAGCACGTTGTTCAAAGAAAACCAAATTGAATCTTCAGGTGGTGTGCGAGCCTACCGATGCCAGTGTGAGGGTTGATGCCACTCTTGCTGAATATCTCTTTGAGGCGCTCATTGACGCGGCCTTTAAGGTTGGAGAAGAGGGAACGTTGCTGCTGCGTGCTGCCGATGCCGATGATTGTGTCAGGATGGAACTTGTGGACAACCGACGCACGCTCTCCAGCGATGAGGTTGCCGAACTCTTCACTCCATCGCATTACAATATAGGCGAGCGCAACGAATTGCATGGAATGGAATATATTGTTGCCAAAGAGATTGTGCGCATGCACGAGGATTATACCGGCCGTCATGGTTTGCGCATGGAGGCGCGTACCGATGTCGATGGTGTGGTAATATTGTTTACTTTGCCAAAATAATGAATTATGATAGAGAAATTCAGTGTAGTAATTGTAGAAGATGCGAGGCTTGAACTCAAGGGTACAGAGGAAATTTTCCGTACCGAGTTGCCCGAAGCCAATGTAATAGGAACTGCTTCAAACGAGAGCGAACTCAATGAGGTACTTGGGCGTGCAGTGCCCGATCTGTTGCTTCTCGATCTGGGACTTGGTGGCTCTACTACTGTGGGCGTGGAAATCTGCGCCAGAATGAAACGGGAACATCCAACGATGAAAATCCTTGTTTTTACCGGCGAACTGCTCAATGAAAAGCTGTGGGTCGATGTACTCGATGCCGGGGCAGACGGTATAACTCTCAAGACCGGTGAACTTCTCACAAAGCACGAGATATACAATGTAATGGCTGGCAAACGCAATGTCTTCAATCAGCCGGTACTTGAAAAGCTTGTCGAGCGTTTCCGCGAGAATGTGAACCGTGAGACTGCGCGTCAGAAATCGCTCATACATTATGAGATTGACCGTTACGATGAGTGTTTCCTGCGTCATCTTGCGCTTGGATACACCAAGGAGATGGTGGCCTCATTGAAGACAATGCCTTTTGGCGTGAAGTCACTCGAAAAACGTCAGGCCGATCTTATAGCACGCCTTTTCCCCGACAGTGAACAGCGCGGAATAAATGTTACCCGCCTTGTGGTGCGTGCCATAGAACTTCATATCATTGATGTAGAAAACCTGGAAGCCGATGAATAACCGTAGAGCAAATTATTACCCTTTGCTGGCTTATCTGCTATTGTTGCTGATGGTGTGGATAGGTGCGTTCTTTGCCGATGTCATGCAGCTCCTCTTTGGAGCAGAGCTTCCAACGTCGTCATTGATAAGTGCCGAGGGTGTACGTTGGGCTTTACGCACGGCATTGCCATCAATAGGCGCGGTGCCTTGGGGAATGGTGATGTTGCTTGTTGCCACCTATGGACTGTTGCGTGGTTCCGGACTCGTTAAAGTTCTTTTACGATTGCTGTGTCTGCGTCGTTTGACACTCTCTGAGTGGCGTGCATTGCTATTTTCGCTTGCGGCAACTGTATGTTATGTGGCTCTTCTTTATATGTCGGCTGTCGCTCCATGGAACATCCTCTCCGGCGTGACACATGAGCCGGCACTCTCACCGTTACTGCAGGGTTGGGTATTGCTGCTTTTTATCGGAACTTTATTTGTGTCGCTCATATATGGCTTCATTTATGGTAACTTCCGTTCAATTATGGATGTGGTTGTTTCAACCGCCGACACCTTTGTTCTCTTCATTCCTGCCATCATGGCTCTTTTGCCGGCATCGGGTATTGTGCCTTGCCTGCAATATGCCGGGGTGCAACAGGCATCCGATATGCTGTGGAGTATAATAGAGACAGTGCTCTATATGCTGCCGTTCCTCTATGTGCTGTTTATGGAGATCAGATGTAAATAGAGAACTATCCGTAAAATAGAATCGAGGGTGACCCATCAATTACTTTTGGGTCACCCTCTGCTGTGATGATATTTATAATTATTTCGCGCCTAACGGAATTACTCTTAACCATATTTCGCTCACCCAATTGTCGTTTTCGGTGCCGCTAAGGTTGTATTCCACATAAAGGATATTATTGTTTTCCTCGCTGAACCTGTATCGCAAGTTGGAGATTGTGTTGTTGAGGCTCTTGTCGAGATAGTGGTTGTTGATGTACTCAAGGTATGTGTTCTCCTCCTTCATCTCAATCTCGCCCTCTTGGGTTATGAAAGCGAGTGTACTTGTCTTGCTTTCTTCCCAATTGGCCTCCTTGACAGGGATGTTTACCCCAAGAATTACAGAATATGTATTATCTTCGGTTATGGTCTTGAATATCTGCTTGCCAATGTAGGCTTTGCCGCCATCTGATGTCACAACCTCTTCAACATATTGCCACATACCGACAAGTGGCCCGGCATCGGGTCCTGTCTTTTTTACTTGTGCATGGCCTGTTACAACTCCTGATAGTAAGATAAACGCAAATAGAAACATGAACTTTTTCATAGTGTAGGGAGTTTAAGGTTAGACAATGTTTCTTTTATCGTGTGCAATGTACGAATAAAAAATAAATAAAAAACATTTTCTCAAGAAAAATATATGTAGACGTAGCCATTGTTTCACGCTGTAGGATATTTTTTGTACCTTCGCGCCGCAATTACAGAACAATGAGATATCTTTTGGCAATCATAGGAAGCGTGTCGCTCGCGCTGGGCATAATGGGCATTTTCCTGCCTGTTCTGCCAACCACGCCATTCCTTCTGCTCTCGGCAGCTTTATATATGCGCAGTTCGCAGAGACTGTATGACTGGCTAATGTCGCATAAGCATCTTGGCCCATATATAAAGATTTTCAGGGAACACAAGGCACTGCCGCTGCGTGTGAAGATTGTTTCTGTAACAATGGTGTGGGTGACATTGCTCTATTGCGCAATTTCCGTTGCCAATGAGTGGTGGATGAGTGCTCTGTTCATTGTCATTGCAATCGGAGTGAGCATTCATATATTGAGTTATAGGACATTGAAGAAAAGTGTTTGAAGAACTTATTGTTGCATTACGCCTGTCTTAATTCTGTTATTTACAACAATTCCACAATTCTTTCAAGCCAAAGTTTGTCTGTCTCATCGAATGTGGCAAGGTGTTCGCTGTCAATGTCGAGTACCGCAATCACTTTGCCTTCTTTGAACAGCGGGACTACAATCTCGCTTTTTGATGCGCTGCTGCAAGCTATGTGTCCCGGGAACAGCTCGACGTCGGGTACCACCAGTGTGCGCTGTTCCTTCCATGCTGTACCGCATACTCCGCGGCCGAATTTTATGCGGCTGCATGCAAGCGGTCCTTGAAAGGGACCAAGTATAAGCTCTTCGCCGATAACACGGTAGAATCCTGTCCACCAGAATCCGAATGTGTGGTGAATCATTGCGGCTACGTTTGCCATGTTGGCTATGGTGTCGCTTTCGTTTTCAACAATGGACGCGACCTGTTTGTATAGCAGTGCATATTTCTCCTCCTTGCCGCCTTGCGCAATGTGTAGTTCTTCAGCCATTATATTGTTTAATTGAAATCCGATATATCCACCAATTTGTTCATTATCGCATAGACCGTGAGTCCGGGAATGGAGTTGATTCCCAGTTTCTGCGATATGTTGCGGCGGTGCGATATTACTGTGTATATTGAGATGTTGAACTCATCGGCAATCTCTTTGTTTGTCTTGCCCATTGCTACTGCAGCTAGTATATCCTTCTCGCGTGAAGAGAGTTCGTTGAGGTCGTTCTTGGGATTCTTGCTATTCTCCTCAATGGCGTTCTTCAGCTTTTGTATTATGCGCGCGGTATTGTCGTATATACCGATGCACTCGTCGTATTGGCGCAGCACGCTCTCCTCGTAGTTGCTGTGTGTGAGTGCTACAAGTGCCGTGTTGTTTGTACCTAACCATGAACGTATGTCAAGTCTGTCGTTGTAGTCGACAACGGTGGGGTTTATAATGACGATGTCTACATCGCCGTCATTGGAATTGTAGTACGACGGGTCGTTCAATGTCTGTGCCACATTGAACAGAGGGTTACCGTTAATTATTGCAGCAATACCTGTTGCTATGATTTCAGACGGTTCAATAAGTATAACCTTGTATTTACTTTCCTTATTCATAGCTCTTTTCAATTTTTTCAACCAACGGAACAAGCAATTTATTCTCAATATCGGAGTGTTTCAGAAGTTCCTTGCTTATATTGTGGATTTCGCCTAGAATCTCGAATCTCAGAGGCGATACATACTCTTTATTCAAGTATTTTATGATGATGTTGCTGAGGTCGTTGAGCTTCTCGTTTACATTGCCGTGATTGTGCTCGAAAAGCGATATGTTGTATCCGCTGTCGCATTTCAGTCTATTGTCTATCAGCTTCTCGATATATGGGAACACAATCTCCTCCTCGTACTTGAAATGGTTGTTCACCTCGTTGTCATAGTCATCATAGAACTTGTCGATGAGGCGGCGGCTCACGTCGTCGAGTTCCTTTACCATTCTGTGTATGTTGTCGTGCAGTGCAGGAAAGCAGATTGTACGGTAGTAGTAGTGTGACGCGCGCAGATAGGTGGTTATGTTCCTTATGTCATCATCAGTGAGTGACTCAATCTGCGGATAGTAGTCGCGGAAAGAGTAGATGTTGCATATCATCAGGAACATGTCGGCCGATAAGTTGTGTTGTGCGCATACCTCGGCAACCGTTGCCTCGCCGAATCCCAATGAGATATCAAGGCGTTGTAGAATCGACAGCAGGCTTATGTCGCTTGCAACAAGGTCGGCCATCTTCATTCTGCAGTTGTATATTGTAATGTTCTGGTTCATTCTGTGGTTGTTTTTAGTTGTTATAGCAAGCCGCCGATGGTGTAGACAATGAAGGCTGTCACCCATGCGACGGCGGTGTTGTATATAATTGAAAAAGTTGCCCATTTCCAACTGCCTGTCTCGTGTGCTATCGCCGCGATGGTTGCAATGCATGGGAAGAAGAGCAGTATGAATACAAGGAAAGCGGCTGCCGAGCGGGGGGTGAAGTCACCCGACTCCTTCAAATCCTCGGTTATACTCTCGTCCGAATCACTGCTGTAGAGCACTCCCAACGTGCTCACTACCAATTCCTTTGCGGGAATGCTTGTTATCAGGGCTATACCCGAGCGCCAGTTCTGTCCAATTGGCGCAAGTACCGGCTCAACTGCATGTCCAAGCATGGCAATGAAAGAGTTTTCGTTAATGCCGCTGATTGTAGCCTCATCAGCAATCTGTTCAAAGCTTTCCGCTTTCACCTTTGACATTTCCGTTTCCTCAGGTCTTGGATAATAACTCAGGAACCATATCACTACTGTCGACAGCAGAATTACGGTACCAATCTTCTTTATATACTGCGCACACTTCTCCCACATGTGGCGCAGTGTCGCACGCAGTGTCGGCCAACGGTAGGGTGGCAGCTCCATAACGAATGGAGTTTCATCATTGTGGAATTTTGCTATCCTCAACAGACGGGCGGTTATAATCGCAATAGCTATGCCAAGCAGGTAAAGCCCCATTAGTACCAATGCCGCGTGTTGCGGGAAGAATGCCCCTGCAAATAGTATGAGCACCGGCAGGCGGGCGCTGCACGACATGAATGGGGTGATTAGCACTGTTATTATGCGGCTGCTGCGGCTTTCGATGGTGCGTGTTGCCATAATGGCAGGCACGTTGCAACCAAATCCCATCAGCATTGGGATGAACGACTTGCCGTGCAGTCCCATCTTGTGCATAAGCCTGTCCATAATGAATGCCGCGCGTGCCATATATCCCGAGTCCTCCATCAGCGAGATGAAAAGATAAAGTATCAGAATCTGCGGAATGAACACCGCTACGCTTCCAATGCCACTTATTATTCCATTGACAACAAGGTCCTGTATTGCACCTTGTGGAATGATACTTGCCGCAACCTCGCCAAACCAGGTGAACAATCTTTCTATCCACTCTTGTGGATAGGCGCCAAGCAAGAATACCGAACTGAACATTGCCCACATTACAAAAATGAAAATGGGGAAACCCAACCATCTGTTGGCTACAAGGCGATCTATACGGTGAGTGTGCCTGTTTGCATCCTTTTCGCCCGGCTTGTATGTCTCCTGCAATGCTCCGTTGATGAAACCATACTTTGCGCCGTTTATCGCAGTCTCGGCATCTACTCCCATTTGGGACTGTATTTTTTTTGCCGCCTCCTGTGCCATGGAATTCCATTTGGGCAGTTCGAGGCAACTATCGAGGTTTTGCAATGCTTCATTGTCGTTCTCGAGCAATTTCAAGGCCCAGTAACGTACGGGGAACTGTTGTGGCAGGTCATCGGCCTTATGCATGGATGCCGATAAAGGTGCAATCTGCTCCTCAATGATGCTTCCGTAGTTGATGTGGATGTGGCGTATGGTGTTGTTTTTGCCTTCGAACAACTCGATTACCGTGTCGAGCAACTTGTCCAATCCTTTGTTGTTGCGGGCAACGGTGGGAATCATGGGGACGCCCAACATCGCTCCCAGGTGTACATAATCAATCTCGGCTCCCTTTGCCAACAGCTCGTCATACATGTTCAGTGCGACAACCGAGCGTATATTCATGTCAATGAGTTCGGTCGTGAGGTATAGATTACGCTCTAGGTTCGATGCCACTACCGAGTTTATGATGATGTCGGGCATCTGCTCATATAGGTGACGGCGTACAAAAATCTCTTCGGGCGAATATGCTGCTATTGAGTATGTTCCCGGCAGGTCGGTAAGGTTGATGCGGTATCCCTTGTAGTTGAAACTGCCTGTCTTGGCATCTACCGTGACTCCGCTGTAGTTACCGACGTGCTCGTTCTTGTTTGCCAGTGCATTGAAGATGGATGTCTTGCCGCTGTTGGGGTTACCCACCAGTGCCACGTTGATGACATTTCTTCTCTCGGTAGCATTCCTGTAGTTGGTTGCGCATTGTCCGTTGCATGTTGCGCAACTGTTGCACAATGATATGCAGTTGTATGTAGGGGCAGGCGAGAGTTCGCGCTTGGCATCCTCCTCGGGCAAGACCTCAATCATCGCAGCCTCGTTGCGGCGTAAAAGCACCTCGTACCCCATGATGTTGTACTTGATGGGGTCGTGCATGGGGGAGTCGAGTACCGATGTAACCTTCTCTCCACGTATGAACCCCATCTCCATTATGCGTTTGCGGAATCCACCATGTCCCGACAGGCGTACGATGACCGCAGTTTCACCATTTTTCAGCTCCGATAATTTCATATTGTAAATTATTGCTCCGGTTCCCTTTTCTACATCAAGAACAAGCCGACCGCTTATATTTTTGCATTACATTGCAAAAATAGCTCTCTTTTGCAATATTGACAATAGATAGATTGTCTTAAAATAGTCTTTTTTATAGTCATAAATAACTATTGTCGTGCACAATGGATAAATATTGCTATGTCGCCACCGAATATTCATAACCATTTGCTATTGTGTGTGGTCTTTCGGGGAACTAATTTTGCAACGTCCGGAGTTTCGTAACGGATAGACCATGTTATTGAATTTGTATTATCTTTTTGCTGTCTCTGCAGCGCAAAACAGAGGAGAACGTTTTTAAGCTGTCGTTCTCCTCTGCTTTTTTATGACATGGCTCCGGTGTAGAGTCTCTCAGATTCCGGTATCCCGACTGGTTTCTTGTAATGATTTTTCAATGGCGTGTATTGTTATGCCGCCACGGTGGAGCGTGAGGTATCCGCTCTCTTGCATCTCGTTGAGAGCCTTTGAAATATTGAGTCTTGTTTCGCAAAGCAGTGTTGCCAGACGCTCCATCTTTATTGATATGTGCTTTTCTCCTTTTTGTGTCTCGCAATGGTTGGCAATGAACTCAATGATGCGGCCGTGGAGTGTTGTACTGCTGTACTCCCAAATGCGTTTCTCTGTCTGCTGTGTCTTGCGGCTTATTATATTCAATAGGTTGATGGTGAATATATTGTGCTTTGAGAGCTCGCCAAAGATATACTGCTTGTCAATTGACAGGATGGTACACTCTCCTTTTGCAATGTACTCCCTTCGGTATCGGGTGTTGTAACCGAAGATGGAGTATGGCTCAATGGTGAAAGGAGCATCGAGGCATTCCGATATGCTGTAGCTGCCGTCGGACGCTTCGGCAACGCATGTAATCTGTCCTTGGGTGAGTATTGTGAACCTGTCGCATTTGTCATCTTTGCGGAATATGGCATCGCCATCGCCATATCGCTTGAATTCCAGGGTCACCTTTCCAAGTATTGCTGTTATGTCGTCCTTACTCATGCCCTGGAAATAGGGTAGGCATAATAGTGATTCGTACATTTGATGAAATGTGATTTTGATTTATTAACTGCGAATTTAGGCAAATAGTGCTTGCGTTGTATCGGTTTTTGTATTTTTTAACCTTTTGTCGTGAATGTTACGAAATAGTCCTGCGGTGTGTTTTTATTTGTTTGAAAAAGTATTTTTAAATAAAAATATATTATATTAGCGCCATGATTTCAGATTTTGATTTTTTAAATTAGATACCATTATGAAAAAACATTTACTTACCATGGCTGTTGCGTTCATGTCCATGACCGCAATGGCGCAGAGTGTGCCTACGCACGAAAAGTATGTAGACGATGGCAGACCCGAGAACATTGTTGCCGCCCTTGACAAATGGGAGCCCGGTAAACCATGGAACGGTGATGCCAATTATGTCGATGAGAACTTTTGGATTTCACGTGTACCGTTGAAGAACCGTTTCCGTCCGGGTGATCAGGCAAACGATGCTCTCAACGATGAGAACAACAAGAACTTCTGCTGGTGTGCTCCTACAGGTGAGATGACAAAGAAATGGGGTGCCCTTCCTCGTTACAACTTCGATGGTGACAACTTCAACATGTGGCAGTATGTCGACATCCACTCAAACTGGACAAACGGTTTTTGGCGTGTACCCGGTGCATTCAACGATGTTGCGCACAAGAATGGTGTACAGACAGGTTGTACTTACTTCATTGACTGGGGTGCTGGTGTGAATGCTCAGAATGAGCCAGGAAAGACATTGTATGAATTGGCTACACCCGGTAGCAATTCTTATGGTGACAAGTACAAATACTCACGAAAATTGATACAGTTCCTTAAATACTACGGTATTGATGGTATTTGTTTTAATCCGGAGGGTACATGGGGCTATGCCGTGTATAGCCGTTTCATTCCTTTCCTTGCAGAGTGTCACAAGATTGCTGAGGAGATGAACTACCCGTTCCACGTAGACTGGTACGCATTCGTAACCAACGCCGGTGCACTCAGCGACAACGGCTGTAAACTCAACGGCAACAGCAGCAACTGGTTCCACAATACCGCTACTGACCAGCCTGTAACCGACGTTTACTTCCTTAACTATAACTGGAGCGAGGCCGGCTTGGCCGAGAGTGCACAGACCGCACAGAGTCTTGGCCGTTCTACTTTTGATGTGTATGCAGGTTTCGACATGCAGGGTCGTGGTTACGGAAGAAACGGCAATGCCGGTTGGAGTGCATTGATGCGTCAGCCTGTCAGCATCGTTGTTTGGGGTGCTCACGACCGCAACCAGCTTTATGTAAGTTCTACCGAGGGTGGCCAGAGTGACTATGCGGTACAGAACGAGTACCAGAAGAAGCAGGAGATGCTCTTCTCGGGTGGTAACCGCAATGTGCTCAATATGCCTGCTTTGACCGATGCAAATGTGACATCTTCATTCAGTGACCTCAAGGATTGGCACGGTTATGCAACTGCAGTAATTGAGCGCTCTACACTCGATGAACTGCCATTCGTGACACGCTTCAACTTGGGTAACGGCCGTTTCTTCAACAAAGAGGGCAAGACAACATGGAACCACAAGTGGTACAACTATGGTATGCAGGATTTGCTCCCCACATGGCGTTGGTGGGTTGACAACGGTGACGGCAAGACTGTTCCTGCCGATGCTGTAAACCTCGATTTCTGCTACGACGATGCTTGGTTCGCAGGTTCATGTCTTAAGATTCATGGCGCAACACAGCGCTCCGATGTACGCCTCTTCTCAACAAAGTGGAATGTCGAGGCTGCAAACGACGAGTTCCGTCTTATCTTCAAACCTAATGGCGTAACAACAAACCTTGAGTTGATGGTTGCCAAGGAGGGTGGTGAGAATAACTTTGTTTACATCCCTGTTGCCGGCGAAATAAAGGCCGGTGAGTGGAACGAGGTTGTCATCAAGGCTTCTGAGGCCGGTCTTGCTGCCGGTGACGTTATCGGTTGTGTAGGTCTTTCGGTAAAGAACACCAATGCTGCATACGAGGTGCTTCTTGGTGAGTTCGCATTCATTCCTGCAAGCTTCAACGAGCAGCCACAGACTCCGACAATCACTCACGCCGAGGTTATGAAACGCTACTACAACCGTGCCGACATAAAGCTCGTGTGGTCAATGCCTGCACCGGCTTCACGTCCTACAGAGTATGAGGGATGTCCTATATATAATGAAGAAGTAGGTACATGGTACTATGAAATTTATATTAAGCAGGAGGGTCAGGAGACTCTGCTCACAACAACAACTTCTTGGGCTGCCTACGTAGTTGATGCAAGCCTCATTCCAATGGTTGAAAAGCTGCAGATCGGCGTACGTGCCGTTGGTAAGGATGGCCGTGCTGTGAGCGATATAGTATGGAGCGAGGAGATTGAGGAACCTTTGACTGTTATCGAGACTCTGACTGTTGACAAGAGCATCATCAAACCAGGTGAGGAATTCACTATCGGTTTCGAGGATCCAAACCATGCAAAAGCAACATTTGCCATCTATGATGCACTCACAGACAAGCAGGTAGCCCTGTCGGAAAGCGGCGTGCTTACATTTACAACATCTTTGCCTGATGTTGGTAGCTATGACGTGAAGGTGCGTTGCAACGGACAGACACTTACAAACCGTTCACTAATCCTTGTTACTCCCGAGGAGACCGGTCGTCTTCCACAGGTAAATGACATAGCATCAGATGTTAAAGAGGTTACCGGTGCCGGTCAGCAGGTGAACTTTACTGCAGATATAGCAACAGGTACCGAGTATGACGGTAATCCTTGTACTGTTTCACAGTCGCTTTATATGAGCGAACCTTACCAGTTCACTGTCGATGCAGCCGTGATGAGCGAATATACAAATACCTCATTTGCTCTCTGGTTCAAGGTCGAGAAGTTCGAGCACGCTTCATTGGGTACTCTGCTTATGACTAAGGTCAACCGCAATTATGGTGGCACTTGGACCGAGAATGTATGGGGTGAGATGTGGACTGCCATCCGTCCTGCCGGTTATGCAAAGAACAACAATATCGGTCGTGACAATGCCGATAATGAGTTATCGCTATGCGCCGATGCTCCTGCTGCAGGTACTCCAAATTATGAGCATAATAATGATGTTGATATTCTCTCTAACGGATATAGCCTGATGCCCGGTGTTTGGTATCACGTATGTGCTGTCAAGGAAGGCCGCAACCTCAGCCTTTACCTCAACGGTAAATTAATTGCCAGCGGTCAGTCACGCGGTTCCGGTCCAAAGAACTGGCGTGGTGCCAAGTTCTATGTGGGTGGTTCAATGACTAACCTTGCAAGTTTGACAGGTTGGGTCGACGAGGTGCAGATTTGGAGCAAGGCTCTTACAGCCGATGAGGTTAAGCGCGCTATGAGAGGCTATGCAATTGCTCCTACAAACCTTGAGGGTTACTTTACCTTTGAGGAGACAAAGACAGATACCGACGGTTACATCTACTTCCCTAATAAGGGTCTGAATGCTTCGGCAGTCCCAGGCGGTTACATGACCACCGGTAAGGAGGAGAACGGAAGAACAAACGACTACAAGCAGAACCAGTTGACAACAACACTTGGTGTTCCTATGTTGACAGGTGTATATCCTGTAAACTACGAGTCTACCCAGTGGATGATTGAGGGTGCACGTTTGAACGCTTCTACAGCTACAACAGCCAACGCTACATACAACAGCGGTGACGGCAAGTTCCCAATCACAGTTGTTGCTACAAACTCTTGGGGTTCTACAACAAAGACCATCGAGGACTACATGGTTGTGACATCTATCGAGGGTGTTGATGCCGAGGCCGGTTACATGGTTTATCCGAAACCATTCGAGGGTACAGCCAACGTACTCTTTGCCGAGGACGGCCTGTTCGAGGTTGCTGTGTTTGCAGCCGATGGCAAGTTGGTCGCAAACGATGCCTTTGAGGTGCGCGCAGGTGAGCTCCGCGAGATTTCACTTGCATCGGCTGAGCAGGGTGTATATGTGGTTGTGATTATGAAGGATGGTGTAGCTGTGCGCTCATTCAAAATCAAGAAGTAAATGACTAAAAAGCGAACTTCAGCGTTACGCTTGACCTAAAAATCCTCATTTACTTAAGTAAACTGCGGTTTTTAGCTCTTCGCAAGCCTTGAATTTTATCTTTTTATTCATTCACTTGCAAATAAGGAAACGTGGAGGGTGGCTCAAGAGCCACCCTCCTGCTGTATTATTTTAAGGTACGCGCGTGTGTGCGCTGTTGTGGATAAAAAAGCTGTCCATATTTTGTTATTGCCGTGAACTTGCATTAACTTCGCATTCAATAAACAATGACGGATGCAGAAACGTAACGAAAAATATGATCTTGTATCGGTTGTGGGACCAACGGCCTGCGGCAAGACTGCCTTGGCGGTAGAATTGGCTTTGGCCATACCGGGCGCAGAGGTTATTAGTGCCGACAGTCGTCAGGTATATCGTGGAATGGACATAGGAACCGGTAAGGATATAGCGGAGTATACGCGTGGTGGGGTAACAGTGCCCACACATCTGCTGGATATTGTCGATGCCGGCGAAAAGTATAATCTTTTTGAATTTCAGCGCGATTTCCTCATTTCGTATGAAGATATAAGAAGCCGTGGCGCTTATCCGGTAATGTGTGGTGGAAGCGGTCTCTATGTCGAGTCGGTGCTCAAGGGGTATCGTCTTTTGCCGGTGCCCGAGAATCCTTCGTTGCGTGCATCCCTTGAGGAGAAGAGCCTTGAGGAATTGACGGCCCTGTTGGCAACCTACAAGCAACTGCATAACAATACCGACACGGATAATAAGAAACGTGCGATACGTGCCATAGAAATTGAAGAGTACTACCGTGCATGCCCTGTAGAGGAACGTTATTTCCCACAGATAAATGCTTTGACGCTGGGTGTGATGGTTGACCGGGAGGTGCGTCGTGAGAGAATCAGCCGTCGTCTGCGCCAAAGACTCGATGAGGGAATGGTTGAAGAGGTGAAAGGGCTGCTTGATGGCGGGCTTGAACCCGAACAACTGATATATTACGGCTTGGAATATAAATATCTTACATTGTATCTCACCGGTGCAATGGGGTATGATGATATGGTAAGCGGGCTTGAGATTGCAATCCACCAGTTTGCAAAGCGTCAGATGACCTGGTTCCGTGGTATGGAAAAACGTGGTGTTGAGATACATTGGCTCGATGGCTCGTTGCCGGCCGATGTGTTGGTGGAACAGATTAAGAAGATGATTTATGAGTGAGGTCAGGAATAGAAACCGACGACGCTGGGGAATAATTTACTTCCCGATGATTGGTGCCTTGAGACCAATGAGGCGTTGGAACGAGATACGCGAGTATATTGAAGAAAAGGGAGTACAGTACGATTTTTATTGTGCCGGCACTGCCAATTCCGTAGAATGCCAGGTGCTCAAGTATGTCAGTGACGGTCATGATACAATAGTTGTCATTGGTGGCGATGGTGCTCTTCAGGATGCCTTGAACGGATTGATGGCATCGGGCAGGGCAAACGAAGTGTCGCTTGGAATCATACCGAATGGCA
Source organism: Bacteroidaceae bacterium (assembly GCA_045634305.1). GTDB lineage: Bacteria > Bacteroidota > Bacteroidia > Bacteroidales > Bacteroidaceae > HGM04593. The sequence continues at coordinate 28,587 of JAZQZZ010000019.1, read as the reverse complement.
TTGCCAATGATTATTCCGCATATTGGGGTTTCTCCTTCAATGATTATAAAATGGCTGTTGACAGTATCGTTGCCGGTCGTGTCCGCAAGGTCGATGTAGGCAGTTGCAGTTACTATGTCGATGGAGTCGGGGTTAAACGCTATTTCCTCAATGTACTTAATGTCGGAATGTCTGCCGATATAGTTGCATTGGCAAACAAAAAAAGTACTATCTTTGCAAAGATGCTGTACAGAATGAGGGCCTTGTTGTATTTGCTGTTCCGTCGTCAGAATTTCAACATGAAGTTCCGCCTCAACAATCAGGTTGTGGACAAGAAATTTATGATGCTGTGTATTGGGAATTCTACCGGTTATGGCATGACGCCGAGCGCAGTACCGTATAATGGCTGGCTCGATGTCTCGGCGATAAAGATGTCGCCGTTTATGGGCGTTCTCAAGGGATTGCATATGGTGTTGCGCCGACGGATTCTGAATTTCGGGCTTGTTGAACCTTTCAGAACAACGGAAATTGAGATAGAGTCAGTGGGCGGTGCCAATCTGGGAATTGATGGCCGCATCTTTACACCCACCTTCCCTTTGCTGGTTGCAGTGGAGAGTGAAAAACTGAATTTGATTATACCGACAAAAATAAATAAAAAATAGATATACGGTCATGACGATAAGAGATTTGACATCTACCGAGAATTTTTTCCTGCTTGCAGGGCCTTGTGTAATTGAAGGCGAGGATATGGCTATGCGAATAGCTGAGCATATTGTTTCCTTGACCTCGGACAGGAATATCCCTTATGTCTTCAAGGGGTCATACCGCAAGGCGAACCGTTCGCGTCTCGATTCCTTTACCGGCATCGGTGACGAGAATGCATTGCGCGTGTTGCGCAGAGTGCGTGAGACATTCAATATCCCTGTTGTTACAGACATCCACTCGGCCGAGGAGGCAGAGATGGCTGCCGAATATGTTGACATACTTCAGATTCCGGCTTTTCTTTGCAGGCAGACCGACTTGTTGATGGCGGCAGCAAAGACAGGGCGCATTGTAAACATCAAGAAAGGCCAGTTCCTATCGCCCGAGGCTATGAAGTTCGCGGCCGAAAAGGTGGTGTCCGAGGGCGGTGCCGGTAATGTGATGCTCACGGAACGTGGTACTACATTCGGCTATCAGGATCTTGTGGTTGATTTCCGCGGTATCCCGTTGATGAAGAAATTCGGTTATCCCGTAGTTATGGATATTACCCATTCGTTGCAGCAGCCGAATCAGACTGCCGGTGTTACAGGAGGTATGCCTGAGATGATTGAAACCATGGCCAAGGCTGCCATTGCGGTGGGGGCTGACGGACTCTTTATAGAAACTCACGAGAATCCGGCTGTGGCAAAGAGTGATGGTGCAAATATGTTGCGCCTCGATTTGCTTGAGGGATTACTCGATAAACTTTTGAGGGTCCGTGAGGCTGTCAGGTGATTTTATTTGAACTCCACATTTTTTGTGGAGTTTTTTTATTGGATAAAATCACTGCTTGTTCTCCTTGTTGTTCTTGTTTTGCGTCACTTTTGTCAGCTTTTTTATGTTTTTTTATGTTTTTTATCAAAAAACTGTCAATCAACTTGTAACTGAATATTATAATTCTTATATTTGGGGTTGTGATAAAACTTAGTATAACCATATAAATAGTACGAGATGAGTTATTTGCGATTTGAAAAAACGCTGATGACGAACTTGGAGGAGTCGTTACAGAAAGAGATTTTGAGAACAAACCGCTCGGGTGCTTATCACTGTTCGACAATTGTCGACTGTAATACCCGTAAGTATCATGGATTGCTGGTTGTTCCAATTCCTGAACTTGACGATGAAAACCACGTGCTGCTGTCGTCGCTCGATGAAACTGTCGTTCTTCATGGTGCAGAGTTCAACTTGGGCTTGCACAAGTACAATGCCGACAATTTCGCCCCACGAGGCAACAAGTATATCCGTGAGTTCGCCTGGGAGCGTGTCCCAACCACAATCTACAATGTAGGTGGAGTATGGCTTAAGAAAGAAAAAGCCTTTGTTCATCATGAGAACAGAATCCTGATTCGTTACACCTTGCTCAAGGCAAATACTGCTGTTACATTGCGCCTGCGTCCATTCTGCGCCTTCCGTAGTGTACGTGAGTATACTCACGAGAACAATATTGCCGACCGTAGCTACAAGGAGGTTGAGAACGGTATCAGCATGAAGATGTATGCCGATTATCCAAACCTCTACATGCAGCTCAACAAGAAGAACGAGTTCGTATACCAGCCCGATTGGTACCGTGGTATCGAGTATGTGAAGGAACTTGAGCGCGGTTATGATTTCAATGAAGATCTCTATGTTCCCGGTTATTTCGAGGTGAAGATGAAGGCGGGCGAAAGCATTGTCTTCTCGGGTGGTGTCTCTCCAATGACATCGCGCACCATGAAGGCCGCTTTTGAGCACGAGGAGGCTATCCGCGACCCGCGCGACAACTTCATGCACTGTATGCAATGTGCAGCCAACCAGTTCTTCAATGTACAGGGCGAGCACACCTACATCCTTGCCGGTTATCCTTGGTTCAAGTGCCGTGCACGTGACCTCTTTGTGTCACTCCCCGGTCTTACACTTTCGCAGGGACATGTAGATGAGTTTGAGAGAGTAATGAAAACTGCTACCATTGCCATCAATGACTTCATTGCCGGCAAGGTGAGCGATTGCAAGATATATGAGATGGAGCACCCCGATGTGCTCTTGTGGTGCGTATGGGCACTTCAGCAGTATGCCAAGGAGTGCAGTATCGAGGCTTGCCGCGACAAGTATGGCGACCTGTTGATGCGCATCTACGACTATGTCCGCAACAACCATCACAGTAACTTGCGCGTTACACAGAACGGTCTGCTTGCAACCAATGGCCGCGACAAGGCTGTTACATGGATGAACTCTACAGCCAACGGCCGCCCGGTTGTTCCACGTACAGGCTACGTTGTTGAAATCAACGCTTTGTGGTATAATGCATTGAAATTTATCGAGGAGATGGCGACGCTCATGAATAATACACAGGAGCAGGCTTCAATTGCACGCTTGATTGCACTTTCGGGCAAGGCGTTCGTGGAGGTTTTCCTCAATGAACATGGCTATCTCTATGATTATGTCGATGGCGATTATGTCGATTGGAGCGTTCGCCCCAACATGATATTCGCCGTTGCACTCGACCACTCTCCGCTCGATTCAAAGCAGAAGAAAAAAGTACTCGACACTGTAACCAAGGAGCTTCTTACCCCACGTGGTCTGCGTTCACTCTCGCCAAAGAGCGTCGGTTACAATCCTAACTACGTAGGTCCACAGATTCAGCGCGACTATGCATACCATCAGGGTACAGCATGGCCATGGCTCGGTGGTTTCTACTACGAGGCTTATCTCAAGATATATAAGATGAGCGGTGTTTCTTTCGTTCAGCGCCAGATGGTTGGTTTTGAGGATGAAATTGTGCAGCACTGTATCGGTTCAATGCCCGAGGTGTTCGACGGTAACCCGCCTTTCAAGGGACGTGGTGCAGTAGCCTTTGCCATGAACGTTGCTGCAATCCTCAGAACAAGCGAGATGCTAAAACAGTACGAATCTAAAATGGAGGGATAATAAATATGAAAGTATTAATGTTCGGTTGGGAGTTCCCCCCTCATATCTCGGGTGGACTCGGTACGGCAAGTTATGGACTTACCAAGGGATTTGTCCAGCAGGGCGATGTCGAGATTAAGTTCTGTATCCCTAAACCATACGGTGACGAAGACAACAGCTTCCTCAGAATCGTGGCAATGAATTCAGTGCCCATTGTGTGGAAGGATGTCAACCATGACTATGTAAATGCACGCATCGGTAACGTTATGACTCCCGAGGAGTATTACCGTTACAGAGAACACATCTACAGTGATTTCAGCTACATGCACACCAACGATCTTGGTTGTATGGAGTTTGCTGGCGGTTACCCCGATAACCTCCACGACGAAATCAACAACTACTCAATCATTGCAGGTGTTGTAGCCCGCACAGAGGAGTTCGATATCATTCACTCACACGATTGGCTCACATATCCGGCAGGTATTCATGCCAAGCAGGTTTCGGGCAAGAAACTCGTTATCCACGTTCATGCTACCGACTTTGACCGTAGCCGTGGTAATGTGAACCCCACCGTGTATGCAATCGAGAAGAACGGTATGGATAATGCCGACCATATCTTCTGCGTGAGTGAGCTCACACGTCAGACTGTAATCCACAAGTATCACCAGCATCCAAGCAAGGTCTCTACTTTGCACAACGCTGTTACTCCATTGGAGCAGGAGATTCTTGATATTGTTCCAAAGAAGATTCCTAACGAAAAGGTGGTTACTTTCCTTGGCCGCATCACAATGCAGAAAGGTCCCGAGTATTTCGTTGAGGCTGCAGCACAGGTGCTCAAGAAGACAAAGAACATCCGTTTCTGTATGGCCGGTAGCGGTGACATGATGAATGACATGATTCGTCTTGTGGCACAGCGCGGAATCTCTGACAGGTTCCACTTCCCGGGTTTCATGCGTGGACGCCAGGTTTACGAGTGTCTCAAGGCCAGTGACGTGTACATCATGCCATCAGTGAGTGAACCGTTCGGTATCTCTCCGCTCGAGGCAATGCAGTGCGACGTTCCGACGATTATCTCAAAGCAGTCGGGTTGTGCCGAGATTCTTGACAAGTGTATCAAGACCGATTATTGGGATATCAATGCAATGGCCGATGCCATCTACTCAATCTGTAACAACGAGTCGCTCTATGAATACCTGAAGGTAGAGGGACGTAAGGAGGTTGACAGCATCACTTGGGAAGATGTGGCATTGAAGCTGAGAAGAATGTATGAGAAAGTTTTGGGTTGGTAATAATTAAAATCAAAGAAATAATATGAAAACAATTTGTTTCTATTTCGAGTTGCATCAGATTAGACAGTTGAAACGTTACCGTTTCTTCGACATAGGCAGTGATCATTACTACTATGATGATTACGCAAACGAGAGTATGACAATGGAGCTTGCCGAGAAGTCTTATGTTCCGGCTTTGCAGACAATGCTTGAGATGATTCGCGAGAATAATGGCGCATTCAAGGTTGCCTTCTCGGTATCAGGTGTAGGTCTCGAGATGCTCGAGCTATACGCACCACAGGTAATTGAGCTCTTGCACGAGATTAACAAGACAGGTTGCTGCGAGTTCCTTTGCGAGCCTTATTCACACGGTCTCTCTTCATTGGCATCGAAAGAGGTGTTCATGGAGGAGGTTATGCGTCAAAACCGCAAGATTAAGGAACTCTTTGGAAAGAAACCAAAGGTGTTGCGTAACTCTGGTCTCATCTACTCTGACGAGATTGGTGAAATGGCATCGCAGATGGGCTTCAAGGGTATGCTTTCTGAGGGTGCAAAGCACATCCTCGCATGGAAGAGCCCACACTTCGTGTACAACTGCGCATCAGCTTCTAACCTGAAACTGTTGCTCCGCGACTATAAACTCTCTGACGATATCTCATTGCGTTTCTCTAACCCTGAGTGGAGCGAGTATCCATTGTTCGCCGAGACATATGTCGACTGGATTTCACAGTTCCCGGAGGAGGAGCAGGTAATCAATATCTTTATGAACCTCTCTGCAATTGGTATGGCGCAGCCATTGGAGTCACATATCCTTGACTTCCTCAAGGCATTGCCGGCTTGTGCGGCTGCCAAGGGCATCACATTCTCTACACCATCGGAGGTTATCGACAACCACAAGTCTGTTGGTCCTCTTGAGGTTCCATATCCACTCTCTTGGATGGATGAGGAGCGCGACGCAAGTTCATGGTTGGGTAATACATTGCAGCGCGAGGCATTCAACAAACTCTACAGTGTGGCAGAACGTATCATGCTCACCGATGACAAGAAGTTGAAGCAGGATTTCGACTATCTGCAGGCTGCCGAGAATCTTCGCTTTATGACAACAAAGCAGAACGGTATCATTACAGAGCGTTGTATCTACGAATCACCATACGATGCTTTCACAAACTACATGAACATCTTGGGCGATTTCCTCGCACGTGTACGTGCACAGTACCCTGATGTGGATAATGAGGAACTTGGCGCATTGCAGCAGATGATTGAAAACCAGGAGGTAGAGATTGTTCAGCTCGAGGCTGAGGTTGAACAGCTCAAGACAAAACTCGCTACCAAGGAGAAGAAAGCAGCCAAGAAGGTTGCAGCAGCTCCTGCAGAAGTAGAGGCTCCTGTTGAAGCACCTGTTGAAGCAAAACCAAAGAGAAAGTGCGTTAGAAAGCCAAAGGCTGAATAATTAGGTTCTCTGAGTAAAAAAAAAGACATCAGGCAGGACGTGTCCTGCCTGATGTCTTTTATATCAATTAATGGACAAAAAAACGGTTGAGCAATGCTCAACCGTTTTTTTGTCACGCAAATGTTTTACTATTCTGTTTAATCCGGATCTTCAACTGTTAATATTATCTCGCATTCGAGATCTTTCTTGCAAGTATTGCAACGGAACGGCAGTGCGCCGTATGTTATTGCATCAAGTGTATTTGCCAGTTCTACAGGTACGTATACCATTGAGTAACCGCCCGGCTCCTCCTCGTAGTAGAGACCGATGTTGCCGTCGGGGAGGATGCACATTGATGAGTAGGCCGATTCGCGGTCTGTAATCTGAATTTTCTTCCAATCCTTTGAAAGTTCCGTAGGTGTGTATGTGGCAGGGTCATCTGAGAGTTCCTTATAGAAAATTGACACGCCGCTGCGGTTGTTGCCTGTAGGTACTGACTGGAACAGTACGTTGCCCACACGCAATGGCTCGCCATTGGTATCGTTGCTGCCGAACTTCAAGTCGCCTACCTGGTCGGTTGCCACTGCTCCGTCCCAGTAACCCTCGGCTTTCTCAAAGTTGGTGTAGTGGAACACGTTGAAGTATCGGCCATATCCCTTGCGGCTGCTCAGGAGCACGCTACCGTCGGGCAACTCCTCGCACTTCGGCTCGTTGCCATATGGTGCCGGGCTGTCATTGAAGTCGTTGCCAAGCTCGCCAAGCAGGTTCCAGGTCTTGCCGAAGTCATCGGAGTAGAGCGCGTAGTTATGGTGGCGGTAGCTGCCTGTCTCGACAGCCCATACCGCGCAATATATGCGGTAGTAGTCGCCCACCTTTATCATGCTGCTCTGTGCAATGCGGCCTGCTCCAATGAACATTGAACCCACATGTGCCTTGCCCTCCTTGTCCTTGAACAGGGGGTAGATGTCATATGTCACCTCCTCGGGTTTTGTTGCTTCCCACGCGCCTGTCTCCTCATTATATATAATACGCAAGCGTGCCATGCGATTGGGGTTCTCGGGGTTTTCCTCGGTGCCGGCGCCATAGTTGCCATGCCAGCATAGGCGGTTGCCGCATACGCTCATTACGAGAATCTCGTTGCGCTCACGGTCGGCTACAATTGCAGGGTCTCCGAATCCGGTAAGCCATGTCTCGGTTGCCTCCTTGCCGACACCGTCGGCAATTTTCACAGGTGCGGTCCACGATGTGCCGTCCCACTCCTCGCCGGCTTTTGTGCTGTGGCGCATCACAAGGTCAACCTCGCCAAAACCTATGTCGTTGCCGCATGGGCGGTAGTCGTTGATGGCGAATACATAGCCGTTGGCTGTTGTTGTAATAGCAGGTATGCGGTAGGGTACTCCCTTTTCATCGGGCGAGTAGTAGAGGTATTGGTAACGGTTCTCTTTGTCGGCTGTGATGTTGATTGCAACCTGTAAACCTTTCTCTGGCAGTGGCTGCTCTGCAATCTCCTCGCTGCCGTTAACGTTCATCTTCCATCCATGGTATGCTTTCTTGCATGCAATGCCTACTTTTGCGTCCTTTGGCAGGTAGCATACGGTGCTCTCCGGTATGTTATTGCTGTCAACAACTATTGCACCTTGCTGTCCGTCAATAGATATGGCAATCTCACCGACCTTGTAGTTGGTCGCGAGTGCGCCTTCGCTGTCTACGTTGTATGCAATCTCAAGTGAACGGCTCATGTCAATGGCCTTGAAGTTCCAATGACCGCCCTTGTCGCTGCTTGAATAGAGCTTTATGTCTCTGCCTGCGCCGCCGAACATGTTGAAACTCTCTCCCGGAGCTTCCTTTGGCGAAATTGCATAGCTGCCATCCTCCTGCGCGGTAATGGTGAGCAGTGTAGCCTCTTTCTCGCTTGTCATTATTGCAGCCGCGCCGCTTTCGTTGCCTTCCAGTTTCAACGCGTACTTCTTGCCCAGCGCGTGGTTGTACATCTTGAACCCGTCGGCATTGCCCACAAGGTACCAGATTTCATCGTCGGTATATGCCGCCATGCCGCTCTTTGCATCTTCGCCAGCCTTGCCGGCCTTTATGGCAAATGCCTTGTCGCGGTTGTTTGATATGTGCACCGCGGTGCCGTTCTTGAATGCCTTGGAGAAAATCTCCTGCGCATTCGTTGTCGATATGCCTGCAATAAAGAGCAGCGCATAGAATAAAACTTTCTTCATATGTTGCATGTGTTTGTTTTTACTTGCATATATTTGCAAAATAAATAAAAAAATGGCACAAAACCAACTTGCCTTGTTGCCAATGGGGTGAAAAAGATGGTTAATGCGTTTTTTGTCCTGGTTACTTTGCATTTCCACGCTCTTTGTACTATCTTCGCGTTGCGGTAGGGCGGCACGTTGCCGTTCCTTTAAAATTGGTTTTATGGCACAGATAGTTTCACCATCGTTGTTGTCGGCGAATTTCGGCAACCTGCAAGAGGATTTGAAGATGATTAACAGCAGCGCATGCGATTGGCTGCATATTGATATCATGGACGGCGTGTTCGTTCCTAACCTCTCTTTTGGTCCTCCGGTGCTAAAGTATGTTGCCGAGTTGTGCGAGAAACCGCTCGATGTGCACCTTATGGTGGTTGAGCCAATGAACTATCTGCCTGCGGTAAAGGAGTTGGGCGCAAAAATAATGAATGTTCACTATGAGGCTTGTGCCCATCTGCACCGTGCCGTTACACAGATTAAGGATGCCGGCATGATGGCCGGTGTCACCCTTAACCCATCGACGCCAGTACATTTGCTGAAGGATATAATTCATGAGCTCGACCTTGTGCTGCTCATGAGCGTGAACCCCGGTTTCGGCGGCCAGAAGTTTATTCCTCACACAGTGAACAAGGTGCGTGAGTTGCGTGAACTCATTGATTCGACAGGCTCAAAGGCTCTTATTGAGGTTGATGGTGGCGTGAATGTTGAAACAGGTAAATTGCTCGCTGCTGCGGGTTCTGATGCTCTTGTTGCCGGTAATGCTGTGTTTAAGGACGCTGACCCGCATGCTGTAATCTCTGCGTTGCGTGCCCTGTAATAAAATCAACTGCGAATTTTACCTTTCAGTTTTCAGTTTTAACTTTTCAGTTTACTTCTGCATATAGTGGCCGGAAATCAACTGTTCAGTGGTAATCCTTTGCTGAAATTGGCAATACCAATGATGATTGGTATTGCTTTCTCATGCTCTTTCCGGTTGGGTGGTGTCGAACTGCTGTCAATGGCTGCAGTGTCGTTGTTTGTGTTGCTTTGGGGCGTTTTTCCCAAAACGCCCAAATGGCTTTTTGGCGTCGGTGTTTTTCTGTTTATGTTTTCAACAGGTGCTTTTGTCGAGCATCGGCAGCACCTTGTCATTACCCCACAGTGGAGTAGTGGCGTCCGGATGTACGAGGCGCAACTACTCGAGGTCCCGCTGCATAAAGGAACGTCGACCAAGGTGCTTGCCAATGTGGTTGATGTTGACACTGCTTGCGTTGCAAATGCCCGCCGGTATGGTAATGTGTTCCTCTATTTTCCACGCTCTGTCGAGGCTGATGCTCTTGAAGTAGGTGATATGTTGCGCTTCAAGGCTGAGGTGCGCCCGCCTGCCAATGCCGGCAATCCTGCCGAATTTGACATAGTAAGTTATCATTATATCAAAGGTGTAACAGGCTCGGCCTATCTGTGGAACGATGGTTGGGAATGTATCGGTAATGGTGAAAAGACAGTAGCCATGCATGCTTTGTCAATACGTGAAAAGGTTGTTCGCAAATACAAGGAACTTGGTTTTGAGGATGACGACCTGTCGTTGTTGTCGGCTCTGACGGTTGGCGAGAAGCGTGATTTCTCGCAAGAACTTAAAGAAAATTATGCCGCTGCCGGCGCAAGTCACATTCTTGCGCTATCGGGTCTGCATCTTGGCATTATATATATGTTGCTGACGTTGATGTTGTCATACCGCGGACGCAACCATTGTGTAGCGCTGTTGCGCGAAATGGCTATTGTGGCAGCGCTTTGGGCATTCGCTTTTATTGCCGGCTTGCCGGCGTCGGTGGTGCGTTCTGCAATCCTTTTTTCACTCATGTCGGTGGGGCGCTGTCTACGTCAGGACTCCTCGTCGGTCAGTTCGCTTGCCTTTGCGGCAATTGTGATGCTGCTTTTCTCACCTCATCTGCTTTTTGATGTAGGTTTTCAACTTTCGTTCTCGGCTGTATTCGCTATCCTGTTGCTCACGCCTCACATGCAGAATGCACTTGAACTGCACGAGCGTGGTTGGTTTTGCCGTTATGCAACCAACTTGCTTATCCTTACATTGGCTGCGCAACTGGGTACTTTGCCTTTTGTGTGGTATCACTTCGGGGCGTTACCGCTATACTCTCTGCTGACGAATATTTTTGTGGTTCCATTAGCTTTTGTGATGATTGCTCTTGCGTTGCTGCTGCTTGTGACATCCTTCTTCGCTCCTTTGCGGTTGCTGTTTACTATGCTCTTGCAGTTTGTAGCAGATGTGATGAATGATGGGGTCGGCTTTGTTGCGTCGCTGCCGGGAGCCTCGTTGTCGTTGCCACCCGTGAGTGTGCTTGGCGCGATATTTGCGGCACTTCTCATTGTTACACTTTCATATGCCCTCATAAACCGCAAGTGGAAGATGATTTTGTTTGCGGTGGGGTGCTCGCTTGTCCTGTGTATGGTGAATATTGCTGTTGATGAAAAGGAAGATGTGCCCAATGGTGTAGTGGTGTACAATAACAACAAGAATCCGTTGTTGCATGTGGTTGGGCAAGACAGGGATAATTGGCTTGTATCTACTGTGCCGCAGTTCGATGCCGAATATGAATTTGTTTCACGACCATATATCAAGCGGGAGGGACTCAACGAACCTTTATGGGTGGATGGTGATTATGCGTGCAGTGAGTTTTTGTACAGTGCCGGTACTTTGAGGTATGGCGGGCTGAAGATTAAGCTGCTGGCCGATGAACTGTGGCGAAATAATATTTTTGCCGAACCGGTGGATGTACTGCTGCTTTGCCGTGGTTTCCTGGGCCCGATTAAGGAACTTGTTGAGACATATCCGTCAAGCTGTATGTTGCTTGATGCCTCGCTCTACAGCCGTAGCCGCGAGAGAATCCTGCGTGAGTGTGCCGCATTGGGTGTCGAGGCTGTTGATGTATCGGCAACCGGTGCTGTGTCGGTTGTACCGCATAGTGACAATTTTGAAATTATTCCCTTGCGTGGAAAATAATTGCCACAAAAAGTGTTTTTTTGCTTTTGATGTAATATCTTCGTGTCACAATTTAGAAAACATTTATGACAGAGAATCTTATTTCACAAAAGAATATCGACGCCGTCAGAGCGGTGGTGGAAAATAATAACAAATTTGTGATACTTGCCCACAAGAACCCCGATGGCGATGCTGTTGGTTCAACATTGGCGCTTTGCCACTACCTGCGCAGTGTAGGCAAGGATGCTGTAGTGGTGTTGCCTAATGCATTCCCCTCTTTCCTCGAATGGATGCCGGGGGTGTCCGATGTGTTGCTATATGATGCCGAAAAGGAGAATTGTGACAGTGTCATTGCTGCGGCCGAAGTCTTTTTCTGTCTCGACTTCAATGTGCTTTCACGTACCGGCGATGTGGCTCCGGCGCTTCTCTCCTCTTCGGCAACCAAAGTGTTGATAGACCATCATCCACAACCGTCGGAGGAGTTTGATGTGCTCGTTTCGCATGTAGAGGCTTGCTCGACCTGCGAACTGGTATTCAGGGTTATTGTCTCCTTGGGTGGTGTTGACGCATTGGATTTTGGGATGGCGCAGTGTGTCTATACCGGAATGATGACCGATACCGGCGCTTTTGCTTATGCTTCGACCCGCAAGGATGTATATTTAATCATTGCGGAACTTCTTGATAAGGGCATTGACAAGGATTGGATATACCGCAAGGTGTTCTATAATTTCTCTGTAACAAAAATGCGTCTGTGGGGATATGCCATGTATGACAAACTTAAGGTCTACAACAAATATAATGCTGCGCTCATCACTCTTTCGCATAGCGAACTGATGCGTTTCTATGCTTCAAAGGGCGATACTGAAGGACTGGTGAACCAACCGTTGCAGATAAAGGGACTACGCTTTTCTTGCTTCTTGCGCGAGGAACAGCCCGGCAAGATAAATGTGTCGTTGCGCAGTGTCGACGACTTCCCGTGTAATGCCGTGGCATCCGAATTCTTTAACGGTGGCGGCCACAAGAATGCTTCGGGCGGCGAAATGTATGGCACTATGGAGATGGCGGTCGAACGTTTCAGGCAGGTGCTGCAAAAATATAGGGCCGAGCTTACGGAATAGGAGGTTGTCGGCCGTGCGAATCAGGAAAATATAAGATGTAAATATTGATTTGAATAACAATGAAAAGGATACTGTTGATTTTAATGTCGGCCCTTATGCTTATGGGTTGCAGTGGTAATGTGTGTGACAAGACAATTGCATTGTATGAGGATGCAGCAGAGCAGGTGCAGAAAGCTAATAATAAAGATGAGCTCCGCCAGGTGGAACGTAAACTCAATGCCGATTATTCCTTGTTGTTGCGTGAACATTCTGCTGAAATTGCCGAACTTGAGCAGAAAGCGGCAGCCGGTGATGCCAAGGCTGTTGAACAGCTTGAAAAAGTAAGGCAGACAAAACGGGCATACATTGACATCAAGTATGCAAAGAGAAAGCAGATGGACAAGAAATAAAAGAACTCTCATGGCGAAAAAATGCTGTTTTATGATTATTTGATAAATAAGTGCGGCTTTTTTTGCTATAGTTTTTGTATCTTCGCAAAAAGTTGTATTTTTGAAAGTTGAACAAAGTAGAGAAGTTTTGAATATCAGTATGTTGAGAGATAAGTTGAGTAAGTTTTCATTCTTTTTGGTGTTGGTGTCTCTTTTTGCATCGTGCGACGATACTGTTACCTATTCCGAAATGAAGGAAAAGGAACGTGAGTCTGTCAATGCCTACATCAAAGAGAAGGGAATAAACATAATCTCGTTCGAACAGTTTGTGACAAATGATTCAACAACAGATGTCAGTAAGAATGAGTATGTGTTGGTGGATGATGTCTATATGCAGATAGTGAACAATCCAAAGAAAAAAGATTCCACAGCATACAATATTGAAGATGGTGATAATGTTGATTTGTTGGTGCGCTATTATGAGTATAACATCCAGGAGGATGATACTATAACCGGCAATTTATATGCTGCCGATGCTGACGAGATGCGTGTAACCAATACCAGCGGTTCGTATAAGGCAACATTTACATCGGGTGTCATGAAAGCCGTGTACAATGCCTCTGTGCCGACCGGTTGGTTGGTACCTTTGCGTTTTCTCACTTTTACACGCAAGCAGAGTAACCTTGCCAAGGTTAACATAATTGTACCTCATACAAAAGGTACGTCCAACGCAGCGACATATGTCTATCCATGCCATTATCAGATATCATTCCAGCCAAGCGTTGCGGTGATGATGCCAGAATAACTTTTAAATAACAATAAATGACACTAATTAAATCTATTTCGGGAATCAGAGGTACCATCGGCGGTAGAGCCGATGAAGGTTTGACCCCTCTTGATGTTGTGAAGTTGACATCGGCGTATGCAGCGCTGATACGTAAGACAACCACAAAGACCAGCAACAAGATTGTTGTTGGCCGCGATGCCCGCCTCTCGGGTGAGATGGTGAACAAGATTGTTTGCGGAACTCTCATGGGTATGGGATTCGATGTCGTTGACATCGGCTTGGCTTCTACTCCAACTACAGAAGTCGCTGTTACAATGGAGGATGCTTGTGGTGGTATCATCCTTACTGCAAGCCACAACCCACGCCAGTGGAATGCACTTAAGCTTCTTAACGAGAAGGGAGAGTTCCTGAATGCTGCCGAGGGTCAGGAGGTACTTCGCATTGCTGCAGCCGAGGAGTTTGACTATGCCGATGTTGAGACTTTAGGTAAGTATCGTCTTGACGAGTCTTATGATGACAAGCACATCGAGGCAGTCCTCGCTTTGCCGCTTGTTGATGTCGAGGCTATCAAGGCTGCCGGTTTCAAGGTTGCTATCGACTGCGTGAACTCTGTTGGTGGTGTCATTCTGCCTAAACTTTTCGAGAAATTGGGCATTACAAAGGTTGACAAACTCTATTGCGAGCCAACAGGTGACTTCCAGCACAATCCCGAGCCATTGGCAAAGAACCTTGGCGATATCATGGGGTTGATGGCGAAGGGCGGCAACGATGTAGCTTTCGTTGTTGACCCAGACGTTGACCGTTTGGCTATCATCTGCGAGAACGGTGAGATGTACGGTGAGGAGTATACACTCGTTACAGTTGCCGATTATGTTTTGAAGCACACACCGGGTAACACTGTTTCTAACCTCAGCTCAACACGTGCACTCCGCGACGTTACAAATGCTCACGGTTGCACATATACAGCATCGGCTGTAGGTGAGGTTAACGTTGTTACAAAGATGCGCGAGACAAACGCAATCATCGGTGGTGAGGGTAACGGCGGTGTAATCTATCCTGCTTGCCACGCCGGTCGTGACGCTTTGGTGGGTATCTGTTTGTTCTTGAGCCACCTTGCTCACGAGAAGAAGACAGTAAGCGAACTCCGCGCGACATATCCTGCTTACTTCATGGGTAAGAACCGTATCGATTTGAAGCCGGGTTGCGATGTAGATGCAATTCTTGAGAAAATCAAGGCTACATACGCCGGTAAGGCCGAAATCAACACTGTTGATGGTGTTAAGCTCGACTTCCCCGAGACATGGGTTCACTTGCGCAAGAGCAACACCGAGCCAATCATCCGCATCTATTCTGAGGGTCCAACACAGGAGGCTGCCGATGCAATCGGTGAGGAAATCCTCGCACTTGCAAACAGCTTGATGTAATTCCGGGTTTGAATATAAAGCAAAAAGACAGAGGTAACGCCTCTGTCTTTTTGCTTTATATATAAATGAACTCCCTTATCACTGCATCACTTATGAATATGCCTTTTTCGGTGAGCGACAGGTACCCGTTTGTCTCCTTCAAGTTGCCGAGTGCAATCTCTCTCTCTGCTACGCGCAACATGTGTCTGTTAAGCCTTGTGCAGAATTTCTCTTTCATCCATTCTAGCGGAATGCCTTTGGCTGTGCGCAGGCGGGTGAGTATGGTGTCGTTGTAACGCTCTTCTTCGGTCAGTTCCTCAATCTCAAAAATGGGGCTGTCGCTTTCTATCCCATTTATATACTCCTTTACATCGGCAATGTTCCACTGTCGCGATGTTCCGTTGTAGGAGTGGGCGGCGGCGCCGCAACCGATGTAGGGCGTGTCGTTCCAGTAGCTGCTGTTGTGGCGGCTCTCGCACCCCGGCAATGCAAAGTTCGAAATCTCATAGTGATGGTAGCCCGCTTCCTTCAGTTTTGTAATCAGCATCTCGAACTGTTCCACGTTCTCTTCTTCGCTCAGTTCTGTGAAATCGCCACGTTCAAGGGCACGATGCATCGGTGTCCCCTCCTCGTATGTGAGGTTGTATGCCGATATGTGATCGGGGTGCAGAGCGATGGCGCTGTCAAGGTCGTGCTCCCAGGTGGTGATGGTTGAACCGGGTAGGGCAAAAATAAGGTCAATGCTTATATTGCTGTAACCGGCTTTGCGGGCATTCTTTACAGCTTGGCGTGCCCGGTCGGCATCGTGTCGTCGGCCAAGGTGCTTGAGCTGGGCGTCATTGAAACTCTGTACTCCCATGCTTATGCGGTTGAACGGTAGCTTTTGCAGTTGTCGCAGGAAATCGGCTGTAAGGTCGTCCGGGTTGCACTCTATGGTAATTTCGGGTGTGGCGGATATACTGTAAGTCGCAAATATGGTGTCGCATATCTTCTGCAGCTGTTCCATAGACAATGTCGATGGCGTTCCACCGCCAAAGTATATGGTTTCTATGGTGTCGTTGCCGGCATAATTCTTGCGCATGAGAAGTTCCCTGCATAGCGCATCGACGTACTTATCCTTTATATTATATAAGGTAGTGGAGTAGAATGCGCAGTAACTGCAGCGTTGTTTGCAGAATGGTATGTGTATGTATATGCCGGCCATCTGTTTCTTTATGTTAAAAATCGAGTGCGAAGTTACTTTTTTTATCTCTTTTTTAAAAAACATTCCCATTCTATTTGCTTTTGTTTCGAAAAATTCCTACATTGCCGACACATTTTAAAAAACTAACTAACTAACCTTTTGGGATGGAGTTAAGGGCGCAAGGTGAATAAAAACTATTCGGCATGATGAAGATTATTTGTTTTAACCCCATTCTCGTTCCATAAATAAAAAAACAAAACAATATGAAAACTTATCAGACTAACGAAATCAAGAACATTGCGATTGTAGGATGTTCCGGCTCTGGAAAAACCACTCTCACAGAGGCTATGCTCTATGAGGGTGGAATCATTAAGCGTAGAGGTACAATTGAGGCAAAGAACACCGTTAGTGACTACTTTCCTGTTGAACAGGAGTATGGCTATTCGGTGTTTTCAACTGTATTCCAGATTGAGCAGGCTGGCAAGAAGCTGAATCTTATCGATTGCCCGGGTTCCGACGACTTCGCGGGCAGTATGGTCAGTGCCATGACTGTTGCCGACTTGGCATTGATGGTCATTAACGGCCAGTACGGTGTTGAGGTGGGCACACAGAACTGCTACCGTTACGTGAAGAAAATGAAGAAGCCGATGATGTTCGTGGTTAACCAGGTCGACAACGAGAAATGTGACTATGATACCATTATCGAACAGTTGCAGTCAATCTATGGCTCAAAGGTTGTCCCTGTGCAGTATCCTTTGAATGCAGGGCCCGGCTTCAGCACTATTATCGACGTGCTGTTGATGAAGAAACTTACCTACACCGGTGAGGGGCAACCACCACTTGTAGAGGATATCCCGGTTGGTGAACTCGAAAAGGCAAAGGCACTTCACATGGAACTTGTTGAGAAGGCTGCCGAGAATGAAGAGGGTCTGATGGACAAGTTCTTCGAGTCTGAGGAGTTGACAACCGATGAAATACGTATGGGCGCGCGTCTTGGTCTTGAGACCGATAGCGTATATCCTGTGCTCTGCTGCTCGGCTTCTACGGATGTTGCAGTGAGCCGTCTGCTCGAGTTCCTTGCAAATGTGGCTCCTGAGATTACCGACATGCCACAACCGGTCGATGCCGATGGCGAGACTGTTCCTTACAACAGCGAGGCTCCTACATCAGTGTTCTTCTATAAGACATCAGTCGAGCCACATATCGGTGAGGTCAACTACTTCAAGGTGATGAGTGGTACACTCAAGGCTGGTGACGACCTTGTTAATGCCGACCGCGGTTCAAAGGAGCGCATTGCGCAGCTCTTCTGCAGCGCAGGTGCCAACCGCGTTGCCGTTGATGAACTGAAAGCCGGTGATTTGGGTTGTACCGTAAAGCTCAAGGATATCAAGATTGGTAATACACTCAATGCTAAGGATTGTACCCACAAGTTCGCGCTTGTTAAGTATCCCGCATCTAAATATTCACGCGCCATCAAACCTGTCAATGAATCTGAAATAGAGAAGATGATGCAGATTCTCAACCGTATGCACGAGGAGGATCCTACATGGCGCATCGAGCAGTCAAAGGAACTCCGCCAGACAATCGTTCACGGCCAGGGTGAGTTCCACTTGCGTACTTTGAAATGGCGTCTTGAGCACGTTGAGAAAGTACAGGTCAAGTACGAGGAGACAAAGATTCCATATCGCGAGACAATTACAAAGGCTGCACGCGCCGACTATCGTCACAAGAAGCAGTCGGGTGGTGCCGGCCAGTTCGGCGAGGTTCATATGATTGTTGAACCTTACGAGGAGGGCAAGCCGCTGCAGGAGGTTTACCGTTTCGGCGGTCAGGAGTTCAAAATCAATGCCAAGGCTACAGAGGAGGTGACACTCGATTGGGGTGGTAAACTTGTCTTTGTCAATAGCATTGTAGGTGGTAGCATCGATGCACGCTTTATGCCTGCAATCCTCAAGGGTGTTATGGAGCGCATGGAGCGCGGTCCGCTCACAGGCTCTTATGCACGTGACGTGCGTGTGATTGTGTACGACGGCAAGATGCACCCGGTTGACTCTAACGAGCTTTCATTCATGCTCGCAGGCCGTAATGCCTTCAGTGCGGCATTCCGTGAGGCAGGTCCAAAGGTGCTTGAGCCTGTATACGATGTCGAGGTATTTGTTCCATCGGACAAAATGGGTGATGTCATGAGTGATATCCAGGGCCGTCGCGGTATGATTATGGGCATGGAGAGCGAGAACGGTTACGAGAAACTCGCTGCCAAGGTTCCTTTGAAAGAGATGGCTTCTTACTCAACAACATTGAGCTCGCTCACCGGTGGACGCGCTTCGTTCATCATGTCTCCTTCGACATATGAACTTGTTCCCGGTGATGTACAGAACAAGCTCGTTGAGGAACTGGCAATCAAGGACGAGGAATAAACTCAGACTGCATAATTGTAAAAGGGAAGGACATACGTGTTCTTCCCTTTTTATGTTAAAATAATCTTGATTTTAGCAATTTTATTTTGCGATACGTTGTTTTAGTTGTTTAAATAGTAATTAACTTATCGTGTTTTGTTAATAAATGAGAAATATTTCAAATTAATTGTTTCTCAATTTGTATAAATGGAAATGTAGGTTTTATATTTGTGATATGAAAAAGATGACTATAAGTGCCGTTGCCATTGTTATGGGTGTGTGTTTTGTGGCTTTGCTCTATTTGCAGGTCACATACATCGATACACTCGTCGACATACGTAAAGGACAATTCTACGAGGGTGTGCGTCGCAGCTTGAACCGTGTGGCCCATAAGCTCGAGATGGACGAGGTTCGCAAGTATCTGGTCGAGGACAATAGTGGTTATATCAAAAAAGGGAAAATTGTAGGCAATAACTCAATGGTTGTCCGCAGCTATACAACATCGACCAACAACGGTGGCGTCGTTTCTACTATAACCGTAAATACAGCAGTCCCGCAGAATCATCATCACCTTGATGAGGATTTCTTTATCAAGGACCTAAGCAAGGTTCTCACTGTTGAGGAGGCGCAGCGCCTGCAGCATGATGCCTTGAAGATGAGAGCAAAGTATCAGCGTGACGTGCTCGACGAGGTTATCTTCCACATGCTTGACAATGCGGGGACAATGCCTTTGCAGAACAGGATAGAGGATTTCCAGGCGTTGGAACAATACATCGCGTCGGAGTTGCAGAATAATGGAGTCGAGGATATGCCTTTTGGCATAAGGGTGCTCGATCATCATGGCCGCGATACCGTGTACAGCAGTATTGGTTCCGATTGTGGCAAACTGATAAGGCAACCCCTTTTCGAGAACGACAATTCAGCCCGTGCCGCAATGCTAGAGCTCTGTTTTCCGCAGCAGGCATTGAACAAATTTATATATCGTTCGGTTAAATTTATGCTGCCTTCACTGCTGTTCACCCTTGTGCTGTTGATAACATTCGTGTTCACGCTGTATATGGCTGTAAGGCATAAGAAGATAACCAAGATGAAGAACGATTTCATCAATAACATGACGCATGAGTTCAAGACGCCGATATCGGCCATCTCACTTGCGGCGCAGATGCTCCAGGACGAGAGTGTCTCAAAATCGCCCGAGATGTTCCAACGCCTTTGCGGTGTCATATCCAGCGAGACTAAACGCCTGCGTTTTCAGGTTGACAAGGTGTTGCAGATGTCAATGTTCGATGACAAGAATACTGCAGCTCTTAACATGAAAGAGCTTGATGCCAATGAACTCATCTCGGGTATTGCCAATACTTTTGCGGTAAAGGTGGGGCAGAGCGGAGGCTCAATAAAAACTGTGCTCGAGGCTACCGACCCTTATATCTGTGCCGATGAGATGCACTTTACCAATGTCGTCTTTAATCTGCTCGACAATGCTGTGAAGTACAGGCGTCAGGAAGTGCCTATAGAACTCGAGGTGCGCACTTGGAATTCGGGCGGGAAATTCATGATGTCGGTCAAGGACAACGGTATTGGAATGAAGAAAGAGCATTTGAAGAAGATATTTGAAAAGTTCTATCGTGTGCACACAGGCAACGTCCACAATGTCAAGGGCTTCGGCCTTGGGTTGGCCTACGTGAAGCAGATTGTCAGCGCGCACCGCGGAACCATACACGCCGAGAGTGAAAGTGGCGTGGGAACAACATTCGTAATTGTATTACCTTTAAAATAGTTTTATTATGGAAGAGAAACAGAGAATTTTGCTATGCGAGGACGATGAGAACCTTGGCATGCTTTTGCGCGAATACCTCCAGGCGAAGGGATATTATGCCGAGTTGTGCCCCGATGGCGATGCCGGCTATAAGGCTTTTTTGAAAGGCAAGTTCGACTTGTGTGTACTTGATGTCATGATGCCCATAAAGGACGGTTTCACCCTTGCGCAGGAGATTCGTGCAGTCAATCCCGAAATACCCATCATATTCCTCACAGCAAAGTCATTGAACGAGGATATACTCGAGGGTTTCAAGATTGGTGCCGACGACTACATCACCAAACCATTCAGCATGGAGGTGCTCGTGGTGCGCATCGAGACTGTCTTGCGCCGCGTATGTGGCAAGAAGAATAAGGAGAATGTGCTCTATCGCATCGGACGTTTCCAGTTCGATACCCAGAAGCAGGTCCTCACCATTGACGAGCAGCAGACAAAACTTACAACCAAAGAGTCTGAACTTCTTAGCCTTTTGTGTGCTCACCGCAACGAGATTCTGCAGCGTGACTACGCGCTCAAGACTGTGTGGACCGATGACAACTACTTCAATGCCCGCAGCATGGACGTGTACATCACAAAGCTTCGCAAGCATCTCAAGGCCGATTCGAATATCGAAATCATCAATATCCACGGAAAAGGATACAAACTCATTGCTCCTGAGGTAGAGGCATGATGCCCTGGAGCCTGACAAAACAAAAAGCACCCGAATGGGTGCTTTTTGTTTTGTCGAGTGGAAAGAATCCTTTTATTTCTTGAATTCTTCGCTGATGGCTTTCTTGCCTGCAAAGATGTAGGTAATCAAACCGGCAATAACCAATGCTACAGCGCCGAAACTGATTGCGTTGCTGTTGTTCCATGCCATTGTCATGCTCAATGAGATGATGACAGCTCCGATGATGATAAGGATTAATCCAATGATTTGAATCTTTTTTGCCATAGTGCTATTATGTTTTTTATATTATATTCTTTCTGCAAAGAAACACATAAATATTTAGAGAACGAAATTTTTTTATAAAAAATAAAGTTTTTTTGGTGCAAATAGTCCATTTGATATTTCTTCTATAGCGAAAAGGTCTTGATTTGTGGCTCTTTAGGCAAAAAGATGTCCAATGTCTTTTGTGTTTAAGAAAAAATGTATATCTTTGCACCCGCGTTTAGTAAAAACGATTGTTTAACCAATTTATTAATTAAAAATGAATCAATACGAGACCGTTTTCATTTTGACTCCCGTTTTGTCTGATGCTCAGATGAAGGAAGCGGTAGAGAAGTTCAAAGGCATTCTCACTGCTGAAGGTGCTGAGATTGTCAATGAGGAGAACTGGGGACTTAAGAAGCTTGCTTACCCCATCGAGAAGAAGACCACCGGCTTCTATGTAATGTTCGAGTTCAACGCAGAGCCAAAGGTTATTTCTAAGTTAGAGTTGCAGTACCGTCGCGACGAGCGCGTTATTCGCTCATTGGTAGTTAAGTTGGACAAGTATGCTGCAGAGTATGCTGCCAAGAGAAGAAATTTAAAAGCTAATAAGGAGAACTAATTATGGCACAGACACCTTCAGAAATCAGATATTTGACTCCTCCAACAGTGGATGTCAAGAAGAAGAAATATTGCCGTTTCAAGAAGAACGGTATTAAGTATATCGACTACAAGGATCCCGAGTTCTTGAAGAAGTTCTTGAACGAGCAGGGTAAACTTCTCCCACGTCGCATCACAGGTACTTCTTTGAAGTTCCAGCGTCGTATTGCACAGGCTGTTAAGCGTGCACGTCACTTGGCTTTGCTGCCTTTTGTTACTGATATGATGAAATAATAGGAGGAAATAATTATGGAGCTTATTTTGAAAGAAGATGTAATCAACTTGGGTTACAAAGACGATATCGTTAAGGTAAAGGAGGGTTATGGCCGTAATTATTTGATTCCTACAGGTAAGGCAGTTGTTGCTAGCGAGTCTGCAAAGAAGGTACTTGCCGAGAATTTGCGTCAGCGCGCTCACAAGTTGGCTAAGATCAAGGCCGACGCTGAGGCTCTTGCTGCTAAGTTCGAGGGTGTTTCTTTGACAATCGCTACAAAGGTAAGCGCTACAGGTGCTGTTTACGGTTCTGTAGGTGCTATCCAGATTGCTGAGGAACTCGCTAAGCTCGGTCTTGAGATCGACCGCAAGATTATCGTAGTTTCTGCAGTTAAGGAAATCGGTTCTTACGAGGCAACTGTTAAGTTGCACAAGGAGGTTACCGTTAAGGTTCCTTTCACTGTAGTAGCAGAGGCTGAGTAATTTTAGCTTTAGATACAATAGATGACGGCACTTTTTCAAGTGCCGTCATTTTTTTGTTGTAAAAGCGACTTGTGCTTACGGCGGCTCTTTTTGAATTGGCTGTTCCTGTGCATCTTTTGTCTTTTTCAAATCCCGTTATCTCTTTTGTATTTTGTAATTTTACAATATATTTGTCTTTCTTTTACAAGGGGAAGTGATTGTTGTTGAATCCTGATAGAATCTGTTATGTATACAAGGCATGTTTTGCAAAAAGTGTTTTTTGCCTTTTTCTTATGCGCGTGCTGCGCGGTTGCTGTAGCGCAGGAAGATGCGTATGGCTTGAAGTGTGAAGAAGACTCTTTGCTGAGGGAGATTGATTTGCCGTTGGTCGAGATTTGGACCGTTGGCGCGAAGGAACCGTCGGGTGAACATGTCACGGCTCCTGATACCTTGTGGGGAGTGACATTGGTGAACAACGATTATGTCTATGGCAGGATGCTTATTACTAAAAAGGGCGAACTGCTGTATGATAGTGGCTCCGAGGGAATGAAAATCCGATTGCGTGGGAATTCCAGTAGCACCGGGGTTAAAAAACCATATAAAATCAAGTTGAACAAGAAGACCGACCTGCTCTTCCGTGGCATCTCGAAATATAAGGACAACGATTGGGTGCTGCAACGTGTATCGCACAGGTATCTTGCCAAAGCGTTTACCGGGTTGAAGATTGGCGAATTGGTAGGACTTGGATGGGAACCTAAGTGGGAATATGTAAATGTGGTTCTCAACGGCAAATATAAGGGCGACTATCTGTTGCTTGAATCGGTAGAGAGGGAAAAGGGACGTGTCGATATTGACAAAACCGGATATCTGATTGAAGATGATGCCTATTGGTGGAACGAAGATGTCTATTTTAAGGGAAACGTCCTGTGGTATAAATCGGGGTTTACATTCAAATATCCTGAGGTTGAAGATTTGAATGATTCAATTGTCTCCAATATTAAGAATTTTATATTCGACTATGAGACCGCTCTGGTTGGTGGTGATGATATAACGGACTATATTGATTTGCAAAGTTGGGCTGCGTGGTTGTTGGCCCAGGACCTTTTGGGGCAAAATGATGCGGGAGGAACCAACCGTTACATCTATAAGTATGACTTCAATGTTGAAAATCCATTTTCTAGCCAGTTGAAAATGGGACCTCTATGGGATTTCGATGGCTCTTTGCATTTCAGTGACCAATGGGCTATAGTTCACGATAGAGGCTACAGGTACTATTATGCCGAATTGCAGAAAAGGGAAGAATTCAATAGCTGTTACCTGATGCTTTGGGATAGTATCAAGGGTGGCCTGCTCGATGAATTGAATTCTTATTATGATGAATTGGTTGATAAAAAAGGTGAGGGGATAACAAAAAGCAGGGTGCTGAATTGCAATATATACAAGGACGATGCATTGTCCACAATGGAGGAAGAAATTGATTTCGCGAAAGATTGGATGAAAAACAGAGTGGCTTGGATTGAGGGACGATTAAAAGAAACTTCTGTTGACGATTGTATTGTGGCGGATGCACCTAAAGTTGTATATAATATCTATGGACAGATGCTCGAGGATGCTGAAAATCTTGAAAGGGGAATATATATAATTGACGGCAGGAAGGTTTTTGTTAAATAAATATACTGCTTTATAAATGGGAGATTATGTGTTGCGCTTTAGTGCACCATGCATGATTTCTTGTGAATGGATAGGGGTTGCAGGGTTCAAAACGAACTCTGCAATTTTTTATCAGTTATACTTTCGCTAAGAAAGATTATTGCAGTGTTGTTTTTGAATATGTATTTAAAACGTGACTTTGTCTTATTTAACTCGTTATATGATTGTCGTTTGTAAAAATATTCTTATCTTTGCGACTGAATAATGGTGTAACCTCCACCTGCGGTGGCGGTTAGTAAAAGGGAATCCGGTGAGAGTCCGGAACTATACCCGTAGCTGTGAGTTCGTTTGTGCCCAAGTGGTCAAAAAGCCACTGTTCCTTTTGGAGCGGGAAGGTGCTTGGGTGAACAAGTCAGAAAACCTGCCTTATTCGTTATGTTTTATACAAACCCCGGGTAAGGGTTTTATAGACTGTGTTTATGTTGCGGATTTTTTATTTCCTGTTTTTTTGTGTGGGTATGAGTCCTGTGTCGCGTGCAATCGCTCAGGAGTCCGACTCATTGCAGTATCTTCTCCCCGAGGTCGATGCTGTCGATGTCGTGTTGCCGGTGGCGGTTGCATCTGCAACTCCCATACGGCAGGTCTCGCACGAGGCTGTTGAACGTCTGGGTCATGCCGGTGTGGCCGATGCTCTCAAGTATATGTCTGGCGTTAATGTACGCGACTATGGTGGTGAGGGTGGTCTCAAGACTGTCTCAGTGCGTGGAATGGGTGCCAAACATACGGCTGTAAGCTATGATGGTGTCATTATCAACGACGCTCAGAGCGGTGTAGTGGATCTTGGCCGTTTCCCGTTGGATAATCTCTCTGCTGTCACTCTTGCTATGGGCTTTGGTGGCGATGGAGTTTTGCGCAGCGCCCGCGAATACTCGGCCTCCTCATTGCTCTCGTTGCGCACTCTTTCTTTTGGCAGGACAACCACAAATGTCGAGGTTAAAGGCGGTTCGTTCGGCTATGCTGCCGCATCCTTGTATCATCGTTACAAGCCTGCCGCCAAATGGGGATTGTCGTTCAATGGCAATTACCGGCGTAGCGATGGCATGTACCCCTTCACCTTGTACAATTCAGGTCTTAAGACGCGCGAAAAACGTCGCGACAGCGATATCGATGCACTCACCATTGAGGCGAATGCCGATGTGTGTATCGGTGACGGAAGACTCGATGCCAAGGTCTACGGATATGTGTCCGAGCGCGGTCTGCCGGGTGCTGTGAATCTCTATGATAAGGAGAATCGTGAACGCCTGTGGAACAGGAATGCTTTTGCGCAGGCCAAGTATCGTTCTCCGCTGGGTGATTCCTGGGATTTGCAGGCGCTGTTCAAATATGACTACAGTTTTTCGCGCTATCGCGAGTCGAGTGCCAATTATGCCTCTGGTGAGCAGGTCGATGTGAATGTGCAGAATGAATGGTACGCCTCATTGGCTGCGGGCTATAAACCGTTTCCGCATTTCTCTCTTTTGCTGTCGGCCGATGCTGCATATGCTACTCTCAGGAATAATTTTGAGAATAGCAAGGCGCCGCGCCGTTTCTCCTCGTGGGTGGCGGCGGTTGCCGAATATCAGTTTCGTGCCCTCAAAATCTCGGCCTCGCTGTTGGCGACATCCGTTGCCGACAAAGTGCAGAACGGTGAGGGAATGCAGCCTTTCTTCCGTCTCTCTCCTTCGTTCGGTGTCGTTTTCTCTCCTTGGGGTCCCCTTCTCCATCTGCGTGCTTCGGTCAAGGATGCCTGTCGTGTGCCCACGTTTGCCGACCTCTATTATCTGCGCCTTGGAAATGTCGGTCTCAAGCCCGAAAAGGCAACGCAGAGCAACTTCGGTGCAACCTTGTATCTGAATGGGCAAGATGTTTTCCGTAATCTCACCCTGACGGCCGATATCTATTATAATAATGTACGCGACAAGATTGTCGCCCTTCCCACCATGTACGTGTGGCGAATGATGAACTTTGGCGAGGCCGATATTTTTGGTGTTGATGCTTCGGTATCTTTGCGTCTGGCGCCAGCAAATAAAGTGTCGTTCATGCTCGATGCCAACTACTCCTTTCAGTATGCTGTGGATGTGACAGATGCTTCGGCAAAGAATTATCGCCATCAGCTGCCTTATACACCACGTCATTCCGGCTCATTTACAATGTCGGTCGAGAACCCCATTGTAAATCTCTCCTATCTCCTCTCTGTTGTGGGCGAGCGTTATATGCTGCCGCAGAACACGGTAAGGAATCGCATGCCTGGCTATTTTGAACATGGTTTCTCCCTAAACCGCACCTTCTCTTTCAGTGGAGTGGGGCTCCGCTTGCAAGCAGACCTTCTCAATGTAACAGGCAAACAATACGAGGTGATAAAAAACTATCCCATGCCCGGTTTCCGCTGGAGGCTGGCGGCTCGTGTAACCTTTTGATCACTAACCTTTAATTTATATTTTATGAAACGGTTTGTAAAGAAACTCCTGATTTTGGGTTCAATGGTCGCTTTTGCGGCTTGTGAAAATGTAAACGACGCTCCGGAAACTCCTTCGGGGGATGCCTCTTCTGCTGTGTGTTATGTGCTGAACTCCGGTGATTGGAAAAGCGCCAACTCCTCTTTGACAATGTATAATCTTGAAACCGGTGCAGCGGCTCAGAACTATTTCGAGTTGCAGAACGGCCGTTGTCTCGGCGCTACGGCCAATGATATGCTTGTACATGGTTCAAAAATGTATATCGCCGTTTCTGGTGAGTCGACAATCGAAATTGCATCGCTCGATGCCAAATCAATCAAGCAAATCGAATGCTCGGGACAACCCCGCTATCTTGCGGCAAGTGGCGACAAGGTTTACGTAACCTATTACGACGGTAATGTCGCGCGCATTGATACCGCAACACTCGAGGTCGATGCTCTTGTCGGGGTAGGGCGCAACCCCGAGCAGCTGGCGGTCTGTGACGGTCGCCTTTATGTCGCAAATTCCGGCGGAATGGATTATAACACCGCGCTAGGATATGACAACACAGTTTCCATTCTTGACCTTGCAACATTCGCCCAAGTGAATAAAATTGAAGTTGCATGCAATCCGGCTGTAGTCGTCGCTGCCGGCAATGAGGTCTATGTCGCCTCATATGGAAATTATGCCGATGTGCCAAGTACCCTGCAACGTATTTCGGCCGATGGAACAGTATCTCTTGTCGAAGAATGCTCAAATATGACAGAATTCTGCTATAATTCTGGCCGTCTTTATGGCTTCTTCTCCTCATATGATGCCAGCTGGAATGCAACAATAACCTACCTCTCTTACGATGTACAGGATAAAACCGTCGACTCCCCCTGGATAAAAGAGACATTCCTGCCCACTCCTTATAAGGTTTGCGCCTCAGGCAAATATGTGTGCGTCACATCATCCGATTACATCAACGATGGCGACACCTATCTTTATGATGCCGACGGCATGCTCCTCCACACAATCCCCTCGGGGTTGAATCCCGTAAAAGCGGTGGTAATAGAGTAACCCGGCATTTACATTATATATATGGCCCTGTTTTGCTTTGCAGAACGGGCCATTGCTTTTTTTATTCCGGTCTTTTCTTGTTTTTTGCATCTTCGTGTTTCCGGTTCCTCGTTTTTTTGCCCTTTCTCCTCAGGGATAATCTCTGCAACTTAAAAAACTGCTCAAATTTTGACTAAAATGCAGAAATTTGCGATTTTTCGCAAAAAAACAGACGAAAGTTTTGTCAGTAATGAAAAAGTGCATACCTTAGCCGGGCAACAGTAAAGCAAACGTCTGCAACTTTAATGTTCGGCGCTGAAACTTTTGCAAACAAATAATCCCTTGCAAAAGGGAGGTTTTTTTAATATTTTTGGCAAGAATTTGATATAATTGCGCAGGTTTTAATGCGTAATTAAATTTTTCTCGCTTTTTTAACAAAAAAACTTCTCAATTTGTTTGTCAGTATAAAAATTTGCCTTACCTTTGCACTCGCTTTCGGGAAGCACCGCGGCAACGCGGTGAATGAACGAACAGCAACGATAGATCCTTGACAACATTCCATTACAGA